>JBDHTW010000079.1:0-20146 GCA_039808865.1 Geminicoccaceae bacterium
ATTCGTAATCAGCAGGTCGCCAGTTCGAGTCTGGCCTGCGGCACCATCTTCCGCTTCGGCAGCCACGCCGAACCGCACGATCGGCGCGGCGCCGCGGAAAGTAGCCATGCAACGCGACCAGGTACCGACACCTGCCCTGGTGCTCGATCTCGACGCCATGGAGCAGAACATCGCGACGATGACGGCGCATGCAGCCGATGTCGGCGTGGCCCTGCGACCGCATGCGAAGTGCCACAAGTCCATCGAGATCGCCCGCAGGCTGGCGGCGGCGGGGGCGCTGGGGCCGGCCTGCGCCACCATCGCCGAGGCCGAGGCCATGGCCGGGGCCGGGCTCGGCGGCATCCTCGTGACCTCGCCCCTCACCTCGACGCAGGCGTTGACGCGCTTGCGCACGCTGCTGGCCGACGGCGCCGACCTGATGCTGGTCGTCGACGACGCCGACAACGTCGCGACGCTCGCGGAACTGGCCACGAGCGTCGGGCGAACCCTGCCGCTACTGGTCGAGCTCGATGTCGGCGTCGGGCGCACCGGCTGCGTGTCGCCGGAGCAGGCGCTCATCGTGGCCCGGGCGATCGCCGCCGCCCCGAGCCTCGGCTTCGCCGGCGTGCAGGCCTATTGGGGCAACCTGCAGCAGGTGCAGCCGTTCGCCGAGCGGTCGGCGCGCGTGCAGGCACAGGCGACGGCAGTGCGCCGGCTCCTGGCGATGCTGCAGATCGCCGGCTTGCCGCCGGCGATCGTGACCGGCGGGGGCACCGGCACCAGCTTCATCGACCCGACGCTCGGGCTGTTCACGGAGCTGCAGCCCGGCTCGTTCCTGTTCCTCGACAGCTGCTACGGCGCGGTCCCGTTGCAGGACGAGGCGAACCCGTTCTTGCCGTCGCTGTTCGTGGCGGCGTCCGTGATCACCGCCAACCGTGCCAACCGGGTCGTCGTCGATGCCGGCCTCAAGGCCCTCGCCACGGACTCCGGCCAGGCGGTGCCGGTGCGCGGGGCGCCCGCCGGGGCCAGCTTCCGCTTCATGGGCGACGAGCACGGCGCGATCGACTTCCCGGCCGGCGAGCCACCGAAGCCGGGTGCCGTCATCGAACTCCTGACCCCGCATTGCGACCCGACGGTCAACCTGCATGCGCGCTACCAAGTGGTGCGCGGCGACGAGGTCGTCGACGTCTGGCCGATCGTCGCCCGCGGCTATTGACCAGCTTCGCGGCGCCCGGACGGCACGCTATCTGCGCACGCGGGCACCGCCGATGCGGAACAAGCCTGACTTCCCATACCGGGCCGCGCATGGTGGTCCCGGAGAACGAACGTATCTGCGGTAGCGAGGTATGATGTCGACCGAATCCGAGCCAAGCGCGAGCCGCGAGCCGATCCTGATCGATCTTGCCCTTCAAGGTGGTGGTGCGCATGGCGCGTTCACCTGGGGCGTGCTGGATCGGCTGCTGGACGAGTCGCGGCTGCGGATCGACGGCATCTCCGGCACGTCGGCCGGGGCGATGAACGCGGCCGTGCTGACCTTCGGCATGGCCAAGGGCGGGGCCGAGGGTGCCCGCGAGGCGCTGGCCGTCTTCTGGCGCAAGGTCTCCGAGGCGGCGCTCATGAGCCCGTTGCGCCGCACCCCGCTCGACATCCTGTTCGGACGCTGGACCCTGGACTACTCGCCGGCGTTCATCGCCATGGATCTGGCCTCGCGGCTGTTCTCGCCGTACGACCTGAGCCTCGGCAACTACAACCCGCTGCGCGACATCCTGGCCGAGTGCATCGATTTCTCGCTGCTCGCGTCCTCGCCGATCAAGCTGTTCATCACCGCGACCAACGTGCGGACCGGCCGCGGCCGCGTGTTCCGCAATGCCGAGATCACACCCGACGTGCTGCTGGCGTCGGCCTGCCTGCCGACGATGTTCCAGGCCGTGGAGATCGACGGCGAAGCCTATTGGGACGGCGGCTACTCGGGCAACCCCACCCTGACGCCGCTGGTGCGCGACTGCCACGCCAGCGACACGATCATCGTGCCGATCAACCCGATCGAGCGCCCCGGCACGCCGCGCTCGGCGCGCGACATCATGAACCGGCTCAACGAGATCTCGTTCAACGCCTCGACCATCAAGGAGCTGCGCATGATCGCCCTGCTGCGGCAGGTGGCCGATCCGGGCACCGGCGAGGGTGCCACCTGGGCCGGCATGCGCGTGCACCGGATCAAGAACGACGGCATGGCCGATCTCGGCTATTCGTCCAAGCTCAATGCCGAATGGGACTTTCTGAGCATGCTGCGCGATCGCGGACGCGGCGCCGCCGACACGTTCCTTGGCGAGCACGGCCAGGATCTAGGCCGGCGCTCGACCATGGACCTCGACGGGCTGCTCGAGGGCGTCTGACGCCGGTTCGGCCAGGCGCGGCATGATCGCCTGCACCAGCATGGCGAACTTCACCCGCACCGTGCTCGCGGAGCGGAAGAAGGCCACGAGGTCGCGCCACGGCCCCTCGATCCGGGTGAGGCCGCTCAGGCTGGCCACCACCGTGCCGACGTCGCTGCGCCCCTGCAGCACGAGCCAGCCCCCGAGGAACAGGACGCCGACGACGCCAAGGGCGCTGATCGCGGCCAGGGCGAACTTCGAGGACAGCTTGAGCAGGAAGATCCGGCGGCGGGTCTCGTACACGTCGCGGAACTCGCCCAACACCTCCGCCTCGACCCGGGCAAGGTCGCTCTCCGAGATCCGGTCCGAGGCACTGCGCAGCAGCTGAACCCGCTCGCGCACGCAGCGGTTGATGCGGTGCTGCAGCGCCACGACGATCGCGGCCTGCGGCGCGACCACGGCCAGGGCCAGCACGCCCAGCCAGGGCTGGCTCGCCAGGATGAAGGCGATGACGCTGACCAGCGTGCCGATCTGCATCAAGGGCGTGGCGATGGCAGCCCCGGCGAAGGCGCCGACCGCCTCGGCCTCGGCCGAGAGCATGGTCAGGAGCGTGCCTCGCTTGGGCTGCTGCTCGACCGTCCTTCCCGCCGCGTCGTGGACGGAGTTGGTATAGAGCCGCTCGCGGATCAGCAGCACCACGCGCTCGCCGACGAGCGACAGCCGGTAGTTGAGCGCGAACTTGAGCGCCGCGCTCAGCAGCACGGCGCCGAGGAAGCCCCCGCACAGCCATGCCAGCCGCTCCACCTCGCCGCCATGGACGAGGCTGTTGACGACGAGCTGCTGGAACTTCAGCGGGGCTGCGGCCAGGGCCGAGATGAGCAGCGACAGCACGATCAGGAGAATCTGCTGCCGCCCGGTCACCCGCCAGATGGCGCGGTAGAGCTCCCTCACCGCGACCGCGGCCGCCCGCCGCCGGGACTACCCTGCGAGCGCATCGAGGATGCGCACCCAGGAGCGGATGCCGCGGCGGAAGCTCTCGAGCTCGTACTTCTCGTTCGGGCTGTGGATGCGGTCGTCGTCAAGCGCGAAGCCGGCCAGGACGACGTCCATGCCGAGCGCCGTCTTCAGCTCGTGGGTCACCGGGATCGACCCGCCGCCACCGATGAACACGGCATCACGGCCCCACTCGGCGGTCAGCGCATCGCGGGTCTTGGCGAACGCCGGCGCGTCGATCGGGAAGCGGATGGCGCGTCCGGCGCCGTGCTCGTGGAACTCGACCGAGCAGTCGGCAGGCAGGCGCTGGCGGACGAACTCGCGGAACGCGTTGCGGATCGCGTGCGGATCCTGGTCGAACACCAGCCGGAACGACACCTTGGCCGAAGCCTGGGACGGGATCACCGTCTTGAACCCCGCTCCCTGGTAGCCGCCGCCCATGCCGTTGACCTCGCAGGTCGGCCGCGACCAGGTCATCTCCAGCACCGAGCGACCCTTCTCGCCTGCCGGCACCGACAGGCCGACCGCGCCCAGGAACGCGCTGGCGTCGAAATTCAAGGATTCCCACTGCGCCCGCAGCGCCTCGGGCAGCTCGGGCACGCCGTCGTAGAAGCCGGGGATGGTGATGCGGCCGTCGGCATCGCGCAGGTCGGCCAGGATGCGCGCCAGCACGTGGTTGGGGTTGGCGGCGGCCGAGCCGTAGAAGCCGGAATGCAGGTCGCGGTTCGCCGCGGTGATGACCAGCTCCTCGCCGCACAGGCCGCGCAGCATGGTCTGGATCGCCGGCGTCGATGCGTCCCACATGTTGGTGTCGCAGATCAGGCCGATATCGGCGCGCAGCTCCGCCGCGTTCTGCTGCAGGAAGGGCGGCAGGTTCTCGCCGCCCGATTCCTCCTCGCCCTCGATCAGGAGCGAGAGCGGAATGGGCAGACGGCCGGCCACGGCCTTCCAGGCGCGGCAGGCCTCGATGAAGGTCATGATCTGGCCCTTGTCATCGGACGAGCCGCGAGCCCGGATCGCCTTCGTGCCGTCGGCCCGCGTCTCGAGGAAGGGCTCGAACGGATCGTGCTCCCACAGCTCCAGCGGATCGACCGGCTGCACGTCGTAATGACCATAGAACAGGGCCGAGCCGCCGCTGGCCGAGCGATCGTGCGCGACGACGATGGGATGGCCGGGCGTCGGCCTGGCGGCGGCCGCGAAGCCGAGCTCGGCGAGGTCGCCGACCAGCCAGTCGGCAGCGGCGCGGCAGTCGGCGGCATAGGCCGGATCGGTCGAGATCGACTTGATGCGCAGGAACGCGAACAGCCGCTCCAGCGCCGCATCCATGTCGGCATCGGCCCGGGCGAGCACATCGTCAAGCTGGGACATCCGTCAGCACCTCCCGCAATGGCGTTAGCTCATTTAGCGCCGTTGCGCACGTCATGGCCACAGCTTGAATAAACGTTGACCATTGCACGTTTATCACCGCGTTGGTCGACATGACCTGCGACACCTTGCATATGTCGCAGCGCAGCAAAACACCGGCGCAGGAAATTGTTCTGCCGCTCGTTCCCCGATCTCTGCTGTTGAATTCGGCAATGTTTAGTTCGAGCTACACCTCGGCAAAAGACCTTTCCGGCCTTGGCGGGTCCCGTCGACCACATACGATTCGGCGGCAGAGTAGCAGCGTCCGCGCTATAAGCAAACGTGGATGGCAAGGATTGACTCGAACCTCGTGGTTAGTACCATGCGCCCTAGGTCGCAAGGGTAGAGAAATACCCGGCGACAAGCGATAAATGACGATTACGTATTGCCGTCGCCTGGATTTGCGATCCGATCGAACGGCAGGCGAAGATCGTGATTCGATGAGGGACGGCGGAATGGAACAGGCAGCGGAGGCGCCGAGAGGCGCCATGCAGCGCATCTTGGATGGCGTCGAGCGGATCGGGAACAAGGTCCCGCATCCGGCGGTCATCTTCCTCATCCTGGTCGCCATCGTCATCGTGCTGTCGCACGTCTTCTACCTGATGGGCGTCAGCGTCACCTATCAGACGATCGACGTCGCGACCGACGAGCTCCAGCAGCAGACCACCGCCGTCAGCAGCCTGCTCACACCGGACGGCATCCGCTTCCTGTTCACCTCGATGATCCGCAACTTCATGGGCTTCGGCCCGGTCGGGGTGATCCTCGTGGCCATGATCGGCGTCGGGCTCGCCGAGGAGGCCGGCCTGGTCAAGGCGCTGATCAAGAAGATCGTCAGCGTGGCGCCGCGGCAGACGATCACCTTCATCATCGTCTTTCTGGGCATCGTCTCGAGCATCGCCTCGGATGCCGGCTATCTGGTCCTGGTGCCGCTGGGCGCCGCGGCGTTCCTCAGCGTCGGCCGCCATCCGCTGGCCGGCATCGCCGCCGCCTTCGCCGGCGTCGCCGGCGTCTTTTTGGTGAACGTGATCATCACCCCGATCGACGGCATCCTGACCGAGCTGACCAACGACGCGATCCACCTGCTCGATCCCAGCGTGTCGATCGACATCACCGCCAACCTCTATTTCTCGATCGTCTGTTCCATCGTGCTCGCGGTGGTGCTCACGCTGGTCACCGACCGCATCGTCGAGCCGCGGCTCGGCGTCTACAAGGGCGAGCTGCCGGCCGACACCGGCGACGAGCTGACCTACTTCGAGGCCAAGGGCCTGCGCGCGGCCTTCTGGGGCCTGATCGGCGTGCTGGCCCTGGTGGGCGTGCTGACCATCCCGTCCTGGGCGCCGCTGCGCGACCCGGTCACCGGCGACCTCGGCGGCAGCTCGCCGTTCATGGCCAGCCTGATCGTCATCATCATGCTGCTGTTCTTGGTGATCGGTCTGGCCTACGGCCGTGCCGCGCAGACGATCAACACGCCGACCGACGCGATCAACGCGATCGTCAAGACGTTCGCCAGCCTCGCCGGGATGATCTTTCTGCTGCTGATCATCAGCCAGTTCATCGCCTACTTCAACTACAGCAACCTGGCGACGATCGCCGCCGTGAAGCTGGCCAACGTGCTCAAGGAGGCCAACCTCAGCACGCTGGTGCTGCTGATCGGCTTTGTCGTGGTCGTCGGCATCCTCGACCTCCTGATCACCGGCGCGGTGCCGAAATGGGCCATCTTCGCGCCGATCTTCGTGCCTTTGCTGATGAAGCTGAACGTCGGCCCCGAGGTCGTTCTCGCCGCCTACCGCGTCGGCGATTCGCCGATCAACGCGCTGACGCCGCTCAACGTGTATTTCGGCATGGTCGTGGGCTTCTGCCAGCAATACGACAAGGAAGCCGGCGTCGGCACCGTGGTGGCGATGATGCTGCCCTACGTGGCGACGCTGTTCCTGGTCTGGACCGCCATCCTGGTCGGCTGGTACCTGCTGGCGCTGCCGTTCGGCCCTTGAGGGCTAGAGCGGCAGGAGCACCGGCACGAGCAGGACGCTCACCAGCAGGACCACCAGCGTGAACGGCACGCCGATCTTGACGAAGTCGGCGAAGCCGTAGTTGCCGGGGGCGACCACGAGCGTGTTCACCGGCGACGAGACCGGCGTCATGAACGCGGCCGATGCCGCCAGGGCCACGATCATGGCGAACGGATAGGGCGACGCGTGCAGCTCCTGGGCGATCGCCAGCGCCACCGGCCCCATCAGCACGGCGGTGGCCGTGTTCGAGATGAACAGGCCGAGAATGGCCGTGATCGCGAACAGGCTGGCCAGCACGACGCCCGGCCCCGCCCCGCCGATGACCTGGATCAGCGCGTTGGCGGCGAGGTCGACGCCGCCGGTCCGCTGCAGGGCCAGCGAGAACGGCAGCATGCCGGCGATCAGCACGAGACTCGACCAGTGGATCGAGCGGTAGGCGCTGGCAAAGTCGATGCAGCCCAGTGCTCCCATCAGCAGGCAGCCGATCAGGGCGGCCTGCACGTTGGGCACGATCCCGCTGACCATCAGGCCGATCACGACGGCGAGGCTCAGCAGCGCCTGCGGCGCCCGGGTTCCGGCCGGCAGCACCTCGTCGAGCTCGGCCGGCAGGTTCAGCACCACGAGGTCGGCACGGTGGCTCTGCAGGCGCCGGATGTCGGTCCAGAAGCCCACCAGCAGCAGCACGTCGCCGATGCGCAGCTCCTCGTCGACGAAGCCGTGCCCGAACGCGGCCCGCCCGCGCCGCAGCCCGATCACGGTCAGCCCGTAGCGGCGGCGGAACTCGGCCAGGACCACGGTCTTGCCGAGCAGCGCCGAGCCCTCCGGCAGCATCACCTCGACCATGCCGATCTGCTGCGACCAGTCGATGAAGTAGCGGCCGGAATGCGGCAGGGGGACGAGCGCCAGTTCGTGCTGCAGCTTGGGAATGTCGATGTCGGGCGCGAACAGGTCGATCAGCAGGACGTCGTTCGCCTGCAGCCGGGTCTTGGCCGTGGGCCGGATGATGTCGGACGCGAAGCGAGCCTGGCGCTGGATCGCCAGGATGCTGGCGCCCGACTTGTTGCGCAACTGCAGTTCCTCGAGCGTCATGCCGACCAGGGGCGAATGCGGCAGGATCCGCACCCGCTGCTCGCGGCCGGCCAGCGCGTAGGCGTCGATCCAGTCGCCGAGCCGGGGCCGGCCGGCGTCGCCGGCGGCGTCGGCGCGCGTCGCGAGCCAACGGCGCGCGACCAGCATGTACCCGATGCCCAGCACCAGGATCGGCACGCCGAACGGCGTGAAGCTGAAGAACGTGAAGCCCGCGGCGCCGCTGCGCACGAGCTCGGCATTGACGACGAGGTTCGGCGCGGTCGCCACGAGCGTGGTCATGCCGCTGATCAGGGCGGCCACGCTCAGCGGCATCATCAGCCGGCTGGGGGAGCGGTCGGTGTTCTGGGCGATGCGCAGGACGATCGGGATGAAGATGGCGACGACGCCGGTCGAGCTCATCACCGAGCCGAGCAGGCCGACCACCAGCATCAGCAGCACGATGAGCCGCGTCTCGCTGGTGCCGGCCTTGGCCACGAGCAGATCGCCCAGACGCTGCGCCACGCCGGTCCGCACGAGGCCCTCGCCGACCACGAACAGCGCGGCGATCAGCACCACGTTCGGATCGCTGAAGCCGGCCAGCACCTCACCTACGCTGAGCACGCCGGTCAGCGGCAGCGCGGTCAGCATGATCAGCGCCACCGCGTCCATGCGCGGCTTGTTGAGCGCGAACATGACGATGGCAGCCGCGAGCAGCGCCAGGACCAGGGCGAGATCGAGGTTCATGCGCGGTCTCCCGCTCGGTTGCGCGCTCAGGCCACGGGTTTGGATGCGAACAGGCTAAGGCCGAGCTGCGCCGACAGGTAGCGCGCGGCGAGCTGGCCCTTGACGCTGTTGCCGGCACGGTCGAGCGGCGGCGCGAAGCTGCCCAGGGCGCCCTTGCCGGGCGAGACGGTGACGATGCCGCCGCCGATGCCGCTCTTCCCGGGCAGGCCGACCTCGTAGAGCCAGTCGCCCGAGGTCTCGTAGAGACCGGCGGTCGCCATCACGGCCAACGCGTGCTTGCAGCTTTCGGCGGCGACGACGCGCTGCCCGGTCAGCGGGTTGACGCCGCCGTCGGCCAGCGTCGCCCCCATCACCGCCAGGTCCTTGGCGCCGACGTCGAGCGAGCATTGCCGGGTGTAGAGATCGATCGCCTCGACCGGATCGAGGTAGATCCGGCCGAAGGTCTGCAGCAGCCGCGCCATCGCCCGGTTGCGGTGGTTGGTCGCCGAGGCCGAGGCATAGACCGTCTCGTTCAGCGTCAGGGTGCGGCCGGCGAAGCGGGACAGTCCCTCGTGGATGAACTGCCAGCGCGCCTCGGGCGTCGCACCCGGGGCGAGGCTCGTGGCGGCGATGGCACCCGGGTTGACCATGGGATTGGTTCGCCCGTCCTGGCCCTGTTCGATCGCGGTCAGCGAGTTGAAGGCGAGCCCGGTCGCGTTCACCCCCAGCCGGTCGCGGGCCTCGGCCGCACCCATCGCGTCGCAGACCAGCGCGAACAGGAAAGGCTTGGACACGCTCATGATCGCGAACGGGTAGTCGGCATCGCCGACGGCGTAGACACCGCCGTCGGTGCCGACGACGCACAGGCCGAACAAGTCGGCCGGCACGGCGGCCAGCGCGGGATAGACGGTCGAGTTGTGCCCGCTCCGGTCGTCGGCGAAGCGGGCGTGCGCCTCGCGCACCAGGGCCGTCACCAGATCGGGCGGCGGCAGATGCCCGGTCGAGACGAACGGCAGCGTGGCCGGCGCGTCGTCGGCTGGATCGTCGTTCATTGGCCCCCCTGACGCGCGGGCGGCCCGCGCGTCTTGTGCTTGCTAGAATGACCAGATCAGCGGCACGACGAACGTGGCCACGACGAAGAACCAGATCATCAGCGGCAGGCCCAGCTTCCAGTAGTCGCCGAAGCGGTAGCCGGCCGGGCCCATGACCATCAGGTTGACCGGCGTCGCCACCGGGGTGAGGAACGAGGCGGCGGCGGCCACGGCCACGCTCATCAGCACCGGCCGCGGCGAGACGCCGAGCTCGCCGGCGGCGGCGACGGCGATCGGGATGATGATCAGCGCCGTGGCGGTGTTGCTGATGAGCTGGCCGAGAATGCCGGTCAGCACGAACAACCCGGCGAGCAGCGCGTAGGGACCGGCGTCGCCGACGAGACGGACCAGCGATTCGCCGAGCATGATCGCCGCCCCGCTCTCGTACATGGCGGTCGACAGCGGCATCATCGCCCCGATCATGATCACCGTCGTCCAGTTGATCGAACGGTAGGCCTGCTCGACGCTGAGCACCTTCAAGATGATCAGGGTGCCGGCCGCGAGCAGCCCGGCGACCGCCGGCGGGACGATACCGGTGATCAGCAGCAGGACCATGGCCGCGAGCACGCCGATCGCCTGCTTCGCCCCCGGCCCCATCGGCACCGCCTGGCGGCGGACGAGTTCCGGCGAATCGACGACGAGGACGTCGGGATGGGCGAGATGCTCGTCGAGCGCTTTCCAGGTCCCCTGCAGCAGCAGCGAATCGCCCTCGCGCAGCACGGTCTCGTCCGGTCCCTGCGCCTCGCCGTTGCGACGCACGGCCAGGATGACCAGGTCCCCGCTCGGGGTGACCATGCCGGGAAACACCGTCTGGCCGATGAAGCCCGAGCGCGGCGGGATCACCACCTCGGCCAGACCCGACTGACGATTGAACAGGGTCGCGGCGACGTCGGCAGCCGCATCGTCGTCGCGCAGCGCCAGATGCTTGTCGGCCGCCAGCCGGGCCACGGTCCCTGCGTCGCCGCGGACGATGAGGATGTCGCCTTCGGCCAGCACCGCCCGCCTGAGCGGCCCGCCTTCGCCCGGCGCCTGGATGGCCATCAAGGTCAGGCCCGGATAGTCGCCGAACTGGACGGCCGCCTGGACCACGCCGCGATAGAGCGAGTCCGAGCGGACGCGCAGCTGGAACACCCCGTCGTTGAGCGTGTAGTGCTCGATCAGTGTCCGCGCGTGCTTGCTGAGATCGGCCGGGATGGTCCGTCCGCTGCGGTCCGGGAGCAGGCGCTGGCCGAACAGCACGATGATGGCCATCGTGCCGATCAGCAGCGGCAGGCCGACATAGCCGAACTCGAAATAGCGGAACGGCGCCTGCCCGGCTTCGACCACCGCGTCGGAGACCAGCACGTTGACCGGCGTGCCGGTCAACGCCAGCAGCGAACCGGCGTGGCCGGCGAACACCAGCGGCATCAGCAGCTGCGACGGTGGCCGGCTGAGGCGCACGGCCATCACCACCACCACGGGCAGCAGCGCCGCCACGGCGCCGTTGAGGTTGATCAGCGCCGTGAGGACGGCCACCAGCCCCATGGTCAGGAGCAGCAGCCGGGCGCGGCTCTCGCCCGCCTGGGCGATCAGGAACTGCCCGGTCCAGGCGGTGACGCCCGTGGCCTCGAGGCCGGCGCTGACGACGAACAGCGACGAGATGAAGATCACCGCCGGGTCGCCGAAGCCGGCCAGCGCCTGGCCCAGGTCGAGGACACCGGTGGCGTAGAGCGCCAGCGCCGTCGCCATCGCCACCACGACCACCGGCAGGCGGTCCCAGACGAAGAGGACAACGACCGCGCCGACAATCGCGAACGTGATTGCCATGTCACTCAAAATTATTGTCCCCCGTCAATGACGGCCGGTACCAACCGTCATCATGCCCGTGAGCATTCTACCCCCGCAGGATGGGCAGCGGTTGCGGTTCGTGGACGAACGGCACCCGGGCCCTCCTCGAGCCTGACATGCACCTTAGCGATGCCGACAGCCGTGCACAGCCCATCTGTCACGCCCGTCCCGTCGACGGGATCGACAAAGAGCCGCGATGCCGCCCGGTCCACCGCGGATGGACAGTGCCGGCGCAAGATTGCTACCAGATCCGCGGCTGCCGCCGACCTGCGCCAAAGTTCTGGAGTTGCCACCGTGAGCACCGAGTCGAATCCGCCGGGCCAGCCCCGTGCCGACCGCTCGACCGACCTGCCGACGCCGCCGCTCCTCCGCTGGATGCTGACCGGGGCGCGGCTGACCATGCTGATCGGCATCGTCTCCCTGCTGATCGGGGCCATCACCCTCCTCGCCTTCGGTGTGGTGCAGACCTACAGCCATGTCGTGAAGATGGCGACGCCGAGCGAGCTCGCGCTCACCAACGTCGAGATCTTCCTCGCCAGCATCAAGCTCGTCGACCTCGTCCTGCTCGCGACCATCCTCCAGGTCGTGGCCTTCGGGCTCTACTCGCTGTTCATCGACAGCCGCATCCCGCTGCCGCGCTGGCTGCGCACCAGCGACGTCGACGACCTCAAGTTCAAGCTCGCCGGCATCGTCGCGGTGATGCTCGGCGTGCTGTTCCTCGAGCAGGTCGTCCACTGGAGCAGCGATCGCGACCTGATGCCGCTGGGGCTCGCGATCGCCGCCGTCATCATCGCATTGAGCTACTTCATCCGATCGCATTCGGAGTAGCCCCGACGCGCGAGGGCGCGCCGCCCGCGACCGCCTCGTCCAGCCGACCGTCGGCCGACAGCAGGATGGCGACGTTGCGGGTGGCCGGAAAGTGCGAGCAGACGATGACGATGATCACCATGATCGGCACGCAGAGGAACATGCCGGCGATTCCCCAGATGCTGCCCCATACGGCCAGCGAGACGACGATCACCATCGGGCTCAGGTTGAGCGAGCTGCCCATGAACCGCGGCTCGAGCACGTTGCCGAGGCTGACCTGCACCGCGGACAGGCCGACCACCGTGGCAAGGAACGGCCCGAGCGCGCCGAACTGCACCAGCACGAGCAGCGAGGGAAACACCACGCCGAAGAACGAGCCGACGATCGGGATGTAGTTGATCATGAAGATGATCAGCGCCCAGAACCCGGCCTGCTGGCAGCCGATCGCGGCCAGCACGCACCACGACAGCACCGCCGTCGCCAGGCTGAAGATCGTCTTGACCCACAAGTAGCGCTCGATGCGGCTCTCGATATGGTGCAGCAGGCCGCGCACCGAGGCGGCCTTGGCCGGATCGGGGAACAGGGCGTCGATCTTGCGCGGGAAGGTCGCCTGCTCGAGCAGCATGAAGGCGACGTAGAGCACCACGAGCCCGATATTGCTCGTGAACGAGACCAGCGCCAGCGAGATGCTGCGGATCCACAGCCCGAGATCGACCTGGCCCACGAGCGGGCCCAGGCTCTCGGGATGCGGCAGGCCGAGAAAGTCGGCGAGGTGCGGCAGCAGCGCCAGCAGATTGGCCTGATAGGTCGGGGCGGCGGCGGTCACCGCGCCGACATTGTCGACGATCAGGTCGATCACGAACAGCAGCGCCAGCACGATCGTCAGCACGCCCAGCGACAGGGCCTGCCAGCTCGCCGCGACCCAGCCGCCGATGCGGATCCGGCGGTAGAACGCGGCGATGGCGTTGATCAGCTGCCAGAGCAGCACGGCCAATGCCAGACGGACCAGCACCTCGCGACCGCCGATCAGGATCACGCTGACCAGCACGACCATGAGGAGCCAAGCCGAGGCGACCAGCGGCTTCAGGCTCGAGGACATGCGCCAAGCTGGCCGCGGGCCGTCAGTACCGCCGGTCATGCGCGGCGGCACGGACGATCACGGATGCCGTCACGATCGGCCCTGCTCGAGCTGCCACTGGCGGAACAGGCGCTGCTCCTCGATGTCGATGCGCGTCTGCTCGGCCTGCAGGGCCCGCTGCCGCTCGAAGTCGAGCTGGAGCTGGTTCGCCGTCTGCTGGCGCTGGATCGCCTCCTGCTGCCGGCGCTGCTCGGTGGCGCGGTCGACGGTCATGTTGCCGGCGAGACCGCCCGCAGCGCCACCGATCAGCATGCCGGTGGTGCTGTTGCCGAACAGCAGGCGCCCGGCGCCGGCACCCGCGGCCGCGCCGGCGGCGGTGCCGACACCTGGCGAGCCGCCGCCACCATCCATGCAGCCGGCGAGCGCGAGCATGGCTGCACCCGCCAGCGCCACACCCCCGAGCCGGGGCCGGCGCGAATGAGTCGGCGCGTTGGTCACGGCCCGCTCTCCTCGATCACGATCTCGACCATCTCGTCGAAGGACAGGCCGCCGTCGTGGTTCTTGTCGCCGGCCTTGAAGGCGCGGACCTTGTTGGTCATCACCTCCTCGAAGCTCAGCACACCGTCGCGGTTCGTATCGACGCGCTGGAACGCCGCCGCATCGTGCGGGCCCAGCTCGGCCGGGGTCAACGTGCCGCTGCCGTCCTTGTCGAGCTCGGCAAAGCCGACCGCGGCATCGCGCGCCAGCTCGGCCTCGCTGACCAGACCGTCGCCGTTGGTGTCCGCGGCATCGAACGCCATGCGCTCGTAGCTGTAGGTGAAGGTGTGGATGGCGGCCGGCTGGGCATCCTCCGCGGCGGCGGCACCGGCCATGGCCGTCAGCAGGCCGGCGGCGACCACCACCGCTGGCAATCCCGCCCGATCGTCGCGCCGACGCCGAGGCGTCGGCGGCGGCCAGCCCCGCCACTGCATCCGAGTTTGCATCGTTTGGTCCCCCGACCCTTAGCGGATCGTCTCACGTGCCTGTCTCATCGATGGTGCAAGGGTTAGCCGGGATGTCGGGCATTGTGAAGCCAACGTCTGGCCGGCGGCGTCCGGCCGGCGCTCGCCACGGGGACCCGGTCGGCTTGACCGCCGCCGCTTATGCAGCCAATGCTCCCGGCGGGAAACTCGGTCCGGGATGCGCGTCGATATCGTGATGCACCGGATGCAGGCGGTGGCCGGTGCGGAATCGGCCAGCCAACGGGCCATTTCGGGCGGAACTCGGAGAAAGATCGCGCCATGGGCAGCTGCGACTCATCGATGGTCGGAGGCCACTACCGGCGCTGGGCGCTGCTCCTGGCCACCATGCTGCCGCTCGTCGCGTGCAGGCAGGAGGCGGAAGCGCCGCCACCGGAGGTGCGACCCGTCCGCACGGTCACGGTGAGCAAGCAGCCGGCGGCGACGCCGGTCGTGCTGACCGGCCGGATCGAGGCCGAGGACGAGGTGCGCCTTGCCTTCCGCCTCTCCGGACGCATGATCGAGCGCGCGGTCAACGTCGGCGACACCGTGGCCCCGGGCCAGCTCATCGCCCGGCTGGAGCCGCAAGACCAGCTCAACGCGCTGCGGGCGGCAGAGGCCAATCTCGCCGCCGCCCGCGGGCAGGCGGCCGAGGCCGAGAGCGAGTTCCAGCGGCAGCGGCAGCTCGAGGAGCGCGGCTTTGCCGCTCGTGCCGTCTACGAGCGGGCTCGCCAGATGCGCCAGACCACCCGCTCGCAGGTCGAGGCGGCGGAGTCGCAGCTCGCCTTCGCCCAGGACCAGGTCAGCTTCACCGAGCTGCACGCCGATGCCGAAGGCGTGGTCACCGCGGTCGGCGCCGAGCCCGGCGAAGTCGTGCAGGCCGGCCAGATGATCGTCCGGCTGGCCCGGCAGGACGGCCGCGACGCCGTCTTCGACGTGCCGGCGCAGGTGATCCGCAACGCGCCGGCCGATCCCGAGATCACCGTCTTCCTGACCGAGGACCGCACCATCCACACCACCGGCCGGGTGCGCGAGGTCGGCGCGCAGGCCGATCCGGTGACGCGCACGTTCGAGGTCAAGGTCGGCCTGCATGCGCCACCGCCGGAGATGCGCCTGGGCGCCACGGTCACCGGGCGGATGGAGATCGACGAGGGTGAGATCATCAGCCTGCCCGCCTCGGCCGTGACGCGGCAGGGCGACGAGCCCGCGGTCTGGGTGGTCGATCCGCAGAACGGAACCGTATCCCTGCGCGCGATCGACGTGGTCCGCTTCGAGCCCGCCACCGTCGTCGTCGCCGCCGGCGTCGCACCCGGCGACATCGTGGTCACCGCCGGCGTGCAGGCGCTGCACCCGGGGCAGCAGGTGCGCATCCTGGAGGCGCGCTCGTGAGCGGGTTCAACCTGTCGCGCTGGGCGCTGAACAACCGCTCGATCGTGCTCTACCTGATGCTGCTCGCCGTCGTCGCCGGCGGGCTCGCCTTCGTGAAGCTCGGCCGCAACGAGGACCCGGCCTTCACCATCCGGACCATGGTCGTGGCGGCCGGCTGGCCCGGCGCCACGCTCGACGACACCCTCACGCAGGTGACCGAGCGGCTGGAGCGCAAGCTGCAGGAAATTCCCGGTCTCGACGTCCTGCGCAGCTACACCCGGCCCGGCGCCACGACGATCTTCGTCGACCTCAAGGGCAGCGTCACCGGGGCCGAGGTGCCGGTAACCTGGCAGCGGGCGCGCAACGACATCAACGACATCTGGCCGACCCTGCCCCGCGGCGTGGTCGGCCCGGTGTTCAACGACCGTTTCGGCGACGTGTTCGGCATCATCTACGGCTTCACCGCCGACGGGTTCAGCCCGCGCGAGCTGCGCGACCATGTCGAGGAGGTCCGCTCCGAGCTGCTGCACGTGCCCGACGTGTCCAAGGTCGACATCGTCGGTGCGCAGGACGAGGTGATCTTCGTCGAGTTTTCGATGCAGGAGCTGGCCAGCCTCGGCATCGACCGGACGGCCCTGCTGGCGGCGCTGCAGAGCCAGAACTCGGTCAACCCGGCCGGCATCGTCGAGACCGGGGACGAGCGCATCTCGCTTCGCGTCACGGGTGCGTTCCGCTCCGAGCAGGACATCCTCGACACGAACTTCGTCGCCAACGGCCGGATGCTGCGCATGAGCGACATCGCGACGGTGCGGCGCGGCTTCGCCGACCCGCCGCAGCCGATGTTCCGTGTCGACGGCAAGCCCGCGATCGGGCTGGCCATCGCCATGCGCGACGGCGGCGACATCCTGGCCCTGGGTCAGAACATCGACCAGGCGCTGCAGCGCATCACCGCCAACCTCCCACTGGGCATCGAGCCGCATCTCGTCGCCGACCAGCCGGTCACCGTGAGCAGCGCCATCGGCGAATTCATGGAATCGCTGTGGCAGGCGGTGGGCATCATCCTCGCGATGAGCTTCATCAGTCTCGGCATCCGGCCGGGCCTCGTCGTCGCCTTCGCCATCCCGCTGACGCTGGCGATCGTGTTCGCCATCATGCTGATCTTCGGCATCGACATGCAGCGGATCTCGCTGGGTGCCCTGATCATCGCCCTGGCGCTCATGGTCGACGACGCGATGACGACGACCGATGCGACCCTGACCCGTCTGGCCGAGGGCGACGACAAGCCGACCGCGGCGGTGTTCGCCTTCAAGACCTACGCCGCGGCCATGCTGGCCGGCACGATCGTGACCATTGCCGGCTTCGTGCCGATCGGCTTCGCCGCCAGCTCCGCCGGCGAATACTGCTTCACCCTGTTCGCCGTGGTGACGATAGCCTTGCTGGTGTCCTGGCTGGTCGCCGTCGTCTTCGCGCCGCTGCTCAGCCTCTATCTGCTGAAGGTGCCGAAGCCCGGCCCGCCGCCGGAGCCACCTCGGGTCGTGCGCTGGTACAAGTCCTTCCTGACGCTGGCCCTGCGCGCCCGCTGGCTGACGCTGGCGATCACCGTCGCCCTGTTCGCCGGCGCCGTGCTGCTGATGCCACTGATCCCGCGCCAGTTCTTCCCGGCCTCCGACCGACCGGAGCTCCTGGTCGACCTGACCCTGCCGCAGAACGCGTCGATCTTCGCGACCGACGACCTGTCGAAGCGGTTCGACGCCGTGCTCGCGGACGATCCGGACGTCGCGCGCTGGAGCACCTGGGTCGGCCGGGGCGCGATCCGGTTCTACCTGCCGCTCAACGTCCAGCTCGCCAACCCGTTCTTCGCCCAGGCGGTCATCGTCGCCAAGGACGTGCCGGCACGGCTGCGCCTGCAGGCAAAGCTCGAGCGGGTGCTGGCCGAGGAGTTCCCCGACGTCGTCGGCCGGGTCGCGCCGCTCGAGCTCGGGCCGCCGGTCGGCTGGCCGGTGCAATACCGGGTGAGCGGGCCCGACCCGGCCGTGGTCCGCTCCATCGCGCTCGATCTGGCCAAGGTCGTCGCGGCCAGCCCCGACACGCTGCGCACCAATTTCGACTGGATCGAGCCCACGCGCGAGGTCCGCATCCGGGTCGACCAGGACCAGGCACGCCTGCTCGGCCTGAGCTCGGCCGCGATCGCCAGCGTGCTCAACACCGTGATCACCGGCGCGCCGGTGACGCAGGTACGCGACGACATCTACCTCGTCGACGTGATCGCCCGGGCCACGGACGAGCAGCGCGTCTCGCTGTCGACGCTGCCCACCTTGCAGATCCCGCTGCCGAACGGGCGGACGGTGGCGCTCAGCCAGATCGCCAGCTTCGAGTACGATCAGGATCTGCCGCTGATCTGGCGCCGCGACCGCGTGCCGACGCTGACGGTGCAGGCCGACGTGGCACCGGGCCAGCTTCCGGCCGGCGTCGTGGCCGAGCTCGAGCCGTCGATCGCGGCGCTGCGCCACGAGCTGCCGAAAGGCTACACGGTCGAGGTCGGCGGCACGGTCGAGGAGAGCGCCGCCTCGCAGGCCTCGGTCCTCGCCGTGGTCCCGGTGATGCTGCTGCTGATGCTGACCACGCTGATGTTCGAGCTGAAGAGCTTCCAGCGCCTGATCATCGTGTTGAGCGTGGCCCCGCTCGGGCTGATCGGCGTCGTCGGCGCCCTGCTGCCGTCCGGCCGGCCGCTGGGCTTCGTCGCCATCCTGGGCTGCCTGGCGCTCGTCGGCATGATCACCAAGAACGCGGTGATCCTGGTCGGCCAGATCGAGGCCGAGCGCGCCGCCGGCCGCAGCGTCTGGGATGCCACGATCGAGGCCTGCACCACCCGTTTCCGGCCGATCATGCTGACCGCGGTCTCGACCGTGCTCGGCATGATCCCGATCGCGCCCACGGTGTTCTGGGGGCCGATGGCTTTCGCGATCATGGGTGGCCTCCTGGTCGGCACGCTCTTGACGCTGATCTTCCTCCCGGCGCTGTACGTCGCCTGGTTCGGCGCGCGCGACGAGGCCAAGGCGACGGACAGGATGGCGCCGGTTGCGCCGCATTGAGCGGCGCGCCCGGCCGGCTTCGGCGGCACCCGCACCGGGGCCGACCAGTCACGGCGCCGATTCGTGCGCCATGGTGGCTTGCTGGCGGTTCGACGCGCGCCCATAGTTTCACGGCTGGACGGATAGCGAACCGCCGAAGCGACCGGCATCATTTGGAAGGCAGCCATGATTTCATGGGGTCGGGTCGGACGGAAACCGTCGTGGCCTGGAGGAAGCCGGCGCATCGGCCACATGGCGCGGGTGAGCTCTCTCGTGGCCGCAGCCTGCCTCGGAGCATCCGGCACCGCGGGGGCCACGGCCGGCCTGCTGGTGCACCGTGACGGTCAGGAGTGCACCCCGAACGTACCGCACTGCGTCTCGGTCAAGTCGGCCCTGCTCACCGTCAAGCCGGACAATCTTCTGACGGTCGCGCTGGATTGCCCCGCGGGGGCCCGTGCTTTTTGGAACTGGGCCGCCGACATGAGCCCGCATACGGAGGTCGAGCTGCTCGAGCCCATCCGCGGCGAGCAGGGCAAGGAGGTCGGCGGGAGATTTGCCGTTCGCCAGCAGGACGGCGCCGGCGCCGGCCGCGTCCGGATCCACCTCGGCTGCTCGGCGACCGGCCCGTCGGTGGCACGGCCGATGCCCTATCGGAACAGCGCCTTCGGCTGGCACCCGCATCAGTGATCCCGCCACCGACTGCAAGCCGCTCACGGCGTCGCACCGCGGCAAAAGGAACGATCATGGCCATGCTTCCCGACGCCGAGCGGCGGCTCGACCACGCCCTGGCCGCCGTCACCCTTGCCGCCACCCTGCTGGCGAGTGGTGCCGCCATGGCGGACGACCCCTGCCGCGAGAACAGCAAGGGGCTGCCGGTCCCGGGCTGCGTGACGCAGGCGCACGCGGACACGCTGAAAAAGGACCAGACCCAGGACATCGACATCTACTGCCCGCCGCAAGCGCCCTACTATTGGGGCGGCTGGGTCGATAGCTTCACAAGCAAATGGCACGTCATCACCGAGAATCTGATCACCGATGACGCGCATCACGCGCACTTCAAGATCAGCAACACGGCGCTCAGCCCGAACAGCTACACCGTGACGATCGGCTGCTCGCCGACACCCGAGTGGGGCGCCTGCACCGGCAACCTGGTCAAGGTCGCCGACCCCAAATGCCCGATCAGCTCGCAGCGGCAGGACTGCACCGGGACGCCGTGGCCGAAGTGCTGGGAGGTCTGGACCGAGACCTGCACCAGCGGCAGCAACATCACCACCTACTCCTGCACGGACGCCAATCCGCTGGGCCACACCTGCATCACTTGCTCCGGCTAGCGCCGCTGGAGCGGGTGCGGTTCGTCC
>JBDHTW010000080.1:0-19835 GCA_039808865.1 Geminicoccaceae bacterium
TCTGTCAGCATTTTCAAGTACGGCGGAAGATCGTCGGCGGCAATAGTCTCTGCCGGACTTGCCATGCATGCAGCCGCTGCGACCACGAGCGCAGCAAACCCTTTGCGTAAAGTTTCTTGCATGCGTTCCTCGCCTGGGAGATGATTCGATATAAGTTTTGTTCCCTATGACGTTGGAAAATGTTAAGAGACAGCAGCTAGGTTGTCAATTATAGGTAATAACTTTACGCGCAATATTTGCTATTGAGTTGAGGGTTTCGCCGATGTCATCGGATCGTGCCGGCCGGGACTGGCGGCATGGGCGACGACGGCCGGCCGCGACGATACGTGCCGAGGCCCACTTCCGTCGGGCGGCGCCAACCCTACATCACCCGCAGTCGCCGAATCTGCTGCAGCTCGATTGCCCGAACGCACTGGCTCGCACATGCCACCATCGCCCTCCTACCGCCCGTCGTCGCGTCACGCCGATCTCGGCGCGCCGTTCTTCGATCCCGTCCTGCCGGCGGCCTTCCCGACGCACCTGCTGCGCTACCGCAACCAGGCGTGGGCCGGTCGTGTCGGCCTCGATGCGCTGACCGACGAGGCGTGGCTCGATCATTTCGGGCGCTTCGCTCCGCTGCCCGGCAGTTTCGATCGCCCCCTGGCACTGCGCTACCACGGCCATCAGTTCCAGGTTTACAACCCCGATCTCGGCGACGGCCGCGGCTTCCTGTTCGCGCAGCTGCACGACAGGATGGATGGCCGTCTGCTCGATCTCGGCACCAAGGGCAGCGGGCGCACGCCCTGGTCGCGCGCCGGCGACGGGCGACTGACCCTCAAGGGCGGCGTGCGCGAGCTGCTGGCCAGCGAGATGCTGGAGGCTCTGGGCGTCGATACGTCCAAGACGTTCAGCCTGATCGAGACCGGCGAGTCCCTCCATCGGCACGACGAGCCCTCGCCGACCCGCTCCTCGGTCCTGGTCCGGCTCAGCCACTCGCACATCCGGATCGGGACGTTCCAGCGCCTCGCCTACCACGACGACACGGACCAGATTCGCCGGCTGCGCGACCATACGCTGCAGACCTACATGCCCGGGCTCTGGCGCGACGACGAGCCGGCGCGGACCGTGGCGTTCCTGGAGCGGGTCTGTGCCAACGTCGCCCGGACCGGCGCCCAGTGGATGGCGGCCGGCTTCGTGCACGGCGTGCTCAACACCGACAACATCAACGTGACCGGCGAGAGCTTCGACTATGGGCCGTGGCGGTTCATCCCCCGATACGAGCCCGGCTTCACCGCCGCCTACTTCGACCATGGCGGGCTCTACGCCTACGGGCGCCAGCCGGCGGTCCTGCTGTGGAACCTGACCCGTCTCGCCGAATGCCTGCTGCCGCTGGCGCCCGCCGCCGAGCTGGAAGGGGCCTTGCGTTCGTTCCAGCCCGCCTTCCAGCGCGCGCTCGCCACGGCGGTGCTGCGCCGCCTGGGCCTGCGCTCCGCTGGCGAGGCGGCCGACGATGCGCTGACGGCGGAGCTGTTCGTGTTCCTCGATGCGTCGCGCGCACCGTTCGAGCAGGTGTTCTTCGACTGGCATGGTGGCGTGTCGAGCATGGCGCGGGCCATGCGCAGCCCGGCCGCCGAGTTCTACGGCTCGACCGCGTTCGCGCCGCTCGAGAAGGCTCTGCGGGCGCACGAGGCCGTCGATGCGGCGGTGCTGGAGCATGCCTATTTCGCCGCGGGCAGGCCCTGCACGATGCTGATCGACGAGGTCGAGGCGATCTGGGCTCCGATCGCCGGCCAGGACGACTGGGCGCCGCTGACGGCCAAGCTGGCCGAGATCGCCGTGATGCGCGAGGCCTACGGCACCGTCATCGATGAAGCTTGAGCCGGTCGCCGCGCACGTGCTGCGATTCCGCGCATGGTGTTGCACGCCGGCAGCGCCCTCCGCCCGGACCTCGCGATCCGGAGCGGGGACGGTTCGGCCGTCGGTCGGGCCGGGGAAACCCGCCAAACTCCTAGGCTGAACCCACGCTGCGCCGCGTGCTCGAAGGAACACGCGCCTAGGCGATGGCGTCGTACCGGCGGGAGCTCGGCTGTCGTTGACCCGTGGTTGTGGATAGCAGTTCGTGTAGGGTCGGCCCAAGCCCTGGTGAGTAGCTCAGTCACGAACGATGTCCCGGTCGTCGCGTTGCATCTTGATGGTCCTGCTCGGTACGCTCGCCACCGCGCCGCAGCTCGCGCGGGGCTACGAGCCGCACCTGATCGCGATCGCCGTCCCCGATGCCTCCTGCCAGCCATGCGCGCCGGAGGCTGCCGACGCGAGCGTGGTGCCCACGGGCTATGCCTGGCCAGTGCAGGGTGCCATCGTTCGCCGCTTCGGCGAGGCTAGCGACGGTACCCGCAGCGATGGCCTCGACATCGCAGCCCAGGAGGGCACCCCGGTCCTGGCAGCACAGTCGGGTAGGGTCGTCTATGCCGGCCACGACTTGGCGAGCTACGGCAATCTGCTGCTGGTCGCCCACCCGCAGGGCTTCATGACGGTCTACGCGCACAACGACGCGCTGCTGGTCCGTGTCGGGCAGAGCGTCTGGCGCGGCCAGCCGATCGCCACGGTTGGGCACACCGGCGACGTGGCCGAGCCGGTGCTGCACTTCCAGCTCCGTGCCGGCATCCAGCCACTCGATCCGAGCCTGTTTCTGGAGCCCAGCGACACCATCCTGACCGCCGACGTGCATTAGGTTCCCACGCGTTCGACGAGAGCGCGTAGAGCCTCGGCCAGATCACGCAGGCGGTGCAGCGCCGGCCAGAGGTCGGCGTTGCCGATGTCATGCCAGATCGCGGCCTGCGTTTCGGCCAAGCCTGTGATCGTCACCGGAAAGCCCGCAGCCTCCTGCACCGCCCCCTTCTCGTTGATGAGGTAGCGGTGGTTCAGGGCGAACAGCACCTGAGCCGCGCAACAGAGCGCCCGATAGGCACAGCCGGCGACATGTGTCTGCTCGCCGCGCACGGCGGCAAGCCGGCCATTGTCGACGGCGAAGCCCACCTCCCAGCCGAACCGGGCGATCAGCGCGTCGGCCAGCGGCTGCGGATAGGGCCACGTTGCCGCCTTCAGGGCGGCGATGTGGCCGCACGGATCGAGAAGCACCCGGCAGGTGGCGACCTCGCCCATCCATATCGTCGAACAGAAGCCGTGCGGATGCCCGGTCTGGTAGTTCATCGAGAAGCGGCCCTGCCGGGCCTCGGCGATGGCCGCCCGCACCGGCCCGAGATCACGGTAGAGAAGGTCGATCTTGACCCCCTGGCTGGTCAGCCAGCCACCACCGTTGATCCACGGGCCCCATGCACCGAACTCGGTCACCGTCATTGCCGGATCGTCGACGAGGGGGCGGATGGCGGCCCGGAGTGCCGCTACGTCGAGAGGTGCGTCGGGCTCGTAGTAGAGGCCGAAATCATAGTCGGAAGCGGGACCGGCGGCCTCCCGACCGCGCGAGCCGCCGAGGACGAGCGCCGCCAGGCCCGCGACCGGGCGGAGCGCCGCGACCATCTTGGCCGGTACCGGATCATGCATCGGTTGTCGTGACTCAAACGGAAAAACGCAGCCCCACCCTGGTCGCCGGTTCCGAGAATTGCAATTCCGCACACCCGATCTGCACCGACAGGTTTGCCACCTTCCGCGCGACGGGCTAGGAGGCCCGTTCCGCTGCGCGGCTCCGTATCCCGGCCGAACGACATGACCATGCCCATCGCGACCTCGTCCGTGCACGAGCCCGACAGCGCCTACGCCTGGCGCCGGCTCGCCGCCTCGCTGGCGCTCAGCACGGTCGGCGGTGTCGGTCTATGGTCGGCCGTCGTCGTGTTGCCCACGGTCCAGACGGAGTTCGGCGTCGGCCGTGGCGGTGCCTCGCTGCCGTTCACGGCGACCCTCATCGGCTTCGCCGTGGGTGGCATCGGCATGGGCCGGCTCGCCGACCGCTACGGTATCCGCGTGCCGCTGGTCATCAGCGCGTTGATGCTCGGCCTCGGCTACATCGCCGCGGCGCACGCCACGAGCTACGTGCAGTTCGTTCTGGCCCAGGCCGTGCTGATCGGCATGCTCGGCAGCTCGGCCACCTTCGGCCCGCTGGTCGCCGATGTCTCCCACTGGTTCAGCCGCCGCCGCGGTATCGCCGTGGCGATCGTCGCCAGCGGCAACTACCTGGCCGGGGCCATCTGGCCACCGATCCTGCAGCATGCGATCGGCGCCGCCGGCTGGCGCGCGACCCACCTCGCCATCGGCTTGTTCTGCCTGCTCACCATGCTGCCGTTGACGTTTCTGCTCGCCCGCCGCGCCCGGCTGGAGCCCGCGGCCGGAGAGAGCGCCGGCACCGGCCCTTCTGCCAACTTACCGGCGCCGCCCAACGTGTTGCAGGCGCTGCTCGTGCTCGCCGGCCTTGCCTGCTGCGTGGCGATGTCGATGCCGCAGGTCCACATGGTGGCCTACTGCAGCGATCTCGGCTACGGCCCGGCACGTGGGGCGGAGATGCTGTCGGTCATGCTCGGCCTCGGGGTGGTGAGCCGGCTCGTCTCCGGTTTCGTCGCCGACCGCATCGGCGGCACCGGCACGCTGATCGTGGGCTCGACGCTGCAATGCTTCGCGCTGGCGCTCTACCTGCCGTTCGACGGCCTGACCTCGCTCTACGTGGTGGCAGCCGTGTTCGGCCTGTCGCAGGGTGGCATCGTGCCCAGCTATGCCCTGATCGTGCGCCAGTACTTCCCTGCCAGGGAAGCCGGCGCGCGCATCAGCCTCGTGCTCACGGCCACCGTGCTCGGCATGGCCCTCGGCGGCTGGATGTCGGGCGCCATCTACGATTTGACCGGTTCTTATCAGGCGGCGTTCCTGAACGGCATCGCCTGGAACCTCGTCAACATGACGATCGCGGTGTGGCTGCTGCTGCACCGCTGGCGCCCGACCCCGAGCCTAGCGGCGTGAGCTCGGCGGCGCCGCCTCGGAAGGCCTGACCCGGCTTTCGCGCTCCCAGAAGCGGAGTTGCCGGCACGCCGCCAGGAACGCTGCCACCTGCTCGGTCGAATCGAGAGGCAGGATACCGCCGTCGCCGGCCTCGCCGACGCCACCCCGCTGCAGCAGCGGCACGGCCGCCGCCGTGTGACCGATGCACTTCAGGTGCGCGAAGGCGTCGGCGACGAAATCCCGCGCCGCCGCCTCGTTCGCCAGCAGCGCCGCGCCGTCGGCCGACGGCAGCAGGGCCACGGCATCGAACAGCACCGACGGGCCGCCCGCCAGCCGCTCGTCCGCCTCGATCCAGGTGCCGTCGCTGGCCCGTACCCCGCCGACCTCGGGGGCGACGAGCTTGAGCATTGCGCCCTCACCAGTGAGCGCCTTGCGCAACGCGGCGAGCAGGTCGGCATCGACGCCGTCCGTGACGAGCGCACCCACCTTGCGCCCGGCGAAGGAGGACGGTGGATTGGCAAGCATGCTCAAGGCCGGCGACGGCGCCAGATCCTGCCGGGTCGGGCGTGCCGCCGGGCACGGCGCAGGCAGTTCCTTGAGGCGCAGCCCCAGGGCTACCTTCTCGGCCAGCGCTTCGTCGACATTGCGCAGATGCGCCACCATCCGGGTGCGGATCGCCGTCGTCTCGACCTTGCTGAGCTCGAACGTCAGGGCCGCCGCGATGTGCCCCTGCTCGACGACGGACTGGCTGACATAGAACTGGCGCGCCTGGCTGTAATGGTCGGCGAAGCTCTCCGGCCGGATCCGCAGCTTGGCGCCGGCCTCTTCGGTCGGGTAGCTCCGATAGCCGCGCTCCGGTGATTCGCGCGGACCTTCGCCCCAGGAGTTCGGCTGATAGTTGGCCCTGCCCTTGGGCACGTTCATCCGCATGTGCCCGTCCTGCTGGAAGTTGTGGAACGGGCAGCCGCGCGGGCTATTGACCGGGATCTCATGAAAGTTGGGGCTGCCCAGGCGCTTGAGCTGGGTGTCGAGGTAGGAGAAGTTCCGACCCTGCAGCAGCGGGTCGTTGGTGAAGTCGATGCCGGGCACGACGTTCTGCGTGCAGAAGGCTACCTGCTCGGTCTCGGCGAAGAAATTGTCGACCACCCGGTCGAGCACCAGCCGCCCGATGCGCCGGACCGGCAGGATCTCCTCGGGAATGATCTTGGTGGCATCCAGCACGTCGAAATCGAACTGGTCCGCGAACTGCTGATCGAAGACCTGCAGGCCGAGTTCCCATTCCGGATAGTCCCCGGCGAGGATCGCGTCCCACAGGTCACGGCGATGGAAGTCCGGATCCGCGCCATTGAGCTTGACCGCCTCGTTCCACACCACCGACTGCATGCCGAGCTTCGGCTTCCAGTGGAACTTGACGAAGGTCGACTTGCCGGCGGCATCGACCAGACGGAAGGTATGCACGCCGAATCCTTCCATGAACCGCAGCGAGCGTGGGATCGTCCGGTCCGACATGATCCACATGACCATGTGCATGCTTTCGGGCGTCAGCGAGATGAAGTCCCAGAAATTGTCGTGCGCCGTCTGCGCCTGCGGAAAGCCACGATCCGGCTCCTCCTTGGCGGCATGGATCAGGTCGGGGAACTTGATCGCGTCCTGGATGAAGAAGACTGGGATGTTGTTGCCGACGAGATCCCAGTTGCCTTCCTTGGTATAGAACTTCACCGCGAAGCCGCGCACGTCGCGCGCAAGGTCGGGCGAGCCCTTGCTCCCCGCGACGGTGGAAAAGCGGACGAACACCTCCGTCTTCTCGCCGCGCCGCTGAAACAGATCCGCCCGGGTCAGCTCGGCAAGCGATTCGTAGTTCTCGAAGAAGCCGTGCGCCCCCATGCCGCGCGCATGCACGACCCGCTCGGGGATGCGCTCGTGGTCGAAGTGGAAGAGCTTCTCACGGAAGTGAAAATCTTCCAGGATGGTCGGCCCGCGCGCGCCGATCTTGAGCGAATTCTGGTCGTCAGCGATCGGTACGCCCTGATTGGTCGTCAGGATCGGCTGACCTTTGGCGGCGGTTTGATGCAGTTCGCCGCCATGGCCGCGTTGCATCGTCTGATCGACGAGCTGCACCGTCGCATCGGCCGCGCCGTCCCGCTTCATCGTCATGTCCTCGCATCCTCCCTAGTGGCCGGCGCGACGCGAAGGCCCGGGCGCCGCCGGCAGCGAACGTGTCGTCCCCCAACCTTCGGCCGCGGTGCCCGTTCCCAGGACGTGGGAGCGTGATGTCGGACGTGCCCCGCGGGTGTTGGCGCAACCGACGATCCGATCCGCCAGCGCTGTCAAACGGGTCCGCGCATCCCATATATCGCAACGCAGCATCGCTGTGTCTCTGGCGGCCAATGCTGCACTGGCCGGTGCCGATGGCGCCGGTCGGCCGGTCGCGAATGCGCCGCATCCGCGACGGAAGGGGGCGGCAACCCCCTTCTTCCAGAGGCTTTTAGCCTCCCTGATCGACTTGGCCGGACCTTCGGGTCCGGCCCTTTTTTGGTCGTCGTCCGCACGTTGGTCGGCCTACGACCCTGCTTTTCCGCTGATTCGCGCCTGGTCGGGACGGGCTGCCGCAAAAAAAATGCTGCATTGCAGTCTGGAGGGGGTTGCGGTAGAGGGAGCGCAGCCTATTTTTAGTGCAGTGCAGCAATAAGGATAGTCACTATGGCCAAGCCCTTCTCGCTCCCCGAGTTCAAGGTTCCCGAGTTCAAGCTCCCCAAGGTTGACCTGGACACGCTGTTCAACGTGCAGAAGGCCAATCTGGCGGCTGCGCAGGAAGCGCAGAACGTGCTGGTCGACGCCGCGCAGGCGATCGCCAAGGTGCAGTACGGTTATTTCGAGCAGACCGTGGCCGAGGCCAAGAGCGCCTTCGCCAACAAGGAGCTGCCGAAGCCGGAGGCCGGTCTGGCCAGCGCCAAGGCCGCTGCCGAGAAGTCCATGGCGGTTGCCAAGGAGGTCGTCGACCTCGCCGTCGGCGCGCAGAAGCGGGTCTACGAGCTGGCGACCCAGCGCACCCAGGCCACCGTCGCCGAGCTGAAGGCGGTCGCCGCCTGACATCGAGTTTTCCACTCGATAGGTGAGCACGGGCCGGCGCCCTCCTTTGCCGGCCCCGGATCGATCGATCCTGGTTCCCTGTCGAGTTCGCTGCGTGCCTCTTGCCTCCCTGAGGGCACCAGTCAAATTGGCCCCGAGCTCGACGCTCGGGGCCATTTTTATGTCGGGCCGGGGACTTGGCCGCCGCCCGGCGACGGCGGCTCAGACGGTTTGGCGCGGCGGCAGCGAGCGCAGCGCGGCCGGCAGCTCGTCGAGACGGTCGATGACACGGTCCGCGCCGAGCTCACCGGCCGGCGTGTCGGTGTAGCCGAAGCTGACCAGGATGCACGGCACGCCCAGCCCACGCGCAGTGAGCAGATCGTTGCGGCTGTCGCCGACCATGACCGCCGCGTGGGGCGGTGCATCCAGCCGCTCGAGCGTCGCCGCCAGATGGGCCGGATCGGGTTTGCGGATTCCCGGCAGAGCGTCGCCGCCCAGCGTCGCATCGAAGTAACGGTCGAGATCCAGCGCGCGCAGCAGGCCGTCCGTCGCCGCCTGCGGCTTGTTCGTGCACAGGCCGATACGGCGCCCGACGGCCCGCTGCTGCGCCAGCATTTCACCCGCGCCGGGGTAGGGCTCGCTGAGCCGGCATGGTTCCTGCGCGTAGCGTTCGCGGAAGCGATCGAACAGCCGCTCGACCTCGGCCGGGTCGTTGGGCCGACCGATCGCGGCCAGGGTGCGCTCGATCAGCACCCGCGCGCCATCGCCGATCATCGCCCGCACCGCTGGCAGCGCAGGCGCCTGCAGGCCGATCTCGTCCAGGATTTCGGACAGGACGAGATGCAGATCGGCGGCGGTCTCGACCAGTGTACCGTCGAGATCGAAGATCAGGGCGCGGATACCATGGGGCACGGGCTTGCCGCTCCGGGTTGAGCAGGTGGGCGAAATTGCTAAGATGGCACGGGCGGAACTGGCTGCTTCGGCCAGACGCGCTGGCGCAGCGGAGATATCCCCCGGCATGGCAGCCCCTTTATGCGTGACCGTCCTCGCCGCAGGCAAGGGGACGCGGATGAAGAACGCCCTGCCCAAGGTGTTGCACCCCTTGGCCGGCCGGACGTTGTTGGAGCATGTGCTGGCCGTGGCGGGCGAGCTGGCTCCCGCGCATACCCTGCTCGTGCTGGCGCCAGGCATGGATGCCGTCGCCAAGGCAGCCGGGCAGACCCCGCAGGCGCCGCAGATCGTCCTCCAGGAGCCGCAGCTCGGCACCGGGCACGCGTTGATGTGCGCCCGCGCGGCCTTGCCGGCCAGCGGTGCCGTGCTCGTCGTCTACGGCGACACGCCGCTTCTGACCACCACCACGCTGCGCAAGCTCCTCGCGGCCCGTGAGGCGGCCGATGCCGCGGTAGCCGTGCTCGGCATCCGTCCCAGCGATCCGACGGGCTATGGCCGGCTGCGCATCGACGGTGGCGAGCTGCTCGAGATCGTCGAGGATCTGCATGCCGATGCCGCCTTGAGGCAGGACGGGCTATGCAACGCCGGCGTGATGGCGTTCGATGCCGCCCGGCTCGGGGCGCTGCTCGACGCCCTGCCGCTGCACGCGGAACGCAACGAGCATTATCTGACCGATACCGTGGCATTGGCGGTCGCCCGTGGCTGGCGCTGCGTCACCGCCGAGGCCGCGGCCGAGGAAGGGCTCGGGGTCAACTCCCAGCTCCAGCTCGCCGAGGTGACGGCCATTCTCCAGCGGCGCCTGCGCCTGCGCCTGCTCGAGGCCGGCGTGATCATGCCGGCTCCGGAGACGGTCCAGCTGAGCGCCGATACCGTGGTCGGCCCGGGCACGCGCATCGAGCCCTACGTCGTGTTCGGGCCGGGCGTGCGGATCGGTGCAGGCGTCACCGTGCACAGCTTCTGCCATCTGGAGCGGACGGTGGTCGCGGCGGGTGCGGAGCTCGGCCCGTTTGCCCGCCTGCGCCCCGGCTCCGATATCGGCGAGGGGGCGAAGCTCGGCAACTTCGTCGAGACCAAGAACACCAGGCTCGAGCCCGGGGCCAAGGCCAACCATCTGAGCTATCTTGGCGATTCCATCGTCGGCGCGAACGCCAACATCGGTGCCGGCACGATCACCTGCAATTACGACGGCTTCCACAAGCACGCGACGCAGATCGGCGCCGGTGCATTCATCGGCTCGAACACGGCCTTGGTGGCGCCGGTATCGATCGGGGCCGAGGCGATCGTCGCCGCCGGCAGCGTGATCACCGGCAACGTGCCCGACGACGGTTTCGCCGTGGCACGCACCCGCCAAGTGACGCAGCCGGAGCGCGCCAACCGGATACGGGCGCATCTGCAGGCGCGGAACGGCTGAGTCGATGGTGGAGCGCCGCCGAGCGCATCTCCTCGCCGCGCTGACCGCTGCCATGCTGGCGGTGGTCCTACCGGTGCGTGCCGACAGCGTCAGCGACGTGCATACCGGCAATGCCGCCTTCGGCGAGGGCCGCTACGAGGCCGCCGTCGACGCGTTCACCCGCGCCATCCTCGCTGGTGATCTGAGCCCGGAGGCGATGGCGATCACCTTCAACAATCGCGGCGTCGCCTACAGCGAGCTGGGCGACTACGACCGGGCCATCCAGGACTATGCGCAGGCGTTGAAGCTCGTTCCGGGCGACCCGACGGCCATCAAGAACATGCGCATCGCGCACATCCGCCGTGCCACGTCGGAAACGCGCCTCGGTGAGCAGGATCAGGCGCTGGCCGATTACGACCGGGCGGTCGAGCTCGATCCGTCGCATCCGCTGGCCTACCTCCGGCGGGGCCAGCTGCAGCTGGAGCGGGGCAATGCGGCAGCCGCGCTGACCGATCTGACCCGCGCGCAGGCGTTGGATCCCGCCAACGCCGACATCGGCCCGCTGCTGGCCGAAGCGCAACGGGCGGCGGCGGAGCAGGCCAAGCTGGCGGCCGGACCCGCGCCGGAAACCCCTGGCCCCGGCCAGCCTGCGCCGCCGGCGACGACCGAGCGGTCCCAGCCGACGCCGGCCCCGACCGTTCCGCCTTCGCTGCCGACCGCCCCGCCGGTCGCGGCCGCGCCGACGGCGGTCGAGCCGGCCGCCGGCCCCGTCAGCGAAAGCATAGGCCCCGAGCGTCGCTATCGGGCACTATCCGACGTCAATCTGCGTGATGGCCCGTCCAACGACGCCGCGCGCATTGACACGCTGGCACAGGGGACGGAGGTTCAGGTCGACGGGGAGAGCCTCGGCTGGCTGCGGGTACGTCTTCCGGACCAACGCTACGGCTATGTCTACAAGCGGTGGCTGGAACCGCTGCCCACGCAACCCTGAACCGTTTCCCCGTTCTGCCGGCGATAGCGAGAAGCGATTCGACTGGAAAATAATTCTACTATTACGTTAGGTCGCCTGCTATTTTCCCCTTCAGCCGACGGGGGGTTTTGGTTTAAGTGTTACATTAACGCTTGCCGCTAAGCATATGCCGTCCCGCCCATGTTGCCGGACGGACCGGTGGCTGGGCGGGCAGCCGCGAGAACGGGACACAGATGATGCGCGTGGGCGAACGTCTGCTGGTTGGATTGCTATGGCTGACGTTGATCGCCCCACTGGCCGCATCCCCGGCCAGCGCGCGCATCGAGGCCCGTATCCTGCTCGACTACGATACGGGCACCGTCCTGGATGCTGGCAATGCCGACGATCCGGTGGTGCCGGCATCGCTCACGAAGATGATGACCTTGTACCTGACCTTCCGGGCCCTGGAGGCGGGTCAGCTGAAGCTGTCCTCCGAGCTGCCGATCTCCGCGCGCGCGGCGGGGATGCCGCCGACCAAGCTCGGCCTGCGGCCGGGCGATACCATCGACGTCGAGGATGCGATCCTCGGCCTGGTCACCCGCTCGGCCAACGATGCCGCCGCCGTGCTGGGCGAGGCGCTGGGTGGCAGCGAGAGCCGGTTCGGCCTGATCATGACCCGCACCGCCCGTGATCTCGGCATGACCCGGACGGTGTTCCGCAACGCTTCGGGTCTGCCCGACGCCAAGCAGCTCACCACCGCCCGCGACCTCGCTCGCCTCGCGACCAGGCTGATCACCGACTACCCCGAGTACTATCGTTACTTCTCGCGCCCGAGCTTCACCTACGGTGGGCGGGTGCACGGCAACCACAATCGCCTGCTGGCCACCTACCCGGGCATGGACGGGCTGAAGACCGGCTACACCCGGGCGTCGGGGTTCAATCTCGCCGCCTCGGCGGTCCAGGACGGCCGGCGTGTCGTGGCCGTGGTGATCGGCGGCGAGACCTCGCGCGCGCGCGACGCCAAGATGGTGGCGCTGCTCGACAGGGGCTTCGCCATGCTCCGGCGCCAGCAGCCGAACGCACCCCTGCTCGTGGCAAGTCGTTCCAAGCCCGTGCCCGCCGCACCGGCACTGGACCCGAGCGAGAGCGACGGCGAGGTGGTTTTGGCCAGTCTCGATGCCGACGACCCGGCGGCCGCGGTGGCGCTGCCGATCGCCCGGCCCAAGGAAGCTCTGGTCGAACGGCCCGAGACCCGTTCGGACCGGCCGGGCAAGGCGGCGAAGAAGGCCGTTGCCGTGGCGAAGCCCAGCCGTGGCAAGCTGCGCAACCCCTATGGGGTGCAGGTGGGGACGTTCCAGAAGTCCAAGCAGGCGCGTCAGGCCCTGCAGTCGGCGATGCGGCGCGCGCCGGACCTGTTGCGTGGCACCATCGTCAGCGTCGCCACCCTGCAGAAGCGCAACCGCACCCTGTTCCGCGCGACGCTGGTCGGCCTGAGCAAGGACGACGCCGCCAGTGTCTGCAAGCGCCTGAAGAAGCAGCGGCAGGACTGCATGGTGGTACAGGCCGGCCCGGTCGAGCTCGCGGCCCGCTAGCGGCCGGCGACGGGCCCACCCTGCAGCTTGTCGTCGCCGTTCGACCATGAAGGCATCGACGTAGGCGGCCATGCCGCTATCATCGTGTCCTCGTTCGGCGCAGGCCATTGCCGCAGCCGCTGCAACGGTGGCAGGCGATGGCGGCCCGGATGGCCGCGGTGGGCGGCACGGCCACCTTGAGCCAAGAATGGGGGCATGCATCATGGCTAACGGGCTGCAGATCCATTTCCACGGAATGGAGACGTCAGCCGCGCTCGAGGCACGCATCCACGAGCGGTTTGCAGAGCTGGAGCGGCGTTGTCCTGGCCTTACCGGCGGTCGGGTGACGATCGAGAAGGAGAGCCGCAACCACGTCAAAGGCAATCTTTTCCGCATCAGCCTGATGCTGCACCGGCCGGGCAAGGACATCGTCGTCAGCCGCAACGGGCCGAAGGATCAAGGGCACGCCGATGTCTATGTCGCGTTACGCGACAGCTTCGATGCTGCCGAACGGCAGATCGAGGAGGCGAACCGCTAGACTGGGCGCAGCGGACGGTCGGCGCGGGCCTCGCGCGCCGACCGTCCTAGCAACCGCCTCGGCCCTTCGGCACCCGATTGTGCCCCGGCTCCGGCCCGAGCGTGCGGAGCTGGTGCTCGACCGTGAAGACGTTGGCGTAGAGGTGGGCGATCCACTGCTTGCCCGACATGGTCCGACGCAGGCAGCGCAGGGCATCGCCGATATAGGGTTCGACGTGGGTCCAATAGAACTGCGGATATTTCTCGATCAGATCCGCAGGCGAGGCGTAGTCGAGCTTGGCGGCGACGCCGATCTCGCTGAGCTCCTGGAACAAAGCGCCCGCGCGACGCAGGTAGAGCGGATCGGCGAGCTGGCCGATCAGGTCGGCGGCGCGCACGAGACCCGCTTCGTCCGAGGTGGCCGCATGATCCTTGCCTTCCGGCACCGGAAAGCGCGTGCGCTCGATGGCGCAGGCGATTCGCTCGGCGTCGATCAGCTTGTGATTGCGGAACCGCGCCCGCACCAGCAGCTTGCCGCGCTCGACGTGCCACGTGCCGAGATAAGCGTCGCTGGCGCCGCGGGGCAACGTCACGGTGGTCCCGCTGCCGTCGATCACGCAGCGGCCCGGCGAGTCGCCGGGGCAAATCCCCCGCACGTAGCCGACATCGTGCAGCAGCAGCGCCAGTGTCACGTGTGCCCAGTCGACGGGCTCGAACGGGCGGACCAGCAGGCGCCCGCGCAGGATGTCCTGGCCCACCAACGTGACCAGTGCCGTGTGATGCGCGTCGTGGTAGAGCGCATCACTATCGCCGATCAATTCCATCGTCAGCCGCGTTGCGACGACGACCAGATCCGCCCATGCCGGCTCGCGCGTGCCGAACATCCGCCCATAGCCTTCGACCAAGCGGTCGGCCAGGGCATCGGCCAGAAGCGAGGTTGGATGCAGCATGACCCCATCCAGCGCCGACATGGGAACTCGCGCGTACGGCCTGCGCGCGGACGGGAGCATGCTATCAGTACCGACCGGGTGGCGTCGATGGCGCCGATCGGCGTCGGCGCCGGCCCTCAGACGGCGGCAGCGGCCTGGCGCAGGAAGATCAGCCGTGCCAAGCCGTACAACCGCTCGTCCTCGACCGTGAACGCAGTCGGCGGGGACACGGTCTCCCTGGCCGCGACCTCGGCCACGATCCGTGCCCCCGGCGCCAGCCAGCCGCCGGCAGCGAGGCTGGTCAGCGTCGGCGGCAGCAGGCCGCCACCGTAGGGCGGATCGATGAAGACGATGTCGAACGGGCAGGGAGCCGTACCCAGCCGACAGGCGTCGGCACGTACGACCCGCACCCGCTCCCGCTCGCCCAAGGCCTCGATATTGGCGGTGATCACGCGCACGGCGGCGCTGGCCAGATCGATCAGCGTGACGCCGGCGGCGCCGCGCGACAGCGCCTCCAGCCCGACGGCGCCGCTGCCGGCGTAGAGGTCGAGGAACTGGCTGCCGCGCACGGGCGGGCTGCCGTGCTCGAGGATTCCGAACAGGGCCTCGCGTGCCCGCTCGCTGGTCGGCCGGGTCGCGAGCCCGGCCGGCGTCTCGATCCGGCGCCGGCGATGTCGGCCGGCGATGATCCGCAGGCTCACTCGCGGCCGGCTGCGCTCGGCCGCGACCGTGGTCGCGACGGCTTGTCCACGGTGCCGCCCACCTGCTCGCGCAGCACCTTGCCGAGTACCTCCTCGACCGCGCGCTTGGCGAGATTGCCCAACTGGAACGGGCCGTAGGCCACGCGGATCAGCCGGTTGACCTTGACCCCGGCATGCTCGAGCACGCGGCGAACCTCGCGATTCTTGCCTTCGCGCAGCGACACGGTCAGCCAGAGATTGTCGCCCTGCATCCGGTCGATCTGCGCCTGGATCGGGCCGTAGGCGATGCCGTCGACCGTCACGCCCTGAGCCAGCGCCCGCAGCTCGCGATCGTCGATCCGGCCATAGCCGCGCACCCGGTAGCGGCGCAGCCAGCCGGTCGACGGCAATTCGAGCCGTCGCTTCAGGGCGCCGTCGTTGGTGAGCAGGAGCAGCCCTTCCGACGCGATGTCGAGGCGGCCGACCGGCATCAGCCGCGGCAACCCCTCCGGCAGGGTGTCGTAGATGGTGGCCCTGCCTTCGGGATCGCGGGCGGACGTGACCACCCCTTTGGGCTTGTGGTAGCGGAACAGCCGCGTCGCCTCGGCCACGGGCAGCGGCTTGCCGTCGACGGTGATCCGCTGGCCCGGGCGCACCCGCACCGCCGGGCTGTCCAGGATCATCCCGTCCACCGCGACCCGGCGCGCGCCGATCCACGCCTCGGCATCGCGGCGCGAGCACAGGCCGGCCCGCGCGATCACCTTGGCGATGCGCTCGCCCGCGACCGCTGCCGGCTCCTCGGGCTCGACCTTCACCGGCGTCCCGCCGCGGTGACGAACGCGACGATCACCGCCGTGTCACCGGCGCTGATGCCGTATTCCGGGTGCCACTGCACCCCCAGGCAGAAGCGTCGGCGCGGGTGCTCGATGGCCTCGATGACCCCGTCCGCCGCCACGGCGCTGACGACGACATCGGCACCGACCCGGTCCACCGCCTGATGATGCGCGCTGTTGACCGGCAGCCGGTTGGCGCCGGTGATCCGGTGCAGCAGCGTGTCCGCGGTGATCAGCACGTCGTGGCCCGGCTCGGTGCGCGGGTTGGGCTGCTCGTGGGCGAGCCCGTTCGGCACGACGTCCGGCAGATGCTGGATCAGCGTGCCGCCCAGCACGACGTTGAGCAGCTGCTGTCCGCCGCAGATGCCGAGCAGCGGCAGGTCGCGATCGACGGCGCCGCGGGTGATCGCCCATTCGAAGCTGGTCCGGCGCTGCTTGAGCGTGACCGTGGGGTGGCGCGTGCCGCCGTCGTAGAGGGCCGGATCGACATCGAAGGCGCCGCCGGTGACGACGAGGCCGTCGATGAGGTCCAGGTAGTGCTCGGCCAGATCAGGCTCGTGCGGCAGGGCGATCGGCAGCCCGCCCGCCGCCGCGATCACGTCGCAGTAATTCTCGCGCAGCGCGTACCAGGGCAGCTTCGCGTAGCCACCGGCAGGTTCGCTGTCGAGCGTGACGCCGATGACCGGCGGTCTTGCATGGGTCTTGGACATGGCCCAGGACAGGTAGGGGAACGATCGTGGTGGCGCAAGCGAGGCCGGAGGTCATGGAGCATATCCTCAGCGAGATCGGCTGGCCCGACCTCGTCGCCCCTGCGTTCTTCCTGCTCTGCTGGATCGGTTACGCCGCCGTGGCCGACGGGGCGCTCGGCGCCAAACGCTCGCTGATGCAGCGCATGCACGAGCACCGCCGCCTGTGGATGCGGCGCATGCTGGCCCGCGACAATCGGATCGGCGACATGCAGGTCGTCAACATCCTGGCCCAGAGCAACGCCTTCTTCGCCTCGACGGCGCTCCTGATCATCGGCGGCTGCCTCGCCATCCTCGGCTCGCGCGACGAGGCGCTGGCGATCTTGAACGAGATCCCGACGGTGGACGCCAAGCCGCCGCTGATCTGGGAGTTGAAGGTGATGCTGCTCGTCGGCCTGTTCGTCTATGCCTTCTTCAAGCTCACCTGGTCGCTGCGGCAGTTCAACTACGTGGCCATCTTGATCGGTGCGGCGCCGCCGCCCTCGGCGACGCTGTCGCCGGAGGCCCTGCACTATGCCGACAGCGCGGCCGAGGTCGCGAGCCGGGCCGCCGAGCATTTCAACAAGGCGCTACGCACCTTCTATTTCGGTCTGGCGGCGCTCAGCTGGTTCCTGCAGCCCTTTCTGTTCATCGTGCTGACGGCGCTCGTCACCCTCGTGGTCTACCGCCGCGAATTCCAGTCGCACACGCTCTTGACCTTGGGGCCGGCCGGCCAGCCGATCCCCGGCGATTGAGTTCAGGCTTCGGGCTGCAGCCCCTGCTCCATGGCCTCGCAGTACGTGACCAGCGTCGGGAAGTCCTCGGTGATCCGCTTGAGGTCGGTCTCGAACGGCACGTAGAGCACGCTGGCGAGGAAGGCATAGGCGATGGCATCGATCGTCGTGAGCTGCTCGCCCATGAGGAACGGACGGTCGCCGAGATAGTCCGCCACCGCCTGCAGATCCTGCCGCGCCATGGCGTAGATTTCCCCCGGGCGATGCCGGCCCAGTCCCTGCGCATGCAACATGCGCTGGATCCGCCCACGGAGACGGCCGCCGGCGATCCGGTTGATCGGGAAGGGCAGGCGGCCGAAGAACGCCGGCGCCAGGGTTGCCCAGCCCGCATCGTCGATCCAGCGGCTGTAGACCAGCGCGAAATAGAAATGCTCCTCGAACAGCCGCTGCAACGCCAGGGCCTCGGCCTGCTCGCGGGCGGACAGGCCGGCATCCGGGTTGATGCCGCGCGTCGCCTTCAGGTGCTCGATGATCAGCGCGGAGTCGCCGATCAGCCGGCCGTCGTCGCGGATGTAGGGTAGCTTGCCCTTGGGCGCTTTGCTCAGGCTCGTGCTCGGCTCGACCGTGTAGGGGATGTCGGCCAGCCGGAGCCATGCCTCCAGCTTGAGGCCGAAGGGGCTGATGTTGCGCCCCCATAGATCCGGGAACTGCACGACCACGACCGGTGTCGTCACCGAGGTGGCGGGAATCCGCGGCTCCGCGGCATAGGCGGCGTCGGCCAGCGCCGGCTCCACTTCCATCATACCATCACCCAATCGCCTTGGCGCCATGCTGAGCTGGCGACCACGCGCCGAGCGGACCAGCAGCAAGCATTCCGCCCACCGTCAAGGCCGCCGACAGTCCTCGAGCCGCATATAGCAGGCATCGAGGCCGAAATAGTCCTTAGGGCGGCAGGTGAGCACGATTATCTGCAACTCCCGCGCGGCCCGCTGCAAGATGGTCTTCATGATCTCGAACCGTGCCTGATCGGCGTAGACCAGCGCATCGTCGAGGATCAGGCTGGGTGCCTCGCCTTCCTGCTCGGCGAGCAGCGAGGCCACCCCCAGCCGGACGAGAATGGCGATCTGCTCGCGCGTGCCGAGGCTCAAGCTCTCGATCGGCTCGGCCAAGCCGCCGCGCTGCACCGCCGCGGGCGTCAGGCTGTGCGCGTCGAGCACCGGCACCGCGTCGGCGAACAGGCGGCGCAGCCAAGGCTGCAGCCGATCGACGACGGGTGCGAGAAGGGCCTCGCGATCGGCGCGCAGCGCGCGCTCGAGCGCCTCGTAGGCCATCTTCCACGCCATGGCCTCGTGGCGCAACCGGCGCAGCTCGGCGGTGGCCTGGGCGAGACAGCTCTCGCGTTCCGCCAGACGCTCGCCGAGGCCGTCCTCGCCGACCGCGCGAAGCTCGCTCTCCAGCTCGACGATCTGATGCTCGCGCCTGGTGCGCTCGCCGGTGAGCTGGTCGATCTCCCGTTCGGCCATGTCCAGCCGCATCCGAACCGCTTCGCCATCGGCCAGCTTGAGCTCGCGCTCGAGCCGTGCCGCCTCGCCTTCGAGGGCCAGCAGGGCGTTGCGGGCCGTCTCGACCGCCTCGCGCAGTGCGGCATCGCTGTGCGCGGCGCCGGCATCGGCAAGCTCGGATCTGGCTGCCGCGATCGCGGCCTGCAGCCGTTGGACCTCCCGCTCGGCCAGCACGGCATGCTCGCGGGCCTGGGCCGCCTGGATCTCCCTCTGCCGCAGAACCGTCAGGGCATGGCCGGCGGCGGCGCGCAAGGCCGTCAGCCGTTCCCTTGCCGCGGCCAAGGCCGTCGTCATGGCTGCGGGATCATCGCTGGCATCAAGCTCGTCGACCGGCTCGTCCGTGCGCAGCGTGGCGACGCGGCTCGTCAGCTCGTCGGCGGTCGGGCAGCCGGTGCCTTCGATCACCGCGGCGAGACGATCCCGTACGGCCTTCAGTTCATGCTCGGCGGTGCTGCGGGCGATGCAGCGGCGTTCGGCGTCGTCCAGGCCGGCGGCGCCCATCGCGCGCAATGCCTCGGTCAGCCGCGCCGTGGCGGTGGCGAACGTGGCGCGCCGGGTGGCGATGTCCGTTCCGCCGGGAACGACGACGAGCTTCCCCCAGCCTGCGAGATCCAGCGTGGTGCGCTCGGTGAGCTCCAGCGCTGCGGGCAATTCGTCCGCGGCACCCTGCAGCCGAGCCGTCCGACCGACCTCCGGCTGCAGCTCTATGGTCGTAGCGGCGGCGGCGAGGGCCGCGGCGGCGCGATCGTGCTCCCGCTGCGCGTCGCGCACCACCGCGAGTCTCGCCGTCGTCGCATGATCGGCCGTGAGGCGCTGCTGCAGCCGGGCGGCATCGGCCGCAGCCTCGTGCACCTTGGCCAGCGCCGCCTCCAGCCGCTGCCGCTCGCGGCGCCGGTCGACTGCCTGGAGCCGGTACCGGCAGTGCTCGACCGCGCGTTCCTGCGCGGCGGCGGCCGCACGCGCCTGCGTCTCGGCCGCCTCCGCCTCGTCGCGGCGCTCCGCCGCC
>JBDHTW010000081.1:0-19637 GCA_039808865.1 Geminicoccaceae bacterium
GCGCCGAGCGGGGTCAGCGGCAGGATCATGCCCACCAGTGCCGTGCCAATGGCGAGAGCCGCCAGCGCAGGATGCGGGCGGCTGTGCCAGGGGGCACCGCGGGTGCGGATGACGAAGATCACCAGTGTTTGCGTCGCCAGCGACTCGACGAACCATCCGGTCTGGAAGAGCGCCGCATCGGCGCGGAACAGGTAGAGCAGGGCGGCGAAGGTCAGGAAGTCGAACAGCGAGCTCACCGGGCCCAGGACGAGCATGAAGCGCTCGATCAACTGCATGTCCCAGCGGCTCGGTCGCCGTAGTGCCTCGCGGTCGACATGGTCCAACGGCACGCCGATCTCGGACAGGTCGTAGAGCAGATTGTTGAGCAGTACCTGCACGGGCAGCATCGGCAGGAAGGGCAGGAACAGCGCTGCGCCGGCCATGCTGAACATGTTGCCGAAGTTCGAGCTGCTGCCCATCATGATGTACTTGGTGACGTTCTCGACCGTACGGCGGCCCTCGAGCACGCCCTCGTGCAGCACGGCCAGATCATGCTCGAGCAGGACGATGTCGGCGGCTTGTTTGGCCACGTCGGCGGCGCTGTCGACCGAGATCCCGACATCTGCGGCGTGCAATGCCGAGGCGTCGTTGACCCCGTCCCCCAGGAAGCCGGTCACCAGGCCGTTCCGTTTCAATGCGAGCAGGACCCGCCGCTTCTGCTGCGGCGTCACGCGGCAGAACAGGTTGGCAGAGGTCACGCGGGCCAGCAGCGCCTCGTCGGTCAGACCACTCAGCTCCTGCCCCGTGAGCACGCCGGAAACCGGAATGCCGAGCTCGCGACACAAGTGCAGCGTCACCCGCTCATTGTCGCCGGTGAGCAGCATGACGGCGACCCCGCTCGCCGCGAGCTGGCCGATCGCGGCGGCAGCACTCGCCTTCGGCGGATCCAGAAAGGCGACGAACCCGGCGAAGCACAATTCGGTCTCGTCGTCGACCACTGCCGAGGCGTGATCGGTGCCCACCGCGCGCCAAGCGATGGCAAGCACCCGGAAGCCATCCTCGCCGAGCCGGCCGAAGGCGTCGGCGAGTTTCTGCGCCGTCGATATGGTAAGGGGCTCGCTTTGTCCGGGAGCGGTCTCGACCCCGGTCGACAGACGCAACACGTCCTCAGGCGCGCCTTTCACGATCAGCAGGCGATCGCCGGCGCAGTCCAACAGAACCGATACCCGCCGCCGCTCGAAATCGAACGGCACCTCGTCGAGCTTGCGCCAATTCGACGAGGCGGCCTCGGCGCGCTCGAGGATAGCCTCGTCGAGCGGGCTCCTGATGCCGCTCTCGAAATGGCTGTTCAGCCATGCCAGTTCGAGGACGCGTGGGCTCGTGGAGCCACGCGCGTCGATGTGGCGGACGACCTCGATCCGAGATTCGGTCAGTGTGCCGGTCTTGTCGGTGCACAGAACGTCCATGGCGCCGAGATCGTGGATCGCGGCGAGCCGCTTCACGATCACCCGGCGGGTCGCCAGCCGCTTGGCGCCGCCGGCAAGCGTGACGGTCACGACCATCGGCAGGAGCTCGGGCGTCAGGCCGACGGCGAGCGCCAGTGCAAACATCAGCGATTCGAGCCAGGGCCGGGCGAAGGTGAGGTTCACGGCGAGCACGAACAGTACCAGGAATAGTGTCAGTCGCAGAATCAGGAAGCCGAACCGGCGCACACCGACCTCGAACGCGTCCGGCGGCCGCTGGCTCGCCAGCGTTCCGGCGATACCGCCCAGCGTCGTGGCGCGACCGGTGCGGCAGACCAGCATCGCGGCGGCGCCGCTCAGCACCGACGTGCCGAGAAACACCGCGGACTCCTCGCCATCGCCCGCATGCTTCTCGACCGGGTAGGGCTCGCCGGTGAGCAGGGCCTGGTTCACGAACAGGTCGCGCGCCTCGAGCAGCCGGCCATCGCCGGGCACGATGTCGCCGGCCGCGAGATGGACGACGTCGCCGGGGACGAGCTGCTCGACCGCGACCTGCGTCGGCTCCCCGTCGCGGAGCGCATCTGCGCGCAGGGCGACGGAGCGGCGCAACGCGTCGACGGCATTCTCGGCCTGGCGCTCCTGGACGAAGTCGAGCACGACGCTCATCAGCACGATGGCGACGATGATGATGAAGCTCGCAAGATTGCCCGCCAGTGCCGACAGCGTGCTCGCGAACAGCAGAATGAGCACGAGCGGATTGGCGAAGCGGCGTAGAAACTGCAGCACAGTCGGCGGCCGCCGGCGCGACGTGACGTCGTTCGGCCCGTATCGTTCGAGCCGCAGCCCGGCTTCGGCCGTGGATAGCCCGGCCGGTGTGGCCGCAAGCTCGGGGAGCCAGCTCGCGAGGGACGTGGACCAGAGATCCTCGCCGCCGCGTTCGTTCCTCAAGGCGGTCTGCCCCGCCCCGCTTTCAGCCGCCCGCGCGCAACCGCTCCGCCGCCCACATGGCGGCATAGCTCAGCACGGCGTCCGCACCGGCGCGCTTGAAGGCGATCAGGCTCTCCAGCATCGCGGCGTCCGCGTCCAGCCAGCCCTTCTCGCCGGCGGCCTTGATCATCGCGTACTCGCCGGATACGTGGTAGGCGAGGGTAGGGAGCTGGAAGGCGTCCTTCACCCGGCGGATCACGTCGAGATAGGGCAAGCCCGGCTTGACCATGACCATGTCGGCCGCCTCGGCGACGTCCAGCGCCACCTCGCGCAGCGCCTCGCCGCCATTGGCCGGGTCCATCTGGTAGGTCTTCTTGTCGGCCTTGCCGAGGCAGCCCGCGGAGCCGACCGCGTCCCGAAACGGGCCGTAGAAGGAGGAGGCGTATTTGGCGGCGTAGGACAGGATCATCGTCCGCTCCAGGCCCGCCTCGTCGAGGGCCCTGCGGATGGCGCCGACCCGGCCGTCCATCATGTCGGACGGTGCGACGATGTCGCAGCCGGCATGGGCGAGACAGCAGGCCTGGCGGATCAGCGCCTCGACCGTCTCGTCGTTGAGGATCAGCCCGTCGCGCAGCAGACCGTCCTGGCCGTGGCTGGTGTAGGGGTCGAGCGCCACGTCGCCGACGATGCCGAGATCGGGGCAGTGGCGCTTGAGCGCCCGGATCGCCCGGCACATCAGATTGTCGTCGTTCCAGGCCTCGACCGCCTGCTCGCACTTGCGCTCAACCGGGGTGACCGGGAACAGGGCGACGGCGGGGATGCCCAGCTCGACCGCCCGCTCGGCGACGGGCAGCAGCAGATCGACCGACAACCGGTCGACGCCCGGCATCGACTCGACCGGCTGGCGCCGGCCGCTGCCCTCGAGAATGAACAAGGGCTGGATCAGGTCGGCCGGGGCGAGCCGGTTCTCCGCGACCAGCCGCCGGCTCCAGCCGTGCTGCCGCAGCCGGCGCATCCGGGTGGCGGGGTAGGGTGCCGGCGACAGGAGATGCAAGGGCTGACTCACGACCGTCCGCTCCGGCCTGATACTGCATGCGTCCTCATTCGAGCGGTTCTAGACCGCTGTGGCCGGATTCCGCAACCGGCCGGGGCGGCGATTGACCCTTGGGGTGCCCCTCGCTACCTGCATCGCGGGCAACCAGCGGAGACGGGACGTGCGGTTCGAGCTGACCGCGGAGCAGGAGGCGTTGCGGGACACGGCGCGGTCCTTCGCCGCCGCGGCCCTGGCACCCCATGCGGCCGATTGGGACGAGCGCAGCCACTTTCCGGTCGACACGCTGCGCGAGGCGGCCGCCCTCGGCTTCGCCGGGCTGTACGTCCGCGAGGAGGTCGGCGGCTCCGGCCTGACCCGCCTGGACGCGGCACTGCTGTTCGAGGAGCTGTCCGCCGCCTGCACCGCGACCGCGGCCTTCCTGTCGATCCACAACATGGTGTCGTGGATGATCGACACCTTCGGCGACGAGGCGCAGCGCCGGCGCTGGCTGCCCGACCTGTGCGCCATGCGCCTGCTGGCCAGCTACTGCCTGACCGAGCCGGGCTCGGGCTCGGACGCCGCCTCCCTGCGCACCAGCGCCCGCGCCGAGGGCGACAGCGCCTACCGGCTCGACGGCAGCAAGGCGTTCATCTCGGGTGCCGGCGCCAGCGATCTCTATCTCGTGATGTGCCGCACCGGCGGCGACGGCCCGGGCGGGGTCAGCTCGGTCCTGGTCGAGAAGGGCACGCCGGGTCTCGGCTTCGGCAAGCCCGAGAAGAAGCTGGGCTGGCGTTCGCAGCCGACCGCGGTCGTCAACTTCGACGCTTGCCATGTGCCGGTGGCCAACCGCATCGGCGCCGAGGGCGAGGGGTTCAAGATCGCGATGCGCGGCCTGGATGGCGGCCGGGTCAACATCGCCGCCTGCTCGCTCGGCGCCGCCCGCGCCTGCCTCGAGAAGGCCACGGCCCACCTCAAGGAGCGCCGCCAGTTCGGCCGTGCCTTGGCCGAGTTCCAGGCGCTGCAGTTCCGGCTCGCCGACATGGCGACCGAGCTCGACGCCGCCCGGCTCATGGTGCACCGCGCGGCCGCCAGCCTGGACGCCGGCTCGCCCGATGCCACCCTGCATTGCGCCATGGCCAAGCGATTCGCCACCGACGTCGGCTTCCGCGTGGTCAACGAGGCGCTGCAGCTCCACGGCGGCTACGGCTACATCCAGGATTATGGCGTCGAGCGCTATCTGCGCGACTGCCGGGTGCACCAGATCCTCGAGGGGACCAACGAGATCATGCGGCTGATCATCGCCCGCCGCCTGCTCGCAGCATGACCGACGAGATCCGTTTCGAGCGGCGCGGCCGGCTGGGCGTGGCGGTGCTCGACCGCCAGGCGGCGCTGAACGCGCTGAGCCGCGGGATGGTGCGGGCGTTGAGCGCGCAGCTCGCCATCTGGCGCGTGGATCCGGGGATCGCCGCCGTCCTGGTCAAGGCCGCCCCCGGCCGGGCGTTCTGCGCCGGGGGCGACATCATCGCGGCGACCGAGAGTGCCAAGCGCGACGGGGTCGCGGCGGTGACCCCGTTCTTCCACGACGAGTATCGCCTCAACTGGCGCGTCCATACCTTCCCCAAGCCCTACATCGCGCTGCTGGACGGCATCACCATGGGCGGCGGTGTCGGAATCTCGGTCCACGGCTCGTTCCGGGTCGCGACCGAGCGCACGCTGTTCGCCATGCCCGAGACCGGCATCGGCTTCTTCCCGGACGTCGGCGCCACCTGGTTCCTGCCGCGCTGCCCGGGCGAGGTCGGCATGTATCTCGGCCTCACCGGCGCGCGGCTCGGCGGTGCCGACTGCCTCGCCGCGGGCCTGTGCACCCACGCGGTCCCGGCGGCAGCGCTCGCCGCTCTCGAGACGGCGCTGGAACGGTGCGCGGCCGAGCCGGAGGCGCATCGCGCGGTGGCCGATTGTCTGGCCGCGCATGCCGGCGACATCGGCGCGCCCGGCTTGCCGGCGCTGCGCGGCGCGATCGACGCCGGCTTCGCCGGTGGCGAGCTGGGCGAGATCCTGGCCGCGCTCGCCGGAACGCCCGGCGATGCCGCGGCCGGCTGGTGCCGGCAGCTCGGCCAGAAGTCGCCCACCTCGCTGGTGCTCACCTGTGCGCAGCTGCGCCGCGGGCGCGCTCTCGAGATCGAGGCCGCGCTGCGGCTCGAGTACCGCATGGTGCATCGGGTCCTGGCGGGGCACGAGTTCGCCGAGGGCGTGCGTGCGCTGCTGGTCGACAAGGACCGCATGCCGCGCTGGCGGCCGCCCACGCCGGCCGAGGTGGACATGGCGGAGATCGACGCCCACTTCGCCCCTTTGCCGGGCGGCGACCTGCCGTTCGACTGGAACGGCGTCTGAGCCTGCTTGGAGAGCCCGATGCGCAACGTGATCATGGCCGTGCTGGCGGTGTTCGTGCTCGCGGGCGCCATGCTGGGCCTCGCCCGCTGGCTCACGCCAGCGCCGCCGCAGGAGGCGGCGCAGAGCGACACGGTGAGCATCGGCGGCCCGTTCACGCTGGTCGACCAGAACGGCCAGGAGGTCACCGACGAGAAGTTCCGCGGCCGCCTGATGCTGGTATATTTCGGCTACACTTACTGCCCCGACGTCTGCCCGCTCGGCCTGACCACGATCGCCGAGGCGATCGACCAGCTGCCGGCGGAGGACCGCGACCAGGTCGTGCCGCTGTTCATCACCGTCGACCCCGAGCGCGACACGGTCGCGGTGATGAAGGACTATGTCGGGGCGTTCTCCGACCGGCTCGTCGGCCTGACCGGCAGCGCGGCCCAGGTCGACGCCGCGGTGCGCGCCTACCGGGTCTACGCCCGCAAGGGCGAGTCCGATGCCGACGGCACCTATCTGGTCGACCACTCGACCTTCACCTATCTGATGGACAGAGACGGCCGCTACCTCGCCCACTTCGGCCACTCCGCCACACCGGAGGAGATGGCCAAGCGGCTCGAGACGGCGATCGCCGCGGGCTGATCCCCGTTCGCCCCTTGCCAGCCCCCGAAGGCCGGGCTAAACGCTGCCGACCTTCGCCGGCACCCGGCATGCGCCCGTAGCTCAATGGATAGAGCATCTGACTACGGATCAGAAGGTTGGAGGTTCGAGTCCTTCCGGGCGCGCCATAAAATCAAGATCTTAGCGGCATGGCGAAGGTGGTGCGGCACCAAAGGGACCCCGCGGCAGCACGCGACGGATGATCTTCTGATCCTCGGACCGGCTGCGCCACCACCGATACCGGGGAGCTGCGCCCTGGTGTTCGGGGCCATGACCCGCATTGAACCCAGCCACCACCGACCGCCGTCCCATCGGTGCCAGATCGAACCGACCCGCGCTATGCTCCGTCCGCTTCGGGAATTCTTCCGTTTGAGCCGAAGACGTTGCCGCGGACGAATTCTCGCTCATCCGAAGCCCCGATGGCCCTGTTCCCCGTGCGAATTCCGGGCTGGCCGGCCATCGCGGCCTTCATCGCCGAGACCGTCTCCATGCTGGTCGTTCGGCGCGCCCCGGCGGCAAAGCCGAGCCGGGCCGCCGCTTCGGAGCACGGGCGCGCCGTCCCGGCGCAGGAGCTGTGGATCTCGTCGACCACGCCCCGCGCGAGCAGCCGCTCCACGTTCCCAGGGTTGAGGCCGGAGCCCGCCATGATGGCGACGCGGCCTTTGGCGGTCGCATGAGCGACGGCGATGTTGCGCATCCCCTCTGGAGCGGTGCGCGCACCGCCCGAGGTCAGGATGCGCGCCACCCCCAAGGCGACCGCGGCCTCGGTCGCCTCGGCGAAATCGGGTACGAGATCGATCGCCCGATGCAGCGTCGTACCCAGGCCTTGCGCATGGTCGATCAGGCGCTCCAGCAGAGCGAGGTCGAGCATGCCGTCGGGCCGGCTGGCGCCGATGACGACGCCGGCGAGGCCCGCGGCGCGGATGGCGTCGATGTCCCGAAGCATCGCATCGACGTCCCGGGAATCGAAGACGAAGTCGCCCGCATGGGGCCGCACCATGGCATAGGTGGGCACACTTCCGGCCGCGGCCAGCGCCATCAAGCCGGGCGAGGGCGTCAGTCCACCCAGCTCGAGCGCCGAGCACAGCTCGATGCGATCCGCGCCTCCCGCGACCGCCGCCGCCAGGCTCGGCGCATCCGCGACGGCGACCTCGAGCTTCACCTCATGCCGCCCAGGATCGCGGCGCCGATCAGGGCCGGCTCGATCGCCAGTCGCGCCTGGACGACCAATGGGCCGTCCGTGCTCCTCAGGATGCGGCGGCGCACCTCGCGATCCAGTCGCTCGATCAGCCGCGGCGACTTGCCGAGCCCACCGCCTACCGGCACGACGTCGGCCCCGACCAGGTTGACGACCAGCGCCAGGGGTGGCGCCACGATCTCCATATAGCAGTCGATCGTGCGCGCGGCGGCGTCATCGCCCGCCTGCCATCGCTCCAGGATGGCGACGCTGTCGATCTGCGGCCCGCCCAGATGAGCGTGCAGCCGCTCCAGGCCGCGCGCGCCGCCCAGCGTGTCGACACAACCCCGCAGGCCGCAGCCGCAGGCGAATCGGGGCAGCTCCACCGGTGGCGCGCCCACGCGCGTCGCCGCCACCGGGGCATGACCCCACTCGCCGGCATAGCCGCCTCGGCCGGCGACCAGCCTGCCGCCGATGACCAGGCCGCCACCGACGCCGGTGCCCAGGATCGCCCCGAAGACGATGCGGTGCGACCTGCCGGCACCGACCACCGCCTCGGCGAGCGCGAAGCAGTCGGCATCGTTGCCGACGACGACGGGGCGCGCGAGGCGATCGGCAAGAACCGCCGCAAGCGGAAGCCCGTCGATGCCGGGGAGGTTGGCGGCCTTGAGTGTCCCGGCGTCGGGATCCACCACCCCAGCGATAGCGATCGCGACCAACGCATCCGGTGCCGCGGGCGAGCGCGCCAGCACCTCCTCGATGGCAGCGACAAAGGCGTCGGGATCATTCACAGGCGTGCCGATACTGCCGAGCGAATGCAGCTCGGACGCGCTTCGCGCGAACGCGGCCTTGATGCTGGTGCCACCGATATCCAGGCAGGTGATCATCGTTCCACGAATCTCGAGCCGTCGATCAGAGAACGCCCTGCGCGGCAGCGCAGGGGCCGGCGTCGCCCGCCATACCGGAGCCCCTTGGGCGGCGCCAGCCGCCGGCCGGCCCGGACGATGCCGGGCCGTCGCTTGTCGCACGGGCGCCATGGGCTAGGATGCCCCGCGATCGGGAGATGGGCTCGATGGATCTGACCGAGCGGCTCGAGCGCTGCTACACCGGCGTCGTGAATGATGTGATGCGCGGCCTGGGCCTGCGCAATTTCGTGCTGCCGCCCGAGATTCGGCCCTTGTTCCCGGAGCGTCCGCTGGCGGGGCCGGTCTGGACCGTGTCGGGCCATGTGGACGAGGCAGCGGACCGGCACACCACGCTGTTCGCGTGGACCGGCCTGCTCGCCAAGGCCAGGCCCGGGCACGTGGTCGTCTGCCAGCCGCACACCCACGCCGTGGCGCTGATGGGCGAGCTCTCGGCCGAGACGCTGCAGTTTCGGGGTATCCGCGGCTATGTCGTGGACGGCGCCTGCCGCGACGTCGAGTTCATCCTCAAGCTCGGCTTCCAGACCTGCTTCCGCCACCACACCCCAAAGGACATCGTCTCCTTCTGGCTGCCCGACGGCTTCGACGTGCCGATCACGATCGGCGACGTGCAGGTCCGTGGCGGCGACTATCTCCTCGCCGATCGGGACGGCATCGTGGTCGTGCCGGCCGTCCGCGCCGAGGAGGTCGTCGCCGCCGCCGAGACCGCGATCGGCACCGAGGATCTGATCCGCCAGGCCATCCTCGAGGGTGTCGACCCGCAGGAGGCCTACCTGAAATACGGGAAGTTCTGATGACCGAGGCGGACCGCCGCCTGCTGGTGCTCGATCCGGCCGACAATGTCGCGATTGCTTGCCGTGATCTGGAGCCCGGCGCCGAACTCGAGCTCGACGGCTTGGCGCTGCGGCTCGAAGCACCTGTGCCGGCCGGCCACAAGCTGGCGCGGCGCGACATCGCGGCGGGCGAGAAGGTGCTCAAATATGGCGCGCCGATCGGCTCGGCCCGCTGCCCGATCACGCGCGGCTCCTACGTCCACACCCACAATCTGCAGAGCGACTATATCCCTAGCTGGTCGCGCGACGGCAGCGAGATGCGCTGAGCGCGCCGAGCTGCAGCGCGGCTATGGGGAACGAAGGAAGGTACCGATGCGCGGCTGGCTGAGGAGCGACGGGCGCAAGGGCATCCGCAACACGGTGCTGGTGGCCTATCTGGTCGAATGCGCACGCCATGCCGCCGAGCGGATCGCACGGCCGTTCGAGGACGATGACGTGCATGTCGTGGGGTTTCCCGGCTGCTATCGCAACGACTACGCCTACCACATGATGACCCGGCTCGCGACACATCCCAATGTCGGCGCCGTCCTGCTGGTCTCGTTGGGCTGCGAAGGCTTCGACCGGTCGAACCTGCGCGGCATGATCGAGGCCAGCGGCCGGCCGGTGCGGACGTTGGTGATCCAAGCCGCCGGCGGCACGCGCCGGACGGTCGAGGCGGGCCGCGCCTGGGTCGCCGAGACGCTGGCGGCGCAGGCGGGCACGCCGCCGGTGCCGATGCGGCTCTCCGAGCTCGTGGTCGGCACGATCTGCGGCGGCTCCGACGCGACCTCGGGCCTCACCGCCAATCCCGCGATGGGCCGTGCCTTCGATCGGCTGGTCGCCGCCGGTGCCGCCTGCATCTTCGAGGAGACGGGGGAACTGATCGGCTGCGAGCGCCACATGGGCGCGCGGGCCGCGACGCCCGCGCTCGCGGCCGAGCTCGTCGCCTCGGTCGACAAGGCCGCGCACTACTACCGCGTGCTCGGGCAGTCGAGCTTCGCGCCCGGCAACGCCGAGGGTGGCCTGACGACCATCGAGGAGAAGTCGATGGGTGCCTACGCCAAGTCCGGCGCCTCGACGATCACCGGCCTGCTCAAGCCCGGCGACATCCCGCCGCGCGGCGGGCTCTACCTTCTCGACGTGGTGCCCGACGGCGAACCGCGCTTCGGCTTTCCCAACATCAACGACAACACCGAGATCGCCGAGCTGATCGCCTGCGGCAGCCATCTCGTTCTGTTCTCGACCGGGCGCGGCTCGGTCGTCGGCTCGGCGATCAGCCCGGTGATCAAGGTCTGCGCCAATCCCGGCACCTGGCGCCGCATGGGCGAGGACATGGACGTCGATGCCGGCCGCATCCTGATGGGCGAGGCGACGCTCGACGAGGTCGGCGACGAGATCCTGGAACTGATCCGCGCGGTGGCTTCCGGCACGCACACCAAGTCCGAGGCGCTGGGCCACCGCGAGTTCATCATGGGCTACAAGAGCTTCGAGCCCGCCGGACCCGCCTGCCTACCGGCGGCCAGCTGATGGGAGGGGGTGAAGCCGTGCTTCCAGGCACCGGCCTGCGCATTCCAGCCGGAGCCTGTGATTGCCACGTCCACGTATTCGGGCCCGTCGCGCGATTTCCGTTCAGCTCGGACCGAACCTACACGCCTGGCCCCGCACCGACGGAAGATCTCGTACGGCATCAGCGGGGCCTGGGCCTGTCGCGCACGATCGTGGTCCAGCCCAGTGTCTACGGAACGGACAATCGCTGCACCCTCGCGGCCTTGGCCGAACTCGGAGACGCGGCGCGAGGCGTTGCAGTCTGTCGCACCGACATGTCGGCGGAAGAGCTTTGGGCGCTCCACGAGGCGGGCATACGGGGCCTGCGCCTCAATCTCGTGGCGGCCGAAGTCGGCGATCCGCGGCTGGCGAGAGCTGCCGTCGAGCAGACGGCGGCGCAGGCCCGACCCTTGGGCTGGCATGTGCAGATCTTCGCGACACCGCAGATCGTCTTGGCCCTCCGCGAGGTGATCGCCGATCTGCCGGTGCCCGTGGTGATCGACCATTTTGGGGGCATCCGCGACATCCGGCAGCCGGAGTTTCCAGCCCTGCTGGCTCTCGTGGAGCGCGGCTCGGCCTATGTGAAGCTGTCGGCCGCCTATCTGGTCTCGGACTATGCGCGCAGCCCGGATGTCGCGCAGGTCGCACGCACCTTGATGGCCGCCAACGCCGCACGCCTGCTGTGGGGCTCGAACTGGCCTCACCCGGCCGGAGGCACTGGCGGTACCGTCGAGGGCATCGCTCCATTCAGGCGCGTGGACGATGCCGAGGCCATCTCAATCCTGAGCGGCTGGGCCGGTGCCCCAGAGATGTTCCGGCGGATCCTGGTCGAGAATCCAGCTGCTCTTTACGGCTTCGAAACGGCGTCCTGACCCCACACCAGCAGTGAAGAGGTGGCGGGAACCTCCCCGCCTGCCTATACTATCGACTGCGGTGCCCACGGCACAGTTGTCGACTGGATGGGTGGGCAGCGCAGTTCTGAACCCCGAAAAAGCGACGAAGCCGATGGCCCTGAAATCGATTCCTGCGATAGGGGGCCGTCTCCTTCACCCGCCCTTGACCGCACCGGCCGCGAGCCCGCTCACGATCTCCTTCTGCACGAAGACCGTGAGCACCAGCACGGGCAGGGTCACCACCAGCGCCGCGGCAGCGAGCGGCCCCCAGGAGAGCTGCTCGTAGCTCAGGGAGTTGTAGACCGCCACCGGCAGGGTGCGCGTCTCTCGGCCGGCCAGGACCACGCCGAAGATGAAATTGTTCCAGGAGAAGATGAAGGACAGGATGGCGCCGACGACGATGCCGGGGCGCGCCAGCGGCAGCATCACGCGGAAGAAGGCCTGCCACAGATTGGCGCCGTCGATCAGCGCCGCCTCCTCGAGCTCGGCGGGCAGGCTCTCGAAATAGCTCATCATCACCCAGACCACGATCGGCACCGAGATCACGAGGTGGATGATGATCAAGGGATAGAGCGTGCCGGTGAGGCCCAGTGCCCGGAACATAATGAACAATGGGACGAGATAGCTCAGGCCCGGCGTGATGCGCGCCAGCAGCACCAAGAGGCCCAGACCCTGGGCGCGCGCCCGGGCGAGGCCGTAGCCGGCGGGGACGCCCACGATGAGCGCCGCCAGCGTCGAGGTGCCGGAGACGATGATGCTGTTCCAGGTGTAGAGCAGGAACGGGTTCTGCTGGAAGATCGTGACGTAGTTCTGCCAGGCGAACTCGCTCGGCCAGAACACCGGCGGATAGGCCGTGTTGTCGATCTCGTTCTTTAGAGACAGCGACAGCATCCAGAGAAAGACCAGCACCGCCGGCGAGACGATGACGAACACGGCGAAGGCGAAGGCGAGCTTGCGCAGCAGCACCTTGAGCCCGAAGACGGGCGAGTGGGCGAACGCGCTGGCGAGGCTGACCTTCATGTGGCGAGCGTCCATTGCGTGCGCTGGCGGGCCCACAAGAGGACCAGGGTCAGGGCGATGATGATGACGAAGAACACCACCACCACGGCCGAGGCGTAGCCGATATTGTAGAAGGCGAAGGCCTGCAGATAGAGGAAGATGTTGATGGTCTCGGACGCGGTGCCGGGGCCGCCCTGCGTGATGACGAAGATGGTGTCGAAGGCCTTGATCGCGTCGATGGCGCGGATCACCACGGCCACCATGACGAAGGGCAGGACCAGCGGCCAGGTGATGTGGCGGAACATCTGCCACTCGGAGGCACCGTCGATCAGCGCCGATTCGTAGGGCTCGGTCGGCAGGGAGGCGAGGCCGCCCAGGACGATCAGCATGACCAGCGGCGTCCACTGCCAGATCTCGATTAGCACGAGGCTGGGGATCACGGTCGCGGGCTCGAACACCCAGAGCTGCGGCGGGATGCCGACCAGGGACAGAAGATAGTTCAGCACCCCGAGCTGCGGGTGGAACATCATGGTCCAGACCAGGGCGATGGCCACCGGCGTCGCCATCATCGGCATCATGAACACGGCGCGCCAGAAGCCGCGCAGCGGGAACTCGCGGTGGAACACGACGGCCGACGCGACGCCCAGCACCACCGGCAGCGCCACCGCCAGGAAGGTGAAGTAGAAGGTGCGGCCGATGGCCTCGATGAAGCGGGTGTCGCCGGCGAGCTGGAGGTAGTTGCCGGCGCCGACGAAGCTCGGCTCGCCGACCACCGGCCAGTCGTGCAGCGACAGGAAGATCGTGAACAGCCAGGGGAACAGGATCACGGCCAGGATCACGACCAGCGCCGGCAGCGCGAACAGCAGATAGCTGCCGCGCCGCCGGTAGCCGGTCGTGCCCGGGCCGGCGCCCGCTGCCTCGGTCGGGTTCGACGCCATGCCGCAGCCGGGACGCTCAGCCCTTCTCGCTCTTCTCCAGGATCGGCTTGAACTGGTCGGTGGCCTTGGCCAGCTCGTCCTTGGGGTCGGCGCCGTTGATCATGTTGGTGAGCGCGATGCCGAAGATGTCGCGGAACTCGGCCACCGGCACCACCACGGGCAGGCTCGGCCGGCCGATCTTGCTGCACTCGACGATGGCGTCGATCACCGCCTTGGACGACTGCGTGCCGGCCAGCACCTCCGGGTCGGTGTAGACACCGCTGCGCCCCGGCGCGCCGTAGCCGCCCTGGAGCTGGCGCGCTGCCATCGGCTTGCTGGTCGCCCACTGGCAGTAGAGGTAGGCCGCCTCCTGCTTGTCGGAGAAGGCCGACACCCCCATGCCGTCGGCGAACGAGCCCGAATGCTGCGCCTTCGGCCCCTTGGGCTGCATGACGTACTGCGTCCGGCCGGCGACGCGCGACTTGGTCTTGTCCTCGACCGGGACGGAGAAGCCGATGCCGTCGAGCCACATGGCGGCGCGGCCCTGCATGAAGCTGGCCTGGCTCTCCATCCAGTTGAAGCCGCTCGATCCCGCCGGCGCATAGTCCACGTTCAGGGTCTTGTAGAGCTGGGCCGCCGCCACCGCCGGCTCCTCGGTGGTGTGCATCTGGCCCTGGGCATCGATCGAATCGACGTCCCAGCCGAGCAGGAGGTTGGTCCACACCGGCACGTTGGCGTTCTTCAACCCGCGGCTGATCCAGCCGGTGACGCCGTTGGCGGGATCGTGCAGCGCCTTGGCGGCCGCCAGCATCTCGTCGAAGGTCTGCGGGTAGGCCACGCCCTTCTTCTCGAACAGCTCCTGGTTGCAGTAGAGCAGGTGGTAGTCGATGTTGATCGGCAGGGTGTCGATCCGGCCGTCCGACTGGGTGGCCCAGAGCAGGCCCGCCTGGCTGAAATCGGCGAAGTCGTATTCCGGCGCGGTCATCGCCGGGTCGTCCAGCCACTTGCGCAGATCGACCAGCCACTTGCCCTTGGCGACCAGCCGCTTCTGCACGTGCAGCGCCAGCATCAGCGCGTCGAACGAGGTGGCGCCCGAGGTGAACTCGATCACCGCCTTCTGGCGCTGCTGCTGCTCCGGCACCTGCTCGGAGCCGACCTCGATGCCGGTCAGCTCGGTGAACTCGGGCTCGTATTTCTGCAGCAGGTCGCCGCGCGGCCCTTTGGCCAGCAGCACCTCGATCTTCTGCCCCGAGAACCGCTTCCAGTCGAACCCGCTTTGCGCCCGCGCCCGGCGGATCACGAACGGCATGCCCAACGCCCCCAGCGCCGCCGCCCCGGCGCCGGATTTCAGGATCGAGCGCCGCGTCCCCGCCAGGCGCATGTCCTTCTTGCTCATCTCGGCCTCCCTTGTTCTCATCCGTCGGAGTCTGCCGCCCCGATCTGCCAAGTCAATCTTGGGGTGCACCGAAGGAACCATTGAGCCGGCCGAGGCTGTCCAGGACAGCACGGTGGCGCTCTCCTGCGAGCCGGAAAGCCGCCGTTCTTACGCTGGCAGCTTGAGAAGCTCTCGGGCTTCCGATGCCGAGGCAATCCGGCCACCCAGGTTCTCGATGATCCACCTGGCCCTCTCGACGAGCTGGCCGTTGCTCCTGACCAGCTCGGTCTTGGACAGGCGCACGATGTCCTCCATGCCGATTCGGACGTGGCCGCCCAGAATATGGGCCTGCGCGAGCATCGGAAAGGCCGAGCGCCCGATCCCGAAGCCCGTCCATATGGCACCGAGCGGCAGCATGCTCCTGCCGTACATCATGGCAGCCGGGGTCGCCGCGAAGCCGTATCGGACGCCGAGCACCAGGTTGACGAGCGGCGGGGCCTTGAAGGTCCCGGCCGCGAGAAAGTCATTGAGAAGATTGATGTCGCCGCTGTCGAACAGCTCGAACTCCGGGCGGACTCCGCTGTCATAGATGATCTCGGCCATCCTCTTCACGTAGGGTGGCGTATTGATGACGATCTCCCGCCCGAACGTCATCGTATTGAGGTCGAGCGTGCATATCTCCGGCTTCAGTATCGGGATGTGCGCGACACGCCGCTCTGCGCTGACGAAGTTCGTCCGCGGCCCGGCGATCTTCGGATCCTCCTCCCCCGGCTGGAAGCGGCCGCCGGGCCCGGTCGTCACGTTGAGGACGACTTCGCCGTTCCCGGCGCGGATCAGCGCGATCACTGCCTGATAGTGCTCGAGCTCCATGGAGGGACGACCGTTCGGGTGCCGGACGTAAAGATGGACGATGGCAGCTCCGGCCTCGGCTGCCTCGAGCGCCGCCGCCGCGATCTGCTCGACGGTCACAGGGAGGTTCGGGTTGTCCTCGGGTCGGGTCAGGCTACCCGTCACGGCACAGGTGATTATGGTCCCGACGCTCATCACGACGTTCCTCCAGGAGCCACCGCCACCGCCGGGCACTCCGAGGACGACGGCGGCGCCGGTTGCCACACCGCGCTCAGCCTCTCGCCATGCGCGCGTCGCGCCAGTCGAAGAAGCGCATGGCAAGCGGGACGAACCAGGGGCTGCCGCCGGCGCAGCCACGGTAGAGGGGATGGGACGGAAACGGCGCGCGGTCGAAGACCGATCGCGAATCTTGTTGCGAGAGGATCCTCCGCGCCAGCTTGATGCCGAAATGCGTCCCGACGGGAAGCCCCGCGAAGTTGTAGCCCATCGCGAAGTGCAGGCCGTCATGCTGCCCGATATGTGGCATGAAGTCGAAGGTGCCGGCGCAGTAGCCGGTCCAGCCGAAGCTCAGCCTTACGCCGGCCAGGTCGGGCAGGATGCGCACCAGCGTCGCGTGCAGCCGCCCGGCCAGGTCGCCCGCCGACCGCGCGCTCGAGCCGGTCCTGCCGCCAAAGATGATGCGCTCGGAATCCGGAGCGGGGCGGATGAAATCGATGTTGAGCCTGGTGTCCAGGTAGGTCCGCCGTCGGGGCAGCACCTTGCCGATGAGCGCCGGCGGCAATTCCTCGGTCGTGACGATGAACCCTCGGAACGGAATGATCCGCCGCGCGAACCACACCAGGTCCTTGGCGGTATAGCCGTTCGTGGCGACGATCACCTGCTCGGCGGTCGCGTCTCCGGCGGTCGTTCGGAGACGCTTGAGGCGCCCTCGGTTCTCGATCCGACGCACCTCGACGCCGGGCAGGTAGCGAACGCCCGCGGCGCGTGCCGCCCGCACCAGTCCCTGGTGATACAGGCCGGGGTGGATCGATCCCAGATCCGGCACCAGCGCACCGCCGACATAGGCGCCGGAGGCGATCTCTCGTTGCAGGTCGCCGCGATCGAGCACCTCGTATGGGAAGCCCAGCCGGCTCTTCAGGTGTTGCAGGTCATCGACCAGCTCGCGCTGATGCGCATCCGAGTTCGCGCAGATGATGCGGCCGCATTGCTGCAGATGGCAGTCGATGCCTTCAGCCCGGACGAGATCGGCAAGCCCGGCTCGGGCCTCGTCCAGCTCGCGATAGACGGCTGCGGCATATTCCACGCCATGATGGGCCTCGAGCCAGCTCAAGGAGCGCTTCAGCGTCCGGCCCAGGAACCCGGCATTGCGCCTGGCGGCACCTTCGCCCAACCCGTCTTTGTCGAAGACGGTGACGGACACGCCATGACGGGCGAGTTGCAGGGCCGCGACCGATCCGGTCACACCGCCGCCGACGATGGCCACGTCGACGGTTCCGGCGACGTCCAGCGGGGCGTGCGCCGCCTGCTCGGGAGGTGCGGCCAACCACCAGTAGGGCATCTCCCGGTATTGGTCGCACAAGACGGCCTGGTCCGGCGCGGGATGCGCGGACACCCCGTTCGGCGGTGCATGGCGCAAATCCGTCCTCCTTAGAGGCCGGCAGCGAGTTCGCGGGCGGCCGTCTCGAGCAAGGCACGGACGTGCGGCGCGAACGAGCGCCAGACCGTGAGGTGGAAGCGATCCCGGGCCTCGCGGGTTAGCACGATCTGGACGCTGTCGAACAAGGTGCGGGTGCCGCTGCCGACCGGCAGCTTCGCGAGGTCGAGCGGGCAGCCGGTGGCGAGCAGGTCGAGCACGGCCGGGCCTTCGAGCGCCAGGGTGATCTCGCGATCGGAGACTTCGACGGCGCTGATCGGCTGCCGCGTCGCGAGCTCGGCCAGGGCCGCCTCCAGGCCGGCGCGGTCTGCGGCCGGCGCCTCGATCAGCCATTCGTCGGGACCGAGGCAGAGGGCACTGCGGACCCCGGCCGCGACGCGCGTGCCGATTTTCGCCGGCAGGTCGCCGCCGAGGGCGGCACCGGCGGCCTCGCGGTCGGCGAGGCGGAGCGAGATCCGCGTGGAGGGCGACAGCTCGGTGATCGTCTGGGCAGTCATGATGTTCATGGTGCTGGTCCGCTCAGGCGCCGAGGCGCTTGCCTTCGGGGTCGAAGAAGGCCGTGCTCTTGACGACCCGCGCCGTGATGGTGCGGTCCGGCATCGGGATGTGCAGCGTCTGGCCGTCCCGCTCGCGACCGTCGGCGACGACGGCCATGGCGATCGAGCGGCCCAGAGCCTCGCTCCAGTAGGCGGAGGTGACGTGGCCGAGCATGGTCATCGGCTTCGGCTGGTTCGGGTCGGCGACGATCTGCGCACCCTCCTGGAGGATGGCCTTGGGGTCGTCGGTGAGGAGCCCCACGAGCTGCTTGCGGCCCTTGGCGACCATGTCGGGGCGGGCGAGCGACCGCTTGCCGACGAAGTCGGGTTTGGCCTTGCCGATCGCCCAGGAGAGGCCGGCATCGTCGGGCGTCAGCGTGCCGTCGGTATCCTGGCCGACGACGATGTAGCCCTTCTCGGCGCGCAGGACGTGCATGGTCTCGGTGCCGTAGGGGCAGATGTCGTATTGCCGGCCGGCCTCGAAGAGCTTCTCCCACAGCGCGCGACCGTGGCGGGCCGGGACGTTGACCTCGAAGCCCAGTTCGCCGGTGAAGGAGACGCGGAACAGCCGCGCCGGAAGGCCGGCGACCGTGCAGGTCGCGACCGCCATGTGCGGGAAGGCGGCCTCGGCGATGTCGAGACCTTCGACGAAAGGCTCGAGCAGCTTGCGCGCGTTGGGGCCCTGCAGCGCCACGACCGCCCACTGCTCGGTGGTCGAGGTGAGCCAGACCTTCAGCTCGGGCCATTCGGTCTGGAGATAGTCCTCCATCATGTTGAGGACGCGCGCGGCACCGCCGGTGGTGGTGGTGACGTGGAAGCGGTTGGCGGCGAGACGCCCGATCACGCCGTCGTCGCGGATGAAGCCGTCCTCGCCGAGCAGCAGGCCGTAGCGGCAGCGCCCGACCCCCAGTTTGGCCCAGGGGTTGGTGTACATCCGCTCCATGAAGGTGACGGCATCGGGCCCCACGACCTCGATCTTGCCCAGGGTCGAGGCGTCGAAAATGCCGAGCGAGGCGCGCGTCGCGCGGCATTCGCGGGCCACGGCGGCATGCATGTCCTCGCCCGCCTTGGGGAAGTACCAGGCGCGCCGCCAGAGCGAGACCGGCTCGAACACGGCACCTTGCGCCTCGGCCCAGGGGTCGATCGGCGTCTTGCGGGTGACCTCGAAGGTGGCGCCCTGGTGGTACCCGGCGAAGGTGCCGAATGAGGTCGGCGTATAGGGCGGCCGGAAGGTGGTGAGACCGACCTGCGGCGGGGCTTTGCCCAGCGCGTCGGCGGCGACCATCAGGCCGTTGATGTTCGACATCTTGCCCTGGTCGGTCGCCATGCCGTTGGTGGTGTAGCGCTTGACGTGCTCGATCGAGCGCATGCCCTCGCGGACCGCGAGGCGGATGTCCTTGGCGGTGACGTCGTTCTGGAAGTCGATGAAGGCCTTGGCACTCGCCGGGTCGCGGTCGGTCGGCAGCTCCTTCAGCGTGACGCCGGCGCCGGTACGGTCGGCGGTGACGGCGTATGCCCGGGC
>JBDHTW010000082.1:0-19432 GCA_039808865.1 Geminicoccaceae bacterium
CAGCACCTTGCCTGCCTTGCATGCAGGCAGGATCATCTTGATGACGTGGTCTACGACGCTGAGCATGCAGGTGTACGGGGGCGTTGTCCCGGCATGGGTATGCGCGCGTGGCGGATAAACGACCCACAGTAGATTGGTCCAGCCCCGCGCCACCTTCGGCTGGTCGCTCGGTTCCTCGCGCCAGTAGCCGAAACCGGCAAAGCTGATGACGGATTCAGTGTAGACGTCCCCTTTCAATAGATCACGCTTCTTATGTCGAAAGTAACGAACAATTGCCGGTTCATAAAACATAAAATATTGCATATGCACCATGACTTGACGCATCACTTCCGTCAGCTCGGACGTCGTGCCCGCCATGAAGAATGCATAATTCTCCGGTATGATCATACCATTGAAAAGACGATCCTTGTTCAATATCGTATGCATGAATTCACGCTTCAATTCACCATCGAAGTTCTCGCCATGATTGACCTCGATCTCGGTGATCCGCTTGACCCTGGAGATGTCTTGCCCGAACCTTTGCCCGCCGATCACGTTGCCGAGGACGCCGCTTTCGCCTCGACCATCCAGCTGGCGCAGGAAATGCTCCCGGAGCAGATCGGTGCACCTCTCGCGCAGCCCACGCCCGTTCTTGGACGGTAGGAAATCCAGGATGGGCATCAGCGATTTTTCGGTGTAGCCGATCGGACGCCAGGCGGCATACGGCTTGACACTGGATTTCCAACGCGTCCCCAAGGTGCCCGGTTTCGACGACGACAGGGCCTCGTCCCCGCCGCGCAACTCCATCGACAAAGACTTGGCTTGCTCGCTCAACGTGCTGGTTCGGATCGTCTCGGAACTGGCCCCGCCGCCACCGCCAGCATCGACGGGGAAGCCGTCGACCGCGAATCTGGCATCGACGGCCGCCTGGAATTTCCTCCTGACGGCCTCGAACTCGGATCTCTGGGTCAGCTCGGTGGACTCGAGCAAGGATATCCGGCCGCCAAGAACCGTGCTTAGCGGAACGAAGTGGCCGTGCTGCCCGAGCACGTGCAGCAGATTGGCGACGGCGTCCGCGCCGCTGGCGCAGGCACGCTCGATCTCGGCAACGAAGCCGGGGGCCAGAACGATATCGGCCTCCTCGAAGACGACACGCGCCTTCGAGATCGTCTGGCTGGCCTGAAAGTGGATTTGCACCTCCTTGTCGTGCGTCGAGGTGGCACTGGCGTCGTGATAGGACGTCTCGAACTTGAACAGACCGGGAATGCCGAAGCCGCTGCTGGCCGCGCCCACGATCTGCCGCTGCAGGTGCGACGTGAACTCGTCGTGCGAATAGCTTACATTGAGCTTCTCGTTGACCGCCGGCGTCGACAGCGTGAGCTTGGAGAACTGCACGCTCGGATGCCCGGCCGGCTCCAGCGTGCTGTCGACGACGAGCGCCTGCATCGTCCCGCGTCCGTGCTCGCCCGTCTTCGTCAGATCGATGTTGTTCAGCTTGAGCAGACGCAGTTCGTCGCCATGGCTCAGGTCGGTCAAAAGGTCGCCGAGCCCGCTTGACTTCCCAGGTCCGTAATTGCCGACTCCTGCCGTATGGTCGGTCATCGGCAACGGATCCGGGATGACGAATATTAGCTGCTGAGATATGACCATGCATCCGTTGACTAGGCAACGCAAGTGTCGGCGACGTACATGCCCGAGATAGCGCAAGGACAGAAAAACCCGGCATTTCAGCAATATTGGGAAAAGTAGCCGGAGGCGGCCTGGGTGCGGCTGGCAACGCAAGCATCCGCGCGCCGGTGGAAGGCATCGCGATCACGACAAGGTGCGCATGGGCGGCCATGGCCGCCCATGTTGGCTGGCGATGCGGCCGATCGCGGGGCCGGCCCAGTCCAGCGGCCGGCTAGCGCGCGAGCATGGCCCGGATCGCCGCCTCGTGGTGGCGCAGCTCGGCCTGCCCTTCCTCGAGCGTGATCTCGCGGTCCTCGACGCGGGCGGTGAGATCGGCCAGCGCGTCGGCGAGATCGCCACGCCCGGCGCGTCGCGCGGCCTGGGTCAACCGTCCCATGCGATCGCGAAAGATGACGTAGCGCTCGTTCTCGGCCTTGGCCCCGGCGGCACTGGGCCGTGCCGCCTGGGCCGGACCGCTTTGGCGGGCACTGAACTTGGACACGGGCGGTTACTCCATCACGGTGCGGGCTCGCACTATCCACGACCGGAGCACCGCCCGGTACCCTAGATCGCTTGGTTGGCGTGGCTTTCATGCAGGAGGCGATGCATGTAGCCCAGCTTCTCGATCACCGGCGGGCTCAGCACGAACGGGTAGAGGTCGGGATGGCCCATGCTGCGGTTGAGGCTGTTGACCGCGAACGACAGCGGCAGCCAGGCGTCGACGATCGTGGTGAAATCCTCGGCCCTGTAGACGTTGAAGTCGACCTCGGCCGTCAGCTCCTCGCTCTTGTCGGCCACGGGGTCGATACGCACGCGGAAGGCGCGGGCCGTCTCCAGCGTGTCGACGATGTGCAGGTAGTGCGCCCAGGTTTCGGCGAAGTCCTCCCAGGGATGGGCCGCCGCGTACGAGCTGACGAAGCTGCCCTGCCAGTCGTTGGACGGCGGCTTGGCATAATGCGCTTGCAGCGCCTCGCCGTAATCCTGCCGCTCGTCGCCGAACAGGGCGCGGAACTCGTCGAAGCGCTCGGGATCGGCGACCAGCCGGTCCCAGTAATAGTGGCCGACCTCGTGGCGCAGATGGCCGAGCACGGTCCGGTAAGGCTCGCCCAGCAGCGTCCGCCGCCGCTCGCGCTCGGCATCGTCGGCCTCGGCCAGGTTGATCGTGATCAGCCCGTTGTCGTGGCCGGTCATCACCTTGGGCGCGTTCGGGTCCGGCGAGTCCGGGTCGGCCATGAAGTCGAACGCCAGTCCCCTCGCCTCGTCCTCGACCTTGGTCGGCATCGGCAGGTCGAACTTGAGCAGGGTGTAGAACAGGCGCCGCTTCGCGGTCTCGAGCTTCTGCCAAGCGGCGACGTTGTCCGGCAGGGAGAGGTCCGGGATGGTGCGGTTGTGCCGGCAGGCGATGCAGAACGGGGTCGGCGAATCCGCCGGAACCAGCCAGTTGCAGGCGCCGTCGGCCGCATTGGCGCAAGATTGGTAGCGCCCCTCCGGTGCTGCCAGCGCGCGCCAGCCGTCGCCGTCGGGCTCGAGCGCGCTCAGCGTGCCGACATCGGGCAGGTAGCCGAGCGTGGAGCCGCAGCGCTCGCAGCGCGTGTTCTCGAAATAAAGCAGCTGCCGGCACTTCTGGCAGGTAAAGAGCTTCATTGTTCATCCGCCGCTAATGATTTTGGGCAGGGACCCGACCCGGCGGTTCTAACGTGCAGACCGGCCGCCGGTTCCACACCCCGGCCGGGCGCCATAGCACATCGCTGCCGGCCGGTCGCCTGCGTCATGAACGGGGCGGCGGTCACGCCCGGCGACGGCGGGCCCGGCGACGGAAACGGCGCCAATGCCGCTCGCCCGAGACGATGGTCCGGGCCGTGGGCCGCCGCAGCAGCGCGAAATCGAGCGATAGGAGCACGAGCCCGAGCGGCAGCATCCAGAAGCCCAGCACCGGCAGGAAGCCCAACAGGCCGCCGATCACCAGCAGAATGCCCAGCGGCACGCGCAGCCAGCTCGCCGACGGCCGCCGCAGATGCGCGAGCCAGGCGCTGAAGATACCCGGCAGATGACGCTCGGCCCGGTCGAGGCGACGGTTCAGCACCCGGCTGGCCTTGGCGCTGACGCTGGCGCGGTGGTCCCGCAACGCTGTCTCCATAGGTTGTTGCCGGTCTGCGGAACGGCGGCGGGGTCGCGGTGTTCCACAATGGCCAAGGCACGGTGCATCGGGCACGGCATGCTGGCAAGAGCCTGCCCGAGTCCCGCGCATCGCGCCGGGCTCGCGTCACGGCCGCGCGATACCGGGGGCGGCCTCTGGCGATGGCGGATGTCCACAGCCAGGTCATCGCCAGGCAGCGGACCGACCCGATGCTCGAGCCGGCGGCGTCGTCAGAACAAGCAGCCGAAGGGGCCAGATCATGTCAGCAACCGACCTGAAGGAGCGCGCACTCCAAGATCCAGGCAGCGTGTTCGCCACACCGGAGGCCGTCGTCGCCAACGGGGAGCTGCCGGTCGAGCACAAGCGCTCGATCCTCCAGCGCTGGCGGCAGCTCGTCGGGTCCGACGCGCCGACACCACGGCCGTCCGGCGACGAGGCCGGCCTTGCTACCCGCTTGGCCAGGGCCCTGTCCTTCCTGGACACGGAAACCGGCGGCCATCCGGTCACGCACAATCAGGGTTTCTACACCGCGATCGGCGACATCAAGCAGAACCGGTCGAGCTAGGCTCGGTACGGCACCGCGGCCGCGCTACCCGCAACGGTCGGCTCCATGCCGCTCCGCCTCGAAGACTATGCGCTGATCGGGGACTGCGAGACCGCGGCCCTGGTCGGCCGCGACGGCTCGATCGACTGGCTGTGCTGGCCGCGGTTCGATTCCGCCGCCTGCTTCGCCGCGCTGCTCGGCGGCCCCGAGCACGGCCGCTGGCAGCTGGCGCCGGTCGAGCCGGTCGTGCGCACGCACCGGCGCTACCGGCCGGGGACGCTGATCCTCGAGACCGAGTTCGAGACCGCGAGCGGCAGCGCTCTTCTGATCGATTTCATGCCGGTGCGCGACCAAGTGTCCGACCTCGTCCGCCTCGTCGTCGGCCGGGCGGGCCGCGTGGCGCTGCGCAGCGAGCTCGTCCTGCGCTTCGACTACGGCACCACCGTCCCCTGGGTCAGCCGGGCCGCAGACGGCTCCCTGCAGGCGATCGCCGGGCCGGACATGGTGATCTTGCGCAGCACCGTACCCGAGCATGGCGAGGCGCTGACCACCGTCGGGGAGTTCGTGCTGGACGAAGGCGCGACCGCATCCTTCACGCTGACGCATGTGGCCTCGCACCTGCCCGCACCGGCGGCGATCGATCCCCAGCAGGCGCTCGCGGCCACCGAGGCGTTCTGGTGCGAGTGGTCGGGCCGCTGCCACGAGGCCGACCGCTGGTCGGACGCGGTGCAGCGCTCGCTGATCACGCTCAAGGCCCTGACCTACAGGCCGACGGGCGGGATCGTGGCGGCGCCCACGACCTCGTTGCCGGAGCAGCTCGGCGGAGCGCGCAACTGGGACTACCGCTTCTGCTGGCTGCGCGACGCGACCCTGACGCTTTTGGCCCTGCTCAACGCGGGCTACACCGAGGAGGCGGCCGCCTGGCGCAACTGGCTCCTGCGCGCCATCGCCGGCAGCCCGGCGCAGATGCAGATCATGTACGGGCTCGCCGGCGAGCGTCGGTTGACCGAATGGGAGGTCACCTGGTTGCCGGGCTACGAGGGCGCCACGCCGGTGCGGATCGGCAACGGCGCGCACGGGCAGCTCCAGCTCGACGTGTACGGCGAGGTCATGGACGCGGCGCATCAAGCCCGGCGCAGCGGGCTCGCCACCGATCACGTCGGCTGGGCGATGCAGCGCGCCCTGCTCGAGCATCTGGAGCGCGTCTGGAGCGAGCCCGACGAAGGCATCTGGGAGGTGCGCGGCCCGCGCCGCCACTTCACCTTCTCCAAGGTGATGGCCTGGGTCGCCTTCGATCGGGCGGTCAAGGGTGTCGAGAAGTTCGGCCTCGACGGTCCGGCCGAGCACTGGCGGCGGCTGCGCGACACCATCCATGCCGACGTCTGCCGCCGCGGCTTCGACGCCGCGCTCGACAGCTTCGTCCAGTCCTATGGCGGCAAGGAGCTGGACGCGAGCCTGCTCCTGATACCGATCGTGGGCTTCCTGCCGCCGGAGGACCCGCGGGTGCACGGCACCGTCGCCGCGATCGAGCGCCGGCTGCTCGTTGACGGCCTCGTGCTGCGCTACGACACGACCGCCACCGACGACGGGCTGCCCACCGGCGAGGGCGCCTTTCTCGCCTGCAGCTTCTGGCTCGCCGATGCCTACATCATGCTCGGCCGCGTCGACGATGCCCGCCGGCTGTTCGAGCATCTGCTCGACCTGCGCAACGATGTGGGCCTGCTGGCCGAGGAGTACGATGTCGGGGCCGGCCGGCTGGTCGGCAACTTCCCGCAGGCGTTCTCGCACCTGGCGCTGGTGCAGACCGCCATGAACCTGACCAGGATCGCGGGTCCCGCCGAGCAGCGCGCCGAGCGCACGGCGCCGCGCCACGCCTGACGGCGGAGCCAGCCGCGTTCACGGCGCGGGATCGGGCTGCTCCCGCACCGTCGGCCAGTTGGCCTCGGCCTTGCGGATGTAACCTTGCGGGTCCTGCTTGAACGTCGCCCAGACGTCCTGGTTGTAGTTCAGGTAGAGCTTGCCACCGATGATCGTGAACGCTTCGGGGTCGATCGTCGCCTTGTGCCCCTCGGCCGTGCCGAACGCGCAAAAGCCGCCGAACTGCGGCTCGTACCTGGCGGGATCGGCAACGAACAACGCCCGGTCCGCCCCGGAGGCGAACCGGTAGGTGGCCCCGTCGTGCGTGGCGGTGATCGCCGGATCGCCGTGCACCGCCTTGCCCGAGGTGAAATAGGCGACCGGGTCGTAGCCCGAGATCGCGACCCCATCGGCCAGATTGACTTCGCCCGCCCACACGGTGCTCGGGGCGAGCAAGATGCCGATGGCCACCCAGCCACCACGTCCAAGCCAAGTCATGCCGGTTCCTCCGTCCTCTGTGCGGACCCTTGCCCACTCGCCCGCACGTAGCCCGATGGCCCGCACACGCGCGCTCACACGCTGGCGAAAACCTGAACGCGGCCCGTCACCCGCGCTCACGTCTGGGCGAGCCCCGGCTGCCGCTGCCGCGGATCGGAAAGCGGTTGACAGCGCCGCGGCCGCGCACGACCGTCGCCGCCGGCGGTCAACCGAGACGCAGGCTCGGGCCGCGAGCAGGGAGGCTGGAAATGACGAAGACTTGGCGCGCCGCGCTGGCCGGCGTTGCAGCGGCGGGCATGCTGGCATGGGGCGGCGCCTCGGCCAGCGCGCAGGACATCACGGTGATGACCTCGGTGCCGGGACTCAACTTCCCCTTCTTCGTGCACATGCTGCAGGCGATGCAGGACGAGGGCAAGGCGTTGGGCGTGAAGACCGTCGAATCGGACGGGCAGAACTCGGCACCGAAGCAGACCGCCGACGTCGAGGCCGCGGTGGTGCAGGGCGTGAACGGGATCGTGATCAGCCCGATCGACGTCAACGCCATGGCGCCGGCGCTGAAGACCGCGATCGACAACGGCGTGCCGGTGGTGACGATCGATCGTCGCGTCGCCGGCGTGGACGGCATCACGGCGCATGTCGGCGCCGACAACGTCAAGGGCGGCGAGGCCCAGGGCGAGTGGGTGCTGGCAAACTTTCCGAACGGTGCCAACTTGATCAACCTGCAGGGCCAGCCCGGGGCCAGCCCGGCGATCGACCGCAACAAGGGCCTGCACAACGTGCTCGACCAGCACAAGGACAAGTACAAGCTGGTGGCCGAGCAGACCGCGAACTTCGATCGGGCGCAGGCGCTGACGGTGACCGAGAGCCTGCTCGCCGGCATGACGACGCCGCCCGACGTGATCGTCGCCGCCAACGACGACATGGCGCTTGGCGCGCTCGAGGCGGTCAAGGCGCGCGGCATGGCCGACAAGGTCAAGATCATCGGCTTCGACGCGCTGCCCGAGGCCCTGGGCGCGGTCCGCGACGGCAACCTCGCCGGCACGGTCGAGCAGTTCCCCGGCGGCCAGAGCCGCAAGGCGATGCAGATCATGGTCGACCTGCTCAAGGACAAGAAGCAGCCCGAGAGCGACCTCGTCCTCTTGACGCCGATCGTGATCACCAAGGCCAATCTCGACAAGTCCGAGCGGCTGGCCGAGGTGAAGTGACCGAAGGCGCGGCATGGAGCCTTTACGGCCGATGACGACCGAGCCTCTCCTGCGCATGGCCGGGATCGCCAAGAGCTTTCCCGGCGTCCGCGCCTTGCGCGGCGTCGACTTCGAGGTCGGCCGCGGCGAGGTGCATGCGCTGCTCGGCGAGAACGGTGCCGGCAAGAGCACGCTTCTGAAGATCCTGGCCGGCGCGCAGGCACCCGACGCCGGCTCCATCACCTTCGACGGCGCGGAGGTGCGGCTCGCCAGCCCGCACGCCGCGCAGCTCCTGGGAATCGTCACGATCTACCAGGAATTCAACCTGATCCCGACCCTGTCGGTGGCCGAGAACGTCTTCATCGGCCGCCTGCCGGTCCGTGCCGGGCGAGTCGACTGGCGCCTCCTGCACCGGCGGACCGCCGAGCTCGCGGCCGAGGTCGGACTCGAGGTCGACCCGCGCCGGCTCGTGGCCGATCTCTCCGTCGCCGAGCAGCAGATGGTCGAGATCGCCCGCGCGCTGTCGATGGCGGCCAAGCTCGTGGTCATGGACGAGCCGACCTCGGCCCTGTCGGACAAGGAGGTGCAGCGCCTGTTCGCCATCGTGCGCGGGCTCAAGGCCAAGGGCATCGCCGTGGTCTTCGTCACCCACCGGCTCGAGGAGGTGATGCGGATCTGCGAGCGGATCACCGTGCTGCGCGACGGCATGTTGGCCGGACGCGCCGAGGTACGCGAGATCAGCATCGACGGCATCATCCGCCTGATGGTCGGGCGCGAGGTCGACCGGCTGTTCGCGCATCGCACCACCTCCGGCGCCGGCGCCGTGGCGCTCGCCGTCGACGGCGTGGCCCGCGGCCGCGACGCGCGCGATCCGCACGCGGTGGTGTTGCACGACGTGCGCCTCGAGGTGCGCCGGGGCGAGATCCTGGGGCTCGCCGGCCTGGTCGGCGCCGGCCGCACCGAGCTCGCCCGGGCGATCTTCGGCGCCGATCCGATCCAGCGCGGCCGCGTGCTGGTCGACGGGCGGGAGGTCAGGATCCGCTCGCCGATCGACGCGATTCGCGCCGGCATCGGCCTCGTGCCCGAGGACCGCAAGCAGCAGGCCCTGTTCCTGGCGCTGGCGATCCGCAACAACCTGTCGGTCACCAGCATGGACCGGCTGGTCAACCTGGTCGGCCTGCTCCGTCGACGCGAGGAGGATCGGCTGGTCGAGCGCTTCCGGCAGAAGCTGGGCATCCGGATGGCGAGCCCCGACCAGGCCGTGGGCAATCTTTCCGGTGGCAACCAGCAGAAGGTGGTCCTGGCCCGCTGGCTCGCCCTACAACCCAAGGTGCTGATCGTCGACGAGCCGACCCGCGGCATCGATGTCGCCGCCAAGGCCGAGGTGCACACGCTGCTCTACGAGCTGGCCGGCGCCGGCATCGCCATCCTCGCGATCTCGTCGGAGCTGCCCGAGATCTTGACCATCAGCGATCGTATCCTGACCATGCGCGAGGGCCGGATCACCGGCGAGATCGACCGGGCCGAGGCCACCGAGGAGCGGCTGATGCAGCTCATGGCGCTCGGCCGGGCCGAGGCCGCCTGACGCGGGGCACGCCGCAACACCCCGTGCGCGCTGGTTGGCACGAGGGCTACATCAAAACGTTCTAATTGCATTCCTCACCAACGGGCTGCATCTTCGCGCCTTATGATTGAGGAGATGCCCTATAATGATCGATGCGCTTTTGGGCTTGTCGGCGGTGCTGTTCGGTACCGGGGTGGCGGTCTACGTGATCGATACCGTATGGACGCGCCGTCGCCGGCAGGAAGCGGGCGAGATCGACATTTGACGGCCGGTGGAGGAGCCGGCCTCAGGCCGGCGCTGGCTTCAAAAGTTCCCAGACGATGACCCCGGGCAACCCCGCCCAGGCGGCGGTGTTGGCATCGGGAATCGGCTGCTCGGCGACGGTGCGTGCGGCGGTGGCGGTCAGCAGGGGCTCGTGCAGCGAGCCGATGGTAAGCCCGGCGGCGACGGCCGCGGCGGCATAGTCCGATGGCAGGTGGGGATGCAGCCGGATCAGTCCGGCCCGGCCATCGGCCATGAGGAATTGCGCCTGCCAGCCGAGCTGGACCAGGAACGGATGCACGTCGCTGACGACGATGCGGCCACCCGGACGGACGACCCGTGCGAGTTCGGCCATGACCGGGCGCAGATCCGGCAGATGAACCAGGGCCAACGCGCACAGCGCGGCATCCACCGAGGCATCGGCTAACGGCAGCGTGGCAAGGTCGCCGAGCTCGAACCAACCCGAGGGCACCTTGGCCCGGGCGCGTGCCAGCATCGCCGGCGACGCATCGATCCCGATCACCTCGAGCCCGCGTTCGGCGAGCCATGCGCTGTGCCGGCCGGTGCCGCACGCGGCGTCGAGCACGCGACAGCCCGGCGGCAAGGAGGCGAGCAGCGCCTGCACGGATGGCGTCTCGATCGGGAACAGGCGCAGCGGCGCATCGTAGGTGTGCGCCCACTGGGCGTAGCCGGCGTCGCGTCCGTACTCGACCGCGTCCAGAGGCTGCGCCAGTTCAGCATCGTAGCGCGCGAGCAGCAGGCGCATCTCGGCAAGACGGCTTTCACGCGCAGCCGGCGCCGCGACGAAGGCCTGGCGCAGCAGGGCGAGGCCTTCGGTGCCGAGCAGCATCTGACCCAGGGTCGGCAGAGTCATCCCGTTCTCCCCGCATCTCGGACGACAGTCTACCTCCAGGTTGGGCCGCGCGCCCGACGAAAGAAAGCGCCTTCGCGCGCCCCCGCTCTCGCCGCCCATGTTCGCCCGGCGAACGGAACCCACCGATGGACGCAGCGTTCGAGGACCCACCAACGACAAGATGACAGGGAGACCGACATGCACCGCATCGTACTTCTCCGATGGGGCACGGCCATGAGCCTCCTGGCGCTGGCCTGCACCGCCACATCTGCGGCCGCGCAGGACGCTCCGACGCCCGGCCCGTCGGTCGGCTGCACCACGAGCAACGGCGCTTCCTCTGGCGCCGGCTGCCGGCAGGGCGTCGGCAACGCCAACAGCGACACCGAGACGCCGTCGGTCGAGAACGGAATGCCGGCGACGCGGCACCAGCAGAAGGTACTGCAAACCGACGAGAAGGCGGTCAAGGGCCAGAACATGCAGGCGACCGGTGCCGGGGGCGCCACCATGCCGGCGACCCAGCACCAGCAGGACGTGCTGCAGAAGCAGAACGGCGGCACCGGCGCGAGCAAGCCGTAGCTGCACCAACCGGCAACCGAAGGGCCCGGGCCGTGCGGTCTCCGCCGCCGGCCCGGGCTACAGGACGGCGAGCGGCGCACGCACGGCTTCGTTCGGCGGTGGCAATGGTCGGCGCTCTGCTCGATCGGGCCACGGCGAGGCAGCTTCGCCGGAGGGCAGACTCCGTCCTGTTCGAGATGGGGTGCACCCGAACGGGTCGCCAAGGCCGGCCCTCTACCCGGTGCGCCTTGGCGAGGAGGAAAATTCTCTCCTAAGCTGAGCCTCGCGCGATTTTGGTCGATATATGATGGATGCGACTCAAGATGAGCCGCCGGATGCACGCCTTGGCCTGCGAAGCAAATACTGATTGATCAAGAAGGAACAAATATACCGATTTGCGTATGAGAGTACAGCGCAGGCTCTTGCCTCCAATGCTCCGTTGCATTCCGGCAGATCGGGCTTGCAACAGCCACGGGACAACCTGCTGGCGTCCCCATCGCATTTTGCCTATAGTAAATTCGAATATTGCTCATATCGACTTGGGATAGTCCACCATGGCCTATTTGACCGTGACCACGCAGGTCGACGTGGTGAATCCATCCGACGGCAAGCTGAGCCTGCGCGAGGCGGTCGCCCAGGCGAACACGAACGCAGGTGCCGACGTCATCCGCTTCACCGCGGCCGTGGTCGGCAAGCAGCTGGTGCTGACCGGCGGCGAGCTCGTCGTCACCGACAGCCTGACGATCGACGGGGGTGGCTCCGGCGTGCAGACCACGCTCGATGCGAACCGGGCCAGCCGGGTGATGAGCGTCAAGGGCAACGCAACGACGGCCACGCTCACCGACCTGGTCCTGACCAACGGCCAGTCGAACGGCGAAGCGGGTGGCGGCATCGCGCTCACCGGTGGTGCCGCCCTGGTGCTGACCGATGCCGCGGTCACCGGCAACGACTCGACCGTCCCGGGCGACTATACCGGCAAGGGCGGCGATGGCGGCGGCATCTTCGCCGGCGCCGGCAGTCGGGTCACCCTCCTGCGCAGCACGGTCGAGCACAACGCGGCCTCGGCCTACTATGGCGGTGGCAACGGCGGTGGCATCGCTGGCGCCGGCAGCAACACGATCAGCGCCACCGACAGCGCGGTGGCCAACAATCGCGGCGTCTATGGCGGTGGGATCTTTGCCGGCAGCGGCAGCCAGGTGACGATCGAGCGGACCAGCCTCGCCGACAACTGGGGCGGCGGGTTCAGGTGGAAGGGCGGCGGCGGCGGCCTCTACATCAAGGGCGGCACGGCCGAGATCTACGACGCCAGCATCTCGGGCAATTTCGGCTACGGCAGCGGCGGCGGCGGCATCCTCGCCCGGTCCAGCACGGTGAGCCTGTCCAACTGCACCCTGGCCGACAACGAGACCGGCAAGCACTATGGTGCCGTGCCCGGCGGCGCCATCCTCGGCGGCACGCTGCGCATCGCCAACTGCACCATCACCGGCAACCGCATCCCGAGCACCGCCGGCTACGATTACGGCCACGGCGCCGGCATCGCGGCGGCCCAGGTGACGCTGAGCAACAGCATCCTCGCCGGCAACTTCGATAGAGATGGGATAGCCCAGGACGTGGCCGACAGCACCGTCGTGAGCAACGGGCACAACGTGCTGGGCTCGACCGTGACAGGCAGCATCCCGGGTGATCGGCAGAACGTGCCGCCGGCCCAGCTGTTCGCACAGCTCGATCCCGTGACCGGCGGCGGCAAGCTCGCCGCCAGCGGCATCGTCCCGCTGAAGAGCGCCGTCGGCAACCCGGCGGTCAGCGGCGGCGATCCGCTGGCGGCACGGGCCCTCGACCAGCTTGGCACCGCGCGGCCGCTGCCGGCCGGCAGCCTGCCCGACATCGGCGCCGCCGAGATCGACCAGCCGCTCTCGACCAAGACATCGCCCAACAACGACGTGCGCACCGGCACCAACGCGGCCGACAGCCTGCTCGGCTATGCCGGCAACGATCTGCTGCGGGGCCTGGGCGGGGGCGACAGCATGGACGGCGGCGACGGCAGCGACGTGCTCGAGGGCGGCCCCGGCAACGACACGCTCAAGGGCGGCCTCGGCGTCGACCTCGTCACCTACCCGGGGCCGGCGGCGGTCACGGTCGATCTTTCCGCCACGCCTGCCACCGCCAAGCGCGGCGGCGAGACCGACACGCTGATCGGCATCGAGGGTGCGATCGGCTCCGACGGTGCCGACATCTTCAAGGGCAGCAGCGGCGACAACGAGTTCCAGGGCGGGCTCGGCAAGGACACCTACACCGGCGGTGGCGGGCGGGACGTCTACGACTTCGACAAGGTCCAGGACAGCCCGGCCGGGGCCAGCCGCGACGTGATCAAGGACTTCGTCCCGGGCCAGGACGTGATCGATCTCGCCGGCGTCGACGGCGACCGCACCACCCCCGGCAACCAGGCCTTCCGCTGGGTCGGCAAGGCCACGCTGACCGGCACGGCGCAGCTCGGCTACTACGTCAGCGGCAACACGACCATCGTCCGCGCCAGCAACGACGCCGACGCGGCACCCGAGATCGAGATCCAGCTCAATGGTGTGAAGACGCTGACCCCCGCCGATTTCCGGTTCTGAGGCGCCCTCGCGAGACGGCTGCAACCGCCGGCGGTGTCAGCCGCCGGCGTAGCCGAGCAGCGTCGTCAACGGCACGTCGAGCCGGGCGCGTCCCTTCAGGCCCATGAGCTCGATCAGGAACACGGCCCCGACGACCTCGGCCCCGACCTTGCGCAGCAGCTCGACCGAGGCCTGGGCGGTGCCGCCGGTGGCCAGCAGATCGTCGATCAGCACCACCCGGCTGCCGGGGGCGATCAGCCCGTCGGCCACCTGCAGGGTGTCGCTGCCATACTCGAGATCGTAGGCATGGCTGACCACCGGCCCTGGCAGCTTGCCGACCTTGCGCACCATGGTGAAGCCGACGCCGAGCTTGTAGGCTACGGGTGCGGCGAAGATGAAGCCGCGGGATTCGATGGCGGCCAGGACGTCCGGACGGTAGGCTCGCACCGCATCGGCCACCCGGTCGACCGTCTCGCGCCACGCCTCGCCATGACCGAGCAGGGTCGAGATATCGTAGAACAGGATGCCCGGCTTGGGGAAATCCGGGATCGTGCGGATATGGGCCTTCAGATCCATGGCAGCAGCTCCCGTCCCGACCAACGCCACCCGTGATCGCACGGCCGCGGCCGCGCGCCAACCGGTTCGACGTCGCCGGCTGCTCGCCGTCGCCGTGGTGCTGGCCGTGCTGCCCTGGGCCCGTGCCGGCGCGCTGGCGCCGGACGAGCTGGTCATCACGACGCCTCTCGGCCCGCGCCACTTCACGGTCGAACTCGCCTCGACACCCAGCGAGCGCGAGCGCGGCCTGATGTTCCGGCGTGCGATGCAGCCGGATCACGGCATGCTGTTCGATTTCCATACCGAGCAGATGGTCGCGTTCTGGATGAAGAACACGCCTTTGCCGCTCGACATGGTGTTCATCGACGGCAGCGGCACCGTGGTTCAGGTCACACCGGACGCCGTGCCCTATTCCGAGACGCCGCTCCCCTCGGCGCAGCCGGTCCGCGCCGTGCTCGAGCTCAACGCCGGTACCGCCAAGCGGCTGGGAATCGGGCCCGGGGCCAAGGTCGAGCATCCGATCTTCGCACCACCGCCCTGAGCGACGGGCGGCCCGATTCGGCCTGCACCACCGTGTGGCCGATGGCATGCGCGCTGCCCGGCTGCAACATCGGGCCGGCCTTTAGCAATATCCGGGCGGCCGAGGCCGAACCTCTCCGACCTGCACGGTATACGATACAGTCGAAATGCGACTACAGTGCAGGCAGGATTGCGCCCAAGGATCGGAATTCTCCATGCCCCATCGCCCTGGATTTGAATCTTATCGCAGCTGCGCGAATATCCTGGCCGACAATTTCAACCGTCTTGTGCGGCTGCGGCGAGGAATCCGCACGTGGTCATTGCGAGCCGCCACCCTCCTTTTGCTCGCCGTGGTCGGTGTCGGCGTTGCGGGCATGCGGGCCGAGGCGGCCGACCCGGTGGCGTCGGACAGCTCCTCCGCGACCGGCCTCAACTTCCATGGCGCCGCGCTGTCGCTGACGCAGGGCGAGAGCCCGGTGTTCGACTATGACGGCGACGGCGACCTCGACATCCTGCTGTCCAGCCACGGCGTGTCGCCGTGGCCGCTGCTGCAGAACCAGGGCGACGGCACCTTCGTCGAGGTGCTGAGCGGCACGTTCTACAAGACCGACCGGCACGGCTGCGTCGCCGCCGACTTCGGCAGCCTCAACGAGGGCGGCCTGCCGGACGGGCTGCCGGACCTCTACTGCATCACCGGCGCCTGCAACGGCAAATGCACCAAGGCCTACCCGAACTCGCTGTTCCTGCAGAGCGCCGACCACACCTTCACCAACGTCGCCGCGAGCTGGGGCGTGACCGACCCGCACGGCCGCGCGCGCAAGGCGGTGGTGCTCGACTACGACAAGGACGGCCTGCCGGACATCGCCGTCGCCAACGAGGGGCCGTCGATCTACCCGGCCGAGAACCGGCTGTTCCACAATCTGGGCGGACGATTCGAGGAAGTCCTCGATTCCCCGGTCAAGAGCATCCTCTACTCGCCGACGGTCGTCGCCGGCGACCTCGACGGCGACGGCTGGACCGACCTGATCTTCCGCCGCAAGGTCGACACCTCGCTGCGCATCGTCACCTACCGCAACGACCAGGGCACGTTCACCGACATCTCGGCCGGCACCGCCTACAAGAAGCGCGTCGCGGAGGAGCTGGAGCTCGCCGACATGAACGGCGACGGCCGGCCCGACCTCTTGATCGTCGAGCTGCGCCGCCTGTCGGTCTGGCTCAATGTCGACGGCACCTTCCCCAAGGCCAACTTCACCTTCACGCTGCAGCAGGGCCGCGACGTGGCGGTCGGCGACGTCGACCTCGACGGCAAGCCGGACATCTACGTCGTGCAGGGTCCGAACAGCAGCAACCAGGACATCATGCTGCTCAACAACGGCACCGGCCGCAGCTACCGCACCATGCCCATCCCCCAGGTGACGGTCGGCGACGGCGACGTCGCCACGGTGATCCCGAACTGGAACGGCAGCGGCCGGGCCGCGTTCCTGGTCACCAACGGCCGCTGGGGCAAGTCCGGGCCGGTGCAGCTGATCACCTTCCAGCCCTGAACGGGCCGGCGGCCCCGGCGCGCGACGGCGTGGCCTGGGCGGCCGGGTAGGCTGCCATTCCCAGCACCGTCCGCAGCAGCACGCTGTCCGGCTGCCGCAGCCCGTCCAGGACCGTGAAGTGGTTCGCGCGCACGATCGGCACGAGATCGCCCGGCAGATGCGCCGCCGCCCGGCGGGCGTGAAAGTCACGGCTGGCGGCGACGAGGGCGGGCAGCTCGGCCGTGCCGTAGGCGAGCGAGAGCGGCTTGGCCACGCCCGGGCGGCGCATCGGCGACAGCTCTTGCACCTCGTCCTCGCTCAACCGGACCAGATCGTCGACGTGCGGCACGTCGCGCAAGGGCCCGAGCTCGAACACGCCCGAGATCGCGAGCCCCGCCGCCACCTTCGGGTGGTCGAGCAGCAGGGCGGTCAGATGCCCGCCGGCAGACCAGCCGGTGACGACCACCGGCCCCGCGATCCCGTGCCCCGCCGCCTCGACGGCGAGCCAGTCGAACGCCGCGCGCAGCTCCGCCACGATCCGGGTCAGGCTCGCCTCGGGCGCCAGCGTGTAGCCGGGCAGCGCCGCCGACCAGCCGTGCGCCAGGGCCCCCTCGGCGAGGCAGGCGAAAGCCTCCTTGCTGCCGCGCTGCCAGTAGCCGCCATGGATGTGCACGAGGCACGGCGCCGCCGGATCGGCCGCGGGGTAGAGATCCCAGCGCGTCCGCTCGCCCGGGGCATAGGCGAGATCGAGATGCTCCGGCCGGCGCGCGCGCAGCGCCTGCGACGCCGCGGCCCACGCCTCGCGCCTGGCCTGCGCCGCCTCCACCCCGACATGGGCGAGATTGTTGAAGGCGCGGTCGCGCGCCTCGCGCGACATGGTCATCCAGTCCATTCCACCTCCCCTGCCCGGGCACCCCGGCGGCAGGATCGTGGCCCCCGGCCGCGGGCGCAATGGCGGCGCGGCCGGCGGCAGGCGAAGCGCGAAGGTTGACCAGATGCCGATGTCGCCACAAGCTCTCGGGCAAGCCCATTCGTCGGCAGCATCTTCGGCATACTCGCATGGCATTGAGCTGGCTGCACGTCTCGGATTTCCACTTCAAGGGCGGCGATCCCTACGATCGGGACGTCGTCCTGCGGGCGCTGGTGCGGTCGGTGCGGACCTATCGCGCGCAGGGCAGGAAGCCCGATCTGATCTTCGCCACCGGCGACGTGGCGCATGGCGGCAAGTCGGGTGAATACGCAGCCGCCACGCCATTCTTCGATGCTCTGCTCGAGGCGGCGGGCGTCGCCAAGCGCGGGCTGTTCGTGATCCCGGGCAACCACGACGTCGACCGCGACCTCGGGATCGGGTTGGCGCGGACGCTGGGCAGCCGGGAGGAGGCCGATGCCTATTTCGGCCCCGCCGTCCCCAAGATGCACATCGTCCACAAGCAGCGCGAGTTCGTGCGCTGGCACGATGCCTATTTCGCCGGCATCCGCGCGTACCCGCAGGACTCGACCTGCGGGCCGGTCGAGCTGGTCGAGATCGGGCCGCACCGGCTGGGCATCCTGCCGGTCAACAGCGCGCTGTTCTGCCAGGACGACGGCGATCACGGCAAGCTGTGGGTCGGCCGCCGCTGGCCGAATCGCGCCTTGTACGTGACGGTCGAGGGCGACGAGGCGCACGTCTTCCCGATCCGTTACGAGGACGAGCCGCACGAGGTCTGGACCGTCGACCCGAGCGTCTTCCCCGCGGCGCGCGGTTACACCGGCGTGTTCCCGCTCCGTCGGCCCAAGGCACCAGCACCCGCTCGCCCGCCCGCGCCCGCCGCCGGGTCGCCCGCGCCGACGCGCTTCCCCTGCAACATCGCCTCGCGCCGCAACCTGCCCTTCGTCGGCCGGGAGGCGCTGCTGGAGCAGATCGGCGCGGCATTCAGGGACCGCGGGCGCGAGGCCGTGGTCGTGCTGCACGGCCCGCCCGGCGTCGGCAAGAGCGAGTTCGCCCGCGAGTTCGCGCGCCGTGCCGCCCAAGCCTATCCCGGCGGGCGGTTCGTCGTCGCGGCCGGCGAGCAGGCGCTCGCGGTCGACTTCGCCCGGCTCGGCGCGACCCTGCTCGATCTGGACCAGCCGACCGGGCTGCCGCTCGCGGAGCAGGCCCTGCGCGTGCTGGCCTCCCTCGGCCACGAGCCGACGCTGCTGATCTACGACAACGTGCAGGCGCTCGACGCGGTGCAGCCCTGGCTGCCGCCGGCCGGGATGCGCTGCCATGCCCTGCTGACGACGAACCTCGACCGCTGGGATGTGGGCTGGAACGCGCTCGAGGTGCCGCCGCTGTCGCCGGCGGAATCGGTCGAGCTGGTCGGGCGGATCGCCGGTGCCGACGTCCGGGCGCGCTTCGGCGAGCGCCTGGCGGCGGTGGCCGAGGGCCTGCCGGTGCAGCTCGTGCCCGCTTCCGCGACGCTGGCCTACGAGGCGCGGCGCGAAAGCCAGCTTCCTCGGCGTCTACCAGCAGCTCGACGGGCCGGCCCGGCTCCTGCTGCATGCCGCCGTGCGCCCGAACCCGCAGCGTATCCCGGCCGACGAGCTGCGACGGCATCTGACCGAAGGCGCCGGCTGGAGCGACGGCGAGTGCCAGCGCCACCTCGACGCCTGCCTCGACCTGCATCTGCTGCAGGGCGGCAGCGAGCTGCGCCTGCACCAGCTCTTCGCCGGCTTCCTGCGGCTCCACCCAGCCGCCGACGAGCTGCGGGAGGCCATGCGCCGGATCGTCCGCGTGCAAGCGCAGCGGATGCTGGCAGTGGCCCGCGCGCTCGCCGCCAACCCCAACCAGCCGGCGCTGGCGGCGGGCCTGCTCGTCTTCCCAACCGCACCGGACCCTTGGGATCTCGCTGCGGCGTCGATAGCCGCCGCTGACGGCGAGATCCTGGGACGAGCCTTGTACGAGACCGGCCGGCACGACGCGGCCCGGCCCTGGTTCGAGCGCGCGGTGGCGGAAGCGGAGCAGGGCGACGTCCACGGCCGCGTCGATCACGCAAGCCTGTGGACGAGCCTGGAAGCCGTCGCCTACTGCTCGCGGCAGCTCGGCCGCGCGGACGAGGCCGCCATCTGGGAGGCGCGAGCGGCCGAGGCCCGGCGTGCCGGGGACGATCCGCCCTGAAGCCC
>JBDHTW010000083.1:0-18874 GCA_039808865.1 Geminicoccaceae bacterium
TTGGCGCGCCCGGAAGGACTCGAACCTCCAACCTTCTGATCCGTAGTCAGATGCTCTATCCATTGAGCTACGGGCGCACGACCAGCGAAGGTGCGGAGCGTTTAGCCCGCCTTGGCGCGTCTGGCAAGGCTCAACCGGCCGCGGCAAGCGCGGCAATCTGCTTGGCCATGGCCTCGGGCGTGGTGTCGTGGCCGAAATGAGTCAGGTAGCGGCCCTGCTTGTCCATCAGGTAGGTGATGGTCGAATGGTCGACCAGATAGCTGTCGTCGCCGGCCGGAGCCGCGGCCTTGCTGGCATAGACCCGGTAGGCGCGCAGCATCTGCTCGATCTCGGCCTCGCTGCCGGTGAGGCCGACCAGCCGCGGGTGGAACTGGGCGACATAGTCGCGCATCACCGGCACGGTGTCGCGGGCCGGATCGACGGTGACGAACAGCGGCACGACCTGGTCCTGCACCTCGGCCGGCAGGTCGTCGAGCGCCGTGGCGATCGTCTGCAGCCCGAGCGGGCAGACGTCGGGACAGAAGGTGTAGCCGAAATAGACCAGCATCAGCCGGCCGCGATAGTCCTGGTCGGTCACCCGCTTGCCGGTCTGGTCGGTCAGCGTGAACGGACCGCCGATCAGCGCCTCGCTCGAGGTGCCGCTCTCGTCCTCCGCGGCCGGCATCAGCCAGCGCACCCCCACCACGGCGACCACGGCCATCACGGCCACGACCAGCATCGCCGCCAGCACACGCAGCATCCTCATCTCCCAGCATCGGGCCGCCAACCGGCCGGCCCATGGTCACGGCCCTGGCCTGGCCGACGGCAACGACATCGACCGTCATATAGGCACCGGGATGGCCCTGCAGCCAGAGCCGGATCGACATGCCACCCCGGCAACGCGCGCTTCAGCCAATCTCAGCCGATCGTTACCGTCGTCCCGCCACCGTCCGGACCACCGCGCTCGCGGCAGAGCCGGCGGACCAGGAAGTCGATGAACGCGCGCAGCTTGGCCGACGGGTGGCGCTGCGAGGGAAACACGGCGTGGATCGGGACCTCGGGCGCTTCCCAGTCCGACAGCAGGTGGACCAGAGCCCCGGTGCCGAGATCCTCGCCGAGGAGGAAATCGGGCAGGCAGACGATGCCGACCCCGCCGCGCGCGGCTGCCCGCAGGACATCGCCGTTGTTGGCCTGCAGGTTGCCGCGCACGCGCACGCTCACCTGCTCGCCGCCGCGCGCGAAGCTCCAGTCGTCCGGCTGGCGGCGGTAGCTGTAGCGCAGGCAGTTGTGCCGGCCGAGATCGGCCGGCGCCTGCGGCCGGCCGGCGCGAGCGAGATAGGCCGGGCCGGCGACGCACAGGGTGCGCGCGCTGGCGAGCCTGCGCGCGATCAGGCTGCTGTCGGCGAGCTGGCCGATGCGCACGGCGACGTCCACGCCCTCCTCGAGCAGGTCGACGACCCGGTCGTCGAGGATCAGCTCGACCTCGAGCGCCGGGTGAAGCGCCATGAACTCGGGCAGCAGCGGCCCCAGCTGCAGGAAGCCGAACGACATCGGCGCGCTGATCCTGAGCCGGCCGCGCGGCGCCTCGCTGTGCTGGCTCGCGGCGAGGTCGGCCTCGTCGACGTCCTGCACGACGCGGGCGCAGTGGTCGCGGTAGACGGCGCCGGCCTCGGTCAGCGCCAGACGCCGGGTGGTCCGGTTGAGCAGCCGCACGCCCAGCCGCTCCTCGAGCGCCGTCACGTGCTTGCTGACCATCGACTTGGACAGGCCGAGCTGCCGCGCGGCCAGCGAGAAGCTGCCCAGTTCCGCCACGCGGGCGAACACGGCCATGCCCTGCAGCCGATCCATCCCGCTCTCTCCCGATGCATCGGCGTCGAGCCGACGGCCGACCGCGCGAGGCGGCCAGCTAAGGCGCGGCCGGGCCCCGGGTCAACCGCGCCGCGCCCGGTCGCGGCTGGCCTGATTCAATCGGGCCACACCGGATGGGCAATCCGGCATGCATCCCACACATGCCTGAGGTTGTGGCGCGGCGCAGATGGACAGACCGGGCCGAGACCACCTATGCATTCAATGCCGCATGCCGTTGCGGCCGGATCCGTCTCGGCTGGCCGACGGCTCCGGGATTGCGCCAGCGAGGAACGCCGTATGACGACGCCCATCGTCCGCCTGACCAACGCGGACGACATCTTCTCCGGTACCGAGCGTGCCGACACCATCCTCGGGCTCGGTGGCTCCGACACGATTCACGGTCGTGGCGGCGACGACCGGCTGTTCTCCTACGACGAGATGTCGTTCGCGCAGTGGTACGACCGTACCCTGACCGACAAGGCGAGCTACATCGACGGCGGCGCCGGCAACGACGAGATCGAGTCGTTCGGCACGCAGCGCGCCGTCGGCATCGGCGGCAGTGGCAACGACAGCGTCATCGCCCGCTCCTACGGCTCGGCCAAGGGCGAAGGCGGCACGGGCAACGACGTCGTCGGCGTGTCGGGCGAGCGCGGCGAGGCGTGGGCCGACGGCGGTGCCGGCGACGATCTGGTCGCGGTCAAGTCCCGCTACGGCAACGCGGTCGGCCTCGGCGGCGCCGGCAACGACGAGCTGTCGATGGACCGCTCGGCCCGCGGCACGCTGATGGGCGGGGCGGGCAACGACACCATGGTGGTGACGGGGGCCAACCCGGGCCAGGTCACGTTGATGGTCGGCGGCACCGGCAGGGACATCATGCAGGGGGACAGCGCGGGGATCGAGATCTACCGTTTCAAGGAGGGGCATACCGGGGCCGGGGCCCGCGCCGACGTGATCCGCGTGTTCGGCGAGGAGGACAAGATCGACCTCAGCCCGATCGACGCCAACGGCGCCGCACGTGGCGACGGCAGCTTCCGCTGGGTCGGCCGTACCGCGGACCCCAAGCCCGGCGAGGTCGGCTACCACGAGACGACGATCGACGGCGCGCACGCCGTGGTCGTGAGCTTCGACTACGGCCAGGGCAACCACGAGATCGTGCTGCTGCAGCCGCAGGACCCGACCCTGAGCGCCGCGGACTTCATGCTCTGAGGCCGCGGCGGCCGGTCAGGCGGCGCCCTCGGCCAGGATCGCACGCGCCGCCCGGTGGACCCGGAGATCGCCCGCCGCCACGACCTGGCCGGACGAGCGCAGTTCCAGCGGATCGCCACGCCAGTCGGTGATCGTGCCGCCAGCACCTTCGATCACCGGCGCCAGCGCCATGAAATCGTAAGGCTGCAGGGCGGCTTCGACGACGAGGTCGGCGAAGCCCATGGCGAGCAGCCCGTAGGCGTAGCAGTCGCCGCCGAACAGCGGCGTGCGGACCCCGGCCTGCAGCCGGGCGAACACCGTGGCCTCGGGACCGGCGGCGAACATGGTCGGGCTGGTCGCGAACAGCATCGCGTCGCCGAGCCGCGGGCACGGCCGCACCGCGATCGGTCGGCCGTTCCACACCGACGCGGCCCCCTTCTGCCCGACCCAGCGCTCGCGCAGGATCGCCTGGTCGATCAGCCCGAGCACCGGCCGCCCGCGATGCGCGAGGGCGATCAGGGTCCCGAACAATGGCCGGCCGGTGATGAACGACTTGGTGCCGTCGATCGGGTCGAGCACCCAGACGAACTCGGCATCGGTGCGCACCGGCCCGTGCTCTTCGCCGAGGATGCCGTGGTCCGGATGCGCGGCCTCGATCAGCTCGCGCATCTTAGCCTCCGCCTCGCGGTCGGCGATCGTCACCGGGCTCGCGTCGGCCTTGGTCTCGACCGACACGGGCGTGCGGAAGTAGCGGCGCTGCACCTCGCCGGCACAGTCGGCGAGGCGGTGCGCGAGCCCTTCGAACGCGCGGTAGGGCAAGTCGCCCATCCGGGTCCGCCCGGCCTCAGCCGCCCGGCAACGGCGCCGGCGAGTCGGACAGCGTGCGCAGGTAGGCGATGACGTCGGCCCGCTCCGCGCCCTTGCTCAGGCCGGCGAACGTCATCTTGGTCCCGGGAGCGTAATCCTTGGGGCTGGTGATGAAGTGGTCGAGATGGTCGTAGTCCCAGCTCTGCCCCTTCTTCTCGCCGAGCGCCGCCGAGTAGCTGAAGCCCTCGTGCTCGGCGATGGGCCGGCCGACCACGCCCCACAGGTTCGGTCCGACCTTGTTGGGGCCGCCCTTGTCGAAGCTGTGGCATGCGCCGCACTTCTTGGCGATCTTGGCCCCGTTGTCGGCGCTGGCCGAGGCCAGCAGCACGCCGATCGGCTTGGCCTCCTCGGTGGCCGCGGGTGCTGCCTCGCCACCGGACGCCGCCGCCTCGATGACGAACACCGGCTCCTCGAGATGATGCGGTGCATAGAGAATGTGAGCGAACACCGAGCTGCCAGCACCGACGATGCCGGCCACGAGAATGGCCGCGACGAGCTTGTTGCCTTCCAGAGAGCCTGCCATGAAGATCGAGATCCTCGCCGGTTGCCACCCATCTACGCTGCCGGAGGCGCTCTTGCGCTACCCGCACCGGGTCGGTAGACCACCCCGCACGCCGGCGTCAAGGCGCCGAGCCTTGCCTTTCCTGGCTTTGCGCGAGGTTGAGTATGGCGGCCCGACCAGTGCCGAACAGCGATGACATATCGTCGCGTGCGATCGTCCTGATCCCGGCACGGCTGGGCTCGACCCGCCTGCCGAACAAGCCGCTGGCCCCGATCGCCGGCGTGCCGATGATCGTGCACGTCTGGCGGCGGGCGATGGCCGCCGGCGTCGGCCCGGTGGTCGTCGCCTGCGCCGAGCCGGCCATCGCCGACGCCGTGCGCGACGCGGGCGGCGAAGCGGTGCTGACCGACCCCGCCCTGCCCTCCGGCACCGATCGCATCTTCGCGGCCCTGCGCGAGCTCGATCCGGACGGGCGGTTCGAGCGGGTGGTCAATCTGCAGGGCGACCTGCCCACGCTCGACCCCAGCGCCCTGCGCCACGTGCTGGAGCCGCTGGAGATCCTCGGCACCGACATGGCGACACTCGCCAACCCGACCGAGGATCCACACGACCGGGACGATCCGAACGTCGTCAAGGCGGTGATCGCGTTCGAGCCGCACCGGCCGGAACTCGGGCGCGCGCTGTATTTCACGCGCGCCACCGCACCGAGCGGACCCGGCCCGGTCTGGCACCATATCGGCATCTACGCCTTCCGCCGGGCCGCGCTCGAGCGGTTCGCCGACCTGCCGCCCAGTCCGCTCGAGCAGCGCGAGCGGCTGGAGCAGCTCCGCGCCCTGGAGAACGGCATGAGCATCGGGGTGCGGCTGGTCGACGTGGTGCCGTTCGGGGTCGACACCGCGGCCGATCTCGACAAGGCGCGGCGGCTGCTGGAGGCGGGTGCATGAGCCCGTCTTCCGTCGTCCCCGCCGGCCCGAGCGATCCCGAGCTCACGGTGTCGTTCCAGGGCAGCCCCGGTGCCTACTCGCACATGGCCTGCCGACAGGCCTTCCCCGAACTGTTCGCCCTGCCCTGCTACTCGTTCGAGGATGCGTTCGCCGCGGTCCGCGACCGGCAGGCCCGCTACGCGATGATCCCGGTCGACAACACCCTGGCCGGCCGGGTCGCCGACGTGCACCATCTGTTGCCGCGTGGCGGGCTGCACATCGTCGGCGAGCATTTCGTCCGGGTCAACCATCAGCTCCTGGGCCTGCCGGGAGCGTCGCTCGACCGGATCCGAACCGTCGAGAGCCACGTCCACGCCATCGGGCAATGCCGCGACTTTCTACGGCGCCACGGCCTGCAGGTCCGCGTCGTCGCCGACACCGCCGGGGCGGCCGCCGACATCGCGGCCTCCGGCGACCCGACCCGTGCCGCCATCGCCTCGCGCCTGGCGGCCGAGATCTACGGGCTCGACGTCCTGAAATCCGATATCGAGGACGCGGACCACAACACGACCCGCTTTCTCGTCCTGTCGCGCGATGCCCGCCATCCGGATCCCAAGGACGGTCCGGTGCTGACGACGTTCACCTTCCGCGTCCGCAACCGGCCGGCGGCACTCTACAAGGCGCTGGGCGGATTCGCCACGAACGGCGTGAACATGGTCAAGCTGGAAAGCTACGTCGACGGCGCGTTCACCCAGGCCGAATTCTATGCCGACATCATGGGCCACCCGCAGCACGACAACGTTCGGCTGGCCCTGGAGGAGCTGCGGTTCTTCTCCCATCATGTCGAAATTCTCGGCGTGTACCCCGCCGACCGGTTTCGCGAACGCATCGGTTAGCCGGGACGAGGCCGCATCGCGCGGGCGTGGTCCAGCCTTCGATCGGGCGCAGCCGACGGCGGCGTGCCGACCGCGGCTGGGCATGGCGATGCCGTGCGACCGGCCGAAACCAACGCCTTGCCGCTGTTGATACTTCAAGTCTTCAAATCTTCCTCTATTACTCGCCGAATAATTGATAGAACGCCAAGCTGTCGAGACGATGCCGGCAATGCTGGCGTTCGGAGTGGATGAATTCGGCAACTTACGGCACAATTGCGACCTGCCTCGCGCCGCACACGATCTTATCGCTTCTACGCCGCACGACCGGCGACTAATGTAACTCGTAATGCGGATGCCGCGTCGGCGCAGTTGGCTCGCGCCCGACGCATGGGGATGTCCGGGCGCGCCCGCATGGTCGCCGGATGGAGTAGAGCGCGTGAACGTCGCGGCATGGCTGGCCGAGCTGGGCCTGGAGCAATATGCTCAGAGCTTTGCCGAGCACGGCATCGACGCCTTGGTGCTGCCACGTCTCGATGCCGCCGATCTGCACGAGATCGGGGTGAGGGCCGTGGGGCATCGACGCCGGCTGCTCGATGCCATTGCCGGCCTGGGCCTCGACCCACGCGCACCTTTGCCGAACGCGCCGCCGGCGACGGACCCGGCGAAGGGCGAGAGGCGCCAGCTCACCGTCATGTTCGTCGATATCGTCGGTTTCACCGCCCTGAGCGCACGCCTGGATCCCGAGGAACTACGCGAGGTGCTGCGCGCCTACCAGAATGTCATGGCCGGCGAGGTGGCGCGCTTCGAGGGCGTCGTGGCCAGATTTCTGGGTGACGGCGTGCTGGCCTATTTCGGCTTCCCCCGGGCGCACGAGGACAACGCCGCCCGCGCCGTCGCCGCCGGCTTGGCCATCGCCGAAGCGGCGCAGCACCTGCGCGCCCCCGACGGGACGATCCTCAACGTTCGCATCGGCATCGCCACCGGTCTCGTCGTCATCGGCGGCCTGATCGGCAGCGACGCGGCCTGGGATCAGGCCGCCGTCGGCGAAACGCCCAATCTTGCCGCGCGTCTGCAGGCCATGGCCTGCCCCGGCTGCGTCGTCGTCGACCCCGTCACGCGGCATCTGGCCGGCGGGCTGTTCGACTATGCCGACCTCGGCCCCCAGCCGGTCAAGGGGTTCGCCGAGCCCGTGCGCGCATGGCGCGTGCTCGGTCGCGGCCAAGCCGCAGGGCGGTTCGAGGCCCGGCAGATGGGCAGTCTTGCCCCCCTGGTCGGGCGCAAGCGCGAGCTCGCCCTGCTGCGGCGGTGCTGGGCGCGGGCGCGCGCCGGCGCCGGGCAGCTCGTCCTGCTGTCCGGTGAGCCGGGCATCGGCAAGTCGCGTCTGCTGCGCGCGTTGCTCGACGGCCTCGCGGAACATCCCTACCCGCGGCTCCACCTGCGCTGCTCGCCGCTGCATGCGAGCAGCCCGCTCTACCCGGTCATCGACCAGCTCGAGCGCGCGGCGGGCTTTGCCCGCAACGACAGCGCCGAGCTGCGGCTGAGCAAGCTCAAGGCGCTGATGGCGCAGGGGACCGACGACGTCGACAGCGTGGCGCCACTGGTGGCGGCGTTGCTCGCCATCCCCGCCGGAGCCGGCCTTCCGGCACCGGGCCTGAGCGCCCTGATGCAGCGGCGCCGAACGGAAGACGCGCTGCTCGCTCAGCTCGAAGGTCTGGCCCGACGGCATCCGGTCCTGGTGCTGTTCGAGGACGCGCACTGGAGCGACCCGACCTCGCTGGAGCTCTTGCAACGGGCGGCCGAGCGAATCGCGGCGCTGCCGGTGCTCATGGTGATCACGTTCCGGCGGGAGTTCCGGCCGCCATGGCCGGATGGCCCACGCTGCACCACGATCGCCCTGGACCGGCTGGACGTGAGCGAGGCACGCACCGTCGTCGAGCGACTCGCCGGCGCCCGGCAGCTTCCACCCGAGGCCGTAGCCCAGGTCGTGGAGAAGGCCGATGGCGTACCCCTGTTCCTCGAGGAGCTGACCAAGGCCGTGCTCGAGGTCGGCCCGCCGCCGGTGACGGGCGACGGGCGATGCGATCACCGGCTCGCGGCCTTCGCCATTCCGGCATCCCTGCAGGACTCCCTCGTGGCACGGCTCGACCGTCTGGCGCCCGTGCGCGAGGTGGCGCAGACGGCAGCATGCCTCGGTCGGGAGTTCAGCCACACCGTCCTCGTCGCCGTATCGTCGCTACCGGAGCCGCGGCTCGTCGATGCCCTGCGGCAGCTGGTTCGCGCCGAGCTGCTGTTCCAGTACGGCAACCCGCCCGAGGCCCGCTACACCTTCAAGCATGCGCTGTTGCGCGACGTTGCCTACACGACGATGCTGAACAGCCGCCGGCGGCAACTGCATGCGCGCATCGTGGCCGTGCTCGAAGCGCAGTTCCCCGAGGTCGGCGCCCAGCAGCCGCAGGTGCTGGCGCAGCACTGTGCCGAGGCCGCTCTGGCCGCCAAGGCGATCGAGTACTGGCGGCAGGCCGGCCTGCAGGCGACCCGTCGGTCCGCCATGAAGGAGGCCGTGCTCCACCTCCGGCAAGCGCTCGGCCTCACGGCCCTGCTGCCGGACCATCAGGATCGGGCGGCCCGCGAGCTCGAGCTGCAGGTGGCGCTGGGTGCGACCCTGCTGGCGCTGAAGGGCGAGTCGGCGCCGGAGATCGGCGTCGCCTACCGGCGTGCGCGTGCCCTCTACCAGCGCATCGGGACCATGGCGGTCGAGCCGGCGGTGCTGTGGGGGCTGTGGCATTTCCACATGAACCGCGCCGAGCTCACCTTCGCCCGCGCGGTCGCGGACGAGCACCTGCGCAGCGCGCAAGAGCGGCACAGCGTGGTCGGCCAAGCCGTCGGCCGCCGCTGCGGCTTGGTCGTCGACCTGTTCGCCGGCGATCTCGCCGCCGCCACGCGGCACTGGGAGCAGATCCAGATGCTGCCGCAGCCCCGGAACCGCTGCCCGGACGAGGTGCTGATCGACCCCTGGATCACCGCCCGCAGCATGATCAGCTGGGTGTTGCTGCTGCAGGGGCAGAAGGAGCAGGCCCTCGCCTGCGGCCGCGCCGCCTTGGCGGCGGCACGGGCCGCGGCACGGCCCTACATGCTGGCCGTCGTCCTGCACCACCAGAACGTGCTCGCCCAGCTCGTCGACGACCACGCGCGGCTGGAGGAGCAGACGGCGGAGCTGCTGGCCCTGAGCCGGCAGAACGAGTTTGCGCACTGGCATGCCACCGCCACGCTGCTGCACGGCTGGACCAAGGCCAGGCAGGGGGCGGTGGCGGTGGGTCTGGACATGATGCGGCATGGCCTGGAGGCCAAGCGCGCGACCGGCTCGCGGCTGAAGATCCCCTACTACACGGGCCTGATGGCCGACCTGCTCGGCAGGCTGGGGCGCCCGGCCGATGGCCTGCGCCTGCTGGACGATGCCTCGACCAGCGTCGAGGCCTCCGGCGAGCAGTGGTACGCCGCGGAGCTGCATCGGCTGCGCGGCCGGCTGCTGCTCGACCTCGGCGCCGACCAGCGCGAGCAGGCGGCGGCGTGCTTCCGCACCGGCCAGGCGCTGGCGCAGCGGCAGCTTGCGCCATGGTGGGAGCGACGCGCGGCCACCTCCCTCTTGGATCTCGTCCGCGCGGCGTGATCGCGCGATCGCCCTCGTTGCGAGCGTGCGCCGAATGCGCCGGCGCTAGCTGCCTTCGAGGCTCATCAAGGCGGCGTTGCCACCAGCGGCGGTGGTGTTGATGCTGACGACCTTCTCGACCACCAGCCGATGCAGATCGTAGCCGCCGTCGGTGCGGACGGGGATCAGCGGCACGATCGTGTCGTGGCCGCGGGTCAGGCGGCGGCGGAACTCGTCCGCGGTCTCGGGCGCGCCGGCGAACAGCAGGGCATCGATGGCGGCCCCGGGCAGATCCTGCGCGAAGGCGATGTCCGCGTGCCCGATCGTCCGCACCAGCCTTCGGCCGGTCTCCGTGTCGGGCACGATGGCGCGGTTCTTCGTGGCCCAGGCGGCGGCGAGCTGCTCGAGCAGCTGCGGCAGCGTTTCGGCTTGGCAGCCGAGGCAGCCGCGCGGCTCGAACCATAGCCGGTTGTCCTCGCCGGTCGGCCCCGGCAGGCCGATCCGCACCGCCAGCGGCGAGGCGGCCTGGTAGAAGCGGATCCGCGTCTGCAGGCGGTAGCGATGCGCCGCCGACAGCTCGGCCAGTTGCGGCAGCGCCGCGAGCAGGGCCTTGAGCGCATCGAAGGCGACCGGCATCGTCTCGCCGTGCAGCTCGGGCGGCGTTTCGCTGCGCACCAGCCGATGCAGGTAGAGCGGGCCGCCGGCCTTGGGGCCGGTCCCGGACTTGCCGTGGCCGCCGAACGGCTGCACGCCGACCACGGCCCCGACGATGTTGCGGTTGACGTAGATGTTGCCGGCGCTGATCCCGGCGAGGTCGGCCTCGACCTTTTCGTCGATCCGGGTGTGCACGCCGTGGGTGAGCCCGTAGCCCGTGCCGTTGATCTCCTCGATCACTTGCGCCACCGCGTCGCCCGGGTAGCGCAGCACGTGCAGCACGGGGCCGAACACCTCACGGCTCAGCTCGGCGATGCTGCCGATCTCGAGCATGGTCGGCGCGACGAAGGTGCCGCCGGCGGCCGCCGGCAGCCGCGTCTGATGGCTCCATCTGGCCGTCCGCTTCAGCCGCTCGATGTGCGCGACCAGCCCGCGCTGCGCCTCGGCATCGATGACCGGGCCGATGTCGGTCGCGAGGCTGGCCGGGTTGCCGACGGCGAGCTCGTCCATGCCGCCCTTCAGCATCGCGATCGTGCGCTCGGCCACGTCTTCCTGCAGGTAGAGCACGCGCAGCGCCGAGCAGCGCTGGCCGGCGCTGTCGAAGGCGGAGACGAGCACGTCGCTCACGACCTGCTCGGTCAGCGCCGTGCTGTCGACGATCAGCGCGTTCTGCCCGCCGGTCTCGGCGATCAGGACGATGTCGCCGCCACGCTCGGCCAGGGTGCGGTTGATGATCTGCGCGACCTCGGTCGAGCCGGTGAAGACCACGCCCTGGACGCGCGGGTCGGCGACGAGGGCAGCACCCACGCTCTCCCCCGGCCCCGGCAGGAACTGCAGCACGTCGCGCGGCACGCCGGCGGCGTGGAACAGCCGCACGGCCTCCGCCGCGATCAGCGGCGTCTGCTCGGCGGGCTTGGCCAGCACCGGGTTGCCGGCAGCGAGCGCGGCACCGACCTCGCCCACGAAGATCGCGAGCGGGAAGTTCCAAGGCGCGATGCAGACCACCGGCCCCAGGGCGCGATGCTTCTCGTTGGTGAACTCGGCCCGGATCTGGGCCGCGTAGTAACGGCAGAAGTCGACCGCCTCGCGCACCTCGGCCACGGCGTTGGGAATGGACTTGCCGGCTTCGCGGACGGCGAGGCCGATCAGGGCCGGCATCTCGGCCTCGAGCCGGTCGGCCACGCCATCGAGGCAGCGGGCACGCTCGACGACGGCGGTCGCCGCCCACCGTGGCGCGGCCGCGGCAGCCAGCTCCAGCGCCGTGGCCACATCTTCCGCCGTGGCGTCGCGCACCGTGCCCACGATGTCGGCATGGTCGGCCGGGTTGCGGACGGGCTGCGGCTCCGCGCCATGCTCGTGCGCGTCGCCCAACAGCGGATCGGCCGTCCACGACCGCCCCGCACTCGCCTGCAGGCCCTGCTGCAGCCAGCCCAGGTCGATCTCGCTCGACAGGTCGATGCCACGGGCGTTGCGCCGCGCCTCGCCATAGAGCTGCGGCGGCAGCGGGATCGGCTCGTAGGGCCGGCCGCCCAAGGCTGCCGCGGCCTCGACCGGGTCGGCCACCAGCTCGTCGATCGAGACGGCCGGATCGACCAGCCGGTTGACGAACGAGGAGTTGGCGCCGTTCTCCAGGAGGCGCCGGACCAGATAGGCCAGCAGCGTCTCGTGGGTGCCGACGGGCGCATAGACCCGGCAGGCGCGGTTCAGGCGGTCGGCGCCCACGACCTGGTCGTAGAGCGTCTCGCCCATGCCGTGCAGGCACTGGAACTCCCAGTCCTTGTCCCGCCCGATCGCGTGGATGGCGGCGAGCGAGTAGGCGTTGTGGGTCGCGAACTGGGGGAAGATGGCGTCCTGCGCCGCCAGCAGCTTCTTGGCGCAGGCGAGGTAGGCGACGTCGGTATAGACCTTGCGCGTGTAGACCGGGTAGCCGGCCTGGCCGCCCTCCTGCGCCCGCTTGATCTCGCTGTCCCAATAGGCCCCCTTGACCAGCCGGACCATGAACCGGTGGCCGCTGCGCCGGGCGAGGTCGACCAGCCAGTCGAGCACGAACGGGCAGCGCTTCTGGTAGGCCTGCACGACGATGCCGATGCCGTTCCAGCCGGCAAGGTCGCGATCCAGCGCCAGCGCCTCGACCAGATCCAGCGACAGCTCGAGCCGATCGGCCTCCTCGGCGTCGATGTTGAGCCCGATGTCGTAGCTCTTCGCCAGCACGAGCAGGCTCTTCAGGCGCGGCAGCAGCTCGCCCATCACCCGTGCGTGCTGCGCGCGCGCGTAGCGCGGGTGCAGCGCCGACAGCTTCACCGAGATGCCCGGCCCGGCATAGATCCCGCGGCCGCGGCTGGCCCGGCCGATGGCATGGATCGCCGCGACATAGGCATCGCCGTAGCGCTGCGCGTCGGCCGCGGTCATCGCGGCCTCCCCCAGCATGTCGTAGGAGAAGCGGTAGCCGCGCGCCTCGCGCTGCACGGCGCTCTTGAGCGCCTCGTCGATGGTCTCGCCGGTGACGAACTGCTTGCCGAGCATGCGCATCGCGAAGTCGACGCCGGTGCGGATCACCGGCTCGCCGCCCTTGGCGATCAGTCGGGTCAACGCGGCGCCGAGGCTCCTCTCGCTGGCCGTGCCGACCAGCTTGCCGGTGATGACCAGCCCCCAGGTGGCGGCATTGACGAACAGGGACGGGCTGCCACCGAGATGCGCCCGCCAGTCGCCCTTGCCCAGCTTGTCGCGGATCAGCCGGTCGGCGGTGGCCCGGTCGGGGATGCGCAGCAGCGCCTCGGCGAGGCACATCAGCGCGATCCCTTCCTGGCTCGACAGGGAGAACTCCTGCATGAGCGCGTCGACGCCGCTGGCCCCCGACCGGCGGTCACGCACCTCGGCGACCAGTTGGCGAGCCAGGCTCTCCGCGGCTGCGGCCTCGGCCGGGTCGAGGCGTGCCGCCGCGACCAGGCGCGGCACGCAGACCGTCTCCGCCTCGCGGTAGGCCGCCGTGATCGCCTGCCGCAGCGGCGACTGGGGAAGAGCGAGCGAGCCGAACGGCGAGGCAGTCATCTCGGGCTCCGGAGCGTAAGGACGCGGCCTGATCCTAGCAGAGAACAGCAGCGGGCGGAGCCGGCACGGCCCGGAGCCGGCTCAGTGGCGCCGGGCACGCGCGACCTTGCTCGCGGGCTCGCGGCCGAGCACGCCGCCGATCCCCGCCCCGGCCCGCAGCAGCAGGTCGAGATCGACGCCCGTGCGCACGCCCATCCCGTCGAGCATGTAGAGCAGGTCCTCGGTGGCGAGATTGCCCGTGGCACCGGGCGCGTACGGGCAGCCGCCGAGTCCGCCCACCGAGCTGTCCACCACCCGCACGCCGAGCTCCAGCGCCGTGAGCACGTTGGCGAGCGCTTGGCCATAGGTGTCGTGGGCATGGATCGCCAGCGCGCCGACCGGGACCTCGGCCATGACCGCCTGCAGCATCGCCTCCGTGCGCCGCGGCGTGCCGACGCCGATCGTGTCGCCGAGGGAGATCTCGAAGCAACCCATCGCCCGCAGCGTCCGGCTGATGCTGGCGACGGCCGCGGGCGCGATCGGCCCCTCGTACGGGCAGCCGATCACGCAGGAGACGTAGCCGCGCACGCGCACGCCTTGGCTCACCGCACGCGCGACCACCGGACGGAAGCGGTCCAGGCTCTCGGCGATCGAGCAGTTGATGTTCTTCTGCGAGAAGCTCTCCGAAGCCGCCCCGAACACGGCGATCTCCTTGGCCCCGGCCGCCAGGGCCAGCTCCAGCCCTTTCAGGTTCGGCACCAGCACCGGGTAGCGCACGCCGGGGCGGGGTCGGATCGAGCGCAGCACCGCCTCGCTGCCCGCCATCTGCGGCACCCAGCGCGGCGAGACGAACGAGCCCGCCTCGATCACCGGCAGGCCGGCCTCGGCCAGGGCCTCGATCAGCCCGACCTTCGCCTCGACCGACACCGGCTCCGGTTCGTTCTGCAACCCGTCGCGCGGTCCGACCTCGACGATGGTGACCTCCGGCGGAACGGCCGCGAACAGGCCGATCCCGCTCACGCCGCGGCCTCCGTCGGCTGGAGGTCGAGCAGCACGGCACCCTCTTCGACCTGGTCGCCCTCGCGCACGTGCACCGCGGTGACCGTCCCGTCGCGCGGCGCCTCGAACCGGCTCTCCATCTTCATCGCCTCCAGCACCGCCAGGGCCTGGCCCTTCTCGACGCGATCGCCGACCGCGACCAGCAGGCGCGTGACCTTGCCGGGCATCGGTGCCGTGAACAGGCCGAGATCCTCCTCCTCGCCACGGGCGGCGAAACGGCCGTCCTCCAGCGTCAGCGCACGCCGCCGGCCGGCGATGGTCAGGGTCAGCGTGTGGCCGACGATCGCCGCCGGGAAGCTGCGCCGCCAGCCGTCGCTCTCGATCCACACCCGGCCGTCGGCGACGCCGCAGCGCGCGTGCAGCTCCTCGGCACCGAGCCGGGCCGTGAACCGTTCGCCGGTGCCCTCGACCGTGACGATGTGCAGCGCCTGGCCATCGAGCAGGCGGACGAGCCCGCGTGGTGGCTGGTTGAGCCGCCACGCGTCGCGGCGGTGCCAGGGCGAGGTCCAGTCGGTGCCGGGGATGGCCGCCGGGCCCGGCCGGGCGAGGCTGAGCGCCACGGTCGCGAGCGCCGCCAGCAGCAGGACCGGGGTGTCGGCCGGCGTCTCGGCCGCCAGCGCCTCGGTGCCCTCGCGGTCCAACCAGCCGGTGTCGATCGCCATGGCCCGGAAGGCCGGGCTCGCGGCGGCGGCGCGCAGGAAGCCGAGGTTCGTCGTCACCCCCTCGACCTGCGTCGCGTCCAGGGCGGCCGCCAGCCGCTCGAGCGCGGCCGCCCGATCGGGGCCGTGCGCGATGATCTTCGCGATCATCGGATCGTAGTACGGCGTCACCTGGTCGCCCTGCTCGACGCCGGTGTCGACGCGCGCGCCGTCGAGATCCACCGGCAGCCGCAAGGTGCGCAAGCGCCCGATCGACGGCAGGAAGCCCTTGGCCGGATCCTCGGCATAGAGCCGCGCCTCGAACGCGTGGCCGTGGCAGGCGACCTCGTCCTGGCGCAGCGGCAGCGGCTCGCCGGCGGCGATGCGCAGCTGCCACTCGACCAGATCGAGGCCGGTGACGGCCTCGGTCACCGGATGCTCGACCTGCAGGCGCGTGTTCATCTCGATGAAGTAGAAGCCGCCGGCACGGTCGAGCAGGAACTCGACCGTGCCGGCGTTCTCGTAGCCGGCGGCGAGCGCCGCCCCGGTGGCGGCGGCGCTCAGCGACCGCCGCTGGGCGTCGCTCAGCCCCGGTGCCGGCGCCTCCTCGATGATCTTCTGGTGGCGGCGCTGCAAGGTGCAGTCGCGCTCGAACAGGCTCACGGCCGCGCCGTGCCGATCGGCGAACACCTGCAGCTCGACGTGGCGCGGCTGCAGGATCAGGCGCTCGAGCAGGACGGCATCGTCGCCGAACGAGGCCTTGGCCTCGCGCCGGCACGCGGCCAGCGCCTCGAGGAAATCGGCCGCGCGCTCGACCTTGCGCATGCCCTTGCCGCCGCCGCCGGCGGTGGCCTTGATCAGGAGCGGAAAGCCGATCCGCTCGGCCTCGGCCAGGAGCCGCGCATCGTCCTGGTCGGCGCCGTGATAGCCCGGGACCAGCGGCACCCCGGCCGGCTCGAGGAGCGCCTTGGCGCTGGCCTTGCCGCCCAGCCGCTCCATGGCCTCGGCCGGCGGCCCGACGAAGATCAGCCCGGCCTCGCGCACCGCGCGGGCGAAGGCGGCGCTTTCGGACAGGAAGCCGTAGCCGGGATGCACGGCCGTGGCACCGGTCCGCCGTGCCGCCGCCAGGATGCGGTCGACGACGAGATAGCTCTCGGCCGCGGGCGCCGGCCCGAGCCGCACCGCCTCGTCGGCCAGCCGCACGTGGCGCGCGTCGCGGTCGGCATCGGAATAGACCGCCACGGTGCGGATGCCGAGCCGGCGGCAGGTCTTGACGATCCGGCAGGCGATCTCGCCGCGGTTGGCGATCAGCAGGCTGTCGAACACGGGCAGCGTTCCTCCGCGGCGCTGGGCGCCGTCAGCCCTGGACCCAGCCGGGCTTCCGTTTCTCCAAGAATGCGGCAATGCCTTCCTTGCCCTCGGCCGAGGCACGGCGCTCGGCGATCATGGCGACCGTCGCCTCGGCGCGGATGCTGCCGCCCTGCGGCATCATCTCGACCAGACGGACGAGCTGCTTGGCGCTGGCCAGGGCCTCGGGGCCACCTTTCAGCAGCTCGCCCACCACCGCCGCCACGCGCGCCTCGAGCTCGGCCGCCGGCACCACCTCGTGCACCAGGCCGATGCGGCGCGCCTCCGTCGCACCGAAGCGCTCGGCGGTGAGGAACCAGCGCCGGGCCTCGCGCGGACCGATCGCGCGGACGACGAAGGGTGCGATCACCGCCGGCACGATGCCGAGACGGACCTCGCTGGTGGCGAACTGCGCGGCCTCGCCGGCCACGGCGATGTCGCAGGCGGCGACGAGCCCCACGCCACCGCCGATCGCCGCTCCCTGCACCAGGGCGACCACCGGCTTCGGGCAGTCGTCGATGGTGCGCAGCATCAGCTCGAGGGCCCGGGCGTCGGCGCGGTTGCGCTCCTCGTCGTAGCCGGCGGCACGCTGCATCCAGTTGAGGTCGGCCCCGGCCGAGAAGCTCTTGCCGGCACCGGCCAGGACCACGACGCGGCTGTCGTCCGCGTAGAGCGCCTGGAAGGCGTCCGCCAAGCCGGCGATCAACGCCTCGTCGAACGCGTTGTGCAAGTGCGGCCGGTTGAGGGTCACGCGGGCGACCGGACCGTCACGGCTCACCAGGACGACGGGCGCTGCGGTCATCGTGGCCTCACATCCGAAACACGCCGAAGCGGGTCGCCGGGATCGGCGCGTTCAGCGCCGCCGACAGACCGAGGCCCAGGACCATCCGCGTGTCGAGCGGGTCGACGATGCCGTCGTCCCACAGCCGCGCGCTGGCGTAGTAAGGGTGACCCTGGGTCTCGTACTGCGCGCGGATCGGCGCCTTGAACGCCTCCTCCGCCTCGGCGGCCCAGGTTCCGCCCTTGGCCTCGACCGCGTCGCGGCGCAGCGTCGCCAGCACCGAGGCCGCCTGCTCGCCGCCCATGACGGAGATGCGCGCGTTGGGCCACATCCACAAGAAGCGCGGCTCGAAGGCGCGGCCGCACATGCCGTAATTGCCGGCGCCGAAGCTGCCGGCGACGATCATGGTGAGCTTGGGCACGGCGGCGTTGGCGACCGCGTTGACCAGCTTGGCGCCGTCCTTGGCGATGCCGCCATGCTCGTACTTCTTGCCGACCATGAAGCCGGTGATGTTCTGCAAAAAGATCAGCGGCACCCGCCGCTGGCAGCACAGCTCGATGAAATGCGCCCCCTTCAGCGCCGATTCGGAGAACAGGATGCCGTTGTTGGCGATGATGCCCACGGGATAGCCGTAGATCCTGGCGAAGCCCGTGATCAGGGTCGCCCCGTAGCGCGGCTTGAACTCCTCGAGGACCGAGCCGTCGACGATGCGGGCGATCACCTCGCGCATCTCGAACGGCTGGCGGGTGTCGGCCGGGATCAGGCCGTAGAGCTCGCGCGGGTCGTAGAGCGGCTCGCGCGGCTCGCGCACGTCGAGATCGATCGCCTTGGCATGGTTCAGCGTCGCCACGATCCGCCGGGCCAGCGACAGCGCGTGGGTGTCGTCGTCGGCCAGATGGTCGGCGACCCCGGAGATGCGGGTGTGCACGTCGCCACCGCCCAGATCCTCGGCGCTGACGACCTCGCCGGTCGCGGCCTTCACCAGTGGCGGGCCGCCCAGGAAGATCGTGCCCTGCTGCCGGACGATGATCGCCTCGTCCGACATGGCCGGCACGTAGGCGCCGCCCGCGGTGCACGAGCCCATGACCACGGCGATCTGCGGAATGCCCTCGGCCGACATCGTCGCCTGATTGTAGAAGATGCGGCCGAAATCGTCCTTGTCGGGAAAGACCTCGTCCTGGTTCGGCAGGTTGGCGCCGCCCGAATCGACGAGGTAGATGCACGGCAGGCGGTTGGTGCGCGCCACCTCCTGCGCGCGCAGGTGCTTCTTGACCGTCATCGGGTAGTAGGTGCCGCCCTTGACCGTGGCGTCGTTGACCACGACCACGCATTCCCGGCCGGCGATGCGGCCGATGCCGGTGATCATCCCGGCCGCCGGCACCTCGTCGCCGTACATGCCGTGCGCGGCGAGCTGGCTGAACTCGAGGAACGGCGCGCCAGGGTCGAGGAGCCGCTCCAGGCGCTCGCGCGGCAGCAGCTTGCCCCGGGCGGCATGCTTGGCCCGCGCCGCCGCATCGCCGCCCAGCGCCGCCCGCGCCACCTG
>JBDHTW010000084.1:0-18675 GCA_039808865.1 Geminicoccaceae bacterium
TGGCGTCCCCTAGGGGACTCGAACCCCTGTTTTCGCCGTGAGAGGGCGACGTCCTAGACCGCTAGACGAAGGGGACAGCGGTTGGAGGCCCGCTATGTAGCGGCGGCAGCGGCCATGATCAAGGCCGTTTTGCAGCATCGGGGCGAGCAAACAGCGCCACGAGCTCGACCTCGGCCGCGTAGAGGAACTGGTCGATCGGGCGCAGCTCGCGAAGCTCGAGGCCGCCGTCGACCAGATGTCGGGCGTCCCGGGCGAACGTCTCCGGTGAGCATGCGGCATAGATCACCTTGGGCACCCGCGCCGCGGCGATCTCGCGCACCTGCTCGACGGCGCCGACCCGCGGCGGGTCCAGCACGGCCAGATCGCAGCCGGCAAACTCGGCCGCCAGCAACGGGCGCCGGGCCAGATCCCGGCGTTCGGCCCGGATTCCCCCCAGTCTGCTCGCGCGCGCCGCGGCCTCCAGCGCCACGAGGGCGGCGCCATCGCCCTCGACGGCCCGCACGCGGCGGACCTGCGCGGCGATGGCGAAGGTCAGCGTGCCGATGCCGGCATAGAGATCGACCGCGGCGGTGGAACCCGCGGCCCAGGCCGCCGCCGCCCGTGCCAGTTCCGCCTCGCCGAAAGCGGTCGCCTGCAGGAAGCCACCGGCCGGCAAAGCCACCGGCACCGTGCTCAGCTCGACCATGGGCTGCCGCCGGGTCACGATCGGCTCGGGCGATGCGTCGTCGCCCGAGCACCAGCCGATCCGCGCCAGATCCAGCGCGTGCGCGACACCGGCCAGGCGCTCGCGCTCGCTGGGCTGCGGCAGGCGCGTCGCATGCAGCAGCAGATCGATTCCGGTCGTGGTCAGGGCCAGGCTGACCTCGCCGGGCTCGGGCGCCAGCAGCGCCCCGCCCAGCGCCGCGCCGAGCGGCAGCAGGATCGTGGCCAGCTCCGGGCAGGCGATGGGGCAGACGGTGAGCGGCTCCAGCCGATGCCGGCCACGCTCGCGCAAGCCGAGCACGAGACGGCCACCGGCGCGTGTGGCGCCCAGCCGCAGCCGGCGCCGGCTCGCGGCCGGGGTCACGCGCAGCTCGCCCACCGGCTCGACCGGCAGCCCGCGATGCGCCAGCGCGGCCACGATCCGCCCGCGCTTGTGCCTGCGGTAGGCCTGGTCGGGCAGGTGCTGCAGACGGCAACCGCCACAACGGCCGAAATGCGGGCAAACCGGCGGCGCACGCTCGACCGCGTCCACGCAGTGCAGCGGCTGGGTGCGCCAGCCCTGCGGCAGCCGCTGCTCGAGGCGGACGCGCCAGCGCTCGCCGGGCAGCGCCGATGGCACGAACAGGCGCCCCTGACCGCTTTCCGCGATCCCGTCGCCCGCGGTGCCCAGTGCGGTGATCGTGACCTCCAGCTCCTGGCCGCCGGCCCGCGGCGCACGGGCGCGGCTCATGGCGCCGGAGCGAGGCGCAGCAGCTGCCGCCGGGCGCCCGTGGCCAGATCGACGACCAGCACGAACTGGCCTTCGCCGGGCGCCTTGCCCAGCAGGACGAGCTCGGCGCCGACGACGGTCGCTTGCGCGATCTCGCCGCCGGGCGGCAGGGCGACGGTGGCCGGCAGCGTGCTCGTCGGCGCGGCCGGCGCGGTCGCCAGGTGCGTGCCACGCTTGACGAGCAGCCAGATCAGCGTAGCTGTGCCGCCGACGATGAGCACCGCACCGACGATCACGAACAACTTGAGCGCTTTGACCAACGAATCGGGCATTTCCGGGCCTGAGCCCCAGGTCAGCGAAACGATCGAACTCACCGCCGACGCCTCGAACGAGGGCCAGCGGCTGGATCTGTTCCTGGCCGGCCGGCTGCCGCAGCTTTCCCGCTCGCGCCTGCAGGCCCTGGTGCGCGAGGGCCATCTGCGCCAGGACGAGCGGGTGATAGCCGAGCCCGGCCAGCGGGTCAAACCGGGCGACCGCTACCGGCTGCACGTGCCGGCGCCGCGACCGGCCCAGCCGGCGGCGCAGACGCGCGCGCTCGAGATCCTGTTCGAGGACGAGCATCTGCTCGTGCTGGTCAAGCCGGCGGGCGTCGTCGTCCACCCGGCCCCGGGCCATGCCGACGGCACGTTGGTCAACGCGCTGCTCGCCCATTGCGGGCCGAGCCTGTCCGGGATCGGCGGTGTGCTGCGCCCCGGCATCGTGCATCGGCTCGATCGCGAGGTCAGCGGTGTCATGGTCGTGGCCAAGCACGACCGTGCGCATATCGGCCTTGCCGGCCAGTTCAGCGTCCACTCGATCGACCGGCTGTACGAGGCCGTGGTCTGGGGCGTGCCACCTGCCGCGGCCGGCACGGTCGACCGCCCGCTCGGCCGCCATCCGGTCGACCGCAAGCGCATGGCCATCGTCCGCCAGGGTGGCAAGCGGGCGGTGACGCACTGGCGACGGCTCGCCGCCGCCGGCAGCCGGGCGGCGCGCATGGCGTTCACGCTGGAGACCGGGCGCACGCACCAGATCCGGGTGCACAGCGCGAGCCTGGGGCACCCGATCGTGGGCGACCAGCTCTATGGCCGCGGCCGACAGGCGCCGGCCACGGCGATGGCCGCGGTCGGCGGGTTGGACCGAATCCTGCTGCATGCGCGGCGGCTCGGCTTCGTGCATCCCGTCAGCGGCGCTGCGCTTGCCTTCGAGAAGGCACCTCCGGCGGAGTTCGACGCCATTCTTGAACTCTTGCGCGGCTAGCTTAAGCTGCTCCGGGTCTCCAGCGAACCTGGGGGCGCGCTGTTCGGGCCTCGCGTGCAGCATTTTCCCGACCGTTGCGGCATCAGGGTTTGATGATGGCCAGTCTACCGATCGTCCCCACCGAGGGCACCGGCCTCGCCCGCTACCTGGACGAGATCCGGCGCTTCCCGATGCTGGATGCCGGCGAAGAGTTCATGCTGGCCAAGAGCTGGCGCGAGCACGAGGACGTGCAGGCGGCGCACAAGCTGGTCACCAGCCATCTGCGGCTCGTGGCAAAGATCGCCATGGGCTACCGCGGCTACGGCCTGCCGATGAACGAGATCATCTCGGAGGGCAATGTCGGGTTGATGCAGGCGGTCAAGCGGTTCGACCCAGACCGCGGCTTCCGCCTCGCGACCTACGCGATGTGGTGGATCAGAGCGGCGATCCAGGAATATATCCTGCATTCCTGGTCGTTGGTGAAGCTCGGCACCACCGCGGCGCAGAAGAAGCTGTTCTTCAACCTGCGGCGCCTGAAGAGCCAGATGCAGGCGATCGAGGAGGGTGACCTCAGCCCCGAGGCGGTCAAGGAGATCGCGACCACGCTCGAGGTGACCGAGCAGGACGTGATCGAGATGAACCGCCGGCTCGAAGGACCGGACCATTCGCTCAACGCTTCGCTGCGCTCGGAAAGCGACACCGAGTGGCAGGACTGGCTGATCGACGACAGCGCCTCACAGGAGACCGCGCTCGCGGAGGAGGACGAGCTCGATCATCGTCGCGAGCTGCTGTCGCGGGCGATGGGCGTGCTCAACGAGCGCGAGAAGCACATCTTGAACGAGCGGCGCCTCAAGGAGGAACCGACGACGCTCGAGGATCTGTCGGTCCACTACGGCATCAGCCGCGAGCGGGTGCGGCAGATCGAGGTCCGCGCGTTCGAGAAGCTGCAGAAGGCGATGATGTCGCTCGAGGCCGAGCAGGCCCAGAAGGCGGCGCAAGCCGCCCTGCCGCCGGGATGAACCCGTCCGTGACGCATACGGTCGGGTCTGAGCGAGCGCACTACCCTCGCGCAACATGACCAGCGTGAGCCAGCAGATCGATCGCACTTCGAGGTCGATGCACGACCGTTGACAAAATATCATGCTGCGCGCGGGCATGATCATACCGAAGCAACGGCTCAACCGCCATGCCAGAAGGTGAAGGTATTTTGGGCGGACCTGCTGTGTGTCGATGGTGATTTGCGTCGGATATCGGCAACTAACGATGACGCAACACGTATCAAGATCAACAGCGACACCGTCGGCCGGTCCAAAATCAACAAGACGCATGGCCTTCGCTGTAGACTATTCACGACATCGACATATGTTAACGAGATCAGTTAACGGTGATCGATGCCAACAAGATGGCACGCTCCACCATTGTCGTAGTCAGGCGCCGAACTCGTCCACGGCGCGCCGCCGGCAATTGCATCGTGCCGCATGTCGAGCAAGGTGTTGACTGCAGCGGCTAGGCCCCGATCTGCCCGGCAGTAATCGTCATCATGCCGTGAAATCGGACATTTCGATGTCCACGCATGCGAGCGACACCGGCATGCTCAAGCATGCCCGGCAGTGCTCGACAGCACCGAGGGATCGACGCCGATCGCATGCATCGCCCGCAGCCATTTGCTACCATTGTCCCGATCGAAGACGATCTCGGGATCGGCCGGCACCACGAGCCAGCCATTGTTCTGAATCTCGGCGTCGAGCTGGCCCGCGGCCCAACCGGCATAGCCCAAGGCCAGCACCCGGCGCTCCGGTCCGACCCCTTCGGCAATCGCCCGTAGCACGTCGACGGTGGCTGTGAGCGCGAACCGCTCGTCGATCACGAGCGTGCCGTCCTGGACGTAGTCGGCCGAATGCAGGACGAACCCGCGGCTCGGTTGTACCGGGCCGCCGACATGAACCGGCGTGTCGGCACAGCGGGAATCACCTTCGATCCCGAGCTGACCGATGACGGTCGGAAAGCTGACCTGGGCCGCGACTTGATTGACGACGAGCCCCATCGCACCCTCGGTCGAGTGCGCGCAGACATAGACGACGCTGCGCGCGAAGCGCGGATCATCCATGCCCGGCATGGCGACCAGCAGCATTCCCGCAAGATGACCGTTCGAGTCCGACTTTGCCATAGGACCAACATATGCCCCGTTCGTGCCGGCAACAAGAGCGCCGAAGCCGGTTGCTGGCCTGCGCGCGCGGTGCCATCTACAGGCGGCACCGTTGGGTGCGACCTCTATCGGCCACGACCGCAGGGAAGGATTCTCCCCATGACGATCGCCGTCGGCGACAAGCTGCCCGACGCCACCTTCAAGGTGCGCACCCCCGATGGGCTCAAGGACATCACCACCGCCGAGCTCACGACCGGGAAGAAGCTGGTGCTGTTCGCGGTTCCGGGTGCCTTCACGCCCACCTGCCATGCCAAGCACCTGCCGAGCTACATCGAGCATTTCGACTCGCTGAAGGCCAAGGGCGTCGATACCATCGCCTGCGTCGCGGTCAACGACGCCTTCGTGCTCGACGCCTGGGCCAAGTCGGGCAATCCCGACGGCAAGGTACTGATGCTTTCGGACGGCAATGCCACGTTCACCAAGGCGCTGGGCCTCGACTTCGACGGCTCCGGCTTCGGCCTCGGCACGCGCAGCAAGCGCTACTCGATGCTGGTCGACGATGGTGTGGTCAAGGCGCTGCACGTCGAGGAGAGCCCGGGCGTGATGGAGGTCTCGGGGGCCGACCGGATGCTCGCCGCGCTCTAGGGTCCTGCTTCAGCCATCCGGCCGTACATCTCGGTCGATCTGATGAGGGGTACACCGGCCGCCTGTGGCTGGTCGGCCCGCGGCTCGGCGTCCATCCCGCCACCGTGCGCAAATGGCGCCGCCGCGTTGCCGAACATCGGCTCGAGGCGGTGATCGGCCGGATCCTGGAGAGCCGGCCGACCGACGGCATCCACGGGAGCTCGCGCGGCAAGGCCGAGGCGAGCGGTCCGCCGGCCGGTACGGTCCGGCGGATATGGTGGGTGTTCGGTCTGCAGCTGCACCGGGTCGAGACCTTGGAGCTGCCGACCGGTCCCGATGTCGTCGCCGAGGACGGCGACGTGGTCGGGCGCCACTTGGCCGTGCCGAAGCGCGCGCTGGCCCCATGCCCCGACGGGAACAGCCGGCTCCAGGCCCGCGCCCGCACGCAGGTGCGCTGAGTACAGTCGCGCCGAGGCCCCACGGCGTGCGCTCGGGACGACGGCGCGCCGCTCCTATCCGGCCCTGTCTTCCGGCTGCAAGCTACGGGCTGCGACCCGGGTCTCCCCCATGACGGCATCGAGCGCGTCGACGAGATCGGCCGCGCTCGTCCCGGCCCGTGCACGTTCCTCGATGGCCCCGGCCAGCGCGGCAAGCTTGGCGAAGCCGAAGGTACCCGCCGACCCGCGCATCCGATGCGCCTCCGCCGCGAGCTCATGGGGATCGCCGAGGCTCGCGCGCAGCCGTGCGCAGGCTTCCTGGGCCCCGTCCAGGCCGCGCGCCAGCATCTGCCAGAGCATCTGGCCCGGCAGCTTGCCGGCCATTCCGTCGATCCGATCCCGGTCGAGCAGCGGCTCGCTCGTCGTGACGACCGCCGGCGTCGGGATGATCGAGACGACCTCGTGCAGGCTACCGGACGCCACCGCCGCCAGGGCGGCGAACAGGTCGCCCCAGACGATCGGCTTGATCAGGCAGCGGTCCATGCCGGCAGCGAGGTAGCGCCGCTGCTCGTTGGGCATCACGTTGGCGGTGAGCGCGAGAATCGGCACGGTACCGACCGGTGGCGGCAGCCGGCGGATGCGGCGGACGGCCTCGAGCCCGTCCATGACCGGCATCTGCACGTCCATCAGCACGACGTCGTAGCCGCCCCGCTGCGCGCACTCGACCGCCTGTGAACCGTTTTCGGCCAGATCGACCCGATGCCCGTGCCTGGTCAACATCGCGCTGACCAACTCGCGATTGGCGGCGACGTCGTCGGCCATCAGCACCCGCAGCGGCGGGATCGCGCCCGTCGCCGTGTGCGGGCGATCGGCCAGCTTGGCGGCATCGCCGAGCGGCAGGGTCAGCTCGAACCAGAAATTGCTGCCTGCCCCGGGCTCGCTCTCGACCCCGATCGTCCCGCCCATCGCCTCGACCAGACGCTTGCAGATGGTGAGGCCAAGCCCGCTGCCGCCATAATGTCGGGTCGTCGAGGAGTCGGCCTGGACGAACAGCTCGAACAGGCTGCGCTGCCGCTCCCGCGGGATGCCGATCCCGGTGTCGTGGACCTCGAAGCGCAGGCCGACGCCCTGGCCGACGGTCGTCTGCTGCAGCACCTTGAGCACGATCTCACCCTCGGTGGTGAACTTGAGCCCGTTGCCGATCAGGTTCACCAGGATTTGGCGCAGCCGCGTGGGATCGCCGCGCACGACCAGACCCGGCGTGAGGGTGCTGACCAGACGCAGGCCGAGCCCGCGCTCGATCGCTTGGGGCGTCATCAGCGATCGAACCTGCTCGACCATGCTGACGATCGAGAAGTCGATCTGCTCGAGGTCCAACCGACCCGCCTCGATGCGCGAAAAATCGAGAATATCGTTGATGATCGCCAGGAGGTGGCTGCCCGAGCTGCGGATCGTCTCGACATATTGGCGCTGGGTCGGGGTCAGGTCCTCCGCGGCCAGCAGATCCGCCATGCCCAGCACGCCGGTCATCGGGGTGCGGATCTCGTGGCTCATCGTCGCCAGGAAATGGCTCTTCGCCCGCGTCGCCTCCTCCGCATCCTCCTTGGCCCGCGTCAGTTCGGTCTGCATGCGGTGCAGCTTGGCGTTGGTGGCCGCAAGCTCGCGGTTGGACTGCTCAAGCGCCTCGACCAGACCGGCGCGCGCCTCGGCGGTGCGCGCATTGGCTCGGGCATGCTCGAGCTCGAGCGCACGGGCCCGGTGGTCGGCGGCGATCCGCACGCCTTCCTCGTGCAGGAACTTGCGCCGCAGCTGGGCACCGATACGGGCGCCCAGGACCTCGAAGCCACCGCCAAGATCGATGCAGTCGTCCGCCCCCGCCCGCAGCACCTCGAGCATTTCCTGGGCACCGGGCGCGTAGCTGACGACGACGATCTGAAAGGTCCGCTCCCGCTTGCGCCGGGCCAGATCGAGCTTGGCGCACAGTTCCAGCATGGCGGTGCCGGCGCTCGACAGCATCAGCGCCACGCAGTCGAACGACTCGCTCTCGACGAGGGCCAAGGCTTCGTCGACCGATGTGGCCAGGATCGCCTGATGATTCTCGCGCTCGAGGTGGGCCGCGAGCGGATGCGCCGAACTGGTGGAGCCGTCGCCGACGACGAGGACGCGGCTGCGCCGGAACGCCAAGCCGGTCCCCTCGACCAGCATCGGTCCCGCCGACTTGCGCAGCAGGTTGCGGATGCGCAGCAACAGCACGTCGGCCGGAACGGATTTGGGCACATAATCGTCGGCGCCGCTCTCGAATCCGCGCCGCTGCGATTCGGCACCGTCCGAATCGGTCAGGATGAGGAGCGCCATATTGCGGGTGCGCACGCTCATCCGGACGCGGCGGGCGAACTCGTCGCCGCTGATCCCGGGCAGATGCAGGTCGACCACCGCCAGATCCGGGAGGCCCTGGTTCAAGCGCTCCAATGCCTCCTCGGCGGTTGCCGATGCCCACGTCGCCCAGCCTTGCTCCTCCAGCATGAGCTGGAGCCGCAAGGCCTGGGTCGGGGAGTCTTCGATCACCAGGATCGTCGGGGTACGCTCGGTCATGCGTCGCGCTGGGCCTTGATGGCATTGAGAATGCAGGCGCCGATGGCGTCGAGTGGGAGCTGAATCCGTGCCGCGCCGAGCCGTGCCGCCACCGCCGGCATGCCATAGACCACTGCCGTGGCCTCACTTTCCGCGATCGTGTAGGCGCCCCGAACGCGCATGGCGAGCAGGCCCTGCGCGCCGTCGTCGCCCATGCCGGTGAGCAGGGCCCCGATCGCCTGTGGGCCGAAGTCGTCGGCCATGGATTGGAACAGTACCGTCCCGGACGGGCGTTGGCCGCTCACCAGCGGCCCGTCATCGAGCATCAGCAACGGCCCTTTGAGCTTGAGATGGCGATATCCCGGCGCCACGTGGACCCGCCCGGGCTTGAGCCGCTCCCCGTGCGTCGCCAGCGCCACGGAGAGCGCCGTCTGCGTATCGAGCCAAGCGGCGAAGCCTTCCGCGAATTCGGCGCCGATATGCTGCACCAGCACGACCGGCAGCGGAAAGTCGCCAGGCAGGACACCGAGGATACGAGCCAGCGCGTTCGGTCCGCCCGTCGAGGCGACCAAGCCGAGAATCCGGTAGCCGTCCGTCGCCGCCGACAACTCCTGCCCCCGCGAGCCATCGCTGCGAGAAGCCGCCAATGCGCCCGTGACGGGCAGAGCGGGCCGCGCCGGCATGGCCAGAGGCTGATGACGCTGCCGGATCACGTGCACCTGGCTCATGATCTTGATCTGCGTGCAGAGCCGCTTGGCGAGCTTGGCATATTCGGGCCGGCCGACGGCCAGCGGCTTCTCGATCACGCTCAACGCACCGGCACGCAGCGCATCCATCGAGATGGTGACGCTGAAATCGTTGAGCGCGGCCGAGGTGACGACGATCGGCGTCGGCTGGATGCGCATGATGCGCCGGGTCGTTTCGACGCCGTCGATGCCGGGCAGGCGGACGTCCATCAGCACCACGTCCGGACGCAGCTTCGGCAGCAAGGTCAGCGCCTGCTCGCCGGAACTCGCGATGCCGACCACCGTGAGGTGCGGATCGGCGTTGAGGACATGCTCGAGCAACGTCGCCGCCACCGCCGAATCCTCGACGATCAACACGCGGACCTTCGCGCTGGCCTTGGTCATCGCACGTTCACCGCCGGCTCACGGTCCATCAAGGAACTGTCCAATCGTCGCCAGCAGCTCCTGCTGCTCGAACCGCTGCTTGGCGATGTAGGCGTCGGCACCCAGCTCCATGCCGCGCTTCACCTCCTCGGCGGAATCCCGCGAGGTCACCATGATGACCGGGATCGACGCGAAGGCAGGATCGGCCTTGATCGCCTGGAGCAGGCCGAAGCCGTCGAGACGCGGCATCTGCACGTCGCTGATGACCAGATCGACCGGCTCGCGGCGCAGGCTGTCGAGCGCGTCCAGGCCGTCGACGGCCAGGCGCACGCGAAACCCCTCGGCCTCGAGGATCGACTTCTCCAACGTCCTGGTGGTGATCGAATCGTCCACCACCAGGATGCAAGGTGGCTCCTTCTGCGCGCTGGCGCCGGCAAGGATCAGCGCAGCGGCGCTCGCCGCCCCTCTCTGGGCCACGAGCACGTGCGGGCTCAGGACGAGGATCGGCGCGCCGCCCTGCAGGAGCAGCGTACCGGCTATGGCCGGATCCGTACCCGCGGGCGGGCTCTGAATGGCGGCCTGCCGCATCTCGACGAGACTGTCGACGACCACGGCGAGGCGGCGCCGGCCCGAACGCAGCACGACGATCGCGCAATTGCCGTCGGGATCGGTGAGCGCCGCGTCACTCGTCCCCAGGAGCGTGAGCAGCGCCACCATCGGCAAGGCATCGTCCCCCAGCCGCAGCACGGGCTTGCCTTCGACGGTCTCCAGGGCGGTCGCGTGGATCCGCAGCACCCGCTCGATGGCGTGCGCCGGCAGCGCGTAGAGCTGGCCGGCGCTCCGCACCAGCAGGAGATCGCTGCGCACGACCGACATCGGCACGCGGATCACCAGCCGCATGCCGTACGGGCGGTTCGCCGAGATGTCGACGTCGCCCTGGAGGCGGGCCACGGTCTCCTGCAGCACCGACAGACCGATGCCACGGCCGGACAGGCTGTCGACCGCAGTGGCCGTGGAGAAGCCCGCGCGCAGGAGCAGGTTCGCGAGCTCGGCCTCGGTCGCCGTCTCGGCGGCATCGTCGAGCAGCCCATCCTGGACCGCCTTCGCACGGATGCGGGCGAAGTCCAGACCGCGCCCGTCGTCCTCGATCACCAGCCGGAGCCGCGTTCCCTCGACCGTCAGGCTCAGCGCGACCCGCGCCGCCGGCGGCTTGCCGGCAGCGACGCGCGCCTGCGCCGGCTCCGCCCCATGTCCGATCGCGTTGCGCAGCGCATGCATCACCGGATCCTTCAGCGCCTGCAGGATCATCCGGTCGGCCTCGATCTCCAGGCCCATGAGCGTCAGCACGATCTGCTTGTTCTGCTCGCGCGCCAGTTCCCGCACCATCGGTCCGAAGCCCGAGAAGATCTCTTCGGCCGGCACCAGGCGCGCCTGCCGGACATCGTCCTGGAGCTGATCGACCAGAAGACGCAGCTGCCAGGTACCGGCCTTCTGATCGCGCACGACCTGGGTGGCGCCGCGCACCAGGGCGCTGATCTCCTTGTCGATCGCGGCAAGCTGCGTCTCGGCCTGCAACGAATCGGCGCCGCCGGATGCGCCGTCGTGGCGACGGCCAGCGAGGCGGGCCCGCTCCCAGTCACGCTGCAGGGCCGCCAGCCGCTGCTGCAGGGTGCGCAGCTGCAGCGCGAGCTCGTTCTGGGCTGTGACCTGGGCGAGAAAGCGACCACTGGTCACCATCAGCCGGTCCAGGTGCTCGGCCGCGACCCGTATCGTCGCATGCACGGGCGCCGGGGAGGCGGTCGGCACCGGACGTGCCGGTTCCACTGCCGCAACGGCTGGTTCGGCCAATGGCGCCGAGCCCGGTGGTGGCACTGCCGGTGCTGCGGCGAACTCGGGCACCGCGGGTGGTGGTGCGCCGGCCTGCGTCGTGCCGGCCAACAGCACGTCGAGTTCCGCCACGACCGGCAGCGGCATGGCCGCCTCGTCCGGGCCGCCGGCCAGATCCTCGATGCCGTCGAGCGCCGTCTGGATCACGCGCTCGACGGCACCGTCCAAGATCAGCCCGCCGCGCTGGATGTGCTCGAGCAGGGATTCGAGCCGGTGCGCCACCGTCTCGATGCCCTGGCGGTCGACCGCACGGGCCGCGCCCTTGAGGCTGTGCGCGCGGCGGAAGACGTCGGCGATGTCGGGCGCGCCGGCACCCCGGCGCGCCAGGCGGCGCATCGCCGCCAGATGCTCGCGGCACTCGGCGTCGAACGCCAGTCGGAGCCGCTGCGCGATGTCCATCAGAGGCTGTAGCGATTGACCGAGTGCGAGAGCTGGCTGGCCAGGGCAGTGAGGTTGGCCGCCGCGCCATCGAGCTGACGCGTGCCGTCGGCGGTCTGGGTGCTGGCTTGGCGGATGTTGCGCAGTGCGATCATGACCTGCTCGAGTCCTATGTGCTGCTGATTGATGGCGGCCACGATCTGCTGGAAGGTTTCCGTGCTCGTGCCGATGGTCTCGGTCAGATCGTCGATCGCTTGCTGGCTTTTGTCGGTCTGCTCCTTGCCCGAAGCGACCCGCTTGACCGCTTCCTCGGTGAGCATGACCGATGTGCTGATGCCACGCTGGATGTCGCCAAGGATGGCGCGCACCTGCACGGTGGCCTCCTTGGACTGATCGGCCAAGTTCTTGATCTCGGCTGCCACGACCGCGAAGCTGCGCCCGTTCTCGCCGGCTGCGGCCGCTTCGATGGCGGCATTCAAGGCGAGGATGTGCGAGCGCTCGGATATGTCGTTGACGGTGGCGATGATGTCGCCCACGGCCTGGGTCTTCTCGCTCAGCATCACGATGTTCGAGGCCACCGCCTCCGCCTGCTCGCGGATCAGATCCATGCTCCGGCCGGTATCCTCGACCGCCTTCAGCCCCGTGCTGCTCGCGTGCAGCGTATCGTCGGTGCCCTCGGCGATGTCCTGGGCGCGGCGCGACATCTGGGCGCCGGACTGGGTGATCTCGTCCAGGGTCGCCGAGGTCTCCTGCACCGCTGCCAGCTGCTCCTCGACACTGGCCGCCTGCTGCTGCGTCGAGGCGCGGATCTGGACGGTGGCCGCGTTCAGATTCTCGGCGGCGTTGCGGGTCTGCAGGGCCATCTCGCGCAGCCCGTCGACCATGCGGTTGAGATGATCACCCAGCACGGCGACCTCGTCGCGTCCCCGTAGGCTGGTCTTCTGCGACAGGTCGCCCGATCCGATCCGTTCGACGAAGCTGGTGAAGGCGGCGAGCGGGCGGGTGATCGACCGCCGCAGCAGCCAGGTCGCGATGCTGCCGAGCACGATGATGACGCCGATGGTGACGAGCAGGGTGGTGCGTGCGGTCGCATAGGCGCTGATCGAACGGGCGCTGCCTTCGGTCACGAACGCCTGGACGATGCTCTTGAGCTTGGCCGACCGCTCGGCGAGGCTGAGGCGCAGCTGCTGCGACTTGCTGCTGCTCGCCTTGGCCGCGGCCAGATCGCCGGCGGCCAGACGGTCAATCTGCACCTGCATCTCGGCACGGATCTGCGCGAGCAGATCATCCGTGCTGGCCAGTGTGGCACGCAGTTCCTGCAGCAGTGCCGCCCGATCGGTCGAGATGTTCTCGCCCTGCAGCTCCTGAACGCTGCTGCCCATGTCGCTGAAGCTCTTGCCCAGATCGGTGGAAGCGTCGCGCCAGGCCTGCACGGAGCCGGTGTAGTCGATGCCGGACAGGCCGAGGCTCATCAGCGCCCACTCGCTGAGCATGCGCTCGCTGGCCACCCAGGCCCGGCTCTGAACCTGGGTCAGATCGTTGATCTGGTCGAGCAGGCGGATATCGTCGTTGGCGATTTGCGTGTTGATCTCGTTCATCGCCCGCAGCGTACTCAGCTCGTACATGCCGGCACACAGAATCAGCACGATGATGATGCCGAAACCGGCTAGGATTCGCTGACCGATGGTAAGGCGCATGTTACGAAGCCTCGGCTGGATCGACGGCGTCGACGATCGCTTGACAGTTCAGCAGGGTGAAGCCGCCCCGGGTGTAGGTTCCAACCCTGGTCGGAACGGTCTCGGCACCGGCCACGAGTTCGCCCAGATCGGCTTCGATCAACGTTTCGGCCCGGTCGACCCTGAGGCCGAGTTGCCCACCTTGCATCCGCAGCACCACGAGATGACCGGATGTCGGTGGCGTGGCTCGGCGCATGCCACACAGGCTGGCCAGGTCGTAGACCCGGCAGAGCACGCCGCGCCGGTCGACGATGCCGAGCAGGGCCGGATGCGCACGTGGCAGGACCGCAGCGCGGCTCATCGTGGTCACTTCGAGCGCCTCCGCTGCACGCAAGGCGAAGCGTTCCCCCTCGACCTGCAACATGACCAGCGTCACGAGCTCGCGGCGGTCGGCATAAGCCCGCCGCGCCAACTGCGTCGTCCGCTCCGCGAGGAGCCGCTCGGCCCTGGCCTTGGTGCGTGCGTCGTCCTCGGCCACGGCCAATCGTCGATGCATCGCAGCCCAGTCGGTCCCGGCGTCCGTGCCCACGCTCATCGCGAATCCCGTTCCGCTCCGTCCCGGCGGCTCATCGTGCGAGCACCGAGCGCAGCTGCGCCGTCAGCAGTTCCCGCAGCTCGGTGGCGGTAAACTCGCTTGCCGGAAGCACATGGTCGTCCGCGACCGATTCGAGGTCACGCAACGCGTTGTGGAAGGATTTGCGGGCCCCGCTCAGGTCGCCACGGCGGCGGAGCAGCAAGCCCAGTTGGAGATGGGCCATGATGAAGCTGCGATCGAGATAGACCGCCCGGCGTAGGGATTGCTCGGCCTGGGCCGCATCCCCGCCATGCTCCAGGACCAGAGCCAAGTAGTAATGCCGGATCGGGTCGGTGGGTGCGGCGGCAAGGTCGTGGCGGCAGCGCGTTTCGGCCGTGCTCCAGTCGCCGTCGGCCCAGGGCGGCTCGACCGGCCGTATGCTCGGAGCAACGAGCGCAGGGGAGGCCGGCCGAAGCGACGCCCGGCGGGTCCGCGCCACGACCGGGATGGCCGGCGCCACGGCGACCGGCGCTGGGCGGCGCGGTGGAGCGACGGGAGGTATCGCCGCCCGCGCCGGTTCGCCGCCAAGTGGTGGCCGGCGATAGAGCGTGGCGCCCGGCACGAGCACGGTCTCGAACACGCCGTTGAAGCCGTCGCCCGCCTCGGCATGGCCGACCAGCAGCCAGCCCCGGGCGACCAGACGCGCCGCGAGCTTGGGCAGCAGCGCGGCGATGGTCGGCTGGTCGAAGTAGATCAGCACGTTGCGGCAGAGGATGACGTCGAAGCCGCTCAGCGCATCCCCGACCGCCGGCTGCGGCGGCAGCTGCATCAGGTTGTGATGCTGGAACTCGACCAGGGCCCGCAGCTCGGGCCGGACACGCCAGCCGCCGGCCGTGCGCTCGAACACCGCCGCGCGGTCCGTCGTCGCCACGTCGCGCAGGGCCCATTCGTTGAACACGGCCTGTCGGGCATGGGTCAGGAAGGCCTGGTTGATGTCGGTGCCGATGATGCTGACCCGCCAGTCGGCGAGCCGCGGGCCGAGAATGTCACGGACCACCGCCGCCAGCGAATAGGCCTCGGCCCCGGTCGAGGCACCGGCGGACCAGATCTTCAACTGCCGGCTCGTGGCGTTGCGCGCGACCATGTCGGGGATCACCTGGTCGCGCAGCGCCTGGAACTGCTCGGTGTAGCGGAAGAAGAAGGTCTCGCCGATGGTCAGCCGTTCGGCCAGACGGTCCACCTCCGCACCGCGGAAGCCCTCGGCGGCGAGAAGGTCGTGGTAGCCGTCGCAGCCGGCGGCACCGCTCGCGGTCAGGCAGGGTTCCAGCCGCTCGGCCAGCGCCTCGTCCTTGTCGGCGAAATAGGCGAGACCCGTGAGTTCGAGGACGCGCTGCTTCAGCCGCGGATAGCCCGGGTCCCGCAGCAGCGCCGCCGCCCGCAGGCGCGCGGTCATGCCGGTGCCAGCTTGGCGAGCCGTGCCTGTGCGCGGCTGGCGAACTCGGCCACGGCGAAACTCTCCTCGCGCAGCAGCAGCCGGTCCTTGTCGAGCAGGTGCCAGACCCTGCCCGCCCATTCGACCCAGCCGGTCACGCACTCGTTGAAGGTATGGCCGACCGGCACGCCACGCGCCGGCGGCAGCGCCACGACGTCACACACCTCGTCGGCCAACAGCAGACATGCCGGCTCGACCCCTTTCAGCCGCAACAGATGCGCGTAGAGCCCGGGCGGCCGGTCCGGCAGCTCCAGGATACGATCGAGGCGGAGCACCGTGGCGGTCTGCCCGTCGAGCTCGAACCAGCCGCCAAGCAGCGACGGCATGCCGGGCAGGGCGATCAAGTTCGGGCACGGCAGGACTTCCCGGACATCGGTCACACGCAAAGCCAGCTCAACCGATGCGACACGCAACAAGATGTAGTGGATCACGCCAACCAGTTTCCACCACACGCGCAGCGTTGGTCCGACGGCTGCATGCGGATGGCTGCGCCTGCCGGCCCTTCGGGGCCGAGGCGACCACTATCCATTGCCATGACGCGTATTCCTCCGGAACTTGCTGTCGTGGCAGCAGGATACTTTCAGCTTCCCGCGATGTCGCTTGACACAATGTCCGATTGAATTTTTTCGCGCGACTGTGCTTCCCGGCAGCGCCGACCACCATCGACGCGTGGAAGCGGCTCCAATCTGCGGTTGGCGACGCCCGACCGCGTCAGGCGGGCCGGTGCAGTCCCTGCTCGCGCATGCGGCGGTGCACGGTCGCGCGCGAGACGCCCATCAGCCGGGCGGCGGCCGTCACGTTCCAGGCACAGCGGTCCAGCGCCTGCGCAAGGGCGGCGGAACATTCGTCCGTGGCGACGATCGCAGGCGCCGCGGCACCGAACTGCGGCGGCAGGTGCTCGGGCTGGATCAGCTCGCCATCGCTCAAGGCCACGGCATAGCGCGCCGCGAAACGCAACTCACGAATGTTGCCCGGCCAGAAGTGTGCCTTGAGCATCGCCATGGCCGCAGGCGCGAGCTTGGCCTGGCTGCCCTGCGTGCCGGCCTCCTCGGCGAACAGCCGCGCGATCAGTTCGGCCTTGTCGGTGCGCTCGCGCAGGGCCGGCAGTTGCAGCACCGCCCCGGCCAAGCGGTGGTAGAGATCCTCGCGGAAGCGGCGTTCCGCGATCAGTCGCTCGAGTGGCTGATGCGTCGCCGCGATCACGGCGACGTCCAGCTTCACCGTCCGGCCCGTGCCACCCAGAGGCGTCACCTCCCCTTCCGACAGCGTCCGCAGCAGCCGCGTCTGCAGGGCAGCCGGCATGTCGCCGATCTCGTCCAAAAACAGGGTCCCGCCTTGGGCTTCGATCAGCTTGCCGCTGGAGCCCGTCTTGGCCGCGCCGGTGAACGCACCCGGCCGATAGCCGAACAGCTCGCTCTCGATCAGCGTCTCGGGCAGCGCCGCACAGTTGATGGCGACGAACGGCCGCTCGCGGCGGCAGCTTGCGCGGTGCAGCGCCTCCGCGAACGCGCCTTTGCCGGCACCCGTCTCGCCGCGCAGCAGGATCGGCAACCCGACATCGAGCAGGCGCAGTGCTTGCCTGACCATGCGCACCGTGCGCGGATCGCCGCCGGCCAGCGCCGCCAGGTCCGGTGTCCCTGCCTCGGCACGCGGTCGCTGCGGGCGCCGGGCGCGATGCTCGGCCGACGCCGGCGTCCGCCGCGTCGACAGCGTGCGGGCATAGAATCGGCCGGCGCAGCCGCTGGCGGCGCCCACGTCGACCGCGGTGCCGCCCAGCGTCGCCAGCAGCCGATCCTCGTCGACATGCAGGACCGCCTCGATCTTGCGGCCGAGCACCGTGGTGTCGTGCCGCGTCCGCAGCCAGCTCTGCACCCGACGATCCGCGCCGACGATCCGGCCGGCGGCATCGACGGCGAGCAGGCATTCCTCGGCCGCGTCCAGGAACTCGCGATCGGCGGAAAGCTGGATCAGCGTGGCCCCGGCATCGCGGAAATGCTTGCGGAAGATCCGGTTCTCCAGCCGGCGCACGCTGGTCAGGACGAGGTCGAGGATCAGCCGCTGCCGCACATGGTCGGACGAACGGGCCGTCGAGACGTCGAGCACGGCGGCGATGGCACCGGTCGGCCCGTGGATCGGGGCTACCGTGCAGGTCAGGCCGGCATTGTAGGGGGCGAAATGATCGTCCTGCACGATCGAGACCGGGCGCGCCGTGCACAGGCAGGTGCCGACGCCGTTGGTGCCCTGGTGCTGCTCGTCCCAGATCGAGCCGAGATAGAGGCCGGCCCGGCGGGCATCGGCCTCCATGGCCGGCGCCACGCGGAAATCGACCGTGACGCCGTGCCGGTCGCCGAACAGCACCACATAGTCCTCGTCGGCCAGGCGGCGGTGCAGGCGGTCCAGTTCGGGCTGCGCCAGGGCGATGATGTCGCCCATCGGCTCACGGTAGCCCTTCAGCTCCGATACCGTCAGCACCTGCGGCCCGGCCATGTGCTCGGGCTCCAGATGGTAGTCGAGCACGCAGCGCTTCCAGGACGCCACCACCTCGCGCCCGAGCGGATGCGCCGGCGGCTGCGCCTGCCCACCCAACGACGCGAAGATGCGGTCGATGTGCGCGCTCATCATGTTCCGGCGACCTTCTTGCCGACCATGCCCTGTGAGTCGGTCCTGCCTCCCTGCGCCGGGTCGACCGCAGCGTGGACGGCCGGCCGAGCGATCGATGCTAGATCCCGCGTTCGCCGGCATTAGGCAAGTCCGACCTTTCGACAGTGTCGCAGCCGTGACGACAGCCCGGTTGACACTGTCGCGCGTGCTACAGCCTCTCCACATCTAAGTATTTGAACTGGTTCATCTTCAACGCTTGGCACGCGAGCTGCAACTCTCCTTGCGCCGCTGGGCGAGTCCGGCGGCCACAGCGAGGGAGAAGGCTCATGCAGCTAAGTCGCGACGAGTTGGTGCAAGCCTACCGTCAGATGCGCACGATCCGCGAGTTCGAGGAGCGGGTCCACGAGGAGTTCTCGGCCGGCAACATCCCGGGCTTCGTGCACCTCTATGCCGGCGAGGAGGCCTCCGCCGTCGGCTTCTGCAGCCATCTG
>JBDHTW010000085.1:0-18559 GCA_039808865.1 Geminicoccaceae bacterium
GCGATCTATGCGCCTCGGCACCACCTCGCGGCCAAGGTCAGGGTCTTCGTCGACCTGACCGTCCGGCGCTTCGCGCACGACCGGCGCGGTTGGCTCACGGCACCGGCAACCGACGCCGGCGCGTGAGGGCTTTCGGTCACGCGCCCCGTCACCACCACCAGCCACGCGGGCCGAACGGCGGCGAGGCGAAGCCAACCTGCTGCTCGAGCCACGTCAGCCGCTGCTCGAGCGCCGTCAACCGATCGTTGGTCTGCTGCAGCAGCAGGCACAGCTTGAACTCGTCGTCGCCCCTGGTGAAGCCGGCCTCCTCGCAGCGCACCTCGCGCCGCGCCACGGCTTCGGCCGGCGTCTCCGGCGCGGTCGTGGCGCAGCTGGCGACGAGCAGCGCCCCCAGCGGCAGAGCGAGGACCCGTGGGGGCGCCACCGCTCATTCCACCACGGCGCGCGGCCACTCCTGCACGAAGGCGTCCACATCCGGACGCGGCGGCACCGGATGGTCGCCCACGAGGCTGCCGAGGTAGAGGAAGCCCACGATCTGCTCGTGCTCGACCAGGCCCAGCTCGGCCTTGACCACGTCGTCATAGGCCTGCCGGCCCGTCGCCCATTTGGCGGCGAAGCCCTGCGCATGCGCCGCCAAGAGCATGTTCTGCGCCGCCGCCGCCACGGCGGCGAGCTGCTCGACGGCCGGAATCTTGGGGTGATCGGGATCGATCCGGCCGATGACGACGATGATCACCGGTGCGCGCAAAGGTGCCGTGCGCTGCTTCTCGATCTCCTGGGCCGACACGTCCGGCGCCAGCCGGCGGACGAAACCGGCGAACAGCTCGCCCAGCCGCGCCCGACCTGCACCGCGGACGATCAAGAATCGCCAGGGGCGCAGCATCCCGTGGTCCGGCGCGGCCATCGCCGCCTCGAAAATGCGGCGCAATGCCGCGTCCGTGGGGCCCGGCGGGCCCATCTTCGCCGGTGGTACCGTGCGTCGGGTGAAGATCGCCTCGAGTGCGTCCATGCAGCGTCTCGTTCGAAGGTCTATATTGACCGACCATTAACTTGTTTGGTGCTTGATAACCATGCACGCGATGCGTCATGCTGCGGCGCAATAATAACCGCTCGGTCAGCGCGCTCGGAGTATTCTGCCATGCACTTGCACGGGTACTACCTCGAAGATCTCGCGGAAGGTATGTCGGCCACCTTCGGCAAGACCGTGACCGATGCCGACGTTCTCATGTATGCCGGTGTTTCCGGCGACACCAACCCGGTCCATCTCAACGAGGAGTTCGCGCAAGGCACGCCATTCCAGGGCCGGATCGCGCACGGCATGCTGACCGCCAGCCTGATCTCCACGGTGTTCGGCACCAAGCTGCCGGGGCCGGGCTGCATCTACGTCAGCCAGACGCTCAAGTTCCTGGCGCCGGTGCGGGTCGGCGAGACCGTCCGTGCCGAGGTGACGGTCAAGTCGATCGACCGCGAGCGCCGGCGCTGCCTGTTCGATACCGTGTGCAAGGTCGGCGCCAAGACCGTGCTCGAGGGCGAGGCGGTGCTCATGGTGACGCGGCGGCCGACGAGCTGAGCCGAGCCTTGGCGGCGCGCCGCATGCCGGCGCGCGATTCACGGGCGAGCTGGCGCAGGTAACGGTCGAAGTCGATCTGCAGCGTGTGCCGCGGCGAGGCGACATAGCGGCGGCGCAGGCGGCGTTGCTCCTGCTCCAGCTGCCGCTGCATGCGGCGCGCCGGCGGCGGCAGGTAGGCGCCGGCCAGGAAGGCGGCGACCAGCTTCGCCTGGGCTTCGGCAATCGGCATCACGGCACCGAGCGGCTGCACCAGGCCGACGAAGAACAGGTCGTTGTCGCCGGGCCGGACGATCCGGCGCCACAGCGGCAGCACGTTGTCCGGCGCGTCGAGAAAGTCGCGGGCGAAGAACGGGAAGCTGACGCGGTAGCCCGTGCAGTAGATCAGCACGTCGGCCTCGACCGAGCGTCCGTCGGTGAACCGCACGCTGCGCCCGTCGAGCGCCGTGATGCCGGGCATCGGCACGATGTCGCCACGGCCCAGCCGCACCAGCAGATCCTGGCTGATGGTCGGGTGGGCGGCCAGCGGCGGATGATCGGGTCGGGGCAGCCCGAAGCGCCAGGGCGACCCGACCAGCGTCCGGAGCAGCAGCTCGGCGACGAGGCTCTGCAGCCGCCAGGGCAGCCGCGCCGTGGCGGCACCGAGCTGATCCATCGGCCGCCCGAACAGATAGTTGGGAATGATCCAGGCGCCGCGCCGCGCGGAAAGATAGAGTCGGGCCGCGATGTCCGGCCGGCACAGCTCGCAGGCGATGTCCACCGCGCTGTTGCCCAGGCCCACGACCACGACACGGCGGCCGCGCAGGTCGATGGGTTCGGTGGGTGAGACGTAGTCGTGGGCATGGAGCACGTCGCCCGTGAACCGGCCCGGCAGCGGCGGCTCGGGCCAGCGCGGATCCCAGTGGTGGCCGTTGGCGACGACGAGCGCACGGTATCGCCGGACACTGCCGCAGCCGAGGGTCACGTGCCATCGGCCGGGCTCCGGGCGTTCGGTGCGCACGACCTTGGTCGACAGCGTCACCCGTTCGTCGAGGCGGAACCGGCGCGCGTAGGCCGCGAAGTAGCGCCCCATCAGGGTGTGGTGCGGGAAGTCCGGATAGTCCGCCGGCATCGGGAAATCGGCGTAGGCCATGCGGTCGCGGGAGGTGTTGATGTGCAGCGAGCGGTAGATTGCCCGATGGCCGTCCCGGTTGCCGAACGCCCAGTTGCCGCCGACGCGGTCGGCCTGCTCGAACCAGTCGAACGGCACGTCGCGGTCGACCAGGGCCTTCGCCACGGCGAGCCCGCTGGGCCCGGCACCGATCACGCATACCTCTTCCCGGTCCGGCACCGCGGGCGACCTCTGTGGGGCATGGATGGGCGAGCGGTTCGCCCGGCTGCCCTCTTTACAGCCAGAGTGCCGCATGGGACATAGCCGGCCATGCGCATTCACCGTGATCACGCCGGCCTTCCGGCAGCGGCGCGCGGTGCCTCGGTGGCGATCGGCAACTTCGACGGGGTCCATCGAGGGCACCGGGAAGTCATCCGCATGGCCGCGGGCCACGCTGGCGCCCTCGGCCGCCCCTTGGGCGTGATCACGTTCGAGCCGCATCCACGCGAGGTGTTGAATCCGGCCTCGGCGCCGGCCAGGCTGACGCCGCTCCGGCGCAAGGCCGAGCTGATCCGCGCCCTCGGTGTCGACCATCTCTACGTGCTGCGCTTCGACAGCCGGTTGCTGCATCTGTCGCCGGAGGCGTTCGTCGACGAGATCCTGCTGGGTGAGCTCGGCGTCGCCGCGATCGTCACGGGACGCGACTTCCGCTTCGGCCATCGGCGCAGCGGCGATACCGGCCTCCTCGCCGCGCTGGCGGCCAGGGACGAGGTGCCGGCCACGGTGGTCGACCAGATCGACGTCATGGGCATGGCCTGCTCGTCGACCGAGATCCGCCGGGCGCTCGCGGACGGACTGGTCGAGCGCGCGGCCACGCTTCTGGGCTATCCCTACCAGATCGAAGGTGTCGTCCGCCCGGGCGACCAGCGCGGCCGCACGATCGGCTTTCCGACCGCCAACGTGCATCCGCTGCCGCGGCGGCCACTGCTGCCGGCGACCGGCGTCTACGCCGTCGAGGCCGGCGTGCGTCTCGGGCGCGAGATCGTCTGGCGGCCGGCCGTGGCCAATCTCGGCCGCCGGCCGACCTTCGACGGCCGCTCGCTGCTGCTCGAGGTGCATCTGCTCGAAGGCGGCGGCGATCTATATGGCCAGCGGCTGCGCGTCGCCTTCAAGCACCGGTTGCGCGGCGAGCAGAAGTTCGCCGACATCGACGAGCTCAAGGCCCAGATTGCCCGCGACTGCGAGCACGCCCGCGCCCTCCACGCCCCCATTCCTGCCTGACCCGGTCCACGATCATGACCACCGACTACCGTGACACGGTCTTCCTGCCGCGTACCGATTTCCCGATGAAGGCCGACCTGCCGAAGCGCGAGCCGGATCTGGTCGCCCGGTGGGGTGCCGACGATCTCTATGCGCGGTTGCGCGCGGCCGCGGCCGGCCGCGACAAGTTCGTGCTGCACGATGGCCCGCCTTACGCCAACGGCCACCTGCACATGGGCACGGCGCTCAACAAGATCCTCAAGGACGTGATCAACCGCAGCCAGCAGATGCTGGGCAAGGACGCGCCCTACGTGCCGGGCTGGGACTGCCACGGCCTGCCGATCGAATGGCAGATCGAGCAGGAGTACCGCAAGAAGGGCAAGGACAAGGACGCGGTCCCGATCGTCGACTTCCGCCGCGAGTGCCGCGAGTTCGCGCAGCGCTGGATCGACGTGCAGCGGGTCGAGTTCAAGCGGCTGGGCGTGGTCGGCGACTGGGACGACCCCTACACCACGATGGCCTTCCAGGCCGAGGCCGGCATCGTCCGCGAACTGGGCAAGTTCCTGCTCTCGGGCGCGCTCTACCGCGGCAAGAAGTCGGTGATGTGGTCGGTGGTCGAGAAGACGGCCCTGGCCGAGGCCGAGGTCGAGTACCACGACCATACGAGCCCGACGATCTGGGTCCGCTTTCCGCTGACGAAGGCCAGCCGTCCGGCGCTGGCGGGTGCGGCGGTCGTCATCTGGACGACCACGCCCTGGACCATCCCCGGCAACCGGGCCGTGGCTTACGGGGCCGAGATCGCCTATCGGCTGCTCGAGGTGGGCGAGGTCAATGACGGGGCCTCCTGTCGCCCCGGCGACCGGCTGGTGGTGGCGGCGGAGCGTCTGGCCGACTTCGTGGCCGCGGCCGGCATCGTCGCGCATGCGGTGCTGGACGAATTCGACGGCGCAGCCCTGGCCGGCAGCGTGGCCGCCCACCCGCTGGCCGGATTCGCCGACGGCTACGGCTTCGCGGTGCCGCTGCTCGCCGGTGATTTCGTGACCACGGAGCAGGGTACCGGCCTCGTCCACATCGCCCCGAGCCATGGCGAGGACGATTTCGATCTCGGCGCGCGGCACGGGCTCGACGTTCCCGACACCGTGGCCGAGGATGGTACCTACACCGTGGCGGCACCGGGCTTCACCGGCGGCCACGTGTTCAAGGCGACGGAGCCGGTGACCGAGGCGCTGCTGGCACACGGCAACCTGCTCGCACGCGGCACGCTGGTGCACAGCTACCCGCATTCCTGGCGCTCCAAGGCGCCCTTGATCTTCCGGGCCACCGCGCAGTGGTTCATTCCCATGGATGGCGCCGACCATCTTCGCGCCAAGGCGTTGGCCGCGATCGACGCGACGCGCTTCGTGCCGGCGCGCGGCAAGAACCGGCTGCGCTCGATGATCGAGAGCCGGCCGGACTGGTGCGTCTCGCGCCAGCGCGCCTGGGGCGTGCCGATCGCCGTGTTCGTGCACAAGGCGACGGGTGAGGTGCTGCGCGACGCGGCGGTGATGGAGCGCATCGTCCAGGCGTTCGCCGCCGAGGGCGCCGATGCATGGTGGACGCGCGATCCACAAGACTTCCTGGGCGAGGCCTACGCCGCCGCCGACTACGAGAAGGTCGACGACATTCTCGACGTCTGGTTCGACAGCGGCTCCACCCACGCCACGGTGCTCGAGCAGCGGCCCGAACTCAAATGGCCGGCGTCGCTCTATCTCGAAGGTTCGGACCAGCATCGCGGCTGGTTCCACTCCTCGCTCCTGGAAAGCTGCGGCACGCGCGGCCGGGCTCCTTATGAGGCCGTGCTCACCCACGGCTTCGTGGTCGATTCCGACGGCCGCAAGATGTCGAAGTCCCTGGGCAACGTCGTCTCGCCGATCGAGCTGATGAAGACCCATGGTGCCGACATCCTGCGCCTTTGGGTGGTCAGCGGCGACTACACCGAGGATCTGCGCATCGGTAAGGAGATCCTGGCCGGCATCGGCGACAGCTACCGCCGCCTGCGCAACACGCTGCGCTATCTCTTGGGCAATCTCGCCGGCTTCACCGATGCCGAGCGCCTGGAGCCGGCGCAGATGCCCGAGCTCGAGCGCTGGGTGCTGCACCGGCTGGCCGAACTGGGCGAGGAAGTCCGCGGCTGCAACCACGAGTTCGACTTCCCGCGGCTCTACGCCCAGCTGCACAATTTCTGCGCCGGCGATCTGTCGGCCTTCTACTTCGACATCCGCAAGGATGCGCTCTACTGCGATCCCCCGGACAGCCCCCGGCGCCGCGCCGCCCGGACGGTGCTCGACGAGCTGTTCCGCTGCCTGACGGCCTGGCTCGCCCCGGTCCTGGTGTTCACGGCCGAGGAAGCCTGGCTGACCCGCTACCCGCATGCGGAGAGCGTGCATCTGAACCTGTTCCCGGCGCTCCCCGCCGCGTGGCACGACGCCGAGCTCGGCCGGCGCTGGGACCGGATCCGCCAGGTGCGCCGCGTCGTCACCGGCGCGCTCGAGCTTGAGCGCAAGGAGAAGCGGATCGGCGCCAGCCTGCAGGCCGCGCCGGTGGTCTACCTGACCCCGGCCGACCGCGAGCTGCTGCAGGGGCTCGACTTGGCCGAGCTGGCGATCACCAGCGGCATCGCGCTGGCCGATGGCCCGGCGCCGGAGGGTGCGTTCGCGCTGGACGACGTGCCCGGCGTCGGCGTGGTTCCGGGCCTCGCCGCCGGCGAGAAGTGCCAGCGCTGCTGGCAGATCCTGCCCGAGGTGGCGACCTCGCCGGACCGGCTGTGCGAGCGCTGCACCGGGGCCGTGGCGACGGCGCGGGCGGCCTGACATGGGCGGCTTCGGCAAGCGGCACGTGGGCGGGCTGCTCCTCGCGCTGGCGATCCTGGTGCTCGATCAGGTCACCAAGTGGCTCGCCCTGCAGAGCCTCGATCCCTACCAGCCCTGGGTGTTGACGCCCTTCTTCAACCTCGTGCTGGTCTGGAACCGCGGCGTCAGCTTCGGGATGCTGGCGGGAGCCGGGGAGCACGGCCCCTGGCTGCTGACCGCCCTGGCCGCGGCCATCGGCGCGTTCGTGATCGTCTGGCTCTATCGGGAGACCCGGCCGGTGACCTGCGTGGCGCTGTGGCTGGTTCTCGCCGGGGCCATCGGCAACACGATCGACCGGCTACGCTTCGGGGCGGTGGTCGACTTTCTCGACTTTCATGCCTTCGGCTACCATTGGCCGGCCTTCAACGTCGCCGACAGCGCCATCGTCGTCGGCGCCTGCGCGATCCTCTTCGACAGCCTCGTGCTGTCGCAAACCAAAACGAAGCTCGGGCGAGGGCAGTGATGATCAGCCTTGGTCGATCGGGCGCGAGGCTCGCTGCGGGTATGGGCCTGCTGCTGCTGAGCGCGTGCAGCGGCACGGTCCAGGAGAATTTGGGCTTGGGCAAGAACGTGCCGGACGAGTTCCAGGTGGTCCGCCGCGCACCGTTGACCTTGCCGCCCGACTACGGCCTGCGGCCGCCGACGCCGGGGGCGCCGCCCGTGGCCCAACAGGACACCGCGACCCAGGCGCGCGAGATCCTGACCGGCCAGCCGGCACCTCCGGTCGACACCCAGCAGAGCGCCGGCGAGGTGGCATTGCTGGCGCAGAGTCCGGTGCAGGCCGCGCCCGATATCCGCCGGACCCTGGTGGCCGAGGATGCCGAGCTGCTCAACCTCGATACCAACCGCTTCCTGTTCATCTTGAATTTCCAGCGCCAGGCGATGGAGCCCAAAGCCAACGTGCTCGACCCCGTCGCCGAAGCGCAGCGGCTGAAGAACGCCGGCGCCGCCGGCACGGTCGTCACCCTGCGCACCGGCAGCGAGCCGTTGGCCCCCTCCGGGCCGGTGCCATAAGCGAAGGAGCATCGATGCGCCCACCGCCGACCACCGGCGCTGCCGGCCTCAACCTGCTGCCGACCGAGGCTGCCGCCGGGGTGTTCCATCCCGAGACCTTCGTGCTGGACAACGGCATGGAGGTCGTGGTCGTGGCCAACCATCGGGCACCGGTCGTGGCGCACTGGGTATGGTACCGGGTCGGCACCGCCGACAGCCCGCCCGGCAAGTCCGGGCTGCCGCACTTCCTCGAGCATCTGATGTTCAAGGGCACGGCGGCGATCCGGCCCGGCGAGTTCTCGAAGATCGTGGCGCGGCACGGCGGCAACGACAACGCGATGACCAGCCACGACGCCACCGCCTACTATCAGATGATCGCCAAGGACCGGCTCGAGCTGGTCATGGCGATGGAAGCGGATCGGATGATCAATCTCGATCTGTCCGACGAGCACGTCTACCCGGAGCGCGACGTCATCCTCGAGGAGCGTCGCAGCCGCGTCGACAACGAGCCCGCGGCCTTGCTCGGCGAGCAGCTCATGGCCGCGCAGTACCTGAACCACCCGTACCGCCTGCCGGTGATCGGCTGGTTCCACGAGATCGCGGGCTACACGCGCGAGGATGCGCTCGACTTCTACCGTCAGTGGTACGCGCCCAACAATGCCATCCTGATCGTCGCCGGCGACGTCACCGCGGCCGAGCTGCGGCCCCTGGCCGAGCGCACCTACGGCCGGATCGCGAGCCGGCCGGTGCCGGTGCGCCAGCGCTTGACCGAGCCGCCGCAACATGCCGAGCGCCGGGTGCTCCTGCACCACGAGCGGGTCCGCCAGCCTAGTCTGGTGCGTTCGTACCTGGCACCCAGCTTCAGCTCGGCCGGGCGCGAGCATGCCTACGCGCTCGAGCTGCTGGCCGAGATCCTCGGCGGCGGGGGCACCAGCCGTCTGTTCCGCGCGATCGTCGTCGAGGCCGGGCTCGCGGCCGGAGCCGGGGCCTACTACCGTGGGTCCAGCCTGGATCTGGCCTGCTTCCGCATCTATGCGAGCCCGCGGCCCGGCGTCGACATGGCGGTCCTCGAGCAGGCCGTGGACGGTCAGGTCGCGCGGCTGCTCGCGGATGGCATCACCGCGGCCGAGCTTGCCCGCACCAAGCAGCGTCTGCTCGCCGAGGCGATCTTCGCCCGGGATTCGCTGGGTGGCGCCGCCAGGGTGTTCGGCACGGCGCTGACCTCGGGCTCGACCGTGGCCGACGTCGAGGCGTGGCCGGCGCGCATCGCCGCCGTGACCGTGGACCAGGTTCTGGCCGCGGCGGGGCACGTGCTGCAGCCGGCCCGGTCGGTCACCGCGCTGCTGCTGCCGGGCGCGGCGGCCACCACCGAACCGGCGTCGGGCACGTGACCCGTCATTCCACGCTGCGGGGAATTCGCGCATGCTGACCACGCTGCTGGCGGCGCAGCCTGCCGCGCTCAAGACGACCGCGGCGGTCGAGGAGGTGGTGAGCGCCACGGGCGTGCGCGCCTACCTGCTGCGCGAGCCGACCATCCCGTTCCTGTCCCTGGCCCTGCATTTCCGTGGCGGCTCCGCCACCGATCCGGCGGGCAAGGAGGGGCTCGCCAACATGACGGCGGGCCTGCTCGACGAGGGTGCCGGACCCCACGACAGCCAAGCCTTCCGCACGGAGCTCGAGGACAACGCGATCCGGCTGTCGTTCGAGGCCGACCGCGACGGCATCACCGGCGAGCTGCGGACCCTCACCGCCACCCGGGCGCATGCCTTCGAGCTGCTGCGGCTGGCGTTGACGGAGCCCAGGTTCGACGTCGAGCCGGTCGAGCGCGTGCGCAGCCAGATCCTGAGCGATCTGCGGCGGCGCGAGTCGGACCCGGACTATCTGGCCTCGCGCGCCTGGTTCGCCGCCGCCTTTTCCGGCCATCCCTACGGCCGGCCGACGCGCGGCACGCCCGAATCGGTGGCGACGTTGAGTGCCGAGGACTGTCGCAGCTTCATCGGTGGCCGCTTGGCCCGCGACCGGCTGCGCGTGGGCGTCGCCGGCGACATCACCGCGGCCGAGCTGGCGCCGCTCCTGGATTCGACGTTCGGCGACCTGCCGCTGGGCCGACCGCTGCCGCTGGTACCGTCCGTCCTGCCGCGGGTCGGCGCGACCGAGATCCTGCGCCTGGCGATTCCGCAGAGCGTGGTCACGTTCGGCCATGCCGGGCTCGAGCGGCACGATCCCGACTATTATGCCGGCTACATCGCCAACTACATCCTGGGCGGCGGTGGCTTCGCCTCGCGCCTGCTGGAGGAGGTGCGCGAGAAGCGCGGCCTCGCCTATTCGGCCTATTCCTACCTGTACGAGCTCGACCAGGCGCCGCTGTGGCTCGGCGGCGTGGCCACCAACAACCAGCAGGTCGGCCAGTCGATCGCGATCGTGCGCCAGGAGCTGCGCCGCATGGCGATGGGCGAGCTCGACGAGACCGACCTCGCCAACGCGCGCACCTACCTCACCGGCTCGTTCCCGTTGCGCCTGACCAGCAACGACCAGATCGCCAAGACCCTGCTCGGCATGCTGGTCCACGAGCTCGGCCGCGACTATCTCGAGCGCCGCAACGATCTCGTCGAGGCGGTGACGCTCGCGGATCTGCGCCGGGTGGCCGCGCGGCTGTTCTCGGGCGAGCTTCTGGTCAGCGTGGTGGGCGACCCGGAAGGGCTTTGAGCGACCCGCGCAAGAGGGCCCGGTCCCGCGCCGGCCGCCGGGTGCTTTCGCCGGCGCGTGGCCGGTCTTAGGCTCGAGCGATGTCCACGATCCGTCGCCTGCCCGAGTCCGTGGCCAACCGCATCGCCGCGGGCGAGGTGGTGGAGCGGCCGGCCGCGGTGGTCAAGGAGCTGGTCGAGAACGCGATCGACGCCGGTGCCACGCGCATCGAGGTGGCGCTGGAGGCTGGTGGCAAGGCGTTGATCCAGGTCGTCGACGACGGCTGCGGCATGGTTGCCGACGAGCTGACGCTGGCGCTGGCCCGGCACGCTACCTCGAAGCTCGCGGACGAGCAGCTGGTCCAGATCACCACGCTCGGCTTTCGCGGCGAGGCGCTGCCATCGATCGCGGCGGTGAGCCGTCTGCACCTGGCCAGTCGCACCGCCGACATGGCCGAGGCGTGGGCGATCGAGGTCGCGGGTGGAGCGACGGCCGGCCCGCCGCGACCGGCGGCGGGGAGCAAGGGAACGCGGGTCGAGGTGCGCGACCTGTTCTTCAAGGTGCCGGCCCGGCTCAAGTTCCTGCGCGCCGAGCGCAGCGAGGCCGAGGCCGCCCTCGAGGTGGTGCGCCGGCTGGCCCTGGCCCGGCCGGAGCTGGCGTTGACCGCGAGCCTCGACGGCAAGCCTGCGTTCCGCGCCGAGCCGTCGGGTCGGCTGTTCGCCGACGCGCTGCTGCACCGGCTGGGGCAGGTCGTGGGCAAGGATTTCGTCGCCAATGCGCTCGAGCTCGACGCCGAGCGCGAAGGGCTGCGCCTGTCGGGGTTCATCGGCCTGCCCACCTTCAGCCGCCGCGACGCGCGCGGGCAGTATCTGTTCGTCAATCGGCGCCCGGTGCAGGATCGTCTGCTGAAGCAGGCGCTGCGCCTCGCCTACAGCGATCTGCTGTTCCATGACCGCCAGCCGGTGGCGGCACTGTTCCTCGACCTGCCCCCCGAACTGGTCGACGTCAACGTGCACCCGGCCAAGGCCGAGGTCCGCTTCCGCGATCCCGGTCTCGTCCGCGGCCTGATCGTCGGTGGCCTCAAGCGCGCCCTGGCCGAGCACGGCCATCGCAGCGCCGCCGCCAGCGGCGTCACGCTGGGTGCCTTCCGTCCCGGTCCGCCTCTGCCGCAGCCGTCGCCTCGCCCCGGCCTGGCCGAGCGTGGCGACGGCTGGGTGCCGGGCCTGCTGCAGGCGGCGCTGGCGGTGGGCGCGCCGACGGCACGGGCCGTGGCCGCGCCAGTCGAGCCCGTCTCCGCGTTCCCGCTCGGCGCCGCCCGGGCGCAGCTGCACCGGAGCTGGATCCTGGCCGAGACCAACGACAGCCTGATCCTGGTCGACCAGCATGCCGCCCACGAGCGCATCGTCTACGAGCGGCTGAAGGCCGAGCTGCGCGCCGGGGGGGTCAAGCGCCAGGCGCTGCTGTTGCCCGAGGTGGTCGAGCTCGATGCGGCCGAGCTGGATGCGGTGACCGCGCGTCTGCCCGTTCTTGCCGAACTCGGGCTGGTCGTCGAACCATTCGGGCCGGGTGCCCTCCTGGTGCGCGAGTTGCCCGCCCTGCTCGGTCAGGTGGCGGCGGCGCCCTTAGTGCGCGACCTCGCCGCCGATCTCTTGGCCGAGGCGCCGGGCCTCGAGGCGGTGCTCGACGCGGTGCTGGCCGGTGTCGCCTGCCACGGCAGCGTTCGGGCCGGACGCAGCCTCGGCCTCGAGGAAATGAACGCGCTGCTGCGCCAAATGGAAGCGACTCCGTTCGCCGGGCAGTGCAACCATGGCCGGCCGACCTATATCGAGCTCAAGCGCGAGGACGTCGAGCGGCTGTTCGGCCGTCGTGGCTGACGAAAGCGCTGGCGACGTGCCCGTACCCCCGATATGTTCCGCCGCGCCGCGCGTCCGGCGGGGACGCGCGTTCCAGTGCAAGGACCGGAGAAATCGATGACCTACGTGGTCACCGAAGCTTGCATCCGCTGCAAGTACATGGATTGCGTCGAGGTCTGCCCCGTGGACTGCTTCTACGAGGGCGACAACATGCTGGTGATTCATCCCGACGAGTGCATCGACTGTGGGGTGTGCGAGCCCGAGTGCCCGGCCGAGGCCATCCTTCCCGACACGGAGAGCGCCGCCGAGAAGTGGCTCGAGCTCAATCGCGAGTACAGTGGGGCATGGCCCAACATCACGCGCAAGCGGCCGCCCCCGGACGACGCCGACGAGCACAAGGGCGAGGACGGCAAGTTCGAGAAGTACTTCAGCCCCGAGCCCGGCACCGGGCCCTGAGTCGTTCTCGCGATCGGTGTGTCGCTGCGACCATCGGACACTCCCCGCGCGCAAGAAGCGCGGGGCTGTTCGCCGTTTTGTGACGCTGGCAATTTGCCACATTTTGTGCTAATTATCACACAACACGAGTGAGGGATGTTCCCTGCTCGGTCCTTGGTATCTGGGATAACGCCTGCCTAACCATCGTACCGATAGTCTCCGATTTGGCGCATCCGAATCGGGGAAGCAGAAGCGGTTGGGCGTGTCTCGGATATATCGGCGGCTATTGCTACCTGGTGCAGGCTGGGTCCGCCGTACGTTCGGGAGAACAAGCCTGATGGCTACAAAGAAGCTAGCTTACGCAACCGGCGATTATATCGTGTACCCCAGTCACGGGGTCGGCCGGATCACCGGCATCGAGAGCCAGACCATCGCCGGCATGGCGCTCGAAATGTATGTTGTGGCTTTCGAGAACGAGCGCCTGATCCTGCGCGTGCCGGTCGACAAGGCCGGCAAGTCGGGAATGCGCAAGCTGAGCTCGCGCGAGAAGATCACGTCCGCCCTGGATGCGCTGAAGATCCGCACCCGGCCACGCCGCAACGTGATGTGGAGCCGGCGGGCGCAGGAGTACGAGGCGAAGATCAACTCCGGCGACCCGGTCTCGATCGCCGAGGTCGTGCGCGAGCTGCACAAGGCCGAGGATGCCGAGCAGTCCTACAGCGAGCGCCAGATGTACCGTGCCGCCCTGGAGCGCTTGGCGCGCGAGGTGGCGGCGATCGAGCGCATCGACGAGGCCGAGGCCAGCCGGCGGCTCGAGCAGGTGCTGTTGAAGGCTGCCTGAGCAGCCCCGCCAGGAGCAAAAAAGGGCAGGCGCAAGCCTGCCCTTTTTCTGTCCGGTCGAAAAAGCCGACGCGCCGGGAACTGCGTGTCTCAGACCCGCAAGGACGGCCGCAGGGCGGCGATCGCACGGGCATAATCGGACTGGCCGAACACCGCCGAGCCCGCGACCAGCACCGAGGCCCCGGCCTCGATCGCGAGCGGTGCCGTTTCCTTGGTGATGCCGCCGTCGACCTGGATGCGGATCGGCCGGCCGGCGGTCATCGCGCGCAGGCGGCGGATCTTCTCCAGCGTCGCCGGGATGAACTTCTGCCCGCCGAAGCCCGGGTTGACGGTCATGACGAGGATCAGGTCGATGCGATCCAGCACGTACTCGACCACGGATTCGGGTGTGGCCGGATTCAGCGACACGCCGGCGAGCTTGCCTTGCCCCTGAATGGCCTGCAGCGTCCGGTCGAGATGGGTCGTCGCCTCGGCATGGACCACGATCCGGTCCGCGCCCGCCTTGGCGAACGGCTCGATGTAGGCATCGACCGGCGCGATCATCAGATGGGTGTCGAAGCATTTCTGGCTGTAGGGCCGGATGGCCCGCACGACGTCCGGGCCAAAGGTGATGTTGGGCACGAAATGGCCGTCCATCACGTCGAGATGGATCCAGTCCGCTCCTGCCTCGTCGACCGCCCGCACCTCCTGGCCGAGCCGGGCGAAATCCGAGGCCAGGATCGATGGGGCGATCAGCACGCTGTCGGTCGTCATGGCTGCTCCGTGCGGGCGCCGACGCCGCCCGTGAACACGCGGCTCGCCAGCACCTCGGGTGCGTCGATGGTCGTCAGATCCTCGGCCGTCAAGGGCTGGTGTCGATGCTCGAACAGCCGCACGGCCTGCCGCAGCCGCGCCCGGTCCAGCGCGTTGCGGATCGAGCGCGCGTTGGCGAAGTGCGGTTGGGTCATACGGGCCGTGATGTAGCTCGTGAACGCCGCCTTGGCCCGGGGGCTGAACCGGTAGCTCTGCTCCTTGAGCATCAGCTCCGCAATCGCCATCAGCTCCGACGGATCGTAATCGGGAAAATCGATGTGATGCGCGATCCGTGAGCGGAAGCCGGGGTTGGAGGAGAAGAACTTGTCCATCCGGTCGGCATAGCCGGCCAGGATCACGACCAGATCCTCGCGGCGGTTCTCCATCACCTGCAGCAGGATCTCGATCGCCTCCTGCCCGTAGTCGCGCTCGTTCTCCTGGCGGTACAGGTAATAGGCCTCGTCGATGAACAGCACCCCGCCCATGGCCTTCTTCAGGATCTCCTTGGTCTTGGGCGCGGTGTGGCCGATGTACTGGCCGACCAGATCGTCACGGGTCACCGAGACCAGATGGTTGGAGCGGATGTAGCCCAGCCGGTGCAGGATGTCGGCCATCCGCATCGCCACCGTGGTCTTGCCGGTGCCGGGATTGCCGGTGAACGACATGTGCAGCGTCGGTATCTGGCTGGTCAGGCCGAGATCCTTCCTGAGCTTGTCGACGAGCAGGAGCGCCGCGATCTCGCGGATGCGCGCCTTGACCGGGGTCAGGCCGACAAGCTCGGTATCGAGCTGCTCCAGGATCTGGCCGATGCCGGATTCGTCGAACGCCTTGCCCAGGTCGACGGTCGTGGCGTGTTCGTCGACAACGGTCGTCATGGCACCTCTCCGCACTGCGTCACCGAAAAAGCGCCCCGCCGGGCTGCCGTCCGGCGGGGCCAGTCGGTCAGGGAGGAACTAGTAGCGCTCGCCCATCGGCTTGGCCGTGGCGTAGGCATGCGTCGTGTACTGGACCTGCCGGCCCTGGACCTCGGTGCGCTGCAAATGGAAGCCGGGCTCCTCGGCCGGCCGGTGCGCGATGAAGCTGAGCCGCAGCGACTCCCAGCCGAGGGTCGCATCGAAGGCGGAAATCCGGATGTAGCAGTTGCCGAACACCTTGCGGCAGGCATCGAGCTCGTGCAGCACCCCGGCCGGGTCCTTGAGATCGAACATCGGCAGGCCCCACATCTCCCAGTAGGTGTTCCGGGGGTGCGGGTCGTCGGTGTACTCGATGTTCACCGCCCAGCCGTTGTTCTGGCAGTAGGCCACCTGCTTCCTGATCTGCTCGTCGGTCAGATCGGGCAGGAAGGAGAAGGTTCCCTGGGTCAGGCGCATGGGACGGGCTCCGCGCTCAGGCAGCGGTGGGGGTGGGGACGAAGTCGGGCGTGTCGGTCGAGGCGTAGTTGAACGTCACGTCCTTCCACAGGTTGAGGGCCTGGGCCAGGGCCTGGCAGTTGCGGCCGGCCTTCTCCAGGATCTCCGGCCCCTCGGCCATGATGTCCCGGCCCTCGTTGCGGGCGAAGACCATGGCCTCGAGCGCCACGCGGTTGGCCTGCGCGCCGGCGGCGATGCCCTGCGGATGGCCGATGGTGCCGCCGCCGAACTGCAGCACGCAATCCTCGCCGAGCAGGGTCAGCAGCTGATGCATCTGGCCGGCATGGATGCCGCCCGAAGCGACCGGCATCACCTTGCGCTGGCTGGCCCAGTCCTGGTCGAAGAACAGGCCGTTCTGCAGCGCCATCGGGTTACGGTTCTCGCGGCAGATGTCGTAATAGCCCTTGGTGGTGTGCGGATCGCCCTCGAGCTTGCCGACGACCGTGCCGGCATGGATGTGGTCGACGCCGGCGAGGCGCATCCATTTGGCGATCACCCGGAACGAGACGCCGTGCGTCTTCTGGCGCGTGTAGGTCCCGTGGCCGGCGCGGTGCAGGTGCAAGATCATGTCGTTCTTGCGCGCCCATTTCGACATCGACTGGATCGCCGTGTAGCCGATGACCAGATCGATCATGATGATCACCGAGCCCAATTCCTTGGCGAACTCGGCCCGCTCGTACATCTGCTCCATGGTGCCGGCGGTGACGTTGAGGTAGGTGCCCTTGACCTCGCCGGTCATGGCCTGCGCCCGGTTGACGCCTTCCATGCAGTAGAGGAAGCGGTCCCGCCAGTGCATGAAGGGCTGGCTGTTGATGTTCTCGTCGTCCTTGGTGAAGTCGAGCCCACCCTTCAGCGCCTCGTAGACCACGCGGCCGTAATTGCGGCCCGACAGGCCGAGCTTCGGCTTGACCGTGGCGCCCAGGAGCGGCCGGCCGAACTTGTCCAGGCGCTCGCGCTCGACGACGATGCCGGTGGCCGGGCCGTCGAAGGTCTTCACGTAGGCGACCGGCAGCCGCATGTCCTCCAGGCGCAGCGCCTTGAGCGGCTTGAAGCCGAACACGTTGCCGATGATCGACGCGGTCAGGTTGGCGATCGAGCCGGGCTCGAACAGATCGAGATCGTAGGCGATGTAGGCGAACCACTGCCCGGGCGTGCCGGGCACCGGGTCGACGCGGTAGCACTTGGCGCGGTACTGCTCGCAGGCGGTGAGGCGGTCCGTCCAGACCACGGTCCAGGTGGCGGTCGAACTCTCGCCGGCCACCGCCGCGGCCGCCTCCTCGGGATCGACGCCGTCCTGCGGCGTGATCCGGAAGCAGCACAGGACGTCGGTATCCTTCGGCTCGTAGTCGAGATCGAAGTAGCCCATCTCCTTGTACTGCAACACGCCTGCCTTGTAGCGGTCGGCAGCGGACCGGGTCTGAACTTTCATCGCACCCTCCTGTGATATTGCTTCCCGCGGGTCTCAGGCGGCCTTGGCCGTGTTGCCGAGCGTGGGGTCGAGTGCGCCCGACGCGTAGCGCCGCGCCATCTCCGCCAGGGGTAGTGGCCGGATGCGCGACGCCCGGCCGGCGGTGCCGAATTCCTCGAACCGCTGCGCGCACAGCTTCTCGAGCGCCGCCATGGCCGGCTTGAGGAACGCGCGCGGATCGAACTCGGCCTTCTTCTCCATCGCCACCTTGCGGAACTGCCCGGTCATCGCGATCCGGCAGTCGGTGTCGATGTTGATCTTGCGCACGCCGTGCCGGATGCCCTGCTGGATCTCCGCCACCGGCACGCCCCAGGTCTGGGGCATCTCGCCGCCGAACTGGTTGAACAGCTGCTGCAGATCCTGCGGTACCGAGCTCGAGCCGTGCATGACCAGATGCGTGTTCGGCAGCCGGGCGTGGATGGCCTCGATCACGCCCATGGCCAGGATGTCGCCGGTGGGCTCGCGGCTGAACTTGTAGGCTCCATGCGACGTGCCGATCGCCACCGCCAGCGCGTCGACCTTGGTCGCGGCGACGAACTCGGCTGCCTGGTCGGGATCGGTCAGGAGCTGCTCGCGGGCGAGCTCGCCCTCGGCACCGTGCCCGTCCTCGGCCTCGCCATGGCCGCTCTCCAGCGAGCCGAGGCAGCCGAGCTCGCCCTCGACCGACACACCCACGGCATGTGCCATGTCGACCACGCTCCGGGTGACGCCGACATTGTAATCGTAGGAAGCCGGCGTCTTGGCGTCCGCCTCCAGCGAGCCGTCCATCATCACGCTGGTGAAGCCGTGCTGGATGGCGGACAGGCAGGTGGCGGGGCTGTTGCCGTGGTCCTGATGCAGGCAAACCGGGATCTCGGGATACATCTCGACCGTGGCCTCGACCATCCGGCGCAGCATGAAGTCGCCGGCATAGGAGCGGGCGCCGCGGCTGGCCTGGACGATCACCGGCGCGTCGGTGCGCCGGGCGGCGTTCATGATCCCGAGAAGCTGCTCCATGTCGTTGATGTTGAACGCCGGCACGCCGTAGCCGTGCTCGGCGGCATGATCGAGGAGCTGGCGTAGGCTGATGAATGCCATCTTTGGGCCTCCCTTGCTTCAAGCGGCCTGGCGAAGTGCGACCCGGGTGCGGGCACGCTCGGCCACCGCCTCGGGCGTGATGCCGAAATGCTGGTAGAGCTGCTTGATTGGTCCGCTGGCGCCGAAGCTGGTCATGCCGACGACGTCGTTTTCGCTGGCGACGTAGCGGGTCCAGCCGAAGGGCGAGGCGGCCTCGACCGCG
>JBDHTW010000086.1:0-18535 GCA_039808865.1 Geminicoccaceae bacterium
GCTCGCTTGCGGCTGCGCGCAGCCGTCGCCGGCCTCCAGGTTGGGCGCGTGATCGGTCACGCCGCCGAGCGTGCTGGTCGCCCAGAGCGCTATCAGAGGCTGCTGCTTGGGGGTGCCGACAGGCAGCCTGTCGAGCGGCACCGTGAAGCGCACCGTGTTGCCCTCGAGCCGGCTGCTGCCGATCCCGCGATGCCCTGAAGGGGTCTGTGCCACGACGGTGTCGGCCAGCGAGACACAGCCGCCAGGACTGCGCGCCCTGCCGACGAACGGGGCGGCATGGTCCAGATGCACCCGGTAGGTGGCCTTGGGCTTGGCCGCGCCGCAGAGCCGCAGTGTGACGACGATGCGGTCCCGGCCCGGCTCGTAGTGGCTCTGGATGGCCTGGATGTCGTTGCCCCGGCCGCCGACGTCGCAGCCGTCCTGAATCAGGCGCAGGTTGACCGCGTCGGCCGTCGCGGCGGCGGGCCGGGCCGCGACCGCCATCGCCCCGATGGCGCAGAGAAGGACGAGACGGTGCGGCAAGGCTCTTTCCCCGCAGCTACTCGAACTGCACGCAAAGCACCGCGTGGCTGGCGCTGCAGCTGTCCTCGACTCCGGTCGTGAAGCCGGCATTGGTCTCGGTCGGGACGCCGCCGTCGCCGTCGGCATCGGCCGAGTCCGAGGTCCAGCCGTCGCAATCGTCGAGCGAGGCGCCCGGATTCGTGCCGTTGGGCAAGGTGGCGGTCCAGACGAAGTTGTCCGTGATCAGGTTGCCCTGGATGTCCTTGTCGATCGGGGCGAGCAGGCACTGGTTGCCGGCGGCCGGGTCGCAGTTCTGAAAGTCCGAGATGCTGTTCGCCACCACCGTGCCGTCGGGCGTCTGGATCGGCCCGAAACCCGGATCGAAGATGTGCGCCGCGGGGTTGCTGGTGAGGTTGGTCAGCCAGGCGTGGATGCCGCCCGTGTCGGCATAGCCCGCGTTGGCCGCCTGCTGCTGGCAGGTGAGGTCGGCGACGTTGATTGCCACCGTCGCGCTCGGGCCGATGGCGCCGGTGAACGAGTAGGAACTGACGAAGGCGAGGCCGCCCGTGATGGCGACCCGCGCCTGCACCAGCGTTTCGGTGGTCGCCTGCGGCTCCGCGCAGCCGTCGCCGGTCTCCCGGTTCGGCGCACGGTCCTCGGTGTTGCCGAGGCTGCTGGTCGCCCACAGCGCGATGAGCGGCTGCTGCCGGGGTTTGCGGAGGTGCAGCTTGGCGAGCGGCACCACGAAACGAACGGCGTTGTCCTCCACCGTGCTGCTGCCGACGCCGCGATGGCCCGCCGGTGTCCGGGCGATCACCGTGTCGGCCATGGCGACGCAGCCGGCCTGCGCGCGCCCGCTGCCGACGAATGGCGCCGCGTGGTCCAGGTGAATGCGGTAGGTCGTCTTCGGTCTGGCCTCGGCGCAGAGGCGCAGCGTCACGACGATTCGGTCGCTGTCGGCTTCGTAATGGCTCTCGATCGCCTGAATGTCGTTGCCCCGGCCGCCGACGTCGCAGCCGTCCTCGATCAGGCGCAGGTTTGCGATGTGGGCATCGGCGCGGTCGGGCATCAGGCTGCACGTCGTCGCGGCAACGACGCTGCCCAGGAGGAAGTGAGACAATATCGCGCGCGCTTCCTGCATCGTCCCCGCTCGTTATCGTTCAGCTCGACCGCGGCAACACTGGTTGGCGATGGCGCCGATGGCAATGGCATTCGCCGGGTTCGCGGCGTTCGCCGCCACCGGCCTTGTCGCGGAGGCGGTTCGCGCACAAATGTAGCAGCCATGAGCACCGACCTCGTCGCCCTGCCGCAATGGAAGTCGTCGGACGAGCCGCGCCTGTGGCGCAAGCTCGCCCGGGTCGCCGCGCGCATCACCTTCGCGGACCAGGTTCTGGCCGCCTGGTACTGCGCGGTCGACCGGCGGACGCCGATGCATGTGCGCGGCGTCCTGTTGGCCGCGCTGGCCTATTTCATCCTCCCGACCGATGCGGTGCCGGACATCGTGGCCGGCATCGGCTTCACGGACGACGCCGCGGTGATCGCCGCCGTGCTCGGAGCGTTCGCCCGTCACGTGACCGGCGAGCATCGGGCGAAGGCCAGCCGCAGGCTCGACCAGCTCCTGGCCTAGCCCATCCACGGTCGCCGCCGATGGCCGACCCGCTGCGCATCTTCGATCGGTCACTCGTGCGCCGGCGCCGGGATCGGCTCGCCGCGGACTTTGCTTCCGGCGGCTTTCTCGTCCGCGAGGTGATCGAGCGGCTGCTCGAGCGGCTCCTGGACGTCCGCCGGCAGTTTCGTCGGGTGATGATCCTCGGCGCGCCGGCGGGGCTCGTCGAGACGCAGATTCGCAGCCACCCCGGGTTGGAGCTCGTGATCGCCGCGGACGAGAGCGTGGCGATTCTCGGCACGAGGGGGCGAAGGGTCGTGGTCGACGCCGAGGCGCTGCCCTTTGCCGAGGCGGCCTTCGATCTCGTCCTCAGCCCGATGCTGCTCCACTGGGTCAACGACCTGCCGGGGACGTTGGTCCAGCTGCATCGCTGCCTGGCGCCGGACGGTCTCCTGCTGCTCGCGATGCCCGGCGGCGAGACCCTGGTGGAGCTGCGACAGGTACTCACCGAGGCCGAGCTGGCCTGCGAGGGCGGGGCCAGCATGCGCGTGTCGCCGTTCGCGGACGTGCGTGATGCCGGCGCGTTGCTGCAACGGGCCGGCTTCGCCCTGCCGGTCGTGGACGTGGACCGGATCACGGTCAGCTATGGCGACGCCTTGCGCCTGATGCGCGATCTGGGGCGGATGGGGGAGGGCAACGCGCTCCGGCAGCGCCGCTCGGGGGCGATGCGTCGCGACACCCTGGCGCTGGCCTGCCAGCTCTATGCCGAGCGCTTCGGCGACGCCGAAGGTCGCGTGCCGGCGACCTTCGACATCCTGTTCATGTCGGGCTGGAAGCCGCACCCGAGTCAGCAGCAGCCTGCGCGCCGCGGCTCTGCGAGCGTTCGCCTGGCCGATGCGCTGCGGGTGCCGGGAGGCGAGCCGCAGGAATGATCAGAGCAGCTCGCCGAGGGACCTGCCGCGCAGACGTGCCGCCAGCTCGGAGCAGGCCGAGCCCAGGGCGGGGTCGGCTTCCCGCGCCGGACGGGCGTCGAGCCAATCGAGCGTCACGGTACCGCTCGGCGCGTCGCTGAGGAACAGGTCGAGCTGGCACGGGCCCACGCGATAGCGCCGGTACTCGACCTCGCCCTCGGCTCGGCTCAGCTGCGGTGCGCCTATGGGCGACGGCAGGCCGGCCAAGTCCGCCGTGGCGGGGAGCGGGGCCGATGCGCGGGCGCAGCCGGCCACTGCCGCCATCATCAGCGCCGCCGTCAGGCGGCGGACCTCAGAGGCCGCCGGGCTCCAGCATGGAGATCGTGCCGGAGAGGTGGCCGCCGCGCTCGATCTCGAGCTCGCCATAGCGCACCGTGCCCTTCACCTGCCCCGTGCTGCGGATCAGCAGCCGCTTGCGCACGGTGAGGTCGCCCTCGTACACGCCGCTGATCTCGGCCTCCTCGACCTCGGCCTTGCCGTTGGTGAACCGGCCGGATTCCGTGATCTCGATCGCCCGGGTTTGATTCAGCGTCACCTGGACGCTGCCGTCGACCACCAACCGGTCGCAGGCGGTGATCTCACCCGAGAGGCTGATGCCCTGGCCGACGATCAGCCGCTTGCCCGCCTCCTCGGCCGGGGCCGCCGGCTTGGCATCGCGACCCATCGGCGCCAGGACCGGGCGCGGTGCTGCCTCGGGCACCGGCGGCGTGCGTAGCTCGAGCGGCGAGTGCATGCCGCCCTCGGCCGGTTTGTCGCCCAGGCCCGCGGGGCGAATCGGATCGACGTCTTTCTTGCGGAACATGCAGCAAGCCCCGAGATCGTGAGGGTCGCCACCGGCGGATTCCGGGCCGCTGCGGCCGGGCCAGTGCGGACGGAGCGGCAGGATTAGGCGCCGCTCCGAGCGCTGTCAAAGCAATCCGGATGCACGCAGTGCGCGAATATTAATTATCAATGATCGCGCAGTGCGATTGTGGCATCGGCGCAATAGCGCTGATAGCGCTGGCACATGAAGGCGGCGCCGATCACCGGTGCGATCAGGTTCAGCAGCGGGATGGCGAGCAGCAGCGCCACCACCACGCCGGACAGCCAGAAGGCGAGCCACCGCTCGCGCCGTAGCCGGGTCGCGAGCGGTGGGGGCAGGTGCCGCCCGGCTACCAGCTCGGCATATTCGCGGCCGACCAGATAGCCGTTGAGCGCGAGCCAGAGCGGCAGGTTGATCAGCGGCAGGAAATAGAGCGGCAGCGCCAGAAGGTTCAGCGCAATGCCGACGCCGAGCAGCCGGAGCGAGCTCAGCAGGGATTCGGCGAGCGGCACCTGACGTGGCGGGGGCAGGTCGGGGTAGAGCCGGTCCTCGGTCGCGTCGACGACGCGGTCGAGGAAGACGCCGGAAACCGCCACCACGATGCTCGGAAACAGGAACCACGCGACCACGGCCGTGCCGAAAGCGCCGAGGACCTGAAAGGTGTGGTCGAGCCAGCGGTATCCGGTGTCGGCGGCCCAGGTCACCAGCGCCTCCACCCCGATGAACAGGGCGATCAGCGTGGCGATGGCAAGCCCGACAGCCCAGAGCAGGATGCCCCGCACGCGCGGGTCGCCGAGCATCTGGAAGGCACGAGCGAGATCCTGGAGCATCCCGAGACGTTCCGCGGCGATCCGGCGCTGGCGGACCGATTGAGGAGGGTGTCGCGGTCGCTATAGTCCGGCGCGCCGCCACGGCAAGGGGGAACGGCTTCATGCATCTCGCGGGCACCGGGAACGACCGCCACGACGTTCTGGGCATCGGCAACGCGATCGTCGACATTCTCGCCTACGCCGAGGACGATCTGGTCGACGAGCTCGGGCTGGCCCGAGGGGCGATGACCCTGATCGACGAGGAGCGTAGCGCATTCCTATACCGGCGGCTCGGCCCGGCGCGCGAGGTCTCCGGCGGCTCCTGCGCCAACACGATGGCGGCGGTCGCCTCGCTGGGCGGACGCGCAGCCTATATCGGCCGGGTCCGGGACGACCAACTGGGCGGGGTATTCGGCCACGACATCCGCGCCGCGGGCGTCACCTTCCGCAATCCGCCGAGCCCGACTGGGCCGTCCACGGCGACCAGCATGATCTTCGTCTCCCCCGACGGCCAGCGGACCATGAACACCTATCTGGGCGCCTGCGTCGAGCTCGGGCCCGATGACGTCGGCGCGGAACTGGTGGCCGGCGCCTCGATCACCTACCTCGAAGGCTATCTCTGGGACAGGCCGGAGGCCAAGGCGGCGTGCCGCAAGGCCGCATCGATCTGTCACGAGTCCGGCAGGACGCTGGCACTGACCCTCTCGGACGGGTTCTGCGTCGACCGCTGGCGCGCGGAGTTCCGTGAGCTGGTCGAGGGCCAGGTCGACATCCTGTTCGCCAACGAGAGCGAGATCGTCAGCCTCTATGAGGCCGCGAGCTTCGACGAGGCCCTGCAACAGGTGCGGCGTCACGTCGACTTCGCCGCCCTGACCCGGGGCGCGAAGGGCTCGGTCGTCGTCCGTGGCGAGGAGGTGCACGTGATCGATCCGGTGGTACCCGAGCGCCTGCTCGACACCACCGGTGCCGGCGACCTCTACGCCGCCGGCTTCCTGCGCGGTTTCACGCTCGGACGCGACCTCGCCACCTGCGGCCGGCTCGGCAGCGCCTGCGCCGCGGCCATCATCGCGCAGTTCGGCGCACGCGCGGAGCGGCCACTCCTGCCGCTGATCGAGAGCGTGAGCGGCGGTTCCGCTGTGGGCTGAAAGCCGCAGACAAACGGCGGATACAATCTGGAAGCATATTCTGGGACGCTTGTGCTGGCTCGGACGTCCCACTGACGGTGCCGTCTGCTAGAGTGGACGACAAATGTTTGGCCTTTGGGAAGGCATGACCTTGACGTTCTCAGGAAACGACTCCCCTTCGCCGCGCGCCGGCTGGTCGCGGCGCTCGTTCGGCACTCTCGGTCTCGGCAGCGCCTTGGGGCTCGCGCTCGCCGCGAAGCCCTTCGCGGCGCGCGCCGACAACGGCATCGGCGCCTGGTCCGGACTCTATCCGTGGCCGCTGATCCCGCTGCACGCGATGCTGCTGCCCTCGGGCACCGTCATGTCCTATGGCTCGAGCGGGACGGGCCAGCAGACCGGCATGTTCATCTACGACGTCTGGGATCCGCAGTACGGACCCGGGGCCGGGCATGCGACGCTGCCGAACGGCACCGGCACCGACCTGTTCTGCAGCGCCCAGATCATCCTGCCGCAGAGCAACGACGTGTTCCTCGCCGGCGGCGACATCTGGAACGGGGTGTCGACCACCGGCACCGGCAATCCCCACACCATCACGTTCGACCCGGACACCAATACCCTGATCCCGGGCCCGGACATGAGCCGGCCACGCTGGTACGCCACGCTGACCACCCTGCCCAACGGCGAGATCTACGTTCAGGGCGGGCGCCAGACCGCGAGCCAGGGCACCGCCACCGGCATCGATCTCGCGGAAGTGCGCGCCGCGGACGGCAGCCTGCGGCCGCTCCTGGGCATGAGCACCGCCGGGTTGAGCTACTGGTATCCGCGCAACTGGGTGGCGCCGGACGGTCGCATCTTCGGGTACGCGTTCCGGAAGATGTACTACGTCAACCCGACCGGCCTCGGGACGCTGACGATGGCCGGCGCGCTGCCGAAGGGCGGCCCGGACGGCGTCACCTCGAGCGAGGTCATGTACCGGCCGGGCAAGATCCTGCGCTGTGGTGGCGGTGCCTACGCCGGCTGGAGCGACCAACCCGCCGTCGCCGCCGCCTATACGATCGACATCAACGGCACCAAGCCAAAGGTCACGGCCACGAGCCCGATGCCGCTGCCGCTGAGCTGGCACAATGCGACGGTGGTACCTGACGGCCGGGTCGTCGTCACCGGCGGCAGTTACCTCGCCAACCAGCTGGTCGGCGTCAACGATCGTGCCTTCATCTGGGATCCGAATACCGGCGCCTGGACGGTCGGCGCCGCCACCACCTCCGGCAGGGCCCGGATGTACCATTCGATCGGGCTGCTGCTGCCCGACGCCACCATCCTGGTCGGCGGCGGCGGTGCCGGGGGCAATGCCCCGCAGACCAACCTCGACGCCGAGATCTACTATCCGCCCTATCTGTTCGACGCGACCGGACAGTTCGCGCCGCGGCCGCGGATCGTCAGCGGGGCGACCGAGCTGCGCTACGCCACCCAGCATCAGGTCAAGGTCGACAACGGCGCGGCGATCGCGCGCGTCACGCTGATCAAGACCGGCTCGGTCACGCACTCGTTCAACATGGAGCAGCGCTTCATGGACCTGCTGTTCACGGTGTCGGGCAACATCGTGAAGTTCCGCTCGCCGGCGAATGCCAACCTCGCCCCGCCGGGACGCTACATGCTGTTCGTCCTCAATGCCCAGGGCGTACCCTCGATCGCGCGAATGGTGTCGATCCTGCCGAAGGTGTGACGTTGCGGGGGTAAGAGACCTCGCGGCCGATCAGAGTACCGTGAGTGGCGGCGGCCGGGCCTGAGCGGCCGCCGCCACTCGTGGCAAGGTGCCGGTCGGTGAACGACAGCGGCGGAACACCCATGCCCATCCAGCAGGCGGCGCCGTCGAGCCCCTGGCCGGACCTGGTCGGAGCGACCCTGGCCACGGCGTTGCTCGCCGGGCTCGCTGCCGATATGACCTGGGAGGTCTGGGCGCGCCTGCTCACGCCGCTCTGGGTGGGCGGGCCGCTCGAGCCCGCGGCACTGGTCCAGTCGGTGTTCGGCCTGGCCAGCCGGCCCATGGCGGAATTGATCCACCTGGTCGTCGGCTTCCTGATCTATCCCCTGGGCTACCTGTTCGTCGCCCGCCCGCTGGCACGTGCCATCGTGCCCGGGCTGCCCTGGTGGCTGGTGGCCGTCGGCTACGGCATCGGCCTGTGGATCTTCGCCCTCTACGTCATGGCCCATCTGATCGCGGGCCTGCCCCCCTTCCTCGGTTTCATTCCGCTGACCTGGGCATCGCTGATCGGACATTTGCTGTTCGCGATCGTCCTCGCCTGGGTGGTGCGCCGGCGCGAGCGCGCCTTGATCTGATCCCGCGCGCCGTCTCGGCCCCGTCGCACCATCGTCACGGGACCATCGCTGTTCCGGGCCTAGTCTCGCCATGCGGCACGAGCTGCCGGCCACGAGAGCTGAGTGGAGGCCGAGACGTGCTGCGCAGCACAGCCCTGGATCGCATGGCCCTGAGCTACGCCGCGCCGGAGGACGGCAGGCTCAAGCAGCTGGCGATCCTCGCCGTCGAGCGGGCGACGGGACGGCGCCGCGCCGAGCATATCTATCACACGGTCCGTCGGCGCCTGGGGCCGGACACCACGGTCTGGTCGGAGGCGGTCCGCGGCCTCGATCTGCGCGTCGACTACGATCAGGGCCGCCTCGAGGCCGTGCCGCGGTCGGGGCCACTGGTGGTCGTGGCGAACCATCCGTTCGGCGTCGTGGACGGGCTCATTCTCTGCCATCTCGTCTCGCTGGTGCGCGAGGACTTCAAGGTCGTCGCCATGAGCACGCTCTGCCGCGTGCCCGAGGTGCGCGAGTTCGTGCTGCCCATCAATTTCGCCGAGACCGCCGAAGCCGCGGTCGTCAGCGCGCGCTCGCGCCGCCGGGCGAGGGCTCTCCTCCAGGAAGGCGGCTGCCTGATCATCTTTCCCGGCGGTGCCGTGTCGACCGCGCAGACGCCCCTCGGCCCCGCCGTCGATCACGACTGGCATCCCTTCGTCGGCAGGCTCGTCATGAACTCGCGCGCGACCGTCCTGCCCGTGCACTTCGAGGGTCAGAACAGCCGCCTCTTTCAGCTGGTCAGCCGCTTCAGCGCAACCCTACGGCTCGGCATGCTGGTGCGCGAGACGTTGAACCACACCGGCCGCACGATCCGCGTGCGCGTCGGCAAAGCACGATCGTTCGAAGATTTGCCACCGAGCGACGATCCGGCAACGATGGTCGCCGAACTGCGACGACTGACCGATGCCGTCGGCCGCGAGCAGCTCGCCTGAACGCGCGACGATCAGGCTTCGACCATGGCCTCCTGGCCGGCACGGACGATGGCGCGCAACTTGCGCAACGTCTCGCGGGCACGGCCCGGTTCGATACCGTCGCGACGCCAGATCAGATCCATCATCGGATCTTCCATCAGCTCCTCGAGCCGGGGCTCACCCCGGCGCGTCGCGCTCCATCCGTCGAGAACGACGGGAGCGGACGGCTTTGCGACGTGATCTTGCCGCTGCGCCCTCATTCCGAACCCCCCTCGGGTCGAGGCTCGCTGTTGCGAGCTACGAACCACCTAGCATAAGTGGCCGTGATCTCAAAGGATTTATTTTGGTATGATGAGTGGGCCGTGTTGCCTTGGAACAATGCGAGGCGGCGGGGGTGCTGAAACGATTTAACAGTCTGGTAACCGACGCTCTCCGTGCGCGGCGAGCCTGGTGCCGATCTCCGCCGACATGAAGTCGGCGAACGCTTTGACCTTGGCTGGAAGAAATTGTCGATGAGGATAGACGATCGCTAGACTTGCGGGCTCGGGCGGAAAGTCGGCGAGGACTTGCACGAGCGCACCGCTGCGAAGATGTTCGACGACCTCGAAGCGTGGCTTGAGCACGATGCCCTGGCCCGCCAGCGCCCAGGTCGTCAGTACGTCGCCGTCGTCGGCGTCGATCCGGCCGGAGATCGGCACCGTCTCGGGGCCATCCGGCGTCTGGAGCGTCCAGCGGAACTGCTGCGAGCCGGGAAAGCGCAGCAGCAGGCACTCGTGGTCGAGCAGTTCCTCCGGGCGTCGCGGCAGGCCGCGCCGCTCGAGATAGGCGGGTGCCGCGCAGAGCAGGCGAGGACAGTCGCACAGCTTGCGCGCGATCAGGCTCGAATCGGCGAGGACGCCGATGCGGATGGCGACGTCGACCGACTCGCGCAGCAGATCGAGGAGATGGTCGGACAGCCGCAGGCGGACGCCCAGCTCCGGATGCTTGGCGATGAAGGCCGGGATCATGGGGGCCAGGATGCGCCGCCCGAACCCGAGCGGGGCGGTGACGCGCAGATTGCCGCGGGGCGTGCCGCCGGCATCGGCGATCACGCTTTCCGCATGAGCAAGGGCGGCGAGCACGTCCTGGCAAGCCTCGTAGTAGGCGGCACCCTGTTCGGTCGGCTGGACCTGGCGGGTCGTCCGATTGAGCAGCCGCACGCCGAGATGGCTCTCGAGCTGCTGCAGCCGGTGGCTGACCACCGCCGGCGACAGCCGCAGGTGGCGCCCGGCCGCGGACAGGCTGCCGAGCTCCACCACGCGGGCGAAGACCTGCATGTTCTCCAGTAGCATCGCCATCTTGGTCCCCCCGGAAGCGGCGCATTGTTTGCTTCGGTTTGAAGCTGCTGGGCGAGGTGAGCCTGTTCACCATCGCATGCCGCTGGATTACCACCGATCGGCGGGCCGGCGTGATGGTGCGAGCAGGCGAGGGGATGGTCATGGAGCTGATCTTGTGGGAGTGGCTGAGCATGGCGGTGCGATGGCTGCATGTCATCGCCGGCATCGCCTGGATCGGCAGCTCGTTCTATTTCGTTCACCTCGACTCCAGCCTGAAGCAGCGGCCGGGCCTGCCGGACGGGGCCGGCGGCGAGGCCTGGCAGGTGCATGGCGGCGGCTTCTACCACATGGTCAAGTATCTCGTGGCGCCGGCGCGGATGCCCGACGAGCTGACCTGGTTCAAATGGGAGGCATACGCCACCTGGCTTTCCGGCATGGGCCTGTTGGTCATCGTCTATTATTTCGGCGCGCAGCTCTACCTGATCGACACCTCGGTCCTGTCCCTGCCGGTCTGGGGCGCCGTGGCGATCAGCGTCGTCGGGCTGGTCCTGGGCTGGCTGGTCTACGACCAGCTCTGCAAGTCCAAGCTGGGCGACAATGACGCGCTGCTGTTCGCCGTGCTCTTCGCCTTCCTGCTCGTGCTCGCCTTCGCCTACACCTTCCTGTTCAGTGGCCGCGGCGCCATGATGCAGATGGGCGCCCTGGTCGGCACGATGATGGTGGCCAACGTCGCCATGGTGATCATCCCCAACCAGAAGGTGGTCGTCGCCGACCTGATCGCCGGCAAGGAGCCCGACCCGAAGCTCGGCGCCGTCGCCAAGCAGCGCTCACTCCACAACAACTACCTGACCCTGCCGGTCATCTTCGTGATGATCGCCAATCACTACCCGCTGGCGTTCGCCACCCGCTGGAACTGGCTGATCTTCGGCCTCGTCCTGGTGATCGGCGCGGTGATCCGCCACTTCTACAACAGCCGCCACAAGGGCCTGCCCTCGCCCTGGTGGACCTGGGGGGTCGCCGCCGCCGGCATGGTGCTGATCATCCTGCTCAGCATGGCCGGCCCGTCCGGCTCGGAGGAGGCGGCCGCCCCGGCGGAGCCCGTGACCTACGCCCAGGCCGAGGAGGTGGTGTTGGGCCGCTGCAGCATGTGCCACGCATCCGAGCCCCTCTGGGAGGGGATCCCAGTGCCGCCCAAGGGCGTCATGCTCGACACCCCCGAGCGCATCGTCCAGCACGCCCGGCAGATCGAGCTCCAGGCCGTGCTGACCCACGCCATGCCGCCCGGCAACATCACCGAGATCTCGGCGGACGAGCGGCAGATCCTGGCCGCCTGGATCGCCGACGGCGCGAAGCCCGAATAGCCCGGAACCGACCATGAGCGAGCGCAGTGCGGTCCGCGGCCGCCTTCTCACCTTCATCGACGATCCGGCCGAGGCCCGTGCCGGGGAAAGTCATCGCTACTGGCAGGATGGAGTGGTCGCGATCGAGGATGGCAGGATCGTCGAGGTGGGGGAGGCCAAGGACCTCCTGCCTCGCCTGGTCGAGGGGACGACGGTCCATCACTATCCGGACCAGCTCGTCCTGCCCGGGCTGATCGACACCCACATCCACTTTCCGCAGACCCAGGTCATCGCCTCCTACGGCGCGCAGCTCCTGGAATGGCTGCAGAAGTACACCTTCGTCGAGGAGCAGAAGTTCGGCGATCCGGCACATGCCGGACGCCTCGCCAAGTTCTTCCTCGACGAGCTGTTCCGCAACGGCACCACCACCGCCGTGGTCTATTGCACGGTGCGCCCGGAATCGGCCGAGGCGTTCTTCACGGAGAGCCACCGCCGGAACTCCCGGATGATCGCCGGCAAGGTGATGATGGACCGCGGCGCGCCGGAGGGGCTGCTGGACACGGCGCAGAAGGGCTACGACGAGACCAAGGCGCTGGCCGGGCGCTGGCACGGCCGCGGCCGGCAGCACTACGCGATCACGCCGCGCTTTGCGCTGACCTCGACCGAGGCGCAGCTCGAGGCGGCGGGTGCGCTGCTGCGCGAGCATCCGGACTGCTACCTGCAGACCCATCTCGCCGAGAACCACGACGAGATCGCCATGGCGCGGCGTCTCTACCCACAGGCCACCAGCTATACCGACATCTACGACCGCTACGGCCTGCTCGGCCCGCGCTCGCTGTTCGGGCACTGCATCCACCTCGCCGAGGCCGAGCTCGAGCGGCTGTCGGCGACGCGGTCGATCGCGGCCTTCTGCCCGACCTCCAACCTGTTCATCGGCAGCGGCCTGTTCGACCTGGCCTTGCTGCGCGATCCGCGCCGTCCGGTGCGGGTGAGCCTGGCCACCGACGTCGGCGGCGGCACCAGCTACTCGATGCTGCGCACGGCCGCCGAGGCCTACAAGGTGCTGCAGCTCCGCCGGCAGAATCTCCCGGCGCTGGACGCCTTCTATCTGATGACGCTGGGCAACGCCCGCGCTCTGTCGCTGGAGGCCGAGATCGGCAGCCTGACGCCGGGCCGCGAGGCCGACCTCGTCGTGCTCGACGCCCGCGCCACGCCCGCCATGGCGCACCGGATGGAGACGGTCGACGGCGATCTCGCCGAGGAGCTGTTCGTCCTGATGACCATGGGCGACGATCGTGCGGTGCGCGCGACCTATGTCGCCGGCGAGAAGGTGCACCAGGCCTGACGGCGCGGCGCCGGCCTCCTCACGCCACGGCGCGGCCTAGCTCCAGCAGGCGGCTGGCGGGTGCCGGCCGCGCCAGCAGATAGCCCTGCGCCGCGTCGCAGCCGCGAGCGCGGAGGAATTCCAGCTGCTCGTGGGTTTCGACGCCTTCCGCCGTGACCCGCTTGCGCAAGCTGTGGGCGAGGCCGATCACCGCGGCCGCGATGGCGCCGCCGCCGGCGCTGCGCCCGATGTCGGCGACGAACGACTTGTCGATCTTGACCTCGTGGAAGGGGAAGTCGCGCAGATAGGCGAGCGAGCTGTAGCCGGAGCCGAAGTCGTCGATCGCCAGGGTCACGCCGATCGCCGCGATCTCGCGCAGGGTCTCGCGGATCTGGCTCTTGGAGCCGTCGAGAAAGACCGATTCCGTCAGCTCCAGCTCCAGCAACTCCCCGGGGAGGCCGGTCTCGTCGAGGATCTGGCGCAGCAGGGCGGGAAATCCGGCGCCGCGGAGCTGGACCGCCGAGACGTTCACCGCGACCTTGAGCGGCCCGCCGGCGGCCCGCCACACGGCGGCCTGAAGGCACGCCTGGCGTAGCACCCACTCGCCCAGCGGATGTATCAGCCCCGAGCTCTCCGCCTGGGGAATGAACGCCGCCGCGCTCAGATGCTCGCCATCGTCCTGCCGCAGGCGCACCAGCGCTTCGGTCTTCGCCAGCCGCCAGCGCGGCAGCTCGAACACCGGCTGATACACCAGCGCGAAGCGGTCGCGCTCGAGCGCGTTGCGCAGCTCGCGCTGCAGCTGGCTGGTGCGCCGCCGCTCCTTGTCCAGCTCGCTGCGATAGAGCTCGAAACGCCCCCGCCCCGCGGCCTTGGCGCGGTAGAGCGCGACATCGGCGTTGCGAATCAGCTGCTCTGGCGAGTCTCCATCCTGCGGAAAGACCGTCACGCCCAGGCTGCCCGCGACATCGAGCTCGTGGCCCGCGACCTGGAACGGCGACTGCAGCGCCCCCAGGACGCGTGCGGCCATGCTCGCGACGGCGTCGGGCGACATGGCGCCCTCCTGGACGAGGGCGAACTCGTCGCCGCCGAGCCGGGCCCAGGTGTCGCTGGCCCGGGCCACGGCGGTCAGCCGTGCCGCGACCTCGCACAGCAGGGCGTCGCCCGCTTGATGGCCCAGCGCGTCGTTGACCTCCTTGAACTGGTCGAGGTCGAGCAGCATCAGGGCGACCTGCTCGCCGCGCCGCCGCGCCCGCGCGATCGCCTGGGTCAGCCGATCGTTGAGCAGGGTCCGGTTCGGCAGCCCGGTCAGCGGGTCGTGCAGGGCGAGATGGCGGACGCGCTCCTCGGCGGCCTTGCGCTCGGTGATGTCGGCCAGCGTGCCGAGGTCGCGGACCGGCCTGCCGGCCTCGTCGAAATAGACCCGCCCGCGCGCCTCCACCCAGCGCTCGGCCGCGTCGCCGCCACGCACGATGCGAAACTGGCTGTGGAGCTCCCCGCCACCGCGCACGTCGCAGGCGCGCCGGTAGTGCTCGCTCACCGTGTCGCGATCGTCGGGATGGACGTGCGAAATGAACAAAGCGAGGTCAGCGGCGCTGTTGGCGGGCAGGCCCAGCATGGCGGTCAGCTCGGCGGACCACCGGCGGTTGCCGGTGGTGATGTCGCCGTCCCAGATGCCGAGCTCGGTCGCTTCGATCGCGAGTTGCAGCCGCTCGGCAAGCCGGCCGAGGCATGCCTCGCCCTCGCGGGCTGACTGCTCCGCCCGCCGCCGCTCGGCGATCTCGTCCGTGAGCCGCGCATTCGCCTGTGCCAGTTCGCTGGTTCGGGCGGCCACCTGCGCCTCGAGCCCGGCCAGCGTGTCGGCGAGCGCCCGTTCGGCCGAGGCACGGCGCGCCACCTCAGCGCTCAGTTCCTCGTTCGCACGCCGCAGCTGTGCCGGGCTCGGCACCTCGAGAGAACCGGGCAGAAGGCGCCAGATCGCCACCGCGGTGACCAGCGAGACCGTCGCGGTCAGTGCCTTGGCCAGACCTTCGGCGCCGTAGATCGGCCACCACAGAGTCAGCAGGTCGGCGACGTGGGTCAGCCCGCAGCCGAGAATGAAGATGGCGAACAGCAGCACCACGCCCGGATAGTCGAGGTCGGGGCGGCGGCGCAGGAACGCGAGCATGGCGGCGGGGATCGAGAAGTAGGCGGCCGCCGTCACCACGTCCGAGCCGGCGTGCAGCGCCACGAGATCCGGCCGCCACAACAGGCAGTAGCCGTGAGGAACAAACGAGGCGGCCCCGAGGAGCCACCCGAGCGCGTCTCCCATGCACATGCCTCTCCGTTGGGGCAAGGCGCGTGCGTGCAACCTATCGTCGAATTGCCCCTGGGCGTCAATCACCCAGTTGGGGAGAGTCGACCCCTCAGTCGATCTGTGCTCCCGAGGCCTTGACCACCGGCCCCCACTTGTCCAACTCGGCCTGGACGTGCTTGGCGAGCTGCTCCGGCGTCGAGCCCACGATCGAAGCGCCCATGGTCTCGAGCTTGGCCTTGACCTCGGGATCGCTCACGGCGGCCACCGCCGCCTCGTTCAACTTGGCGATCACGTCGGGCGGCGTGCCGGCGGGGACGAACAACGCGTTCCAGGTGTAGGTCTCGTAGCCAGGCAGGCCGGATTCCGCGATCGTCGGCAGATCGGGCATGGACGGCGAGCGCTCGGCCGTGGTGACGGCGAGGCCGCGCAGCTTACCGGCCTTGATGTGGTCGGTCGAGGAGGGGAGGTTGTCGAACATGATCGGCACGTGGCCGCCCATCACGTCGACCAGCGCCGGGCCGGCGCCCTTGTAGGGCACGTGGACGATGTCGACGCCGGCCATCGACTTGAACAGCTCGCCGGAGAGATGCAAAGGCGTGCCGTTGCCCGAGGAGGCGTAGCTCAGCTCGCCCGGCTTCTCCTTGGCGAGGGCGATCAGCTCCTGGACGTTCTTGGCCGGAAAGTCGGGATTGACCACGAGAACGTTGGGGACCACGACGAGCAGCGAGACCGGGGCGAAATCCTTGACCGGGTCGTAGGGCATCTTCTTGTAGAGGGCGGAGTTGATCGCGTGCGTCGCGACCGTGCCCATGAGCAGCGTGTAGCCGTCGGGCTCCGACTTGGCGGCGGCAGCCGAGCCGACATTGCCGCCGGCGCCGCCGCGATTGTCGACCACGATCTGCTGGCCGAGGAGCCCGCTCATCTTCTCCGCCACCACCCGTGCCACGAGGTCGGTCGAGCCGCCGGCCGGGAACGGCACGATCAGACTGATCGGACGCGTCGGATAGGCCGATTGGGCATGGGCGGGCAGGGTGCCGGCCAAGAGCGCCACCGCGGCCAGTCCAAGGAAGTTGCGCCTGCACGCCATCTGCTCGCCTCCATTCGTCTGTGGCCCGGTTGCGGCCGTCGGGCCGAGGATGCCAGGATCGCGGGCGTGACGCGAGCCGCCATGACGCCGGTGTGATGGAGTTCCTGCCGTGACGGACGACGAGAGGCTGCTGGCCGAGCTGCTGGCACAGGAGGAGCGCCTGCAACTCGAACGCTTCGACCACGAGGACGCGTTCCGCCTCGGCATGAAGCTGATCGAGCGCGCCCGCGCGGATGCCGCGGCGCTGACCATCCAGATCACCCGGGTGCACCAGGTCCTGTTCCAGGTCGCCATGCCGGGGACCGTGCTCGACAACGACCACTGGGTGCGCCGCAAGACGGCCACGGTCTACCGCTTCGGCCACAGCTCGTTCCACATGGGCGTCTCCTGCCGGGCGCGCGGCGTGACGCTGGCGCAGCGCTACGGCGTCGATCCGGTCGAGTTCGCCGAGCATGGCGGCGCCTTCCCGATCCGCGTGCGCGGCGCCGGACTGATCGGCGTGGTCGCGGTCTCGGGCCTGCCGCAGGAGGAGGATCACCGGCTGGTGGTCGAGACGTTGGAGCGGTTCACCGGCCTGGCCTGATGCGCTCAGGCGATTTGCGCCGCGGGCTTGTCGGCGATCAGCCAGTCGACCACCCGCATCGTCGTCGTCGGCAGCTTGGCCGGCGCCAGGATCTCCAGCCGCAGGCCGGTACGTGCACGGACCGCAAACGGCGCCACCAGCGTACCCGCGGCCAGATGCGCGGCGATCAGGGCCTCGTGAGCCATGAGCAGCCCGGTTCCCTCTAGAGCCGCCTCCACCGCCAGGCTGTAGAGCGAGAAGGCGGGGCCGCTGCGCGTGGCGATGCCGCCGATGCCGGCCGCCGCGAGCCAGCAGGGCCAGTCATCCGCCCAAGCCGTGTCGCGCAGGAGCGGCCAAGCGGCGAGATCGGCCGGTACCTGCAGGCCGGCGGCGATGGCCGGCGTACAGGCCGGGAAGATCACGTCCTCGCAGATCGTGAAGGCGTGCGCGCCCGGCACGGATTCGCGCCGGTAAAAAATGGCAAGATCGAAGGGCTCGCGCTGCAGGTTCGGCGCCCGCTCCAGGGCATGGACCGAAGGTTGAAGGCCGGGGAAGGCCCGCCGGAGCCGCGAGAGGCGCGGCGCCAGCCAGAGCTGGGCCACGGCCGGCAGGGCGGCTATGTCGAGGTTGGTCACAAGGGCGTCGGCGCGCAGCTCGCGAACGGCGCGACCCAACGAATCGAACGCGCCGGACAAAGATGGCATCGCCTTGCGCGCCGATTCGGTGAGATGAAGGCCCTGGGCGTGCCGGACGAACAGCTCCCTGCCCAGCCACTGCTCGAGCGCCTTGACCTGATGCGAGACGGCAGCCGGGGTCACACCGAGCTCGTCGGCAGCCTTGGCGAAGCTCTCGTGGCGGGCGGCCGCCTCCAGCGCACGGAGCGCATTCAGCGGCGGAAAGCGGGGACGCGGTGGATTGACGGCAATCTGGGCAGCCCTCGGCACCAGCACACCAGCCTAGGGTCAATCCACAGCACCTGTCTACCGGCTGCCGGATTGGATCAGCGGAACGGCGGGCTGTATTGCAGGCCGCCATCCTTCCACAGGGCGTTCAAGCCGCGCGCGATCTTCAGGGGCGAGTCGGCGCCGACATTGCGCTCGAAGCTCTCGCCATAGTTCCCGACCTGCTTGACGACCTGATAGGCGAAATCGTTCGGCACCCCCATCGCCTTGCCGAGCTCGTCGGTGACGCCGAGGAAGCGCTTGATGTCGGGATTGTTGGTCGACGCCTTGATCTGGTCGACGTTGGCGCTGGTGAGCCCGAACTCCTCGCCCTGCACCATGGCGTAGAAAGACCAGCGAACCACGTCGGCCCATTCGTTGTCGCCGTGGCGCACGGCCGGGGCGAGCGGCTCCTTGGTCACGATCTCGGGCAACACGACATTCTGGTCGGGATCCGGCAGCTTGACGCGCGCCGCATAGAGGGCGGACTGGTCCGTGGTCAGCACGTCGCAGCGGCCGGCCATGTAGGCATTGTTCACCTCGTCATTGTTCTCGAACACCACCGACTTGTAGGTAATGCCGTGGCTGGA
>JBDHTW010000087.1:0-18289 GCA_039808865.1 Geminicoccaceae bacterium
CCAGTTCAGCGTGGTGGTTCCGTAGCCGGCTCGGGCGGCTCGACCGCACCCAGGCGCTGGAGCTGGCGCGCCACCATCCAGCAGAGCAATGCCCAGCAGGAGCCCAGCGTCCAGCCGGCCAGCACGTCGGTCGGCCAGTGCACGCCGAGATAGAGGCGCGAGACGCCGATCATCAGCGTCAGCAGCACCGCCACCGACATGAGATAGACCTTGAGCCGCCGTGCCCGCTGGAACCGCGCCAGCAGTGCGCCGAGCGTCAGGTAGGTGGCGGCGGCCCCGGTAGCATGGCCGCTCGGGAAGCTCGCCGTGTAGACCTCGACCCCGTGCGGGAACAGCTCCGGCCGCGGTCGCTCGATGCCGGCCTTGATCCCGAAGCTGAGCAGTACCGCACCCAGGATCGCGGCCAGCAGCAGGAACGCGGCGTGCCGCCTGCCCGACAGCATCAGATAGCCGGCGGTCGCCAGCGTCACCATGGCGATGATCGTCGTCCCGCCCAGCGCGGTCACGTCGCGCACCGCCGATTCCAGCCACTCCGGCCCGATCGGCTCGGCCGGATCGTCCGCCTCCCGGAACAGCATCAAGATCGCCCGATCGAGCCGGAACTGCTCGCCCTCGCGGATCTCGTCGGTGAGGCCGAGGAACAGCCAGAGGCCACCGGCGATCACGAGCAGGGAGACGAGAACGCGGCGTTCCAGGACGGGTGCGATGGCCCCGCGCCACTGCTGCCAGTAGCTCATCCCCGCCGCGTGACCTTCAACGCCCGCCGGTCGAGATGCGCTTCGACCTCGGCCAGCTCGATCCCCTCGGCGGCCAGCCGGGCCAGCGTGAAGTAGAGCACATCGGCCGCCTCCCAGACCACCTCGTCGCGGGTCGCGGCGCGGGCCAGCTCGTCGGCCTCCTCGCGCAGCTTGGCGCCGAGGAGTGCCGGATCGGCGAACAGCCTGGCGGTGTAGCTGCCCTCTGGCGCCCGCTCGTGGCGCTCGGCCAGCGTGCGGGCGAGCTTGCCGAGGCCCTGGTCCTCACCCCAGCAGGTGCGGGTGTCGAGGTGGCAGAAGCCGGGGCCGTGCTGGCGCACCACGAAGCGCGGGCCGTCGCGGTCGCAGTCCAGGTCGATGCGCAGGAGCTCCTGGGTGGCACCGCTGGTCTCACCCTTGACCCACAGGCCACGCGAGCGGGACTGGTAGATGCCCATCTTCCGCCGCACCGCCTCGCGGATCGATTCCTTCGAGGAATAGACCAGCCCGAGGCAGACGCCGCGCTCGTCGACCACGACCGTAGGGTAGAGCCCGTCCGGCCGGTCGGTGACGAGCGGCGCCATGATCGCGTCGGCGAGGTCGAGCCGGCCGGTATAGAGCGCCATGCCGACCTGCGCGTCGGCACCGAGCGTGTCGAGCGCCTTGACCTCCTCGGCCGTCGTCACCCCGCCGGCGATGGTGACCTGGCAGTCATTGCCGGCGGCGTCGACCACGGCCTTGGCCAGCGCGAGATTGGTGCCGCCCATGCGGCCCTCGAGCTCGACGAAGGTGACGAGAAAGCCGCCGGCATGGGCCTTCAGCTCGGCGATCCGCTCCAGGATGCCGCGGCCCGTGCCCTCCTGCCAGCCTTCGACCACCACCTCGCCGTGACGCGCGTCGAGTGCCGCGATCGCCCGCTCGCGCGGCAGCCGCGACAGGATCTCGGGCCTGGCGGCCGTACCGAGGATGACCTTGCTGGCACCCTTGTCCAACCAGCGCACGGCCGTCTCGACGTCGCGGATGCCGCCACCGACCCGGCAGGCGAAGCGGGGCAGCAGGCCTTCGATCAGCGCCGCGTTGCTGCCCTTGCGCATGGCGGCGTCGAGGTCGATCACCGCAATCTCGCCGGCGATGGAAAAACGCTCGGCGATCGGCGTGGGATCGCCCGCGTCGATCGCCTTCTCGGCGCCGCCGACGAGCTGGACGGTCCGGCCGCCCTGCAGGTCGATGCTGGGGACGATCACGGCCGGACCCTGATCCCGTGCTCCTGGAGATAGAGCTTGATGTCGTCCGGGGTCGTGTCGCCGTCGTGGAAGATCGACGCCGCGAGCACCGCATCGGCGCCGGCCGCGAACGCTTCGCGGATGTGCTCGGCCGAATCCGCCCCGCCCGAGGCGATCACCGGCACGTGCACCGCGTGCGCCACCGCCCCCGTCAGCGCCAGATCGTAGCCCGAGCGCGTCCCATCGCGATCCCAGGACGTGAGCAGCACCTCGCCGGCACCGCGCCGTTCGGCCTCCCGCACCCACTCGATCGCGTCGATGCCGGTACCCTCGCGGCCGCCCTTGACCAGCACCTCGAACCGGCCGCCGCGCTCCGCGGCGTCGATCGCGATCACGCAGCACTGCCGTCCGAACCGCTCGGCGATCCCGGTCAGGATCTCCGGCCGCTCGACCGCGGCGGTGTTGACCGAGACCTTGTCGGCACCCGCCTCGAGCAGGTGCCAGGCGTCCTCGACCGTACGCACGCCGCCGCCGACGGTGAGTGGGATCGACAGCACCTCGCGCACCCGGCGGATGGTCTCGTGCTGATGGCCCCTGCCCTCCGGCGTCGCCGAGACGTCGAGGATGACGATCTCGTCGGCGCCCGTGTCCTGATAGAGCCGCGCCCGCTCGGCCGGGTCGCCGGCGTCGCGCAGGCCCTGGAAGCGCACGCCCTTGACGACGCGGCCGTGGCTCACGTCGAGGCAGGGGATGATCCGCGCCGCCAGCATCACGCCAGCTCCAGGAAGCGCGACAAGAGCGCCTCGCCATAGGCACCGGACAGCTCGGGGTGGAACTGGCAGGTCACGACCTTGCCGCGCTCCATCGCCGCCACGAAGCGGCCGCCATGCGTCGCCCAGGCCACCGTCCAGCCCGGTGCGGCCGTGGCCCGATAGCTGTTGGCGAAATAGGCCCAGCCGTCCTCGATGAGGTTGGCGTCCTCGCCGGCATGGATTGCGTTCCAGCCGAACTGCGGCACCCGCACGTCGTCCGGAAATCGCCCGACAGGTTCCGGCACGACCCCCAGTCCCCGCGCGCCCGGACTCTCGGCGCTGGTGGCGAACAGCAGCTGATGCCCGACGCAGATCGCCATGGTCGGCAGGTCGGCGGCGATCCGCTCGCGCAGCACGCCGTCCAATCCGAGCTCGACCAGTCGCGCCATCGAGGCACCGAAGGCGCCCACCCCCGGCAGCATGACGTGCGAGGCCGCGGCGATCGCCGCACCATCCTCGCTCACCCGCGGCGCCGCGCGGAGCCGCCGGAACGCCGCCAACACCGAGGCGATGTTGGCGGTCCCGGTCGGGACGACGATCACCTCCGGCCCGCTCACACGCCCTGCGACCGCCGCCAGTCGTTGAACAGGCGCTGCTCCTCGATCTCGATCCGCGTCTGCTCTTGCTGCAGCGCGCGCTGCCGCTCGAAATCGAGCTGCATCTGCTGCTGCGTCTGCCGGTCCTGCATGTTCTGCTGGCGCCGCCGCTCCTCGGCCTGCCGGTCGAGGGTCATGTTGCCGGCGAGACCGCCGGCGGCGCCGCCGACCAGCATGCCCGTGGTGCTGTTGCCGAACAGGAGCCGGCCGGCGCCGGCGCCCGCCGCGGCACCGGCAGCCGTGCCGACGCCGGGCGAGCTGGTGCCGCCGCCGTCCATGCAGCCGGCCAGGGTCACGATCGCCATGCCCGCGAGCAACGCCTTGAGCCTGGTCATGACCCGCCTCCGATCTCTTTCTCGACGATGGCCACCATCTCGTCGAAGGACAGGCCGCCGTCGCCGTCGACGTCGCCTTCCTTGATGGCCCGCAGCTTGTTGGCCATCACCTCCTTGAAGGTGAGCACGCCGTCGCCGTTGGTATCGACCCGTTTGAACAGGGCCGCGTCATGCGGGCCCAGCTCCTCGGGTGTCAGCTTGCCGTCGCCGTTCTTGTCGAGGGTCGCGAAGCCGCGGGCGGCGTCGCGCGCCAGCTCCGCCTCGGTGACGATGCTGTCGCCGTCGGTGTCGGCGGCGATGAACGCGATCTCCTCGATCGTGTAGTCCGGCCCCTGGATCTGGTCGGCCGGGCTGGACTGGGCCCATGCCGGCGCTGTGCCCAGCGCCGCAGCCGCGGCCGTGGCAGCCAGCCAGGGCCGCCAGCCGCTCGCTTGATATCGCGTCACTCGGTCTCTCCCCTTTAAGCGGTGGGTGCTGCGACCATGCCCGGTTCGGCCGCCGTGCGCGCGCCGTAGACCGCGACATAGAGCGCGGGCAGGAAAATCAGGGTGAGCAGCGTGCCGGCGAGCAGGCCGCCCATGATGGCGAACGCCATCGGCCCCCAGAACACGGTGGGTGCGATCGGGATCATGCCGAACACGGTCGAGAGCGCGGTCAGCATGATCGGCCGGAAGCGGGTGGCGCCGGCCTCCAGCGCCGCGTCGAACACGCTCCTGCCGGCGGCGCGCTCGGCCTCGATCTGGCCCACCAGGATCACCGCGTTCTTGGTGATCATGCCGAGCAGCGCCAGGCAGCCCAGGATCGCCACGAAGCCGAGCGGCCGGCCCGAGGGCAGCAGCGCGCCCACGACGCCGATCAGGCCCAAGGGCGCCACCGACAGCACGATGAACATCAGGCCGAACCGGCCGACCGCGAACATCAGCACGGTGAGCATGATCAGCAGCATGACCGGGACCACAGCCACCACCGAAGCCTGGGAATCGGCGCTCTCCTCGACCGTGCCGCCGACCTCGACCGTGTAGCCCCGAGGGAGGTTCTCCCGGAACTGCGCGATCTTGTCGGTGAGCCCGTCCACGGCCTCGGCCGGCAGCACGCCCGGGATCACGTCGGCCTGCACGGTCAGCGTCGGCACGCGGTCGCGGCGCCAGATCAGCGGGAAGTCCTGGGTGTATTCGAATGTTGCGAACTGGCTCAGCGGCACGGTGCGGCCGTTGGGCAGCGGCACCTGGAGCGAGGGCAGCGTGGTGAGCGAGACGCGCTGCTCGTCGGTCGCCCGCGCCAGCACGTCGACGAGATAGATGTCGTCGCGGACCTGCGTCACGGGCGCGCCGCTGATCACGGTGCTGAGCACGCCGGCCAGCGACTCCGAGGTCAGGCCGAGCAGGCGCGCTTCGTTCTGGTCGACGCGGATGCGCACTTCGCGCGTGGGCTCGACCCAGTCGAGGTTGGTGCGCCGCGTATCCGGGCTCGCCGCGACCACGGCCGCCAAGTCGAGCGCCAGCGACCGGACCACGGACGGGTCGGGGCCGCCGACCCGATACTGGACGGGCCAGCCGACCGGCGGCCCGAGCTCGAGCGGCGAGACCCGACCGACGACGTTGGGAAACTCCTCGGCCAGCAGCTTCTCGAGCTTGGCCTGCAGGCGCTCGCGCGCGGCCACGTCCTTGGCGACGATCACCGCCTGGGCGAAGAACGGGTTGGCGAGTTGGACGTCGAGTGGCAGGTAGAAGCGGATCGCCCCCTGCCCGACCCAGGTGCTCCAGCGGTCGACGTCCGGATCGTTCTCGAGACTGGCGTCGAACCGGGCCGAGATGTCCTCGGTGGCGAAGATCGAGGAGCTCTGCGGCAGGTTGAGGTCGACCAGCAGCTCCGGCCGGTCGGAGGCCGGGAAGAACTGCCGCGGAATCAGCGGCATGAGCAGCACGGAGCCGACGAACAGGGCCACGGTGACCGCGATGGTCAGCCAGCGGGCACGGATGGCGAGCGACAGGAACGACCGGTACCAGCGGACGATGCGCGGTGGCTCGGGAGGCGGGCCCGGCTCGGGGACCTTGAGGATCGCGAGGCTGAGCAGCGGCGCGAAGATCACGGCGACCAGCCAGGAAACCAGCAGCGCGATCGTCACCACGGCAAACAGCGTGAAGCAGTACTCGCCGGCCGAGCTTTGGGCGAAGCCGATCGGCACGAAGCCCGCGATCGTGACCAGGGTGCCGGCCAGCATGGCGAAGGCGTAGGTCTTGAACGCGTACATCGATGCCGTGGGCTTGTCGTCGCCGGCGGCAAGCCGGGTCAGCGTGGCATCGGTCGTGGTCATGGCGTCGTCGACCATGAGCGCCAGGGCGATGATCAACGCTCCCAGCGAGATGCGCTGCATGTCGATGCCGGCGACCAGCATGAGCGCGAACACGACGGCCAGTGTGAGCGGGATCGCCAAGGCCACCACCAGGCCCGGCCGCACGCCGAGGCTGAGGAAGCTCATGCCCAGGATGATGGCCACCGCCTGCCACAGCGATTCCATGAACTCGCCGATCGCCTGAGCCACGGTCACCGGCTGGTCGGCGACCAGATGCGGCTCGACGCCCAGCGGCAGGTCGGCGCGGATGCGTGCGAGCGCGGCGTCGATATTCTGGCCCAGCGCCAGCACGTCGCCGCCGTCGCGCATGGCGATGGCCAGCCCGATCGCGGGCTCGCCGCCCACGCGGAACATGGGTTGCGGCGGGTCGGCCGTCCCGCGCCGAACGGTCGCGATGTCGCCCAGGCGGATCATACGGCCGCCGGCGACGAAATTGATGTCGAGCAGGTCCTGCTCGGAGCGGAAGGCGCCCGTCACTCGGAGCGAGATACGCTCGTCGCCGGTCTCCATGATCCCAGCCGGGCGCACCTCGTTCTGGGTGCGGATCGCCGCGAGCAGGGCCTGGCGGTCGATGCCGAGGCTCGCCAGCTCCTGCATCGAGAACTCGACGAAGATCACCTCGTCCTGGGCGCCCAGGATGTCGATCTTGGTGACGTCGGGGACGTGCAGCAGCTCGGAGCGGACCTGCTCGACATAGTCGCGCAGCTCGCGCTGGGAAAAGCCGTCGGCGGTGAATCCATAGATGATGCCGAACACATCGCCGAAGCGGTCGTTGAAGAACGGCCCGACCGCGCCGCGCGGCAGGGTGTGCCAGACGTCGTTGACGTCGTCGCGCACCCGCTGCCAGATGGAGGGCACCTCGGCCGCGGTCACGCTGCCCAAGAGGTCGACGAAGATCGTGGTCCGTCCGGCCTGGGTGTAGCTGCGCAGCACGTCGAGGCCCGGCACCTCCTGCAGCTTGCGCTCCAGGCGCTCGGTCACCTGCAGCGTGGTCTCCTCGAGCGTAGCCCCCGGCCAGCCGGCGGCCACCACCATGGTCCGGATCGTGAAAGCCGGGTCCTCGTTGCGCCCCAGCTTGACGAAGGCCAGCACGCCCGCGGCCACCGACAGCAACATGAGGTAGGCCACGATCGGCCGGTTGCGCAGCGCCCAGCCGGAAAGGTTGAAGCCGCTCAAGAGCGCGGCTCCAGCAAGCGCACCTTCTGCCCCGGATGCAGCGCCTGGGTGCCGGCGGTGACGACGATGTCGCCGGGCTCGACCCCCGAGGCGACGATGACGTAAGCCGGCTCGAAGCGGAGCACGTCGATCGCGCGCAGCGCCACCGTCTCGGCCGACGGGTCGACCACCCACACGGCCGGATCACTGCCCTGGCGCGTCACCGCCGAGGCCGGCAGGCTGATGATCTCGCCCTCGTCGACCTCCATGCGGCCGGTCACGGTCGCCCCCAGGCGCATCTCGGGCGGCGGGCTGGCGAGGCCTACTTTGACCTCGAAGGTGCGGGTCACGGGATCGGCCCGCTCGGCGACCTCGCGCACGCGGCCGATGGCGCGGATGCGCGGATCCTCGGTCAGCACGACCTGGATCTCGGGATCGGGGGGCGCGTTGCGGATCACTTGCGCGGGGACGTCGAATACCGCGTCGCGACCGTCCTGACGGGCCAGGCGCACGATCATCTGGCCACCCTGGACCACCTCGCCGGGTTCGGCGCCGACCTCGGTCACCACGCCTTCCGCGTCGGCATGCAACTCGGCGAAGCCCACCTGGTCGCGTGCGAAGCGGACCTGCGCTTCCGCGGCCTCGACCTGGGAGCGCGTGGTCTGGCGTGCCTGACGCGCCCGCTCGTACACGGCGCGCGCCGCGAAGCCGCGCTCCTCCAGGGTGCGCTGGCGCTGGAACTCGCTCTCGGCCTCCTCGGCCTGGCCGAGCGCGGCCGTCAGGTTCGCCTCGGCGGCGCGCAGGGCGTTCTGCTGGTCCTGCGCGTCGAGGCGCCCGATGAGCTGCCCGGCCTCGACCCGGTCGCCGACATTGACGTTGCGCTCGATCATCCGGCCGGGCAGGCGGAACGCCAGCCGGGCCTCGTCCTCGGCGGCGATCCTGCCGGTGAGCACCACCGGCACGCCGGCCGCGCGCCGCTCGACCGTGACGGTACGGACGGGCCGGATTTCGGGCGCCGCTTCCTTCGCCTCTTCGCCGCAAGCGGCGAGCACCACCATGAGCGCCAAGCCCAGCAGGACCAGCGGCGCGCGGCACAAGTCCCGCCCCCTCGGACGAACGGAAGAAATCGGCAAATTGCACCCCCACCGCACCCGGATGCGGCCCCGCAGACCGCGCGGAAGCTAGCCGAGCGCATGGCGAATGAGAACAGCCAATCGCGGAAGCGCATTCTTCGTTTGTTCCAGGCCCCGTCCGTCGCTACCCCAGCTCACGGGCGTCGACAGGGTGGCTCCGACCGGGCAGGAGTGCGCAGCAACGACGTAGTGCAAGCGCGGGAACCGAGTGTGAGCAGCGATCCGACCCTGCCTTCCGCCGATCGACCCGCCGACACGCCGCGGCCGGTGCTGCTCGCCCTGCGTGGCCTGCGGCTCGTCACCGTGCTCGGTATCATTTCGCTGCTGTTCGCCTCCGCGATCCTGCTGCTCTATGGCGTCGTCGAGACCCTCCGGCAGGTCACGACGCTGCTCCTGGAGCCCAAGACGGTAACCAACCGCGACCTGTTCCTGTCGAGCATCAAGCTGATCGATCTCGTGCTGCTCGCGACGATCATGCAGGTCGTCGGCATCGGCCTGTACTCCCTGCTGATCGAGCGCAACCTGCCCGTGCCGGAGTGGCTGCGCACCACCCAGGTCGACGAGCTCAAGCACAAGCTCGCGGGGATCGTCGCCGTCATGCTCGGCGTGCTGTTCCTCGAACAGGTCTTCTACTGGGGCAGCGATCGGGAGCTGTGGTCGCTCGGCCTCGGCATCGCGGCGGTGATCGCGGCGCTCAGCTTCTTCGTGCTCAGCGACCGGCGGCGGTGAGCATTTGGGTGCTGCCGCCGCACCGGCCTTGCCCCCGCCCGGACGCCGCCTAAGATCGCGCCCGATCCCCCACGGAGGCACGAGCTTGGCCTTTGCTCCCATGCCGCTGGTGGCGGCGGCTTGGCTCGCCGTTCTCGCCATCGGCGGCTTCATCCTGCATGTCGGGCGCCCGGTGCTGATCCCGCTCGCCCTGGCGGTGCTGATTTGTCAGCTGATCAATGCTGCGGCCGTCCGCCTGCAGCGGGTCCGCTTTCGCGGCTGGACTCCGGGAGTGTGGCAGCAGACGGCGCTGAGCGTCCTGCTCCTCGCGATCCTGGTCTACCTGATCGTCGACCTGATCTTGAGCAACGTCGGCACCGTCTCGGCGGCGGCGCCGATCTACGAGGCGAACCTGATGGCCCTGCTGCCACGGCTCGCCGACATGGTCGGCCTGCCTCATCCGGAAAGCCTGCGCTCGGTGGTCGGCGGGGTCGAGCTCGACGTGCTGATCCGCGGCATCGCCTCGACCATGGTCTCGTTCGTCGGCAGCCTCGGCCTGGTCGGGCTCTACGTCGCCTTCATGCTGCTCGAGCAGGGCAGCTTCATGCGCAAGATCGACGCGCTGTTCCCCGATCCGGAGCGGGCGCGCGCGGTGCGGGCGATCGTCGGCCAGATCGAGCTGCGGATCGAGCGCTACCTGTGGATCAAGACGCTGATGAGCCTGCTGACGGCGGCCCTGTCATGGGTCGTGCTGGCACTGATCGGCTGCCAGAATGCCAGCTTCTGGGCGCTGATCGTCTTCATGATCAACTATATCCCGTTTCTGGGCTCGGTCATCGGCGTGCTGTTCCCGGCCATGCTCGTGCTGGTCCAGTTCGGCAGCTTCGGCCCGTTCCTCGCCGCCGTCGTCGGGCTCAGCGTCGTGCAGTTCGGCGTCGGCAGCATTCTCGATCCGCGGTTGATGGGCTCGTCCTTGAACCTCAGTCCCCTGGCGATCCTGGTCTCACTCGCCGTGTGGGGCGGTCTCTGGGGCATCGCCGGCATGTTCCTGTGCGTGCCGATCACGGCGGCGGTGATGATCATCTGCGCCCACTTCGCGCCGACCCGGCCGTTCGCCATGCTGCTCTCGATCGACGGCCGCCTGAGCGAGCAGGTCGCGGCCCCGGCCGCGGTGGCGGCGAGCTCCGCGAAGGCGGCGGGCTAGGCGGATGAGCGATGCGCTCGTCGTGCTCACCGGGGCCGGCATCTCGGCCGAATCGGGTCTGCCGACCTTCCGCGGAACCGGCGGGCTGTGGGAGGGCCACCGGGTCGAGGAGGTCGCCACGCCCGGCGCGTTCCGGCGCGATCCGGAGCTGGTGCAGCGCTTCTACAATGCACGACGGGCGAAGCTGCGCGATCCGGCGATCCGCCCCAACCCGGCGCATCTGGCCTTGGCCGGGCTCGAGCGGGCCTGGCCGGGCGAGTTCCTGCTCGTCACCCAGAACGTCGACGACCTGCACGACCGGGTCGGCAGCCGCCGGCTGATCCATCTGCACGGCGAGCTGGCCCGCGTTTTGTGCCAGGCTTGCCGCGCCAGCACGCCCTGGCAGACGGATCTCGGCCCGCGCGACCCCTGCCCCGCCTGCGGCCGCACAGGGCGGCTGCGGCCGGACATCGTCTGGTTCGGCGAGCTGCCCTACCGGATGGACGAGGTATACGCCGCCCTGGAGCGCTGCCGGATCTTCGTCGCCATCGGCACCTCGGGCCAGGTCTACCCGGCGGCGGGCTTCGTCGAGGCGGCGCGGGCCGCGGGAGCGGAGCGGACGATCGAGCTCAACCTCGACCCTTCGGCGACGAGCCCGGCCTTCGGCGAGCGGCGCCTCGGGCCGGCGTCCGAGCTCGTGCCGCAGCTGGTGGCGGAGCTGTTGACGTGACCCACCCGTCCCCCGTCGAGCTGACCCGCGCGCTGGTGCGGATCGATACGGTCAATCCGCCGGGCAACGAGGCGGCGGCGATCCGGCTGCTCGCGGGCCTGCTCGAGGATGCGGGCTTCGCCGTGCGGCTGGTCGACCTGGCGCCGGGACGGCCCAATCTGGTGGCGCGCCTCGACGGCAGCGACGGTGACGCGCCGGCGCTCGGCTTCACCGGGCATGTCGACGTGGTCCCGATCGGCGGGGCGCCGTGGCGGCGCGACCCGTTCGGCGGCGAGAGCGACGGCGACCGGCTGGTCGGCCGCGGCAGCGCGGACATGAAGGGTGGTGTGGCGGCCATGGTGGTGGCCGCCTGCGCCGCCGCCCGTCGCGAACGCGGCCGCGCCGGCCTGGAGCTGGTGCTGACCGCCGGAGAGGAGATCGGCTGCGCCGGTGCCGCCAGTATCGTCGCGGCGCCAGACGTCCTCGGTCGCGTCGGTGCCCTGGTGGTGGGCGAGCCCACCGGCATGGCGCCGCGCTTCGGCCACCGCGGCGTGATCTGGCTGCGTCTGCGCTTCCGCGGCCGTACCGCGCACGCGTCGACGCCGGAGGAAGGCGACAACGCCGTGCTCAAGGCGGCCCGCGCGGCGCTGCTGCTCGCCGGCCACGGGTTCGACGGGCTGAGCCATGCGATGCTCGGGCGGCCGACGCTGAACGTCGGCCGCATCGATGGCGGGCTCAATCTCAACTCGGTGCCCGACGCCGCCGCGCTCGGCGTCGACCTGCGCACGCTGCCGGGCCAGACGCGAGCCGGCATCGTGGCCGCGCTGGCCCGGCTCTTGCCGGAGGCCGAGATCGAGCCGCTCGTCGACTGTCCGCCCATGTGGAGCGATCCCGCCCACCCCTGGCTCGTGCGCGTGGCCGAGCTGGCCAGCGCGGTCACCGGCGGCGCGAGCGGCGCGCCGACGGCACCCTTCGCCACCGATGCCGGCTATCTGACCCCGGCCTATGGCGGGCCGCCGACGGTGATCCTCGGCCCGGGCGAAACCGAGCAGGCGCACAAGACCGACGAGTGGTGCTCGCAGCGGCGGATCGATCAGGCGACGGAGCTCTATTCCGACCTGATCGCCGAATGGTGCAACTGAGCCGCGCCAATCCCGCGCCGGACGGATAGCGGAGTACGCGTCGGCTCCGACGCGGCGCGACAGCGTCATCAATTCCTGATGAAGTAAAATGGTGAACCGCCGAGCAACCCTGCGTGCTCGCAGCGGGGAGCTTCGGGCCAGTCGGCCCGGGATTATCTTGCCGTCTGCGTTGCTTCGGCTATCTGGGGAGCGAAACCGTGGCGTTCAACGGTCTCGAATACATCGCGTCCTACAGCGATCTCATGGCTGGCTTCGGGCCGAACAAGGCCGCCGGCGAGTTTCATTACACGAACTTCGGCCGCTTCGAGGGCCGCACGGTCACGTTCGACGCGCTCGAATACATCGCGAGCTACAGCGATCTGCGCGCAGGCTTCGGCGGCAACGAGGACGCCGGCGCCGCGCACTACATCGTCCACGGGCGGTTCGAGAACCGCGTCAGCACCTTCGACGGGCTGCAATACCTCGCCAGCTACGCCGACCTGATGCGCGCCTTCGGGGCGAACGGCGACGCGGGCAGCCTGCACTACATCAACCATGGTGCGCGCGAGGGCCGCGACACCGACAGTTTCAGCGCCTATCATTACCTTCATCGCTACCCGGACCTCGAGGCCGCGTTCGGCAACGATGTCGAGGCGGCGACCCGCCACTACATCGACCACGGCTTCGCCGAGGGTCGGGTCGATACCGCCGACCTGCTCTGGGCGGGCGGGCTGCGCATCATGCCGCTCGGCGATTCGATCACGCGCGGCACGGGCGCGGTCGCGAGCGGCGGCTATCGCGGGCCGCTCGACGGACTGTTCAACGGCGCCGGGCAGGATGTCGACCTCGTCGGCGACTTCGTCTCGGGCAGCATCGCCGACCGCAACCACCAGGGCGTCTCCGGCCTGACCGCCACCGAGCTCACCGCGAGTGTCGCTGGTGCCGTGCAGCGCAACACGCCGGACGCGGTGCTGCTGATGATCGGCACCAACGACGTGCTGCGCGAATCGAATGCCGCCGCGACCGTGCCGGGCGAGATCGTCAACATCGTCAACCAGATCCACGCCGTGAACGCCGACATCCACGTGCTGGTGGCGCAGCTGACCCCACTGTCCGCCTCGACCAGCTTCGGTGCCGGCGTGGTCGGCGTGCGCGCCGCGACCAATGCCGGCATCGCCAAGGCGGTGCTCGGGCTTGAGGCGCAGGGCCATGCGGTCTCCCTGGTCGACACCGGCTCGATCGGCCAGTCCGATCTGAGCGACGGGATCCACCTCAACGCAGCCGGCTACCAGAAGCTCGCCGCGATCTGGTTCGACGCGATCCAGGACGAGGTGCCGCATCCGGGCGGGGCCAGCGATTTCCTGGTCTGAGGCACGGCGCGACACCTATCGGCTGCATAGCCAGGCGGCATTGGGCGCCGCTGCCCGCGTCTGCGATGGTCGTGTCCGATCCCTCGGAGACGTACCATGCTGTCACGCGCGCTCCTCATGCTCCTTCTGCTGACGGGTCCGGCCTCCGCCGCCGATCCGGCGCGCGAGGTCCGAGCGCTCTACGAGCGCTTCGCCGCGGCGCAGAACGCGCACGACCTCGACCGCGTCCGCCCGCTCCTGCTCGACACGCCGCAACTTCTTTGGGTGAGCGACGGGCAGTCGTTCTGGGGCCGCGATGCGGTGCTCGCCCGCATGGCGTCGTTCCAGCGCGCGGAGGTCTGGCGGGTCGAGCCCGAGCTCGATCGGGCGGTCGCCGTGCCGGTGAACGACGCGGCCGCCTATCTCCACCTGCCCCTGGTCTTGGTGATCGGCGCCAAAGATAACCCCGACCGGCTCCCCTTCCTGGTCAGTGTGCTGGGGGTCCAGACCCGCGCCGGTTGGCGCATCGCCGCCCTGTTCACGACGACGCAGAAGGTGATCGCGAGGAACTGAGCGGGACCGGCCCTCGGCAGCCTGCTATGCTGCCGGCGAGCATGGAGAGAGGCAGACGCCATGGCACCACCCGTCATCTACGGCCCTGCGATCAGCACCTATGTCCGCACCGCTCGCCTCGTGTGCGAGGAGAAGGGCGCGGCCTACGAGCTGGTCGACGTCGACATCATGCAGGGCGCCAACAAATCGCCCGAGCATCTGGCGCGCCACCCGTTCGGCCGGGTGCCGGCCTTCGAGCATGACGGTTTCAAGCTCTACGAGACCAGTGCCATCACCCGCTATCTCGACGCCGCGCTGCCGGGGCCGGCGCTGACGCCGGCCGAGCCCAAGGGTGCCGCGCGCATGCAGCAGGCGATCGCGGTCGTCGATTCCTACGCCTATGGCTCGATGATCTCGGCGATCGTCATCCAGCGGGTGGTGATGCCGATGGTGGGCGGCGTCGCCGACGAGACGGTGATCGCGGCTGCCATCCCCACCGCCGAGACCTCCCTCGCCGCGTTCGAGGAACTGCTGGGCGGCGGACATTTTCTTGCCGGGGACGGGCTGAGTCTCGCCGACCTGCATCTGGCGCCGGTGATGGCCTATTTCAGCGCCACGCCGGAGGGCCAGGCGCGGCTGCCGAGTCACCCCCGGCTGGCGCGCTGGTGGGGTGCGGTGTCCTCGCGCCCGAGCATGGTCAAGACGCAGCCGCCGCTGGGCTGAGCGCGGCCCGGCCCGGCGGCGCGCATCACGGTAGAGAGGGACCTGCGCATGGGCACGATCACGACCAGGGACGGCACGGAGATCTTCTACAAGGACTGGGGGACCGGCCAGCCGATCGTCTTTCATCACGGCTGGCCGCTCAGCGCCGACGACTGGGACGCCCAGATGCTGTTCTTCCTGCAGCGCGGCTATCGGGTGATCGCCCACGACCGGCGCGGCCATGGGCGCTCGAGCCAGACCGCCATCGGCAACGAGATGGACACCTACGCCGCCGACGTCGCCGAGCTGGCCGCGGCGCTGGACCTGCAGGGCGCCATCCATGTCGGCCACTCGACGGGCGGCGGCGAGGTGACCCGCTACGTCGCGCGGCACGGCAAGGGGCGGGTCGCCAAGGCGGTGCTCATCGGTGCGGTGCCGCCCGTGATGGTCAGATCGGACAGAAATCCCGGCGGGCTGCCGCTCGAGGTGTTCGACGGCTTCCGGGCCGCACTCGCCGCCAACCGGGCGCAGTTCTTCCTAGATGTGCCGTCTGGGCCGTTCTACGGCTACAACCGGCCCGGCGCACAGCCGTCCGAGGGCGTCGTCCGCAATTGGTGGCGCCAGGGCATGATGGGCGCCACCATCGCGCACTACGAATGCATCAAGGCCTTCTCCGAGACCGACTTCACCGAGGACCTGAAGGCGATCGACGTGCCGGTGCTGATCATGCATGGCGACGACGACCAGATCGTGCCGATCGCCGATTCGGGCCTGCTCAGCGCGAAGCTGGTGCGGAACGGCACGCTCAAGGTCTATCCGGGCCTGCCGCACGGCATGTGCACCACGCATCCCGACCTCATCAACGCCGACCTGCTGGCATTCTTCCGCTCCTGACCCGGCGGGCGGCGCGGCCTGTTCCCCAAGCCGGCGCCGCCGCACCGCCTTTCAGCGCAGGTCGAGCACCACGCGGCCGTCGATCTTGCCCTGGCGCATCCGGTCGAACACCGTGTTGATCTCCTCGAGCCGCGCCCAGCTGAAATGCGAGGCGACCTTGCCCTCACCGGCGAAGGCCAGCGCCTCGGCGAGGTCCATGCGCGTGCCGACGATCGAGCCGCGGACGGTGATGCGCTTCAGCACGATGTCGAAGATGGGGGCGGGGAAGTCGCCGGGCGGCAGCCCGACCAGCGCGACGGTGCCCTTGCGGCGCACCATGCCGATCGCCTGGCCGAACGCCTTGGGTGAGACGGCGGTGACCAGCACGCCATGGGCGCCGCCGGTCTCGCGCTGCACGGTCGCGACCGGGTCGGTGGTGGCGGCGTTGACGGTGAGGTCGGCGCCGAGCTGCTCGGCGAGCTTCAGCTTGTCCTCGGCGATGTCGACCGCGGCGACGTGCAGCCCCATCGCCTTGGCATACTGCACGGCGGTGTGGCCGAGGCCGCCGATGCCGGAGATCACCACCCACTCGCCCGGGCGCGCCTCGGTCTCCTTGAGGCCCTTGTAGACGGTCACGCCGGCGCAGAGGATCGGGGCGGCCGGGCCGAACTCGATCCCGTCCGGCAGGTGGCCGACATAGTTCGGGTCGGCCAGGACGTAGTCGGCGAAGCCGCCATTGACGCCATAGCCCGTGTTCTTCTGCTCGGGGCAGAGCGTCTCCCAGCCGGTGAGGCAATACTCGCAATGGCCGCAGGCGGTGTGCAGCCAGGGCACGCCGACCCGGTCGCCTTCCTTGACCGCCCTCACGCCGGCGCCGACGGCGGCGACGTGCCCGACGCCCTCGTGGCCGGGGATGAAGGGTGCCGTGGGCTTGACCGGCCAGTCGCCCTCGGCCGCGTGCAGGTCGGTGTGGCACACCCCCGAGGCCGCCACCCTGACCAGGACCTGGCCGGGACCGACGTCCGGCACCGGCACCTCGCGGATCTCCAGCGGCCTGCCCAGCTCGGGCACCACCGCGGCCTTCATCGTCCTGGTCATGGTGCGCTCCTTTCCTGATCGGTGGGGTCGAGGCGGTGCGGCGCGTACAGGCTGCCGTCGGCGGCAGCGGTGCGGAAGCGCCGCACCATGGCGAAGAAGCGGTCCTGCTCGGGATCGTCCGGCAGGGCGTTGACGATCAGCCCCGGCCGGTCCGGCACCGCGCGTGGGCCGGCATGGCCGCTGCGCTCGACCCAGAAGCTCGTGAAGTCCTGGGCCGGCCGGCAGGAATTGGCGACGCTGATGGCGTACTGGTGCAGCCAGGCATGGCCCTGCATCAGCGCCGGGATGGTGTGGACGGCGTTGCGGTCCCGCGCGGCGGCATCCGCGACGCAGGAGTGGAGCACTATCTCGACCCGTCCCGCATAGCCGGCCCATAACTCGGGGAACGCCCAGTCCAGGCAGATCAGGAAGCCACAGCGCACGCCGTCGATCTCGACGATCAGCGCGCGTTCGGCTCCCGGCGCGAAGGCGCGCAGGTCGTTCTGCGAGCAGCGGCGCTTGTCGTAGCGGCCGGCGATGGCGCCGCTGCGGTCGATCACCAGCAGCGCGTTGGTCGGCCGGCGCCCGGGGCCGGCGCGCCAGACGGTGCCGGCCACGACCCAGATGCCAAGGGCGCCCGCCTCCGCCTGCACGGCGGAGACCGCATCCTCCACGGCGCGCCAGGCGAAGCCGTCCCAGTCGGGCCAAGCAGCCGGGCCGTAGCCGGAAATGGCACATTCGGGGAAATGGGCGACGTCGGCGCCGGCCGCCCGGGCCCGCCGAATCAGGTCGAGCACGCCCGCCAGGTTGTCGGCGATGTCGTGCGTCACCGGCGTCTGGCAGGTCGCCACGGTGAGTCGTGCCGGGGCGCCGGTCGCGGAAGGCCGCGTGTCCCAGCTGTAGCGCCCGCTCCACCTCGACACGGCTCAGCCGTGGCTGTGGGCGAACTTCGCCTTGGCCTCGGCCGAGGCCTCGGTCTGGTGGCGCCGGCGCCACTCCTCGTAGGGCATGCCGTAGATCAGCTCGCGCGCCTCGTCGTAGCTCATCGCCTGGCCGCGCTCCTCGGCGGCGGCGCGATACCACTTGGCGAGGCAGTTGCGGCAGAAGCCGGCGAGGTTCATCAGGTCGATGTTCTGCACGTCGCTGCGCTCGCGCAGATGCGCGACCAGCGCGCGGAAGGCAGCGGCTTCGAGCTCGGTCTGGCTCATGGCGGGCTCTCCTCAGCGGCGCCGCAGGAACTGCAGCAGGTACCACAGCACCCATATGGGCACGACCACGACGGCGCCCAGCAGGACATATCTGATCGTCCAGCCGGCCCAGCTCTCGGCGTTGGCGAGCACGTCGCGCACGCTCTGGGTGAGCCAGGCCAGGATGTCCGCGGGCTGGATGCCGAAGAACGCCATCGCCATGCCGACCAGCAGCGAGGCGAGCAGGATGCGGACCAGGGTGCCGAAGGTGATCCGAGGCAGAGGTCGGTGCTCCAAGCAGAAGCGGGTCGCGCCCGGGGACGGTCTCGGCTATGCCTAGCGGCGAGGACGCCGCAAGGGAACCTGCGCCATGGGACTGATCAGCTTCATCAAGGAGGCGGGGCGCAAGCTCGGCATCGGCAGCGCCGAGGCCACGCAGCCCGAGGGCTCAGCCGTGCCGGACACGCCGACCGTCGACGCGCTCAAG
>JBDHTW010000088.1:0-18040 GCA_039808865.1 Geminicoccaceae bacterium
GGCACCGGCGGCGGCACGGCCATCGCCCACGCCACCACCGCGTGCGACCGCGCCGGTACCGCCACGACCCGCGTCGTCGGCTCCGCCGCGAGCCGCGCAGGCGCCCAATCGCCCCGGGCCGCAGCAGTCCACGGGCCGCCCTGGCGCGCCCGGGATGCAGCGTCAGGGGCCGCGCCAGGGTGACCTCCGTGGTGGCGACGCTGCCCGCTCCGGGCGGCGGCCGATGGTGCTGAAGCCGCTGACCGAGGAGGAGAAGGCCGTCCGCCTGCGCGCCCTCGGCTCCGCGCGCAAGGCCGAGGAGGAGGCGCGGTTCCGCGCCGACGAGAACTCGCGCCGTGCAGCCGAGGAAGCGGCGCGGCGCCGGGCCGAGGAAGAGGCCGCGGCCAAGCGCAAGGCCGACGAGGAGGCACGGCGTCGCCACGAAGAGGAGGCGCGCAAGAAGGCCGAGGAGCTGGCGGCCAAGCTGCTGGCCGAGGACGAGCGGCGCCAGAAGGAGCGCGAGACCACCAAGGCGTCGCCCGAGGCCGAGGTGCGTCGTGCGCGGCCCGCGACGACGACCACGACCACGACCGAGACCGACGCCACCCGTCGACCGGCGACTGCGCGCCCCGACAAGGCGGTGTCCGAGGAGTCGGCCGAGGATCGACGCCGGGGCCGTGGCGGCAAGGTCGAGAAGCGTCCGGCGGCTCGTCGGACCGATCGCGACACCAGCGTGCCGAAGCGGCTGGACCGTCTGGTCATCGGCGGCGAGGCCGAGCTGGTCGAGCGGCGTGGGCCGAGCCTGGCCGCCCTCCGCCGGCAGCGCGAGCGCGAGAAGCGACAGGCCGCCAGCGCGTCCGAGTTCTTCGTCCGTGAGGTCGTGCTGCCGGAATCGATCACCGTGCAGGACTTGGCCGCCCGCATGGCGGTCCGGGGCGCCGAGGTGGTCAAGGCGCTGATGAAGAACGGCATCATGGCCACGATCAACCAGAGCCTCGACCCGGACACGGCCGAGCTGGTGGTGGCGGAGTTCGGCCACAAGGTGAAGCGCGTCAGCGAGGCCGACGTCGAGGAAGGGCTCGAGGGTGTCCTCGACACCGACGAGAGCCTCGCCCCGCGCTCGCCGATCGTCACGGTCATGGGCCATGTCGACCACGGCAAGACCTCGCTGCTCGACGCGCTGCGTGCGACCGACGTGGCGGCCAAGGAGGCCGGCGGCATCACGCAGCATATCGGCGCCTATCAGGTCGACATCGGCTCGGGTCGCCCGGTGACGTTCATCGACACCCCGGGCCATGCCGCCTTCACGGCGATGCGTGCGCGTGGCGCCTCGGTGACCGACATCGTCATCCTCGTGGTGGCCGCCGACGACGGCGTCATGCCGCAGACGATCGAAGCGATCAGCCATGCCAAGGCGGCGAAGGTGCCGATCGTCGTGGCGATCAACAAGATCGACAAGCCCGACGCCAACCCGGACCGGGTCAAGCAGGAGCTCTTGAGCCACGACGTGGTGCTCGAGGATTTCGGCGGCGACGTGCTGGGGGTTCCGGTCAGCGCCACGCAGCGGCTCAACCTGGACAAGCTGATCGAGGCGGTCCAGCTGCAGGCCGAGCTGCTCGATCTGCGCGCCAATGCCGACCGCGAGGCGCACGGCACGATCATCGAGGCCAGGCTCGACCGCGGCCGTGGCGTGGTGGCCACCGTCCTGGTCCAGCGCGGCACGCTGAAGGTCGGCGATCTCGTCGTCGCCGGCGCGCAGTGGGGCAGGGTGCGCGCCCTGCTCAACGACCGTGGCCAGGCGGTCGAGGAAGCCGGGCCGTCGATGCCGGTCGAGATTCTCGGCCTCGATGGCGTGCCGGAGCCGGGCGACCTGCTGGCGGCGGTCGACAGCGAGAAGCGGGCGCGCGAGATCACCGAATACCGGCAGCGCAAGCGGCGCGAGCAGGCGCACGTCACCGCGACCGGGGCGCGTGGGTCCGTGGAGGACATGTTCTCCCAGCTCCGCATCGGCGATTCCGGCGAGCTGCCGGTGGTGCTCAAGGCGGACGTGCACGGCTCGCTGGAGGCGATCACCGCCGGTCTGGAGAAGATCGGGACCGACGAGGTCAAGGTGCGGATGCTGTTCGGCGGTGTCGGCGCGATCACCGAATCCGATGTCACGCTGGCGGCGGCGTCGAAGGCGGCGATCCTCGGCTTCAACGTCCGCGCCAATGCCCAGGCCCGGGAGATGGCGCGCCGCGACGGGGTCGAGATTCGCTACTACTCGATCATCTACGAGCTGCTCGACGAGATGAAGGCGCTGCTCTCCGGCATGCTCAAGCCCGAAAGCCGCGAGAACATCCTCGGCCATGCCGAAATCCGCGAGATCTTCAGTGTGCCGAAGGTCGGCAAGATCGCGGGCTGCATGGTCACCGATGGCCTGTTCCGCCGCAATTCCCGGGTTCGGCTGCTGCGGGACCATGTCGTCATCTACGACGGCACCCTGGGCTCGCTCCGGCGCTTCAAGGACGACGTTCGCGAGGTCAAGGAAGGCTTCGAGTGCGGCATGTCGATCGACAACTACGCCGACATCCGCCAGGGCGACGTCATCGAGGCGTACGAGATCGAGGAGGTCGCGCGCTCGCTGTGACCGACCATCCTGGTGGACCCCGCCGCAGCGTGGGGCGCACGACGATCACCCCGGATCGCTCCGGTCTGCCCGGGGGGCGGGCATGACTCGCGGCGGGCAGCAGGCGCCCTCGCAGCGTCAGCTTCGGGTCGGCGAGCAGATGCGTCATCTGCTCGCCGAGTTCCTGCTGCGTGGTGACCTGCACGATCCGCGCCTGGCCGGGCGCAGCCTGACCATCGCCGAGGTGCGCTGCAGCCGCGACCTGAAGACCGCGGTGGTCTACACGACCGAACTCGGCCGCGAGCTCAGCCCCGAGGCGATCGAGGCGCTGCAGCACGCGTCGGCGCATCTCGGCGGCTGGCTGGCGCGGCAGATGCACCTGAAATACGCGCCGAGGCTGCGCTTCGTGCGCGACGAGACCTTCGCGCACGCGGCCCGCATCGGCGCGCTGCTGCACGATGCGCACCTGCACCCGTCGGTGTCGGAGGATGACAGCGATGGCGCGCCGTAAGCCGACCGGGCGGAAGATCAACGGCTGGCTGGTGATCGACAAGGCACCGGGAATGACCTCGACCCAGGTCGTGGCCGAGGTCAAGCGGCTGACCCAGGCGCAGAAGGTCGGGCACGGCGGCACGCTCGATCCGTTGGCGACGGGTGTCCTGCCGATCGCCATGGGCGAGGCCACCAAGACCGTCGCCTACGTCATGGATGCCGCCAAGGCCTACGATTTCACGCTGCGCTTCGGCGAGGCCCGCGATACCGACGATGCCGCCGGCACGGTCGTCGCGACCAGCGACCTGCGCCCGAGTGAGGCCGAGATCCGTGCGGCGCTGCCGCACTTCATCGGCCTCATCCAGCAGGTTCCGCCGCAGTACGCGGCCGTGAAGATCCAAGGAGAGCGGGCGTACGACATTGCCCGTCGTGGCGAGACGGTCGAGCTCGCCCCACGCGAGATAAGGATCGACGAGCTGGAGCTGACCGGGCACCCGGATGCCGACCATGCGACGTTCCGCATGCGCAGCGGCAAGGGTGCCTATGTCCGCTCCATCGCCCGCGATCTCGGGCGGATGCTCGGCTGCCACGCCCACGTCGCCGCGTTGCGGCGGACCGAGGTGGGAGCATTTCGGGCCGAGGATGCGATCTCGCTCGATAGTTTGGCGCGTATCGTCGCGGACGACACGCTGCTGCAGGTTCTGGTTCCGCTCACGACCGCGCTGGCCGGCATCCCGGCGCTGGCCGTCACGGAACCACAGGCGCTTCGGCTCCGGGCCGGGCAGCCGGTGTACATCCCCCCGGCCCTCGTGGGCGAGACGGTGGGTGACCCGGCGACGGTGCGGGCGATGCGGGCCGGGGAGCTGATCGCCCTGGCGCGCCTCGAGGGCATGGAGCTCAGCCCGATGCGCGTCTTCCAGACCAACCCGATGCCGACCGGACACCGCGAATGACGATTTCCCCCGAGAACAAGCAGGCCATCATCGGCGACTACCGGACCCACGAGAGCGACACCGGTTCGCCCGAGGTGCAGGTCGCCATCCTGACCCACCGCATCCTCGGCCTGACCGAGCATCTCAAGACGCACCAGAAGGACTTCGCCTCGCGGCGCGGCCTGCTGATGATGGTCGGCCAGCGCCGGCGTCTGCTCGACTACCTGCGCCGCAACGATGCCGGCCGCTACCAGACGCTGATCGAGCGCCTGGGCCTGCGGCGCTGAGCCGATGATTTCGCTCCGACCGGACGCAGCGCACGCGGGTGGCCATCGCCCGTCGCCCGTGCTCGCCGGTCGGCCGCGGCGGCTGGCCTGCCGCCAAGAAAGGTAATGTGAATGTTCAAGATAACGCGCAAGGAAGCGAACTGGGGCGGCCGTAAGCTCGTTCTCGAAAGTGGGCGGATCGCGCGCCAAGCGGACGGCGCCGTGCTGGCGACGCTGGGCGAGACCGTGGTGCTGGCGACCGCCGTCGCCGCCAAATCGGTCAAGCCCGGCCAGGGCTTCTTCCCGCTCACGGTGAACTATCAGGAGAAGTCGTTCGCTGCCGGCAAGATTCCCGGCGGCTTCTTCAAGCGCGAGGGACGTCCGTCGGAGAAGGAGACGCTGACCTCGCGCCTGATCGACCGACCGATCCGGCCGCTGTTCCCCGACAGTTTCCGCAACGAGACCCAGGTCGTGGTCACCGTCCTTGCCCATGACGGCGAGAACGATCCCGACATTCTGGCGATGGTCGCGGCGTCCGCGGCGCTCACCATCAGCGGCATCCCGTTCCTCGGGCCGATCGGGGCGGCACGGGTCGGCTATGCCAACGGCGAGTTCCTGCTCAACCCGCCGATCGAGCAGACGCGCGGCAGCGACCTCGACCTGGTCGTCGCCGGCACCCGCGATGCCGTGATGATGGTCGAGTCCGAGGCCAAGGAGCTGTCCGAGGAGACGATGCTGGCCGCGGTCGTCTTCGGCCACAGCCAGTTCCAGCCGGTCATCGACCTGATCATCGACTTGGCCAAGGAGTGCGCCAAGGAGCCGTGGACCCTCGCCCAGACGGACCAGGGCGAGCTCTATGCCGCCATGCAGCGCGATTTCGAAGGCGAACTGCGCGCCGCCTACGCCGAGCCGCTCAAGCAGGCCCGGCACGAGAAGGTCGACGCGGTCCGGGCACGCGCGCGCGAGCAGCTCGCCGCCGACGATGCCGCCCGCGCGGCTCAGGTCAGCGAGCAGTTCGAGGCGCTCGAGGCCGCGGTCGTGCGCGGCCAGATCCTCGATACGGGACGGCGTATCGATGGCCGCGACCTGACGACGGTGCGGCCGATCGAGGCCATGGTCGGTATCCTGCCCCGCGTGCACGGCTCGGCACTGTTCACGCGTGGCGAGACGCAGGCCTTGTGCGTCGCCACGCTGGGCACCGGCCAGGACGAGCAGGTGATCGACTCGCTCGAGGGCGACAAGCGCGAGCACTACATGCTCCACTACAACTTCCCGCCGTTCTCGGTGGGCGAGGTGGGGCGGATGGGCTCGCCCGGACGGCGCGAGATCGGCCACGGCAAGCTCGCTTGGCGGGCGACCCGGCCGGTGCTGCCGTCCAAGGACGTGTTCCCCTACACGATCCGGGTCGTCTCGGAGATCACCGAGAGCAACGGCTCCTCGTCGATGGCCACCGTCTGCGGCACCTCGCTGGCGCTGATGGACGCGGGCGTGCCGTTGCCGCGTCCGGTCGCCGGCATCGCCATGGGCCTGATCAAGGAGGGCGAGAAGTTCGCCGTCCTGTCCGACATCCTCGGCGACGAGGACCATCTGGGCGACATGGACTTCAAGGTGGCCGGCACCCAGAACGGCGTGACCTCGCTGCAGATGGACATCAAGATCGCCGGCATCACGCCGCAGATCATGGAGATGGCGCTGCATCAGGCCCGTGACGGCCGGATGCACATCCTGGGCGAGATGGCCAAGGCGCTGGGCATCCCGCGCCCCGAGATGCGCGAGACCGTACCACGCGTCACCACGATCCAGATCCCGACCGACAAGATCGGCGCGGTGATCGGCGGCGGCGGCAAGACCATCCGCGAGATCACCGAGCGGACCGGCACCAAGATCGACATCCAGGACGACGGCACGGTCAAGATCGCCTCGACCGACGCCATGGCCAGCCAGCGCGCGGTCGACTGGATCCGCGGCCTGACGGCGAGCCCGGAAGTCGGCACGATCTACGAGGGCAAGGTGGCCCGGGTCGTCGACTTCGGCGCCTTCGTCAACCTCCTGGGCAACATCGACGGGCTTTGCCACATCTCCGAGCTCAGCAACGAGCGCGTGGGCAAGGTTTCCGATGTCGTCAAGGAAGGCGACATGGTGAAGGTCAAGGTGCTGGCCATCGACGACCGCGGCAAGATCAAGCTCAGCATGCGCGCGGTCGATCAGGTCACGGGCGAGCCGCTCGAGGTGGCGCCGCGTCCGCCTCGGCAGCCACGCGAAGGCGAAGGTGCCGAGCGCAGCGGCGGCGAAGGTGGTTTCCGCCGTCGTCGTGAGCGCGGCGCCTAGGCGACAACAATGCGATGAGCGCCGAGCTGCCGGCTGCGACCGGCAGGATCGGTGTTCGGGAGGAGGTCGATGAGCGTCGTGCAGCCGATGGTGGTCTCCGGGCTGGAGGTCTGGCCGCTGGTCGAGGGCGGCAAAGGAGTGGCGGTCAGCAGTGGCCGCTCGGCGGGTGCCTGGGCTGCGGCGGGGGGCGTCGGCACGTTCTCGGGGGTCAACCCCGACGCGCTCGACGACAATGGCGAGTACATCCCGCTCGTGTTCCGCGGCCGTGACCGGCTGGAGCGCCACGAGGAGCTGATCGCCTACTCGATCAAGGGTGGCATCAGCCAGGCCCGCATCGCGCACGAGACCCGGCAGGGCGAAGGGCGCATCCACATGAACGTGCTGTGGGAGATGGGCTCCTGCGAGCGCGTGCTGCAGGGTGTGCTCGAAGGTGCCAAGGGCCTGATCCACGGGGTGACCTGCGGTGCGGGGATGCCCTACCGGCTCGCCGAGATCTGTGCCCGCTACGGCGTCTACTACTACCCGATCGTCTCCTCGGGCCGGGCCTTCAACGCGCTGTGGAAGCGTGCCTACCATCGGTTCCAGGACTGGCTCGGGGCCGTGGTCTACGAGGATCCGTGGCTGGCTGGCGGCCACAACGGCCTGTCCAACGTCGAGGATCCGCGAGCACCGCAGTCGCCGCTGCCGCGCGTGCTCGAGCTGCGCAAGCTGATGCGCTCCGTGGGCCTGGGCCACGTGCCGATCGTCATGGCGGGCGGCGTCTGGCATCTGCGCGAGTGGAAGGACTGGATCGGCAACCCGGAGCTCGGTCCGATCGCGTTCCAGTTCGGCACCCGGCCGCTGCTCACCCGCGAGAGTCCGATCCCCGAGGGCTGGAAGAAGCGGCTGCTCGAGCTTCTGCCCGGCGACGTGCTGCTGCACCGGTTCAGCCCGACCGGCTTCTACTCGTCCGCGGTCAAGAACCGCTTCCTGCACGATCTCGTCGGGCGGTCGGAGCGGCAGGTCGAGTTCTCCGAGGCCGCCGACCCGGCCAAGGGGCACGACACGTTCTACGCCTATGGCCGTTCCGGGCATGGCGTGTTCGTGTCGGCGGGGGACCACGAGCGGGTGCAGGGCTGGCTCGCGGAGGGCTATACCCAGCCCATGCGCACGCCCGATGACACGCTGATCTTCGTCACGCCGCAGAATGCGCGCGAGATCCGCCGCGATCAGGCCGACTGCATGGGCTGCCTCAGCCATTGCAAGTTCAGCAACTGGCGCGATCATGCCGACCACACCACCGGCAAGCCGGCCGATCCGCGATCGTTCTGCATCCAGAAGACGCTGCAGGAGATTGCCCACGGCCGCGGCGCGCCGCTGGAGGACCAGCTGATGTTCGCCGGGCACAACGTCTATCGGTTCCGGGACGACCCGTTCTACGCCAACGGCTTCGTGCCGACGGTCAAGCAGCTGGTGCAGCGCATCCTCACCGGTCACTGAGTGTGACATCGAGGACGCGCCGGGATCTTGACCCTGCGCCAAATCTGGACCAAATCAGTCCGGTATGACTTGACGTCGCTACGCCACAGCCGGGTGTACCGCTTTGCCCATGCAGTCGAACCGCCCTCACCATCTCGCCGTACGCAAGCTCAAGGAGAGCGGCCTGCGTCCGACCCGTCAGCGCGTATCCCTGGCTAGGCTGCTGCTCGAAACCGGACCGCGCCACGTCACGGCCGAGGAGCTGTTCCAGGAGGCGCGGGCGGCCGGCATTCCGGTCTCCCTCGCGACCGTCTACAACACGCTGCACCAGTTCACCGCCGCGGGGCTGATGACCGAGGTCGTGGCGGGCAGCGGGCAGAGCTACTTCGACACCAACCCGACCTCGCACTACCACTATTTCGACAAGTCGACCGGCGAGATCATCGACGTGCCCGAGGAGGCGATCCAGTTCCTTCGCCTCCCCGAGCCGCCGCCCGGCAAGGTGATCGACCGGATCGACGTCGTGGTCCGCATCCGCAGTGCCACCAGCCGCACCGGCACCAGCCGGAACGGCGGCGATGCCGACTAGCCGCCCCTAGTCGGTATCGGCGACGCCCCACAGGACGTTGCGCGGCAGCCAGCCCCGGTTGCCGGCGACATCGATCCGGCACCAGTCCCCGTCGCAGTCGACGAAGTCGCCGATCACGCCGGCCTCGAGCCGCGCGACCACCCGCGCATCCGCTGCCGGCGAGCGCCGCAACTCCTGGATGCCACTGCCGCGAACCAGGACGGTGCGCCGGACCGAGAGCAGGCTCGAATGCGCCCAGCCGGTCTCGCCATCTGGATCTTCGATCCGCCGCCAGACGTCGAACTCCTCGACGATCCGCACCGGTAGTTGTGCCCGCGCGTAGACCCAGCGGATCGGGTGGTCGGTGCTCGGGCCGGTGCGGACGTTGACTTCCGGCGCGGCCAGCGAGGCGTATCTGGGCAGCGGCAGGCCGCTGGCGCCGATGCTCCGCCCACCGGCCGTCTGCGCTACCGCCGGCAGCGCCGCCGTCACGAGCAGCAGCAGCATGGTCAACCCGCGTACCCATCGAGCCGAAGCAGCCAACATCCGGGCCCTCGTTGCCATTCTCGCGGCCCCCGCTGTACACGGCTGGCCGCGGCCTTTGAAGTGCCCAACGAGCCGTGGCGCGGATTTGAGCCCGTGAGTGCTTTCTGCTAGTCCCTAGCGGCAACTTGGCCGGTCGTAGGAGAATTCTTTCCATGTCGCGCATCCGCCCGACCGTCATCGTCACCCGCAAGCTGCCGGACATCATCGAAACCCGGATGATGGAGCTGTTCCAGGCTCGGTTGAACACCGACGACCGGCCCTTGCCGAAGACCGACCTGATCGAAGCCGTGAAGTCATGTGACGTGCTGGTACCCACCGTCACCGACCGGATCGACAGCGGCGTGCTGGCCCATGCCGGCGAGCGGCTGCGGCTGATCGCGAACTACGGCACCGGTGTCGACAACATCGACGTCGAGGCGGCGTACAAGCGCGGCATCACGGTCACCAACACGCCGGGCGTGCTGACCGAGGACACGGCCGACATGACCATGGCCCTGATCCTCACCGTGTCGCGAAGGCTGGTCGAGGGCGAGCGCATCGCGCGCTCCGGCGAATGGACGGGGTGGAGCCCGACCTCGATGCTCGGCCACCGCATCTGGGGCAAGCGGCTGGGCATCGTCGGCATGGGCCGCATCGGCAAGGCCGTCGCGCAGCGGGCCAAGGGCTTCGGCTTGTCGGTGCACTACCACAACCGGCGCCGCGTGCACGAAGCGGTCGAGCAGGATCTCGAGGCGACCTACTGGGAGAGTCTCGACCAGATGCTGGCACGGGTCGACGTCATCAGCGTCAACTGCCCGCACACCCCGGCGACCTTCCATCTGCTCTCGGCACGTCGGCTGGCGCTGCTGCAGCCACATGCGATCCTCGTCAACACCAGCCGTGGCGAGGTGGTCGACGAGCAGGCGCTGACCCGGCTCCTGCGCGAGAAGAAGATCGCCGGCGCCGGTCTCGACGTGTTCGAGCACGAGCCCGCGATCAACCCCCGCCTGCGTCAGCTCGACAATGTCGTGCTGCTGCCGCACATGGGCTCGGCCACGATCGAGGGGCGGATCGACATGGGCGAGAAGGTCATCATCAACATCAAGACCTTCATCGACGGCCACCGCCCGCCCGATCGCGTGCTGCCGAGCATGCTCTAGCGGCGTCGTCCAGGGCTAGGTCGTCGTGGTGGTCACCGCCTGGACGGTGGGCGCGTAAGGCTCGGTCAGTGGGGTGGCAGGTGCGATGTGCACCTGCATCACCGTCGGCTCGTACTTGCCGTCGATCGACGTGAAGGCGACCTCGGAAGCGTCGCGGCCGAGGCCGATGCGCACGAGACCGTCCAGGGCCGCCTGCCGGGTCGCGTCGAACAGGTACCAGCGGCCGCCGAGATAAGCCTCGAACACGGCATGGAAGTCCGGCGGGTCGAGCCGCCACGCGTAGCAGCTCACGTAGCGTGCCGGGATGCCCAGGGCGCGGCACAGCGCGATGCCCAGATGCGCGAAGTCGCGGCACACGCCGGCACGGTCGATCAGCGTGTCCATGGCCGAGGTGTGCTCGTCGCTGCTGCCGCGGCGGTACTCGATGTGCTCGTAGATCCAGTTGCAGATCGCGGTGACGCGCGCGTGCCCGGGCGGAAGATGGCCGAAGTCGCTCTGCACGGCGCGCGCCAATCGGTCGGATTGGCAGAACCGGCTGGGATAGAGATGTGGCAAGGTCGCGAACGGCAGCTGCGGCCGCGGCACCTCGGCGATGCCGTTCGGGTCCTCGAGCTTGGCCTCCAGCTCGACCTCGGCGTCGTAGGTGATCAGCAGCTCGCCGGCCGGCGCCGTGAAGCGGACATAGCGGTTGCCGCTCTCGGGCATCACGTAGGTCTCGCGGGGCACGTCGGGGGTGACGACGAGGGACTCGCGCACGAGCTTCTGCTGCGGAAGCTCGGCCGGCTGCAGGTTCAGCACGAAAGAGGCCGTTCCTTCGATCTTGTAGCCGAGCTTGCAGCCGAGCGCGAATTTCATCTCAGGTTCCTGACGGTGATGGATGCCGGTGCGGCAGAGCTGTGCCGGATCGGCGATCCGTCAACCCGGCGCGATCAGGCCGCCAAGCGATGTGGCCCCTGGGTCGCGGCCGCCAGCACGGCACGCTGCACGCGCTCGAACGCCTTGACCTCGATCTGACGGATGCGCTCGCGCGACACCCCGTAGATCTGCGCGAGATCCTCGAGCGTCGAGGGCTCGTCCTTGAGCTTGCGCTCGGTCAGGATATGCCGCTCGCGCGGCGTCAGCACGTCCATCGCGCTCTCCAGCAGGTCGCGCCGCCAAGCCTGCTCGCTGTGCTCGACGACATGCTCCTCCTGGTCCTGGTCCTCGTCGACGAGCAGGTCGCCCCACTCGTGGTCGCCATCCTCGCCGATGCGGATGTTGAGCGAGGCGTCGCCGCCCGACAGGCGCCGGTTCATCTCGATCACCTCGCCATCGGTGACGGCCAGATCGCGCGCGATCGTCGCCACCGCCTCGGGCGGAAGGTCGCCGGCGCCGTTCTCGCCGAGCTGGCTCTTGGCCCGGCGCAGGTTGAAGAACAGCTTCTTCTGGGCCGCCGTGGTGCCGAGCTTCACCATCGACCAGTTGTGCAGGATATGCTCCTGGATGGCGGCGCGGATCCACCACATGGCGTAGGTCGCGAAGCGGAAGCCGCGCTCCGGATCGAATTTGGCCAGAGCCTGGACCAAGCCGAGATTGCCTTCCGCGATCAGCTCCGGCAGCGGAAAATTGTAGCCGCGATAGCCGCGGGCCAGCTTCACGACGAGCCGCAGGTGGCTGCCCACGAGCTGGCGGGCGGCCTCGGGGTCGCGCTGGTCGCGCCAGCGGCGGGCCAGCTCCAGCTCCTGCTCGGCATCGAGCATCGGCTGGCGGCGGGCCTGGTCGAGAAAGCGCCCGAGATCGTCATCGTGGCGCATCGAAACCACATTAGCCTGCATGTGTTTCCTGCTTCGAGCCCGACCTGCATCCTCGACGGTCGGCTCGGGCTCGTACCGACCACGGCAGACGCGACCGGCAGCACCCAAGGCCATTCGGCCCGAGGCTCCGGTCGGCACGAGGTCTGCTGGGGACAGTCCAAGATATAGGTGCCGGCGCCCGAATCGCAAGGAGCGGGCCCGGTTCCCGCCCCGAACCCACCATCGTCCGGCCGCGGGGGGAGCAAAGCGCAGCCTCAGCCGTTGATGAAGTGAACTCAAGGCTTGGGAGGCTGCCGGTTGCGAGCGAGCCGGGTCATGGTCCTGACGATGGGCTGCGTTCTGGCTGCCGGCGCCCAGGCTGCCCAGCCATCGGCCGGCTGCGGGCAGGGGGCACCCGCGCCGACCCAACTGCAGCTCGAGGTGGCGGGGCGGAACCGGCAGGCGATCGTCGTTCCGCCGCCGGCCTACCAGCCCCGGCATCCCTACCCGCTGGTACTGGCCTTCCACGGCCGGACCAACGGCAACGTGCAGGTGCGTGACTATTTCGGCCTGGAGGTGCCGGGGTTTCCGGCGATTTTGGTCTATCCGGCCGGTCTTCAAGATGCGCGCGGCCGGTACAGCTGGAGCGATCCCGGCGATTCCCCGGAGTCCTTGCGCGACTTCGCGCTGTTCGACGCCCTGCTCGATCGGCTCGAGGCCGGCTACTGCGTCGACCGCGACGCGGTGTTCGTCGTCGGCCACTCGCTCGGCGCCAGCTTCGCCAACAGCTTGGCCTGCCACCGGGCGGACCGCATCCGCGGGCTGGGCTCGGTCGCGGGAGGAATCGTCGGCCGACGCTGCGGACGCGCGCCGGCGAGCCTGCTGCTGCACAACCCGCGCGACGCCGCGGTGCCGGTGGCCGAAGGCCTCACGGCGCGGGCGGCGCTGCTCGGCCGGGCACCCGCCAGCGCATCGCCGCTGGTGCTGGAGGGCGACTACGCCTGTGTCGAGGATCGGGGCGGCGCCGACCCGGTGCTGTGGTGCCCCTATCACGAGAATCTGAACCGGCGTGGCCGCTTCTATCCCCACCAGTGGCCACGCATGGCCGGGGCCACGATCATGAACTTCTTTGCCGGCCTCACGCTGCCGGGCCGCTGACGCCGGGTGTGGGAAACGTCACTGCGGCTGATCGGCCGACCCGGCAGGCTCGTCCATGGTCGGTGGTGCCGCGATCCGCCGACGGAGGCGGACCATGGGGCCACTCGCGTCCTCGCTACCCGCTTGCGCCGGTGTGGGCGCAGCCATGCTGCAGGTGCTGGGATTCGCCCTGATCGCGTTGGCCATCGGGCGGGGCCGCGCGCGGCCCAACCGCTACAGCTGGCTGATCTGGAGCTTGGTCGCGACGCTGGCCGCCGCGAGCTCGTGGCAGGCGGGGGCCACGTGGCCCTTGGCCGGGGCGGTCATGAACGCGCTGGGCTGCGTGCTCGTTCTCGGGCTGGCGCTCCGTCACGGCTGCTGCGCCCGCAACCACACGGACACCGGCTGCCTGCTCGTGGCGATCGGTGGCGTCGCGCTCTGGCTGATCGCGGACGATCCCATTCTCGGTCTGCTGCTGTTTCTCGTCGCCGACGCGAGCGGCGCCGTGCCCACCATGCGCAGCGTGCTGCTCGATCCCGGCCGGGAGGACGTTGCCGGCTGGGCGATCCTCGCCGCCGCCGGCGCGGCGAGCGTGCTCAGTGTCGAATGGGAGCATTGGGTGTGGAGTTGGTCCGGTTTCGGCCACTGGGGAGCGGCCGTCTACGTCGCCACCGTCAACGGCTCGATCACGGCCAGCATCGTGTTGAGGCGGCAGGTGCAGCGGCTCGCGGCCCGTCCCGCACCGACATGATTCGGCAATGCGCCGCGGACGAGCCAAGGCTAGTATGCGCGGATAGCGGAGCCGATTGCCGGGCATGGCGGGTCGGTAGCACGATCGAAGGGTGATGCCATGGCCGGCAGCATGCCGCGCGACATCGTCGGCGCCTTGCGGCGCAGCCTCCATGTCGCCTGCGTCGCGGTCGGCCTGGCATGGTCCTGGCCCGCCGCGGCGGGCACGCCGCCCTGGCCGGCACCGGCCGACGGCATCCTGGTCAACGATCCCAGCGTGACCTGGGGAAGGCTCGCCAACGGGCTGCGCTACGCCATCCTGCCGAACCAGACGCCGCCCGGGCGCGTCAGCCTGCGGCTGCTGATCGAGGCGGGCTCCCTGATGGAGAACGAGCAACAGCGCGGGCTCGCCCATTTTCTCGAGCACATGGCGTTCAAAGGCTCGACCAACATGCCACCGGGCGAGCTGATCGGCTTCCTGCAACGCGCCGGCCTCGCCTTCGGTCCCGACACCAACGCCGCGACCAGCTTCGATACGACCGTCTTCCAGCTCGACCTGCCACGCAACGATACGGCGCTGGTGGGACAGGGGCTGGGCATCCTCAGCGAGTTCGACGGCCGCCTGCTCCTCGCCGGCGATCAGATCGACTCCGAGCGCGGGGTGATCCTGAGCGAGAAGCGGCTTCGCGACACGCCGGATTCGCGCTCCTTCCAGGCCACGCTCGATTTTCTGATGCCCGGCTCTTTGTACGCGGAGCGCGAGCCGATCGGGCTCGAGCCGGTGATCCGCGAGGCGCCGCGCGAGCGTTTCGCCCAGTTCTACCACGACTGGTACACGCCCGAGCGCAGCGTCGTCATCGTCGTCGGCGACATCGAGCCCGGCGCCGTGGCGAAGATGATCGAGGAGCATTTCGGCGCCTTCACGCAGCCGCAGGATGCGCCACCCGACCCGGCGCTGGGCACGCCGCCGGTGCCGCGCGTGCTCGACGCGACGCTGGTGAGCGACCCGGGTCTGCGCACCAGCATTTCGCTCAACACCGTGCTGCCCTACGACCATCGCCCCGACAGCCTCGCCAAGGAGCGCGACGAGCTGGTGCAGATGCTGGCCATGGCCATGCTGGACCGGCGCCTGGACAGCCTGGCGCTGAGCCCGGGGGCGCCGTTCGCCAGGGCATCCGTGGGCGCGAGCGATCTGGCCCCTGCCGCCCGCATCGCCTCGGTCCGTCTGCTGACGACGCCCGAGAGCTGGCAGAAGGCGCTGACGGTGGCCGAGCAGGAACTGCGCCGGGCACTCACGTTCGGCTTCGGCGAGGCGGAGCTGGCCGAGCAGCTCGAGATCTTCCGCAGTGGCTTCGCGGCCGCCGCCGCCAGCGCCTCGACACGCGATTCGGCGGAGCTGGCCGAGCAGCTCGTCGACGTGATCACCGACCAGGCGGTTTTCACCACACCCGCCAACGATCTGGCGGTGGTCGACGCGCTGACGCGCGGGCTGCGACCCGAGGAGGTCGATGCCGCCCTGCAGGCGATGTGGGGCGGCCGCGAGCCGCAGATCGTGCTCACGGGGCCGATCGAGCTCGAGCAGCCGAAGGAAGCGATCCTCGCCGCTTATCGGGCGAGTGCTGCCGTCGCCGTCGAGCCGCCGGCGACGGTGGTGACGCAGCCGTTCGCCTACACCGACTTCGGGCCGAGCTCGGGTGTCGTCGCCAAGGAGGAGCTGCCCCGTCTCGGGATCACGCGGGTCACCTACGGCAACGGCGTCGTGCTCGACCTGAAGCCGACCGGGTTCGAGGCCGACACCGTTCACGTCGCGGTGCGGTTCGGCAGCGGCCGGATCGGGCTGCCGCCCGACCAGCCCGGGCTCGACCTGCTGGCGGCGCAGGGCTTCACCGACGGCGGCCTCGGCCGGCACAGCATCGAGGAGGTGACGCGGATCATGGCCTCGCGGCATGTCGGCGTCGACCTCGCCGTCGGGGAAGGCGGCGTCAACCTGTTCGGCCAGACGACGCGGGCGGATCTGCCGCTGCAGCTCGACCTGCTCGCGGCTTACGTGACCGATCCCGCCTATCGACCCGAGGCGATCGAGCGCTTCCGGGCGCGGCTCGCCTCGGTCTATGCGCGCATGGCGGCCGTTCCCGAAGGGGCGCTGCAAGGGCCGGTGGCCCTCCTGCTCCACGACGACGACAGCCGTTTCGCCGTTCCGCCGCAGGCCGTGGTCGAGCGACGCACGCTCGCCGAGCTGCGCCAATGGCTCGAGCCGATGCTGCGGTCCGGCCCTTTGCAGGTGGTCGTGGTCGGGGACGCCGATCCGGCGACCGTCATCGCCGAGGTCGGGCGGACGTTCGGCGCCCTGCCGCCGCGTGGCCGGGTGGCCGCGCCGGCACCGCCGACATTCACCCTGCCGGCGGCGCACGCGCCGGTCCGCTTCACGCACCAGGGGCCGGCCGATCAGGCGCTGGCGTTGGTCTACTGGCCGACGACCGGCAGGGGCGACGCCGAGGAGGCGATCGGGCTCGATCTGGTGGCCGACATCCTGAACGACCGCCTGCTGCAGGAGGTGCGCGGCCACGAAGGAGCCACCTACTCGCCCGACGCCGGCAGCGAGATGTCGCTGGTGCTGCCCGGCTACGGGCATATCGGCGCTGCCGTCGACGTGCGGGCGGCCGACGCCGAGCGTATCGTCGGCCTGATCCGCGACGTCGGCGCCGAGATGCAGGCCGGCGGCATCACGGCGGACGAGTTCGACCGCGCGCTGCAGCCGCGCCTGGCCCAGGCGAGAACGGCCGAGCAGCGCAACGACTACTGGCTCTACGACGTGATGCTGGGCATGGAGCAGTACCCGCAGACCCTCGATGCCGCCCGCTCGCTGCTCGCGGACTACGAGGGGCAGACGCTCGCCGAAGTGCAGGCCTTGGCGACGCGCTACCTCCGCGCGGACAGGGCGCTGCCCGTCCTGATCGTCCCGGCCGCAGCCGCCGGCGACGCGACCGGGGAGGGTGCGGACGTCGGCAACGCGGTCGCACCGCCGGTTCCGTCGGGCGGGCCGTGATGCGCGGCCGGCGATCGCCGCACACACCTGCCCTGCGCGCGTGACCGTGGCCGGGCGGCGCGCGAGCCGTTAAATCCCGGTTCACAGGCGCGCCATGGCAGGCCGGCGCGCCCATCGTACAGGGTGGCAGCATGGCGGCGAGCAGTGTCGGGGCTACGGGAGCGCGGGTGGCGAGTGCCACGGTGCTGCCGATTTTGCTGGCCGTGAGCGCCGGGCATTTCCTCAACGACACCATGCAGTCGGCGCTCTTGTCGATCTATCCCCTGCTCAAGGAGCCGCTCGGGCTCGATTTCGTGCATATCGGGATCATCACGCTGGTCTTCCAGCTGACCGCGTCGGTCCTGCAGCCGATGATCGGCCTCTACACCGACAAGCACCCGCAGCCGTTCTCCTTGCCGATCGGTATGGCCTCGACCTTCCTCGGCATGCTGCTGCTGGCGGTGGCCGGCGGCTTCGGCACCATGCTGCTGGTGGCGGCGCTGATCGGCATCGGCAGTTCGGTGTTCCATCCCGAAGCCTCGCGTGTCGCCAGGCTGGCGGCCGGCGGCCGCTTCGGCTTCGCCCAATCGGTGTTCCAGGTCGGCGGCAATGCCGGGCAGGCGATCAGCCCGCTGCTCGTCGCACTGCTGGTGATTCCCAACGGCCAGCTCTACGTCGCCTGGTTCGCGCTCGCGGCCGTGGCCGGGATCGCCATCCTCGGCCGTGTCGGCGTCTGGTACCGCGACCATCTGGCGATGCGGCGCAGGGCCGGTCCCGCCGTCCTGCTGCGTCCGCCGGTCGGCCGTGGCCGCGTGATCGCCGCCGTGGCGATCCTCCTCGCGCTGACCTTCTCCAAGAACTTCTACATGGCGGCGTTCCAGTCCTACTACGCCTTCTTCCTGATCGACCGGTTCGCGGTCTCGGTCGGCAGTGCCCAGATCCATCTGTTCCTGTTCCTGGGGGCCGTCGCGGTCGGCACGCTGATCGGCGGCCCGATCGGCGACCGCATCGGCCGCAAGCCGATCTTGTGGATCTCGATCCTCGGCGTGCTGCCGCTGAGC
>JBDHTW010000089.1:0-17497 GCA_039808865.1 Geminicoccaceae bacterium
CCAAGATCGAGCGCTTGGCCGGCCTGCGCAAGAAGGGCATCATCAGCGACGAGGAGTTCGCCGCCAAGAAGGCCGAGCTGCTGGCTCGGCTCTGAGGCCTGCGCGGCGCCGTCCGGCCTAGGAGGCGGTGCGCCCGTTGCGCGTGGCGAGGCGGGCGCGCAGGTCGGCGAGCAGGCCGTCGATGCCGCGCTGGCTGATCACCTCGGTAGCCTCGGCCCGCTGCGTGACGACCAGGCTGACCCCTTCGGCCAGGATGTCGACCAGCAGGAAGCGGCCGTCGCTCTCGCGCACCCGCCAGTCGACTTGGACCGGCGGCTTGCCGGACGGCCGCAGGATGCGCGTGGCGACCATGGTGTCGCGGTCGTCGACGGGCTTGGTGCCGGTGATCTCGAACGTCTCGCCGGTGTACCAGCTCAGCCGCTCGGCCATGGTCTGGATCACCAGGTCCTTGAACAGGCGGACATATTCCTGCTGCTGCGCCGGGCTCGCCTGGCGCCAGCTGCGGCCGAGGACGAGCCTGGCGATCAGCTCGATGTCGGTCGATTCGTCGAGCAGGACCTTCAGGCCCTGCAGCCGCGCCTGCTGATCGAGTGGCTGGTCGAGGATCGCCAGCGTCTCGTCGCCGAGCCGCTGGATGAACGCCTTGGCCGAGCCGTCGACGGCGGTCGCCCGGGCGAGCCGCGGCCGGCAGGCGAGCAGGGCGGCGGCGCCGAGCAGGCTGCGCCGGCCCAGGCGTCCGATCGTGGCGACGGTCGTGGTGGCCATGTGCCTACTCGTCGTCCTTGAAGATGTCGTCGTAGGTCTCCGGGTTCTCCGGCGGCGCGCCCTTGCGGACCTCGGCGGCCCGGCGCTGCGTGTAGATGGTGCGCAGCGTCGCGTAGAGGTCGAGGCTGTTGGTGCGCAGGTCGTTGAACAGCTCGATGTTCGCCTCCCGCTCGCTGACCGCCGTGGTGCCGTAGATCGCGTAGCGATCGTCGGTGGTGATACAGCAGGAATTTAGCGGATTGATGAAATAGTCGCCGACCCGTCCGACCGTGTCGCGGACGTTCGACGGGCCGAGGAACGGCAGCATCAGGTACGGCCCGTCGGGAACGCCGTAGACGCCGAGCGTCTGCCCCAGATCCGAATAGTGGCCGTGGTAGCCGAAGCCGCTGGCCGCGTCGAACAGGCCGAACACGCCGAGCGTCGAGTTGATCATGAACCGGCCGAGCGTGATGCCGGCCCGCTCGCGTTCGCCCTGCAGCAGGTCGTTGGCAAAGACCACCGGCGAGCGCAGGTTGGACAGAAAGTTGCTCACCGACTGGCGCACGGGCTCGGGGGCCACGAAACGGTAGGCGCGCGCCACCGGCTCGAACACCCATTCGTCGACGAACAGGTTGAAGCCGAACACCGCTCGGTTGACCGGCTCCAGCGGATCGTTGGCCTCCTGCGCGCGGGCCGCCGAAGCGATGAAGAGAACGGCCAGCGCGACCGCGGCCATGACGCCGGCGCGCCCGAAGCCCGTCCGTCGAACGTGGCGGACAGCAGCCATCATCTTCCCGATGCCTTTCTCTTCCCGCACGGGCGTGGCGCGCATGTGCCCCGCAGCCGCAGCGCCTTTAGATAGTGCCGTCGCGCTTGGCAGGCGAGGCCGGAACCGTGGTGGCTCTGCATCACCAGCGCTGCCGGCAGCACGTCAGGGCTCCCTTCTAGCCGGTTGACATGACGATATAAAGACATCTACATATCTAGCAGCCAATATGGACGTCCGGATGGCTCTCAGCTCCACCTCGCTCGCTTCCTTGCTCGACGGCATCCGCTCGGCCGCGGACCCGTCGCGGCTGCGGCTGCTCGCCATCTGCTCGCAGGGCGAATGGACGGTGAGCGAGCTGGTGCAGATCATGGGGCAGAGCCAGCCGCGCATCTCCCGCCACCTGAAGATCCTGGCCGATGCCGGCCTGCTCGACCGGTTCCGCGAGGGTAGCTGGGTGTTCTACCGCCGCGCCCAGAGCGGCGGCGGCGCCCGCCTGGCCCGCTCGCTCTGCCGGCTGCTGCCCGACGACGACGCCGCGCTGCTGCTCGACCAGCGGCGGCTGGAAGCGGTCCGCGAGGCGCGGCGGCAACAGGCCGAGCGGTTCTTCGACGGCCGTGCCGGGGCCTGGGACAGCGAGCGCGACCTCGCCCTCGACGGGGCGCTGGTCGAGGCCGTCCTGCACGAGCTGTTCGCGCAGGAGCGGCCGGCCAGCCTGCTCGACGTCGGCACCGGGACCGGCCGCATCCTGCAGGTGCTGGCGGACCAGATCGGCTTCGGCCTGGGCGTCGACCTCAGCCACGACATGCTGGCCGTGGCCCGGGCCAATCTGGACCGGCGCGAGGCGCGCAACTGCCAGGTCCGGCACGGCGATATGTACCAGTTGCCGTTGCCCGACGCTTCGTTCGCGGCCGTGACCCTGCATCAGGTATTGCACTTCGCCGACGATCCGTTCGCGGCGCTGGGCGAGGCCGTGCGGGTGCTGGCGCCGGGTGGCCGGCTGGTGGTGGTCGATCTGGCGCGGCACGAGCTGGAGCGGCTGCGCGAGCGCAACCGGCACCGGCGGCTCGGCTTCAGCGACGACGAGATGCGCCACTGGTTCCGTGAGCTGGGCCTGGTGCCGGAGGAGCCGCGCCGGCTGCCGGGTGCCGAGCTCACGGTGGTGATTTGGGCGGCGCGCCGCGGGCACGCCGTCGACAGCGAGACGACAAGGCTGAGCCGGAGGGATGCCGCATGATCGCGGTCGCGACCAGCACTGAGAATATCAGGACGGCGGCTTGGCTGGACATGCCGCTGCCCAAGGTGGAACTCTCGATCGAGGTGTTCCCGCCCAAGGGGCCCGAGGCCGGCAACCGGCTGTGGCGCAACCTCGAGCAGTTCGTCGCGGTCGAGCCGCGGTTCATCTCGGTCACCTGCGGCGCCGGCGGGGCCGGGATGGACGGCACCTTCCCGCTCGCCTGCGCCATCCAGGACCGCTACGGCGTGCCGGTGGCGGCGCACATGACCTGCGCCTGGTCGAGCCGGGACGAGATCGAGGCGCTGGCCCGGGAATACTGGGAGCGCGGCATCCGCCGCATCGTCGCCCTGCGCGGCGATCCGCCCAAGGGCAGCAGCCGCTACGTGCCGCGCCCCGACGGCTATGCCTATGGCGCCGACCTGATCGCCGGGCTCAAGGCCGTGGCCGATTTCGAGATCAGTGCCGGCTGCTATCCCGAGGTGCATCCCGAGGCTCTCAGTGCCGAGGCCGATCTCGACAATGTCCGGCGCAAGGTCGAGGCCGGCGCCACCCGCCTCGTCACCCAGTACTGCTTCGACACCGACAGCATCCTGCGCTTCCGCGACCGGCTGCACGCGGCCGGGATCGAGGCCGAGTACGTCCCCGGGATCATGCCGATCCACAACTTCACGCAGATCAAGCGCTTCTCGCAGGGTTGCGGCGCCGGCATCCCGGCCTGGCTCGAGCAGCTCTTCGACGGCGTCGAGGAGGGCTCGCCCATGCAGGGCATGATCGCCGCCAGCATCGCCACCGAGCAGTGCCGCAGGCTCGCCGCCGAAGGACTGACCCGGATGCACGTCTACGCCTTGAACCGGGCCGAGCTGCCGCTCGCGATCCGGCACCTGCTCGGCACCCAGCCGGTCGCGGCGGCGGCCTGAGCCATGGCCGGTTTTCTCGATGCCGCACGCCGGCGCGTGCTGCTGCTCGACGGCGCCATGGGCAGCCAGATCCAGGCCCGCGACCTGACCCTCGACGATTTCTGGGGCCAGGAGAACTGCTCGGAGATCCTGAGCCTGAGCCGCCCGGAGCTGATCCGCGAGATCCACCTGGGCTATCTCGAGGCCGGGGCCGACGCGGTCGAGACCAACAGCTTCGGCGGCTCGCCGATCACGCTCGGCGAGTTCGGGCTCGAGGCGCGGGCGTTCGAGATCAACGAGCGCTCGGCCCGGCTCGCCCGCGAGGCGGTCGAGGCGATGGCGGGCGACGGCCGCGAGCGCTTCGTCGTCGGCGCCATCGGCCCCGGCACCAAGCTGCCGAGCCTCGGCCATGTCGGCTACCGCGAGCTGGAGGCGGGCTTCGCCGTCCAGGCCGAGGGCCTGATCGCCGGCGGCGCCGACGTGCTGCTGATCGAGACCTGCCAGGACCCGCTGCAGATCAAGGCCGCGGTCAACGGTTGCCGGCATGCCTTCGTGCGCCGCGGCCGCGAGCTGCCGCTGATGGTGCAGGTGACGATCGAGACCACGGGCACCATGCTGGTCGGCACCGACATCGCCGCCGCCACGACCATCGTCGACGCCCTGGGCGTGCCGGTGATCGGCCTGAACTGCGCCACCGGGCCCAAGGAGATGAGCGAGCACGTGCGCCATCTGGCGCAGGGCTGGCGCGGGCTGATCTCCTGCCTGCCCAATGCCGGCCTGCCCGAGCTGCGCTGCGGGCACACCCACTACCCGCTGAGCCCCGACGAGCTCGCGACCTGGCTCGAGCGGTTCATCCGCGAGGACGGCATCAACATCGTCGGCGGCTGCTGCGGCACCACGGCCGAGCACGTGGCCGCCCTCGACGCGATGCTGCGCCGGATCGCCGCGGACGGCTACCGGCCCGTGCCGCGGCCGCGCACGCCGCAGCACGTGGCTTCCCTCGCCTCGCTGTTCTCGGCCGTGCCGCTGCGCCAGGAGAACGCGTTCCTCGCCATCGGCGAGCGCTGCAACGCCAACGGCTCGAAGAAGTTCCGCGAGCTGCAGGCCGCGGGCGACTGGGACGGCTGCGTCGCGATCGGGCGCGAGCAGGTGCGCGAGGGCAGCAACGCGCTCGACGTCTGCACGGCCTTCGTCGGCCGCGACGAGGTCGCGGAGATGACCGAGGTCGTGACGCGCCTGCGCGGCCAGGTCGACAGCCCGCTCGTGGTCGATTCGACCGAGCTGCCGGTGCTCGAGGCCGCGCTCGAGCTCTATGGCGGCAAGGCCGTGTTGAACTCGATCAACTTCGAGGACGGCGAGGCGCCGGCCACGGCGCGGATGACGCTCGCGCGCAAGTTCGGCGCCGCGGTGATCGCGCTGACGATCGACGAGACCGGCATGGCCAAGTCGCGCGCCGACAAGGTCCGCATCACGCGCCGCCTGGTCGAGTTCGCCTGCGGCCGGTTCGGCCTGCCGCAGTCCGACCTGCTGATCGACCCTTTGACCTTCACGATCTGCACCGGCAACGAGGACGATCGCAAGCTCGCCTTGTGGACGCTCGAGGCGATCGAGGACATCCGCGCCGAGTTCCCCGAGCTGCAGATCATCCTCGGCCTCTCCAACGTCTCCTTCGGCCTCAACCCGGCCGCCCGCCACGTGCTGAACTCGGTCATGCTCGACCATGCGATGCGCCGCGGGCTCACCGGCGCCATCGTGCACGCGAGCAAGATCATGCCGCTGCACAAGATCCCGGCCGAGGAGGTCAAGGCGGCCGAGGATCTGATCTTCGACCGCCGCGACGGCGATCGGGACCCGCTGCAGGCCTTCATGGCGCTGTTCGCCGACCGCAAGGCCGCCGCCGGCGCCGCCCGGGCGCGGCCGGAGACGGTCGAGGAGCGGCTCAAGCTGCGCATCGTCGACGGCGACAAGCAGGGGCTCGAGGCCGACCTCGACACGGCGCTCGCGACCTATGCCCCGCTCGCCATCATCAACGACATCCTGCTCGACGGCATGAAGACCGTGGGCGAGCTGTTCGGCGCCGGCAAGATGCAGCTGCCGTTCGTGCTGCAGTCGGCCGAGACGATGAAGAAGGCCGTGGCCTACCTCGAGCCCCTGATGGAGCGGGTCGAGGGCCAGCAGAAGGGCACGATCGTGCTCGCCACGGTCAAGGGCGACGTGCACGACATCGGCAAGAACCTCGTCGACATCATCCTGACCAACAACGGCTACAAGGTGGTCAATCTCGGCATCAAGCAGCCGCTGGCCAGCATCCTCGAAGCCACCGCGGCGCACCGGGCCGACGCGATCGGCATGTCGGGCCTCCTGGTCAAGTCGACGGTGATCATGCGCGAGAATCTCGAGGAGATGCACCGGCAGGGCCTGCACACGCCGGTTCTTCTGGGTGGCGCCGCGCTGACCCGCGCCTATGTCGAGGACGACTGCTTCAAGGCCTACGGCGAGCGGCCGGTGGCCTATGCCCGCGATGCGTTCGACGGGCTGATGCTGATGGAGAAGGCCGTCGCCGGCACGTTCGGGGCCTACGTCGCCGAGCGGGTCGAGAAGGCGACGCAGCGCAGCAGGAAGAAGCCGCGCACGCTGGAGTTCATGAACGGTGCCGCGACCCCGGCGCTGCGGCCCGTCGAGGTCGAGGAGATCAGGCTCAAGCGCCACGAGCTGAGCCGCGGCGTGGCCGTGCCCGTGCCGCCGTTCTGGGGGGCGCGGACGATCGAGCGGGTGCCGGTCAAGGCGCTGCTGCCCTACCTCAACGACCAGATGCTCTACCAATTCCACTGGGGCTACGAGAAGCAGGGCCGCAAGCTCGCCGAGTTCCTGGCCTGGGCGCAGAAGGAGCTGCGGCCGGTGCTGGCCGGGCTCGTCGCCGAGGCCGAGCACGAGCAGGTCTTCGCGCCGCAGGCGGCCTACGGCTATTTCAAGGCCGCGGGCGAGGGCAACGACATCGTGCTGTTCGACGAGGCCGGGCGCAAGGAGATCGCCCGCTTCGCGCTGCCACGGCAGCGCAAGGAGGATGGCGTGTGCATCGCCGACTTCCTGCGCGACGTCGACGAGCCGGAGCGCGACGTGCTGGGTCTGCAGGTCGTGACCGTGGGCCAGCGCGCGTCGGAGGTGGCCCGCGCCTGGTTCGCCGCCGACCGCTACCAGGACTATGTCCGGCTGCACGGCCTCGGCGTCGAGCTGGCCGAGGCGCTGGCCGAGTACGTGCACGCGCGAATCCGCGCCGAGCTCGGATTCGGCCACGACGACGCGCGCGACATGCGCGAGCTGCTCAAGCAGGGCTATCGTGGCTCGCGCTACAGCTTCGGCTACCCGGCCTGCCCGAATCTCGCCGATCAGGCGAAGCTGCTGGAGCTGCTGGGCGCCGAGCGCGTCGGCATCGAGCTTGGCGAGGAGGATCAGCTCTGGCCCGAGCAGAGCACCAGCGCGATCGTGCTGCACCACCCGCAGGCACGCTACTTCAACGTCTGACGCCAGCCATGGTGCACCGCGATGGTGACGGTGTGCCGGCAGTTCCGGCACGCCGTCGTCGGGCCGTTAAATTTGACCTTGCGCTGCAACCAAATGCCTGACATAGCTAGTACCGAAAGCAGGTCGAGGGTAATCAATACCAGTCGGCTTCTCTGATGGTTTTCGCGACATAGGAAGCGATTAGTGCTTCCACGGCGATGAAGCCTCCCGGGCACTTGGCCCGCGGGGGCTTTTTTCGTTTTTGCTTCGGCCATCCGTAGTCGTGGGCGACGCTAACGCTGCGACCAACGGAAGATCTTCGATCGAAACGGACGCAGCGAGGGCAAAGAACCAGATGAAACTTCAGCACTATCTTGGCGGCCTGGAGAATGTCGGGACCGTCAACGTCGAAAAGCGCGTGTTCGTCGAGCCCTGGGAGGCAAGATTGTTCGGCGTGCATGCGACCATGATGGGAACGAGTATTTGGGCTTGGCCGCATCTGCGCGTGCTGGCCGAGGCGATGAACCCGCTCGATTACTTCAAGTATCGCTACTACATCAAATGGCTCGGCGGCATGTGCGCGTTCCTCGTGCAGCGCGGTTACATCAGCCAGAAGGAACTCGATCAGAAGACGGAATATTATCTCAACAATCCAGCGGCCGAGCTGCCGGCCTCCGGCAATCCAGAGATCACCGAACGTGTCGTGGAGTATCTTTGGACGGGTGACGATCCGTACCGCGATCAGGTGATGAACCCGATTTTCAAGGCAGGCGAGCGGGTCACGGTGCGCGACATGCCGCCGGCAACGCACACACGACTTCCCGGCTACTTGCGCGGTAAGAGCGGGACCATCGAGGAAGTCTATCCGCGTCCGGTGCTCTACACCGACAGTGTACCCACCGATGGGATCAGCATGGCGCAGCCGGTCTATCGGGTGAAGTTCAAGACCCGTGATCTGTGGTCGGACATTCCCGATACCGACGACGTTCTCTACAACGACTGCTTCGAGGCCTATCTGGCCCCCGCAGCCTAGATCCAGCGGGATCCAACAAGACGAACGCGCTCGACGACGGACCGGCCGCAGCCGGCCGAGACTCGGCAAGCAGAACTGGAAGAAAGGGATCGTATGGCCGACGACCATGACGGTGATGGTCATCACCATCACTTGCGCGAAGGCGAGTCCTACTATGCCGCCCGGACCAAGGCGCTGGAATCGCTGTTCCGCGAGAAGAATCTGATCGGCATCGACACGGTGGATCGGGTCATCCGCTTCTTCGAGCACGACATGGGGCCGTTCAACGGCGCCAAGGTCGTGGCCAAGGCGTGGACCGATCCGGCGTTCAAGGGCCGGCTGCTCGCCGACACCAACGCCGCCATTGCCGAGCTCGGGCTGCGCGACGGGATCGAGGGCGAGAACCTCATGGCGGTCGAGTGCACGCCCGAGGTGCACCACATGGTGGCCTGCACGCTCTGCTCGTGCTGGCCGTGGCCCCTGCTCGGCCTGCCGCCCTACTGGTTCAAGGACCCGGTGTTCCGCGCCCGCGTCGTGCGCGATCCGCGCGGGGTCCTGAAGGATTTCGGGGTCGAGCTCGATCCCGCCGTGCGGATCGAGATCTGGGATAGCAGCGCGCAGATCCGCTACTTCGTCGTGCCGAACCGGCCCGGCGGCACCGAGGACATGAGCGAGGAGCAGCTCGCGGCCCTGGTCAGCACCGAGGCCATGCAGGGCCTCGGCCTGGTCACGGCCTGAGCGGGGAGCCGAACATGAGCGAGATGCGCAACGAGTATGTCGACGGGCTGCGCGGCGGCGTCGGCGCATTGCCGCGGCGCTGCGACCGCCTGGTGTTCGACGAGCCGTGGCAGGGCAGGGCGTTCGGCCTCGTCCTGGCGCTGGCCGAGGGCAACGCCTACCGCTTCGAGGACTTCCGGCAGAGCCTGATCGGCACGATCGGCGACTGGGAGGCCCGGCACGAGGTCGATGACCCGTCTTGGGAATATTACGAGCAGTGGCTCGCGGCGTTCGAGCGGCTGGTCGTCGCGCGCGGGCTCGTGACCCCCGACGAGATCGATCGGCGCACGGTCGAGTTCCAGACGCGCTCGCGCGACGAGGTGATCTGAGCTCCGCGTCGCACGCATGCTGCCCGGTCGAGCGACCACGGCGGCTCGGTGAAGCCTGGGCGGTTGAGCCGGCCCATTCGAAGGGAAGATGGCCATGTTTCGCAGCTTGAATCTCGCTGGGGCGACGTCCGGTGTCGCGGCCCGCGTCGGCATCGCCGTGCTTTTGTTCAGCCTGGGGAGCTTCCTGATCTACGGAACCGGCTTCGCCGGGGCCAACCTCTTGCACAACGCGGCCCACGACACGCGTCACGCCGTCGGCTTCCCCTGTCACTGAGCGGGCCCTGACCATGCTGCGCAGACTTCTGCTGACGGCGATCGTCGCGGGCTCGGTCGGTGGGCTGGCCATCACGCTGCTGCAGCTGCAGACCGTGGTGCCGATGATCCTCGCCGCCGAGGCGTTCGAGGACGGGGCGCCGCCGGCGCCCGCGATCGAGACCGCCGCGCACGACCATCAGGCGCACCAGCACGCGGCCGCGCCCTGGCAGCCCGCCGACGGCGCCGAGCGGACCGTAGTCACCGCGGCCGCGAACATCCTCGTGGGCATCGGCTTCAGCATGCTCCTGGTCGCGTGCTTCACGCTGCGCGGCCGCCCGGTCGGCTTCGCGCAAGGCCTGCTGTGGGGGCTCGCCGGCTATGCGGCCTTCGCGGTGGCGCCGGCCCTGGGGCTGCCGCCCGAGCTGCCGGGAACGTTCGCGGCACCGCTCGTGGATCGGCAGGCCTGGTGGCTCGGCACCGTGGCGGCAACCGCCGCGGGGCTCGCGCTGATCGTCTTCGTGCGCGCGCCATGGGCCAAGGCGCTGGGCGGGGCACTGCTTCTCGTGCCGCACCTCGTGGGCGCGCCGCACCCGGACGCCGAGGGGACCCTGGCGCCGCCCGAGCTCGCCGACGCCTTCATCCTGGCCTCGCTCGCCTCGGCAGCGGTGCTCTGGCTGGGCCTCGGCGGCCTCAATGGCTGGCTGTTCGGCCGCTGGGGCGCGCAAGCGCAGCAGACGTGAGAGGCGGCCGTCGCGGGTACCGCTGCAACGTGCCCGCGACGGGACCGTGGAACGACCGAGTGGCCGGCAGGCCCTCTCAACTGGAACGAGGACCATGCAGACGATCCCCGCATTGGCCCTGAGCGTGGCTCTGCTCGGTGGCGTGGCCACCTGGCTGTTCCTGACGCTGGGCGGCATCCTGATCTGGGCGGCGTTCATGGCCTGGGCGTGCTTCTACCATTCCGGCGGCGACGAGACCGCCCTGCGCTCGACCATCGTCGCCAACGCCTTCGGCGTGCTCGTGGCCTGGTCCACGGCCCTGATCATCGTCGCCGTCCCGGGCGACCGGCTGTTCGGCGCCACGCTGTGGCCGAGCCTCGTCGTCGCGGCGACGATCGCCGTCTACATCCTGGCGGCCAAGCTGCCGCCCTTCGCCTCGATCCCGGGCACCACCTACGGCTATGCCTGCACCTTCGCCTTCCTGCTGCAGACGCCCGATCGCTTCAACCTCGCCAATCTGACCTCGCTCGGTCTCGGCAACCCGCTCATCGTGGTGCCGCTGTCGATGAGCATCGGCGCGCTGTTCGCCTACACCTCGGCCAAGGCCGCCGCCGCCATCACCGTGGCCGCGGACTGACGGCCGTTGCGACACGCGGGCGCCCCCCGATCGCGGGAAGGAGACGACATGCCGGGCACGAAGAGCGGCAGGACCACGAAGCGAACCGTACCGATCGGCGTCGTGTTCTCGCAGACCGGCTCCTACCGCACGATCGGCACGGAACTTCTGCGTGGCACCCTGCTCGCGATCGAGGAGGTCAACGCCACGTCGGCCTACGGCTTCCGCCTCGAGCCGCAGATCGAGGATCCCGGCGGCGATCTCAACGAGTACCGCGAGCGCTGCGACCGGCTCCTGCGCACCTCGGCCATCCGCCACGTCGTCGGCTGCTACACCTCGTCGAGCCGCAAGGAGGTCATTCCGGTCTTCGAGAAGCGCGACGGGCTGTTGTGGTACCCCTCGCACTACGAGGGCTTCGAGAGCTGCAACAACGTCATCTACACCGGCGCCTCGCCCAACCAGCACATCGTGCCCCTGATCGTCCACATGCTGCAGGCGCACGGCAGCCGCGCCTACTGCATCGGCTCGAACTACATCTGGGCCTGGGAATGCAACCGCATCATGCGCGAGATCATCTGCGGCTGCGGCGGCGGCATCGTGGCCGAGCGCTACCTGCCGGTGGGCTCCGTCGACGTCGAGCACATCGTGGACGACATCGCCGCGCAGAAGCCCGACTTCATCTTCAGCTCGCTCATCGGGGTCTCGAGCCACGCCTTCATGGAGGCCTTCCACGCGGCCAGGGTCGCGCAACCGGCGCTGGGCCCGGCGCGCATGCCGATCTGCAGCGTGACGCTCTCCGAGCCCGAGCTGCGCGCGGTTCCGCCCGCGGCCGCCGACGGGCACATCGCTTCCAGCGTCTATTTCCAATCGAAGCGGACCGCGGCCAACGACGTGTTCGTCGCCGCGTTCAAGCGCCGCTTCGGCGCGGGCTGCGTGACCTCGGCCGACGCCGAGGCCGCCTACATCGCGGTGCGCCTGCTGGCGCAGGCGATCGAGCGGGCGCAGTCCAGCGAGATCGAGCGGGTCAAGCAGGCGCTCGCCGCCATCGAGCTCGAGGCGCCGCAGGGGCCGGTCCGGGTCGACCCGGCCAACAACCACTGCTGCCTGACCCCGTCGCTCGGCCGCTCCAACCCGGACGGGCAGTTCGAAATCCTGTGGTCGGCGCCGAGCCCGGTGCGTCCCGACCCCTACCTCGTCGGCTTCGACATCGCGCGCTTCCGCGCCGGGCTCGCGGCGACGATCGGCGATGTGCCGACCGCCGCCGGCCAGCGCCTGCGGGTGATCCGATGACGGCCTTCCGGCTGCCGAACTTCCACGGCTACCGGGCCCTGATCGTCCATGTCGACGACCGCAACCGCGCGCTGCTGGCGGAGCATCTCGAGCGGCTGGGCCTGCAGGTGCGGGCCTGCTGGCCGGCCGAGCGCCTGGCGCCGGATGCGGCCGATCTCATCCTGTTCGATGCCGACATGGGCTTCGACGACCTGTTCGCCTGGGAGCCCGGGCGCGCGACCATCCCGCTGATCGCGCTTCTCGGCTCGGAGACGCCGGGTCGGATCGAGTGGGCGCTCTCGCAGGCGCCCTCGGCCTTCCTGACCAAGCCGATCCGTTCCAACGGCGTGTTCAGCGCGCTCGCCATCGCCTTCCACACCTTCGCCGAGCAGCGTCGGCAGCAGCAGCTCGTCGAGACCCTGAACCAGCGGATCAAGGCCCGCCCGCTCGTGCTGCGCGTGGTCCTGATGCTGATGCAGGAGCGCAAGCTCAGCGACGACGAGGCATTCCACATGCTGCGCGTGGAGAGCATGAAGCGGCGCGTTTCGGTCGAGGAGCTGTGCCAGCAGCTCGTCGCCCGCACCGGCCGCAGCCCGCCACAGCGCCACACCAAGGGCTGAGCCCGGCGGCAGCGCCGCGCCAGCCGAACGAGAGCGGACCCCCACCGTGCGCGGCCGGCCCAAGGGCCATGGCCGCACGCCGCCGCACGCCCCACCAACCCTGCTGGAGCAACCGAGATGGAGATGGAGACCCGCACCCACGGCAACGATTGGCTCGACCGGTCGATCATGCACCGGCTGGGCGTCGCCAGGGGGAAGATCGGCGCCACGCACGAGCTGACCGAGGCGAAGCAGGGCAAGTACCACTACACGATGGGGCCCTACTCCGACCCCGTCCTGCACATCCGCCCCGGCGACCGGGTGATCGTCGAGACCCGCGACGCGTTCGAGGGCAAGATCCAGGCCGAGACCGACAAGCCCTCGGCGCTGCTGCAGATGCCGTTCCTCAACCCGCAGAACGGCCCGATCATGGTCGAGGGGGCCGAGAAGGGCGACGCGCTCGCCGTGCACATCGTCAGCATGGCGCCGCGCGGCCCGCAGCCCCGCGGCACCTGCTGCATGATCGAGGAGTTCGGGGCCCTCACCGGCACCTACTACACCGCGACCCTCAACGACCCGCTGCCGGAGAAGGTGCGCAAGATCCACGTCGACGAGGAGCACGTGCACTGGAGCGACCGGGTCGTGCTGCCCTACCGGCCGCACATCGGCACGCTGAGCTGCTCGCCCGAGATCGATTCGATCAACTCGCTGACCCCGGACAATCACGGCGGCAACATGGATCTGCCGGACATGGGCCCGGGCACCGTCACCTACCTGCCGGTGCGCACCGCGGGTGCGCGGCTGTTCATCGGCGACGGGCATGCCTGCCAGGGCGACGGCGAGGTCTGCGGCGTCGCGGTCGAGTACCCGACCACGACGACGATCGTCGTCGACCTCGTCAAGGGCTGGACGATCGAGTGGCCGCGGCTCGAGGCCGACGACTTCATCATGGCCATCGGCAGCGCCCGCCCGCTCGAGGACGCGACCCGGATCGCCTACCGCGAGCTGGTGCGCTGGCTGGCCAAGGACTACGGCTTCGACCAGTGGGACGCCTACATGATGCTGACCCAGTGCGGCAAGGTCAGGCTCGGCAACTTCGTCGACCCGAAATACACCGTGGGTGCGGCCGTCGCGAAGAAGTACCTGACTCCCTGAGCAGGGGCGCGGCGCCGGTCGATCGGATTCGCCGCCGCGCCGAACCGCCTCTGGCTCGCGCGCGGCGTCGGCGCTATCGTCCGGTCCCATGCGCGGTCGCGCCGGGGCGCGATCCGTCGGCAGGCCGATCGTGGCCGGAGCGGCGATGACGGACGGCGGCAAGGCTCGGACCGGGGAGGCAGGCGAGGCCCCGGCGTCGTTCGAGCTGCGTGTGCTGCTGCGCGGGCTCTATTTCGGCGGCGATCTGGCGGCCACCAGGTTCCAGCTCGTCCTGCTCACCTTCGACCTGCTCACGGTCACGTTCTTCGTCGTCGCCACCTTCATGCCGTACGCGGACTGGATCCTCGCCGCCGACATCGTCATCGCGATCGGCCTCGCGCTCGATTTCGCCGCCCGTGTCTACGTCTCGCCGCGGCCCCTGCAGTACCTGCGTCAGCCGATGGCGATCGTCGACGTGATCGTGCTGGTCTCGCTGCTGCTGCCGGCGCTCGCGCCCAACCTCGGCTTTTTGCGCCTGCTGCGCGCGTTGCGCCTCCTCGGCACCTACAACGTGCTGCTGGTCCTCGACACCGACGTGCCGTTCGTGCGCCGCAACCTCAAGGCCATTCGGGCCGCGGCGAACCTCGTGGTGTTCGTGTTCCTGGTCAGCGCCGTCGTCTACGTGCAGCAGCGCACCATCAACCCGAAGATCAACGACTACCTCGACGCATTCTATTTCACCGTGGCGACGCTGACCACGACCGGCTTCGGCGACATCACGCTGGAGGGCAAGTACGGCCGCTTGCTGGCGACGCTGGTGATGATCTTCGGCATCTCGCTGTTCTTGAATCTGGTCGGCGCGCTGTTCCGGCCGCGCAAGGTCGACCATGCCTGCCCGCGCTGCGCCCTGCTGCAGCACGACATCGATGCGGTCTACTGCAAGGCCTGCGGCCAGATCCTGCAGATTCCCAACCCGGACTGACGCCCCTCGGCCATCGGAGAACCAGGCATGCGCGTCACCGCCCTCTATGCCGGCCTGCTGACCCTGCTCTACTTGGCGCTCACCGCCCGGATCATCCTCTACCGCCGCCGGCACCGGATCGACATGGGCGATGCGGACGATCCCCTGCTGCGGCGCTACGTGCGCGGCCACGCCAACTGCATCGAGTACGTGCCCCTGGGCCTGCTTCTGCTGGCGCTGCTCGAGCTCGGCGGCCGTCCAGGCTGGCTGCTGCAGCTCTGCGGGCTGATGCTGCTCGTCGGCCGGCTCGCCCACGCCTGGTCGTTCTCGACGGCGCCCTTGCGCGAGCCGTCGCGGGTGCTGGGCATGACCCTCACGCTCGGCATGCTGACCCTGGCCGCACTCGCCTGCCTCGCCCAGGGGGCAGGGCTGGGGTGAGGGCCCTGGTCACGCGGCTGCCCGGCCGGCGGTCTCACGCGCCGCGCGTGCCGGCGCGGCGGAGCAGGGCGAACGCGGCCAGGGCGATCGCGTAGGTCGCGAGCGCCCCGAGCAGGGTCGCCCGGAAGCCGACGAGGAGCGATGCCACGATGCTGGCGAAGCCGCCGGCCACGGTGAACACGGCATTGAGCGCCCAGGCCCAGGCGACCGCGCCGGCCGGCAGCGTGCGGACCGCGAGGATGCCCAAGGGGAAGGGCATGCCGAGGCAGAAGCTCAGCGGAAACAGCAGCAGCATGGCGGTGGCGATCCGTGCCGGCAGCGGCCAGGCCAGGGCGGTGTCCAGCACGACCGGGTAGAGATGGAGCAGCACCGCCCCGCCCAGCGCGATGCCGACGAACGGCCACGGCCAGCGGCGGTCCGGGCCGATGCCGAGGCGGCCGGAGACCATGCTGCCGAGGCCGGCGGCCAGCAGCATGGTGAAGATCACGGTCGAGTAGATGTAGAGTGGAAAGCCGATGAGCTTCGCGAAGATCTGGATCGCCATGAGCTCGATGACGATGAAGCCGAAGCCGAGGCAGGCGAAATACACGATGAGCGGGGCCTTGTCCCGCCATGCGATCCTGCCCGACGGCGCGAACAGCATCGGCACGATGATGAACAGGACGGCGAACGCCAGCGCCGCGGCGCCCGGGATGATGAACTGGAACAGCCCGACGCTGACGCCGCGCTGGATTTGCCCGTTCATGAACTTGGCCGTCGACAGATTGACGAACAGGCGCGGATCGGGCTCGATCTTCTGCGAGGAGTAGAACGGTTTGCGGATGAAGGCGAAGAACGGCCAATCGTCCGTGGCCGGGCGCACGTCGTAGGGCAGCCGCGCGGCAAGCTCGTCCGGCAGGTGGCCGGAGAAGAAATCGCGGCTGAGGAAGCTGCCCTGGCGGTCGACCGGATTGACCACGAGCTGCACCGGCAGGGCGGTGCCCTCGAACGCGGTCTGGGAGTCGACCAGCTCGGCCACCTCCGCCGGCGTCCATGGCGTCATCTTGATGAGGATCGTCGGCAGCGTGTCGCCCAGCATCTGGTAGCGGCCGCTGTTCGGGTCGTTGACGTAGGTGCGCTCGAGAATCGCCACATGGTCCTGGAAGTCGCCCTGCCGCCCGAGCGCGCGCCAGGCCATGGCCGCGGTCGCCACCACCCGCGGGTAGTCGAAGACGTTGACCTGCAGGATGCCGTCCGCCTTCAAGTGCCGGAAGTATTCCTGGTAGGCATCTGCGGTCTGCAGGAAGAACGAGTTGCTGTTGGCACCGCCCTCGGCCGCGGCGGACGAGGTGAAGTTGCTGAAGATCTGGATCACGTCGTAGGTCTTCGCGGTGGAACGCAGGTAGCTGCGCCCCTCGCCGTGGATCACCTGGACACGCGCGTCGTTGAAGACGTCGCCGATGTAGTCGGCATAGGTCGTCCGCACGAGGTCGATGACGGTGCCGACCATCTCGACGGCGTCGACCCTGCCGGCGCCGTAGGCGAGGGCCGCGGTGACCTCCTGGCCGCCACCGCTGCCGATGATCAGCACGTCCTGCTGGCGATCGCGCCTGAGGTAGTGGGCCGCGACCACGCCGCCGAACCAGAAATGGTCGCGGATCGCCACCGTGCCGTCGTCGAGCCGCCGGCGCAGCCCGGCCGGGTCGTCGTCGAGCCGGAACAGCCGCGTGCTCTGGTTGCCGCCGTCGTAGGCCAGATGCTTCCAGCAGCACGGCTGGTCGCCGACCTGCTTGTAGCCGACGTCGATGACGTCGAGCTTGGCGATCACGTCCCAGATCGAGACCTCGCGCCGGCCGGCGGCGATGCCTTCCGAAACGTCGCGCTTGTCGACCAGCATGCGGAAATCGAGACGGTCCGGATCGAGCGCGAACGGCAGGGCGAGGCCGGCCGCGGCACCGGCGAGCAGGACGCCGCGCACCGCACGGCCACCGACGAAGAGCGCGGCCACGCCGAGCATGAGCCCGGCGGCGCCGAGCAGCAGCCCGCCCGGGCCGATCCGGGCGAGGAACGGCAGGAAGACGATGCAGCCGATGCCGGCGCCGACAAGGTCGCTGAAGTAGGTGGCGTGGATGTGCCGGACCTGCAGGGAAATGATCTCGACGATGATCAGGCCGAGAAAGAAGAAGGTCAGCACGAGAACGCCATAGATGAACAGCATCTGGCCGAACACCGTGATCGGATGCTGCGCGGCTTCCGCCAGGTTCA
>JBDHTW010000090.1:0-16912 GCA_039808865.1 Geminicoccaceae bacterium
TGTGCAGAAGACGCAGGGCCATGGCGGGGCTCGGCTGCGGGAAGAGCCGGCCGGTCCCGACAGCGGTCAGCGTACCGGCCGGATCGAGCACCGCCTGCGCGGCGACCCGGGCGAGCTTGTAGGCGCGCAGCGCCGCTGCATGGGCGTAGACGAACCCGTCCGGCGCCAAGGTCAGCCGATAGCCCGATGCCCGCAGCCGCGCGCACAGCTCGCGGGCGATCGTCGACTTGCCGACACCGGGCAAACCCATGAACTCGATCAGCATCGTCGTGCTCGTCACATTCCAGAAAGGATCATCGGCCCGCCGCGCCAAGGGCGTGCGCCACCACCAGCCCGCGCAGACGGCGCCGGCAGCCGGCAAAGTCGAGGATGAGGAGACCCAAAGAATAGACCACGCCGCCGAGGCCCAGCTGCCACGCCAGCGCCTGCAGCCCCGTCTCGTCGCGGCCGGGCCACAAGGCGGCCGCCATGACGCCGGCGGCAAGCAGTGGCTTCAATGCCTCGAGCGGCGGCGCCGGCAACGGGAAGGCCTGCCGTCCGGCCAGCAGCCCCAACACCAACGCCACGGCATAGGCGACGATCGTGGCGTAGGCGGCACCGTAAATCCCGAACAGCGGAATCCACCACAGGTTCAAGACGACGTTGACCACGGCGCCGACCAGCATGACCCATACTTGACCGATCGTCTTGCGACCCAGATGGAAACTCAGATCGACGTAGTAGCTCTTGAAGCGCGCAATGACGGCACCGAGGGCCACCCACGGCATCAGGCCGACCGCGCTCTCCCGAAACCCCGGCCCGAGCACCACGCTGCCGATGGCCGGGGCACAGACCGCGATCCCGGTCGCGGCCGGGGCCGCGATGACGGCGAGCAGCAAGAAGTTCTGCTGCACCTGGCTCCGCGCCGCGGCGACGCCACCCTGCTCCAGGGCCCTGACGGCTATGGGGTAGCCGGCGAGATTGACCGTCATCATCAGCAGCGTGAGCGAATGCCAGACGGCATCGTAGCCGGCCGCATACACACCCGTGGCGCCCGTACCGAGCAGCCAGTCGATCAGGTAGCGATCCGAGCTGCTGATGACGAAGTTGAGCGCGAGGCTGGCGGTCAGCGGCAGACCATAAGCCAGCAGCTCGCGCAGGAGGAGCCGGTTGGCCTGCGCCGGGCGCACCTCGCGCCAAGTCTCGCGTACGAACGGCACCACCGAGACGACGAGGGCGATCAGCACGCCGAGCAGCGCACCCTGGCCACCCAGCCCGGCATCGATCAACGTGACCCCGCAGACCAGCGCAACCACGGCCCGCCACGCGGTAATGTGCGCGTAGCGCACGGCCGAAAGCTGGGAACGGACCAGTTCGAGATTGAGCTCGAACCAGGCTTGGGCACAAAGCAGCGCCAAGCCCAGGGAGACCAGGACCGTGAACGCACGGTCCGCCGCCCAGACCATGGCGATGCCGCCGACGCCGGCGGCCAGGGCCGCGATGACGGCATAGCCGCAAAGCAGCGTGGCCAGCAGCGGCCGTGGCTCGTCCGCCTGGGCGGGGAACAGGCGCAGCAAGCCGAGCCGGAGCCACTCGAACAGCACCGTGTTCCACAGGCCCACCGAGGCGACCATCAAAGCATAGTAACCATAATCATCGGGTGTCAGCAGGCGCGTATAGATGGCTATGGTCAGGAAATTGACGATGCCGGGAATCCCACGGCCGATGCCGTAGATGAGGGTAAACTTCAGCAGCATACTGGATCAACTCGCAGCTCGAAATGAAGCATTACCGATCATAGCCGCCCGGCCGCTCACCGAGCCGGCAAAATGCCGGATGTCATACGATCCTATCGGTGCGAACTCTGGGCCCAGCACCGTTTACTTGCCGAAAGAGGGCATCGGGTCCGCAGCTTCAGCCCCGAACGCCGCCACCGGTGGCACGTCGGCAGCGCGGCGGACGGATCTGGACCACTCCCGCGCGGCGACCCTCGCCGCTGCCGGAAGCATGCAGGCGCACCGGTAAAGACGCGATGAACGAGCGGGCCGCCGCACCGTCGGCGCGGGCATCGCAGGATGCCGGCGGCGAGGCGAATCGACGCCGGAAGCCGTGGCTAGGGGTTCACGCCGTCCAGGCCGAAGATGCGCCAGCGCTCCTGCCGGTAGTTCGTCGCAGGATTGTACGGCTCGACCGGCAAGCCGAGATCGGCCACGGTCAACTGGCCGACCGCCGCCTTCAACTTGTAGCTGGCATTGACGGCGTCGGCCTGGGCGCGGAACAGGTTGGCGCGTGACTGGAACAAGGTATACTGTGCGTTGAGGATATCCAGCACCGTCCTCAACCCGAGGCTGCTCTCCCGTTCGACCCCCTGCAGCGCCAACGCATTGGAATCGGCTTCGATCTGATAGGACTGGACCGCCGACCGGGCGGCGACGATCGCGTTCCAGGAACTGCGCACGTCCTGCCTCTTCTGGTCGCTGATGCTGTTGAGCTGGCTCTCGCGCTGCTGCACGGTCTCCCGCGCCTCACGAACCTTCGCCGTGGCAGCACCACCCTGGAACAGTGGCACGGTCAGCGTGATCCCGACCTGCGCGCTCTTCTGGTGGTAGTAGCTCGGATTCGGATCGTCCGAGTAGTTGAGCTGGCCGGCCAGATCGATGCTTGGCCGCAGGCCGGCGAAGGCGATGTCGACGTCCGAGCGGGCCGCGGACAGGTTCATGTTGGCGCGGGCGACGTCGGGATTGGCGTCGACCAGCCGATAAGCCTCCTCAAGGCTGCGCGGCAGGTTCGGGATGGCGTGCGGATCAGCCAGGCTCGACTTGGCCGGCCCGATCACCCGCTCGTATTCGGCTTCCGACGAGGCCAGGTTGGAGCCCGCCTGGTCGCGGTCCGCCTGGGCACGAGCGCGGGCAGCCTCGGCCTGGGCCAAGTCGGTGCGGGCGACCTCGCCCAGCTGCAGCCGCCGCTGGGTCGCCGCGAGCTGGCTCGTCGTGCGCTCCAGATTGAGGTCGGCCTCGTCCAGCAACTGCCGGTCGCGCCACACCCCGACATAGGCATTGGCCGCGTTCAGGAGCACCGTCTGCTCGACCGAGGCGAGATTGGCACGGCCCGCCCGAACCTGCGTCTCGGCCTTGGCCAGGGCGGCGCTGGTGCCGCCGCCGGCATAGATATTCTGCTTCAGCGCCAGCGTGGCGATGGTCGAGTTCGCGTCCTGGGTCTCGAGAATCTCCTCGTAAGGCTCGAGGTCCACACCCGGCTCGTCGGGAAAGATGAACGTGCTCCGCCCGTCGCCGCGGGTCCATTGCCGCTGCAGCGTGGCGGTGACGCTCGGATAGTAGCCGGCCCGGGCCTGGGGCACCCGCGTGTCCGTGGCACGCAGCGCCGCCTGCTCCGCCGCCAGATCGGGATTGTGCAAATACGCCTCGACCAGAGCATCCTCAAGCGTCTGCGCCGACGGCGTGGCCATCGGCAGCAGCACCAGAGCCATGGCCAAGCCCTTCGGACCTACCCGCATCGCACCGACCGTCGTTCCCCACTCTCGCTCGCGAGCGCGTCGAGTGGAGACGAGCGCCGTGCACAGATCCAGCGAAAAGCATCGGCTCAAAGAGCGAGGACGAGGCGGGTGAGGCCGCGGACGATGACACCGTCCTGCCGTTCGGCCTGCACCACCCGAAGTTTTTCCAGATGCCGCGCCAGCAGGGCGAAGGTCAGTTCGGCCTCGAGCCGGGCAAGTGGTGCGCCGATGCAACTGTGGATACCGGCACCGAAGGCGAGATGGCGGGCCGCCTCGCGGTCGAGGTCGAGCCGGTCCGGGTCCGGGAAGACCGCGGGATCGCGGTTGGCCGCACCCAGGCCGAAACCCACGGTCTGACCACGCCGGATCGTGACCTCGCCGAGGCGTACCTCTTCCAGCGCGTAGCGGAACGCGATCTGCTGCGGGCTGGTGAAGCGCAGCAGTTCGGCCACGGCCGTCGGCAGCGCCACACCGCCGGCGCGCAGGCGGGCATAGGCCCGCTCGTCCTCGGCCAGCGCCAGCAGCCCGTTGGCGACGAGCTGCGCCGATGCCTCGTGGCCTGCGAACAGAAACAGGATGCACGCGGCGAGCAGCTCCTCCTCGCTCAGCCGCTCGCCCTCGTCCCGGGCCTCGATCAGCAGGTCGAGCAGATCGCCGCGCGGCGCACGACGGTGCATCGCCACCAGATCCTGGAAGTAGGCGCCGAGCTCGACCGCGCGCTCGGCCCCGGCCTTGATGCTGGCCGGGGTGCGGATCAGGTCCAGGGCGGCGGTGATGGTCCGCACCCAGTCGCGGATCAGCGGCCGGTCACCCTCGGGGACCCCCAAAAGCTCGCTCACCACGTCGATCGACAGGGGATAGGCGAACTCGCCGACGACATCGACCGCGGCCCCACGCGGCAGGTGCTCGAGCATGCGCTGCACCAGCCGCTCGACCGGCGCGCGCTGCGCCGCGACCGTGCGCGGGGCGAAGACCGGTGCCGCCAACCGGCGCAAGCGGCCGTGATCCGGCGGATCCTTGAACAGCATCCAGTGCTGGATCATCGCCAGCAGGGGCCGCTCGGCCGGCGGCACCGGCGGCAGCGCCTCCGGCGGCAGCAGCTTGGCGATCTCGCGGCCGAAACGCTGGTCCTTGAGCCCGGCCAGCACGTCCGCATGCCGGCTCACGAACCAGAACCCCCAGAAGCCGGGCACCGGCGCCGACGACCATGCCACGGGCGCGTGCTCGCGCAGGCGCGCGTAGGTTGGATACGGATCGGCCCGGTTCTCGGGCGCCAGCGGATGGAATAACGTCTCGGGCATGCGCGGCAGATAACCAGGGCCGGGCGTCTCCGGCAACCGATGGATACCCATGCGGCTACTCGCCATCAGCGACCTGCATCTCGGCGCCCCGGCCAACCGGGAGGCTTTGGCCGAACTCGGGAACCACCCCGAGGACTGGCTCCTCCTGGCCGGCGACGTGGCCGAGAGCTTCCGCCGGATCGGCGAGGGCCTGGCCGCCCTGCGCCGGCGCTTCGCCAAGGTCGTCTGGGTGCCGGGCAACCACGAGCTGTGGTCGGTGCCGGGCGAGGATCACGGCCTGCGTGGTCGCGACCGCTACACGGCTCTCGTCGAGCTGGCCCGGGCGCACGACGTGCTCACGCCCGAGGATCCGTGGCCGACCTGGGACGGGCCCGGTGGCCCCGCCTGCATCGCGCCGCTGTTCACGCTCTACGACTACAGCTTCGCGCCCGCCGGCATGCGTCCCGACCAGGTCGTCGCCTGGGCCGCCGACGCCGACATCCAGCCGGTCGACGAGGTGCTGCTGCACGCCGACCCCTATCCGTCGCGCGCCGCTTGGTGCCGCGCCCGGGTCGCCGAGGCCGAACTCCGTCTCGACGCCCTCCCGCCGGGGCTGCCCACCGTGCTGGTGAACCATTGGCCGTTGCGCGAGGATCTGGTGCACATCCCTCGCATCCCGCGCTTCGCGCCCTGGTGCGGCACCCGCCGGACCGAAGGCTGGGCACAACGCTATCGCGCCCTGGCCTGCGTGCACGGCCATCTCCACGTGCGTGGCCGGCAGTGGCGCGACGGCATACGGTTCGAGGAGGTCTCGCTGGGCTACCCGCGCCAGTGGGAGCCGGCACGCGGCATGGCGCCCTATCTCAGGCAGATCCTGCCATTCCTTGCCGAACCACGAGCTCGCTGAGCATCGCGGTCGCATCGACGGTCCGGATTTCCAGCGGCTCGGCCGGCGACAGGGCCAAGGCCAGGGCCAGCCGGTGACGATCGTCGGGGCACAGGCGATGCAGACGCCAGACGGGCGGCGCGGCATCCGGCACACCGGTCATGGCGACGGCCCCGTCGCCCGGGGGCACGACGAAGCTCGCCAGCGGCAGCGAGAGGCCGGCGCCGTGCGCCTTCACGATCGCCTCCTTGCCGGTCCAGAGCGCCACCAACGCCTCCTGCAGCAGTCCCCCGCTCAGCCCATCGAGCCGCGCGATCTCGCCCGGTGCGAGCAGGCCCTCGAGCAGCCGCCGGGTCAGCTGCGGCCGGTCCACCGGCTCGACGTCGATGCCGATGGGGAAGCTCTCGGTGACGGCGCAGACGGCAAGATTGCCGCCGTGCGCAATGTTGAAGGTCAACCGCGCCGCCGGCGCGATCAGGTACGGTTTGCCGGTCGCCGCCTTGCCATAGCACACCCGCGCCGGATCGCACCCGAGCCGGTGCGCGATCGCGGTGCGCGCCAGCACATGGGCGGCGGCGTGCAGCCGTCGCGGCCATGCCACGACGAAACGTTCGTTTCGTCGGCGCTCGCCATCGTCGAGGAACGCCGGCAGCGCCGCGGTCACCGTGTCGCCCAATCGATCGACGTGGCATAACCAGATATTGACTACAATCGTGTCAGCCACGAAAACTTGCGTCACCTTGTGATCGTGTCGAACGGTGCCACGATGCAAGTAGCGGGGCAAGCTGGGGAGTGGCTATGGCGGTCAGGCTCGATAAGGATGTCCGGCAGGTCGTCGTCCTGCGCGGCGGCTCCGAGCGTCAGGTCTACAACGCGGATCGCGACGACGACGACAACGATATCCGGATCACGGTCATTCGCCGTGACGAGAGCGGACGGTTGATCGCCCGCGAACGCTATGAGGGCGAGGGCCGCCGGCGCAAGAAGCAGTCGCCGCTGCTCAAGCCGATCGAGCGGACGCTGCGCAACGCGATTCGCTTCGAGACCCGCCTGCTCAACGACTATCTGGGCCGTCACGAGCGTTCCAATGCGAAGAAGCGCAATGGCTGGGTCAAGGACATGCCCGGCAATCTGATGCGGGCGATCCGCAAGTCGAAGCCACGGCGGATCTTCCGCCGGTCCTGAGCCGATCTTTCATCGACGCGCGAGCACGACAGGAGCAGAGCGAGATGGCCGAGACCGCTGTCGCCAACAAGAAGGAAGCCCCGCCGCCGGCGCCCACCAAGGGCAGCCTCACGGTGATCGACATGGGTGAGCACAGCCGCAAGCGGATCAAGAAGCTGCGCCGTGGCGAAGGCCGGCTGATGGAGAAGGTCGAGGACACGCTGGCCGACCTCGAGGAGCAGGGCGTGATCGAGGCCTCGGCACAGACCGTGGTCATCGTCGTCCGCCAGGAGCCCAGCATGGGTGACATCTTCGGTAGCGACGACTAGGCACCCCCGGCGGCCTCCGACAACATGGCGCGAACAGCCCCGACGACTCGGGCAGGTGTTGACTGAACGTGGCGGACGGCTCTGTCGGCGAAGCACCGGTGCCCGAACGACGACGTCGTTTGGGAGCGTTCGGCTGGTTGACGATCATCGTCATCTGCGCCGGTCTGTTGGCCGGCGCATTTTATCGTTTCAACCCGCTGCACCAGAATACCAGCACCGTGGTCACCCCGCCGCCGGTCGCGGTCACCGCGGTGACCGCGGCGCTGGCCACGGTGCAGGATCAGCTGACCTTCATCGGTAGCCTGATCGCGTCCCAGCGGATCACGATCTCGCCCTATACCAGCGGACACGTGATCGAGATCCTGGTCCCGGACGGCGCAAGCGTCGCCGCCGGAACGCCTCTCTACCGGCTGGACGACCGCACCGCGCAGGCCGAACTCGCCCTCGCGGACGGCAAGGTCGCGCTGAAGGCGGCCAAGCTCGAGCGTGACCGTTCGCTGCAGCGCGACGGCTTCCTGGCCCAGGTGTCGCTCGGCTCCAGCGCCGCGGACGTCGCCGAGGCCGAGGTCGACCGCCGGGTGAAGCACGTCAATCTGGATCTCCTGACCATCAAGGCGCCGTTCGCCGGCGAGATCGGCCGCCACAAGGTGGCGTTGGGCCAGTATGTCTCCCCAGGCGACGCCATGGTCGATCTGGTCGACCAGGACAGCATCGCCGTCGACTTCCACGTGCCGGAACGCCGTCTGGCGCAGGTGCATCCCGGCGCCGGCATCACGTTCGCGAGCGACGCCTTGGGCGACCAGACCTTCGAAGGCACCGTCGCGTACATCGCCAGCACCGTTGACCCGGCGACGCGCAGCTTTGCCGTCGTCGGAACGATGCCCAACACGCAGCGCATCCTCCGTCCCGGCCTGTTCGGCCGCATCGATCTGGCCGTGGGCTCGCCGCGTCAGGCGATCGTCCTGCCGGAATCGGCGCTGATCCAGCAGCTCACCGGCACCTCGGTGTACAAGGTGGTCGACGGCCGGGCGAAGCTGACCCCCGTCGAGACCGGCACGCGGACGGCCTCCGGGGTGGAGATCACCCAAGGCCTTGCCGCCGGCGAGCAGGTCATCGCGTCCGGCCAGTTCCGGCTGCGCGACGGCGATGCGGTGTCGGTGCTGAAAGCCGGCGAGCCATGAACGTATCGGCGCTGTGGATACGGCGTCCTGCGCTCACCATCGTCTTCAGCCTGATCCCCGCCATTCTCGGGCTGTTCAGCCTGACGCGAATCGAAATTCGCGACCTGCCGCGCTTCGACATCCCGCTGATCCAGATCGTCACCACCCTGCCCGGCGGCTCGGCCGAGCAGATCGCCAGCCGGATCACCATCCCGATCGAGCAGGCCGTGGCGACGGTGGGCAATGTCGACACGGTCGTGTCGCGCAGCGAGGATGGCCTGAGCTCCATCCAGGTGACGTTCCTGTTCGGCACCGATTCGGTCCAGGCAGCCAACCAGGTTCAGTCCGCCATCAGCCAGATCCTGGGCCAGCTGCCGAGCGAAGCCGAGCGGCCGGTGGTCTCGCGGCTCAGCCTCGACAACGTGCCGGTGCTCTACGTCTCGCTTTCCGGCGCCGGGTATTCGGAGATCGAGATCAGCGACGTCGCCTCGCGCATCGTGGTGCCGCAGCTCTCGACCATCCAGGGTGTCGGCAGCATCCAGCTGATCGGCAATCGCAACCCGATCATGGCGGTCACCGTCAACCCGCTGAACCTGCAGGCCATGGACGTCGAGGCCAACGACGTGGCCAACGCGATCCGCCAGCGCAACACCGACGTCCCGGCGGGCGACGTGGCCAGCGCCAGCGACCGGACCAGCATCCAGCTGGCCGGCTCCACGGATCCGGTCGCCAGCGTCGCCACGGCCGTGGTCCGGCGCAGCGGCGATCATGGCGTCCGCGTGGCCGACGTCGGCGACGTGGCGATCACCGGCGAGGACAGCACGACCCGGGTGCAGATCAACGGCCGCTCGGCCATAGCGCTCGGCATCATGCGCCAGTCGACCGCCAACTCGCTGACCCTGGCCCAGGCGGTGCGCGCGGGCCTGCCGCAGATCCAGACGGCGCTGCCGAGCGGCATGACCGTCGACGTCGCGTTCGACACCACGTTGTCGATCCGCGCCTCGCTGCTGGAGGTGCAGGACGCGCTGCTGATCGCGATCGCGCTCGTCATCGCCGTCGTGCTCGCGTTCCTGGGCTCGCTGCGTTCGTCGGTGATCACGCTGGTCACGATCCCGCTGTCGCTGCTCACGACCGTCGTGTTCATCTACTTCGCCGGCTTCAGTTTCAACACGTTCACGCTGCTGGCCTTCATCCTGGCGATCGGCCTCGTCGTCGACGACGCCATCGTCGACGTGGAGAACGTGCAGCGGCACGTCGACGACGGGCTCTCCTCGATCGATGCCGCGTTCGTCGGCAGTGCCGAGATCGGCTTCGCCATCGTCGCCACGACGCTGACATTGGCCGCGCTCTACGTGCCGATCGGTCTGGCGCCGGGCATGCTGGGCTCCTTGTTCCGCGAGTTCGGCCTGACGCTGGCGGTGGCCGTCCTCGCCTCCGGCGTGATCTCGCGCACCTTGTCGCCGATGATGTGCTCGCGGCTGCTCCGGCCGACACGGCAGTCGCGCTACTCCCGCGCCGTCGACGCGCTGTTCGAGCGCCTGATCCGCGCCTACCGCTCGCTGCTGCTTCGCCTGCTGGGCTCGCGCCTGGCCGTGGGCCTGCTGGCGCTCACGGTGCTGATCGCCGGTGGCCTCGCCGCCCGCACGCTGCAGGGCGAGTTCGCACCGGTCGAGGACATGGGCTATCTGCTGGTGCAGCTCGACGCGCCGACCAATGCCACCGCCGACTATCTGGTCGACAAGGCGGCCGCGGTCGAGGCGGTGTTCGACACCGTGCCCGAGAAGTCCGGCTCCCTGATCATCCTGGGCATTCCGGCGACGAATCAGGGCTACGCCTTTCTGCTGCTCAAGGACTGGAAGGAGCGCACCCGCACGGCCAAGGTGATCAGCGAGTCGATCCGCTTGCCACTGAGCAAGATTCCGGGACTCGGGACGACTTTGATCCCGCCCGATCCGCTGAGCGGGGCCCAGACCCAGCCGCTGCAGGTCGTGATCAAGGGCGCCACCGACTACCAGGCCCTGGCCAGGGTCGCCGACCGGGCCTTGCACAAGGCCAAGACCGATCCTGCGATCAGCGCCGCGAGCGTCGACCTGCGCTTCGACCTGCCGGGCATCAAGCTCGACATCGACGAGATGCTGGCAGCCGAGCGCGGCGTCACCGTCCAGTCGATCGCCAGTGCCCTGCGGACCTTGTTCGGCGGCTATCAGGTCGACCGCTTCGCTTGGCAAGGTCAGCTCTACGACATCCAGATGCGGCTGATCCAGGCGTTCGAGGAGCGGCCCGAGAGCGTCGGTCTCGTCGGGGTCCGCGCCAGCGACGGCAAGCTCGTGCCGCTCGACGGCTTCGTGAGCGTGCGGGAGACCGTCGGCCCGAGCTTCCTGCCCCGCTTCAACCAGCTTCCCTCGGCGCAGATCTCGGCCGATGCCGGACCGGGCTTCAGCACCGGGACCAGCCTCGACCGGCTGACGGCCATCGTCAAAGCCGAGCTCGAGCCCGGCATGCAGATCGACTACAATGGCACCTCGCGCCAGCTCAAGCAGGCCAACGCCGCTGACGGAGCCGTCTTCCTCCTGGGCATGGTGTTCATCTTCCTGACGCTTTCGGCGCAGTTCGAGAGCTTTCGCGACCCCTGTATCGTGCTGCTGGTGGTACCACTGTCGATCGCCGGTGCCATCATCGCGCTGGCGTTCTTCGGTGGCTCGCTGAACGTCTACAGCGGCATCGGCTTCATCACGCTCGTCGGCCTGATCGCCAAGCACGGCATCCTGATCACCGAGTTCGCCAACCAGCTGCGCGATCGCGGCGCGGCCATACACGAGGCGCTGGCCGAGGCGGCGGCGCTCCGCCTGCGCCCGATCCTGATGACGACGCTGGCCATGATCCTGGGCAGCCTGCCGCTGCTGTTCGCCAGCGGCGCCGGCGCGGTGAGCCGGCTGAACATCGGCCTCGTCCTGGTCGGCGGCCTGATCGTCGGCACGCTGCTCTCGCTGTTCGTGGTGCCGGTGGTCTACACCCTGCTGAGCCGGCGGGAGCGCAAGCCGCTGGTCGACATCAGCCCCACCGGGTACGAGCTGCTGCGCAAGATGGGCCTAGGCTGAGGCGGCGGCGAGGCGGGCCACGATCTCGTCGAGCGGCAAGGGCGGCAGATGTTCGGGCACCGCGCTCGCCAGCATCAGCCGCTCGCCCGAGCCGTCGACCGATAGCACCGGCGCACCGGCATTGGCACCGGCCAGTGCCATGAACCAGGTCGCGCGGCCGTAAGGACCGGCCGGCAGCGGCAGACGGCCATTGTTGCTGACGGTCAGCGACGGAGCCGCCACCGTGCGCACGATGGCACCGGCGAGGGTCCGCGGCAGCTCGGCCAGCGCGGCGCCGGCCTGCCCCGCGGCGAGTTCTCGGTGCAGCAGCTCGCGAACCTGCCGGGCTCCGGCCCAGAAGGCCGCAGGCTGCGGCACCGCCGTCGTCACATGCGACAGGGCGAACCACGCCTCGGCCGCGAACGGCGCTGCCAGGAAGCGGCGCATGTCGATGGCATGGCCGACCCGCGCCGGTGATCCGGTTTCGAGCAGCGCCGCGACCACGGCCGCGTGCAGCGTGGTCCGCTCCTGGCGGCAGCGGTGCAGCAGCCGCTCGAACGCCACGGCTTCGAGCGTCGTCAGCCGCAGCCGGGTGACCGACGGACGGGGCAGGAGTCCTGCGAGCCGGCCCGGGTCGAGGCTGCGCAGCCGGTCGGACAGACGCCGACTCCACCAGGCCAGGACCTCGTCCGCCGCCTCGGGCTCGGGATAGGCCTCGGCCGGCAGCAGTTCCTCGAAGGAAGGCGGCTGCGGCGGGATCGGGTGACCGGCGAGCAGCCGGGCGAGCAGGGCCAGACCGCCACGTGCGTCGACCAGGGCATGATTCAGCGCCAGCAGCAGGACCGTGCTACCGCCGTCCTCGACGACACCGAGCTGCCATGGCACGGTCCCTGGCCGGCCCAAAGGCTGCGAAAGCGCCGCCTCGGCCGCCTCGATCCAGGCACCACGGTGCTCGAGCAGCAGCCCGTCGTCGCGTGGCTCGCTCCAGCGTGGCAGGCCGTCCGTGCCGACCGTCGCCACCGGCAGCGCGAGCCCCGCTGGCCGCCGCCATCCGTCCACGCCGAGCGCGAGCACGATGTTGAAGGGCCGATCGAGACCGAGCAGCCAGTACTTGGCCTCCTCCGGGCCGAGGCGGCGGCTCATGCGCTACAGCTCCGGCCTTTCGACCAGCCTGAGCAACCGGCGACAAATGTAGAGCACCCAGACGATGATACAGATGTAGACGGCCGACTCCGCATAGCTGATCCCGTTCATGAAGTTCAAGATGTCATCCGCATCGTCGCCGATGCCTTCGAAGTTGTAATTGTGATGATTGTAGATGTGCGCGAGGACGGCGAAGATGAGACCGAAGCCGAAAGCGAAGATCAGCGCGCGCAATACCACCCCACCCATTGTCGCGAGCTTGCTGACCGAGCCGGTGAGCGAGAGCGTCTCGTTGCGCAGCAGCGGCTTGAGCAGCAGATCGTATTCGTGGATCGACTGGCTCAGTTGCACCACCCGCTCGACCAGGGTCTGACGCAGCCCTTTCTCGCGCAGCGCCCGCAGATGCGCGCTGGCGAAGTAGCGCTTGAACAGGCGCATGTAGTTGGCGTTCGGGATCAGGAACTGCAGCGAGGCGTCGAGCGTGGCCCAGGTCCGGCTGATGCGCATGAAGGCCCAGGTCGGCTGCACCTTGTACTTGTAGAGTATGCGCCCGGAATCCGTGCCGGCGCTGGTCAGCGCCTTCTCGTGGTAGGGAACGTTGCGCAGGTGCGTGCGCGCTTCCCACTGACGATAGCCGCGGACCAGGTCGCGCTTGAGCGCCGCCAACTGCAGGGTGGGCAACTCCGGGCACAGGCGGAGCAGGTAGTCGGCGGCGCGGTTGAAATCCTTCTTCGCCAGCGCGCTGAGGCTCATCAGGTAAAGCTCGAGGAACTCCCGCTCCATGGTCCCGATCGTGCCGAGGTCGATCAGCGCCACCCGGCTGTTCCGCAGCAGCATGATGTTGCCCGGATGCAGATCGGCATGGAACAGGTTGTCCTCGAGCAACTGCCGCAGGGCCGAACCGAACAGCCGCTGCGCCACTTTCTTCGGCCGGATCGCATTGGCCGTGCACCAGTCGGCAGCCCGGTCCGGATCCTCGGTCGCGATCTCGATATATTCGGACATCAGGACGCCGGGAACGAACTCCATCACGATCACGGCGGTGGTGGACAGGTGGAAGAAGGGGCGCGGGATGTAGATGCCGTGGGTCCGCGTGCTCTTGCGCAAGCGCGCGAGATTGGCGGCCTCGTAGCGGTAGTCGAGCTCCTCGCGCATCATCTGCTCGAGTTCCCAGAGCGCATCGTTCCAGCGCATGTGCGTGCCCAGGCCGAGCTTCTCGCAGAAGCGGACCAGGCTCTGCAGCAGGCGAAGGTCGCGCTCGAACGCCGGCACGATTCCCGGCCGCCGGACCTTGACGATGACGACCTGGTCGCTGCCCTTGAGCGTGGCGCGATGGACCTGCGCGATCGAGGCCGCCGCGAACGGCTCCAGCTCGAAGCGGCTGAAGAAGCGCAGCAGCGGACCGTGCAGCTCGCGCTCGATAACCGCCACGGCCTCGGCGGACGGAAAGCCCACCGCGTCGTACTGGAGACGTGACAGTTCCCGGCACATGGGGTCCGAAAGCATGTCGGTGCGCAGGGACAAAAGCTGGCCGAGCTTGATCCACAGACCACCGAAGCGCTCGAACAGCGCGCGCAGGGCGACGGCATTGAGCTCCTCGGCATCGCTCTTGAACCAAGAGTTGAGCAATGCCCGTACCGCATAGACGATCAGTGCCGTCAGCACCCAGATGCTTCGCTGGCGTGACTGCGACATCGCCGGGCCGATCTTCACCTTGCGCCGCTCGTGGTGGCGCCGAAGAGGCGTCGGGATGCGATCCGCGCCGAGAGCGAAATTGGTGAACCCGCCGTCCGCGTCCTCAACCGCCGGCCTACCGGATTCGACGAGCTTGAGGGTGATGGCCTGTTGCAGCATGACGCGGGCCCATCCCTTGCTGGCGATAGTGACCGCGCCCGACGGAGCGGCTCGGGCGCACGGCCACATGGTCTACGGATCAGGTTGTGTCTAGTCTTGATGGCAAGTCCTGGTAAGAACCAAGCGCGTGCACGCTGACAATGAACAGCATGGCTGGGGGACTGGGACGCGGACGTGAGTGGATCATGGTGGACCGTACCGATCCGGCGCCCGAATGCCGAGTTGCAGCTGTTTTGCCTGCCGCATGCCGGTGGTGGTGCAGCAATGTTCGTACCACTCGCAGGTCTCTTACCCGAGGCGATACAGCTCCAGGCGATCCTGCTGCCCGGCCGCGAGGCTCGCTTCCGCGAGCCCGCGCACAGCCGCATGACGTCGCTGATCGCGGCGCTGGCAGATGCCCTGCCGCCCGCGCTGACCGGGCGCTTCGCGCTGTTCGGCCACAGCATGGGTGCTTTGATCGCGTTCGAGCTCACGCGCGAGTTGCGGCGCCGTGGGCTGCCCCTGCCGGAAACCCTGATCGTTTCGGGTCGACGTGCTCCTGACCTCGTGATCGACGAGCGGCCGCTGCACCTATTGCCGGACGAGGCGTTCATCGCGGAGATACAGGCGCGCTACGGTGGGATCCCCCAGATGATCCTGGACGAGCCCGAGCTGATGGCGCTGTTTTTGCCGACGCTGAAGGCCGACTTTTCCGTGTTCGAAACGCACCGCTTCGTGCCGGAGCCCCCGCTTCCCTGCGCGCTGGCCTTCTACGGCGGTGACGCCGACCCGCAGTCGGCCCCTGCCGCCAGCGGCGGCTGGTCCGACCTCGTGGCCGGGCCGAGCTGGCGACGCCTGTTCCCCGGTGGTCACTTCTATCTGAACGAGCAACGCGGCGCGCTCGCCGGCGCGCTCGCCGACGATCTGCTCACCCGACGCGGATGAGCGGAGGCAGCGTCAGCCCCGATCTGGAGGGGCTCGTCCGCGATGCCCTGGCGCGGCAGCTCGGGCTGGAGCCCGACGCGATCGATGCGCGCGAGCGCTTCCATCGGTACGGCCTCGATTCTGCCGGTGCGCGGACGCTGATCCAGAAGCTCGGCGAGGAGCTCGGCCGGCCCCTGCCGGCCACCATCGTCTGGGACCATCCGACGCTCGACCGTCTGGTCCGGCATCTGTCCGGCGAGGCCACGGGCAGCCTGCGGCCGCCCATGGTGCCGCTCGCACCCGACGACCCGATCGCGATCGTGGGCCTCGCCTGCCGGCTGCCGGGCGCGGCCGATCCGGCCGCCTTCTGGCGGCTGCTCATGGACGGCGTCGACGCCGTTCGCGAGGTGCCCGCCGACCGCTGGCCGATCGATCGCCTCTACGACCCCGACCCGGCCAGGCCGGGGGCCATGAGCACCCGCTGGGGAGGCTTTCTCGATCGGGTCGACCGGTTCGACGCGGCCTTCTTCCAGATCAGCCCGCGCGAGGCGGCACAGATCGACCCGCAGCAGCGCCTGGCGCTGGAGCTGGCCTGGGAGGCGTTCGAGGATGCCGGCTGGCGCCCCTCGCTCCTCGCTGGCCGGCGCGCCGGGGTGTTCCTCGGCGCCATGTGGAGCGACTATGCGCGGCTGCTGACCGAGCCGGAAGACATCGCCCAGCATACGGCGACCGGTCAGGACACCAGCATCATCAGCGCCCGCATCTCCTACGCGTTGGGGCTCGAAGGGCCGAGCCTGGTCGTCAACACCGCCTGCTCATCCGCCCTGGTCGCCGTCCACCTTGCCTGCCAGAGCCTGAAGGCCGGCGAATCCGAGATCGCCCTCGCCGGCGGCGTGCATCTGCTGCTGGCGCCGGAAAGCACGATCGCGATGACCAAGTTCGGCGCCATGGCGCCGGACGGGCGCTGCAAGGCGTTCGACGCCCGCGCCAACGGCTACGTGCGTGGCGAGGGCGGCGGCCTCGTGGCGCTCAAGCCCCTGTCGCGCGCGCGGGCCGATGGCGACCGTGTCTACGCCGTGATTCTGGGCAGCGCGGTCAACAATGACGGGCCGAGCAACGGCCTGACCGCCCCCAATCCCGACGCGCAGCGCACGATGCTCGAGGATGCGCTGGCCAGCGCGCGGCTGACGCCCGACCTCGTCGACTATGTCGAGGCCCACGGCACCGGGACGGCCCTGGGCGATCCGATCGAGGCCGGCGCGCTTGGCGCCGTGCTCGGTCGCGGCCGGCCCGCCGAGCGGCGCCTGCGCCTCGGCTCGGTCAAGACCAACATCGGCCATCTCGAGGCCGCCGCCGGTGCTGCCGGGCTGATCAAGACGACGCTGGCGCTGCACGCGCGCCAGCTGCCGCCCAGCCTGCACTTCCATAGCCCGAGCCCGCACATCGCGTTCGCGGACCTCGGCCTCGCCGTCCAGACGCGTGCCGAACCCTGGCCGGAACGCACGCACCTGCCCACGGCCGGGGTCAGCTCGTTCGGTTTCGGCGGCACCAACTGCCACGTGCTGCTCCGCGCCGAACCGCAGTCTTCCAGCGGCGAAGATGCCGGCGCGGTCTTCGTCTATG
>JBDHTW010000091.1:0-16814 GCA_039808865.1 Geminicoccaceae bacterium
CGCCGGACTGGTGGCGCCGGCGGGCGGCGAGCTGCGCCTGGGCGGCGCGCCGTGGCCGCGCGGCGGGGCAGCGGCGGCGGTGGCGGCGGGGGTCGGGCGGGTGCCCGAGGATCGGCTGGGCGAGGGCGTGGTCGCGGAGCTGCCGATCGATCGGAACCTGGTGCTCGAGACCTGTCGCCGGCCGGAATTCCAGCGTCTCGGCTTCCTGCGGCGCGGCCGGCTTGCCGAGCATGCCCGCAAGCTGATCCGCGCCTACGACGTGCGGTGCGAGGGGCCGGCGCAGCGCACCGGGCTCCTCTCCGGCGGCAACATCCAGAAGCTGCTGCTCGGCCGCGTGCTGGAGCTGGGCCCGCGCCTGGTCCTGGCCGACCAGCCGACGCGCGGGCTGGACGTCGGTGCGGTCGCCTTCGTGCACGGCCGTCTGCTCGAGGCGCGGCGGCGCGGGGCGGCCATCGTACTGATCTCGGAGGACCTCGACGAGATCCTGCGCCTCGCCGACCGCATCGCCGTCCTGCACCGCGGCCGGCTCAGCGCCACCCTGCCGAGCTCGGGCGTCACCGTGCGCGAGCTCGGCCTCCTGATGACCGGGCAGCAGCTCCATGCGGCTTGAGCCGCGCGCCCATCCTCCGCTGTGGCTGCTGGCCGGCGCGCCGGCGGCGGCGGTCGTCGGCGCGCTGGCGCTCGCCGCCCTGCCGCTGCGCCTGGCCGGCGCGGATCTCGCCGGCGCCTATCGGCAGATGGCGGTGGCGAGCTTCGGGTCGTGGTTTGCGCTCGCCGAGACGCTGACCCGGGCGACGCCGCTGATCCTCACCGGCCTCGCGGTCGCGGTCGCGTTCCGCGCGCGCCTGTGGAACATCGGCGCCGAGGGGCAGCTCTATCTCGGCGCCATCGTCGCGGTGGCACTGGGTTCCGGCGCTCTTCACCTGCCGGCGCCCGTGCTGCTGCCGCTGATCATGCTGGCCGCGGCCACGGCGGGGGCGCTGTTCATGCTCGGCCCGACCCTGCTCAAGGTCCGCCTCGGCGTAGACGAGGTCGTGACGACGCTCTTGCTGAACTTCGTTGCGCTCCTGCTGGTCGGGCTCCTGGTCGAGGGGCCGATGCAGGACCCGATGAGCATGGGCTGGCCGCAATCCGCACCGATGATCGCCGAGGCGACGCTGCCACGCCTGGTGGCGCGCACGCGTGTCCATGCCGGCCTGCTGGTGGCGCTGGCGGCGGCCGTGCTGGTCTGGCTCTATCTCGACCGCACGGTCTGGGGGCTGGAGACGCAGGCCGTCGGCAGCAACGCGCGGGCCGCGGCCTATGCCGGCATGCCGGTCACGGCGGTCCTGATCCGCGCCGGCCTGATCTCGGGTGCCCTCGCCGGCCTCGCCGGGGCAGGCGAGGTGGCCGGGCTCAAGGGCTACCTCACCCAGGACCTGTCGCCGGGCTTCGGCTACACCGGCATCGTCGTCGCCATGCTCGCCCAGCTGCAGCCGCTGGCGGTGGTTCCGGCCGCGATCTTCGTCGCCGGCGTCTTCGTCGGCGCCGACAGCATGAGCCGCACGGCCGGCGTGCCGAGCTACATCGCGGATCTCGTCGTGGCGCTCTCCCTGCTGACGATGCTCGTGGCCGGCCTCGTCACCCGCTACCGGCTGCGCCGATGAACGAGGCATTCGACATCCTCCTCCAGGCGAGCTTCTGGGCGGCGACGCTGCGGATCGCCACGCCGCTGATCTTCGCCACCCTGGGCGAGCTGCTGTGCGAGCGCGCCGGCAACCTCAACCTCGGCATCGAGGGCATCATGACCCTGGGCGCCATGGTCGGCTGGCTCGCGGTCTACGAGGGGGCGGACCTGTGGACCGGCGTCCTGCTGGCGGCGCTGGCCGGCATGGCCATGGGCCTGCTCCTGGGCCTGCTCACGGTGCCGCTCGGCCTGTCGCAGCACGTGACCGGCATCGGCGTCACGCTGCTGGCCACCAGCGCTTCCTACTACGCCTATCGAGTCCTGCTGCCGAACGTGAGCACGCCGCCGCGGATCGCGCCGTTCCCGACCCTGGCCGGCACCTGGCTCGGCGAGCTGCCCCTCGTCGGGCCGGTGCTGGCGCAGCAGACGGCCCTGACGCTGCTGGCGCTGGTACTCGTGCCGCTGCTCGCCTGGCTACTCTACCGCACGCCCCTGGGCCTGGCGATCCGCGCCGCCGGCGACAACCCGGCCGCGGTCGAGGCGCAGGGCATCGACGTCTACGCGCTGCGGATCGGTGCTTTGGTCGCCGGCAGCGCGCTCATGGCGGTCGGCGGCGCGTTCCTTACGCTGTCGGCCTTCAACGCCTTCTTCTTCGGCATGGTCAACGGTCGCGGCTGGATCGCCATAGCACTCGTCGTCTTCGCCTCCTGGCGCCCGGGCAAGGCGCTGCTCGGCGCCCTCTTGTTCGGCGCGTTCGACGCTTTCCAGATCCGCCTGCAGCAGCTCGTCGGCGGTGCGGTGCCCTACCAGCTGTTCCTGATGCTGCCCTACCTGCTCAGCATCCTGGCCCTGATCGTGGTGGCGCGCCGTGCCGACTATCCGCTGGCGCTGATGCGGCCATACCTGAAAGGCCAGCGCTGAGGAGACGCCGCCGGCGTCATGTGCCGGGCAGGTAGTAGAGGCCGCGCTTGCGGCCCTTCTTGCCGTCGTTCGCCCAGCCGAACCCGCCGGTCAGGCCGTGGAACTTGCCGGTTCCGCCGACGAGCAGCCCACTGCCGAAGGTGACCTTTCCGTTGTCGTCCGGGCCCGCGCCACCATTGTAGGACTCGAAGATGAGGTCGCCGTCAGCGTCGCGCCAGGTGCAATAGGCGTCATAGTCGAAGGTGCTCGGCGTGTCGGTCTTGTCTTCTATTTTGACCTGATGACACAGGGCGGTCGCGGCGCCGGCCAGGCTCGTGCCGTCGATGGCGGTCAACTCGAACGTGCGCATGATGTGCTGCTTGTTCGCGCCGATTCTCAGCTCGGCCGGCTCGCCGACGACTTTCGAGACATAGTACATCTCAAACGCGGTCTGGTCCTCGGCCACGGCCATGTTCGGCAATGACGCCGCGGCTATGACGAGCGCAACGCGGAAGCGAGCAATGCGCCTCATGGGAGCCTCCTGGAACCAGCGATGCCTGCGAGCGGATTCGCAGCTACCGAACATCCTAGCGCACAACGACCGGCCATGATCGGCAAATGATCGACCCACCGGTCGCCGGTTGCCCTCCCAACTCCGCCCCGGCAGTCTTGCCGGCGCCTCCAGCCTGGGACGACCCGATGCAGCCGGACCTGATCCTTCGCGGCGCCAACCTGCCGGACGGGCGGCATGGCCACGACATCCTGATCAAGGACGGGCTGATCCAGGCGGTCGGCCCGCAGATCGACGCGCGCGGGCGCGACGAGCTCGACGTCTCGGGCCGGCTGGTCACGCCGCCCTTCGTCGACTGCCACTTTCACATGGATGCGACGCTCTCGCTCGGCCTGCCGCGGCTCAACCGGTCGGGAACCCTGCTCGAGGGCATCCAGCTCTGGAACGAGCTCAAGCCGCTGCTGACGGTCGAGGCCGTCGTCGAGCGCGCCATGGCCTATTGCGACATGGCGGTGGCGCAGGGGATCGGGGCGATCCGCAGCCATGTCGACGTGTGCGACCCGCGGCTGACCGGCGTCGAGGCGCTGCTCGAGGTCCGCCGCCGCGTGGCACCCTACCTCACCCTGCAGCTGGTCGCGTTTCCGCAGGATGGCCTCTACCGCTCGCCCGGTGCGCGCGAGCACCTGGTGCGGGCGCTCGACCTCGGCGTCGAGATCGTCGGCGGCATCCCGCATTTCGAGCGCACCATGGAGGACGGACGCCGCTCGGTGGTCGAGCTGTGCGAGCTGGCGGCCGACCGGGGCCTGATGGTCGACCTGCATTGCGACGAGACCGACGATCCCCTGTCGCGCCACATCGAGACCCTGGCCGCGGAGACCCAGCGGCTGGGGCTCGGCGGCCGGGTGGCGGGTTCGCACCTGACCTCGATGCACAGCATGGACAATTACTATGTCAGCAAGTTGATCCCGCTGATCGCCGAGGCCGGGGTGGCTGCCATCGCCAATCCGCTGATCAACATCACGCTGCAGGGCCGGCACGACACCTATCCCAAGCGTCGCGGGCTGACCCGCGTCGCCGAGCTGGCCGCGGCCGGCGTCCGGGTCGCCTTCGGCCACGACTGCGTCATGGACCCCTGGTACTCGCTGGGCTCGGGCGACATGCTCGAGGTCGCCCACATGGCGGTGCATGTCGGCCAGCTCACCAGCATCGACGCGCTGCGCCGCTGCTTCGCGGCCGTGACCAGCGAGCCCGCGGCCATCCTCGGCCTCGACGGCTATGGGCTCGATCCCGGCTGCCGCGCGGATCTGGTGGTGCTGGAAGCCGCCGATGCCGTCGAGGCGATCCGGCTCAAGGCGGCGCGTCTGTTCGTGCTGCGCGAGGGCAGGATCGTCGCCCGGGCCGCCCCACGCATCGCCAGCCTCGATCTGCCCGGCCGGCCGCCGGCCGTCAGCCTGCTGCACGCGACGCCGGCGTCGTAGCGCGGGCGTCGCGTGCGGTCGGCCTTCAGTCGGCCATGACCGGCTTGTCGCCGGTGATCATCGCGCGCACGAGGTTCTCGCGGTGCATGAGACTGCTGGCCAGGACACCGGTCACATGCACGCCGACCAGGATCAGCGCGAGCCAGGCAGATCCCTCGTGCAGGTTCTCGACCCACTCGATCCCCCAGAACCGGTCGGTGGTCATCAGCCACCCGCTGGCTGCCGTCGTCAGCACGGTGGCGAGCAACACCACGATCATGGCGCCGCCGGCCGGGTTGTGGCCGAGGAAGCGCCGCGGCCGCCCCCGTGCCAGCTCGCGGAGATATGCAGCGAGCTGGCCGGGAGCGGGCACGAAGCTCGCGAATCGCGCGTGCAGCGGCCCGATCAGCCCCCAGACCAGTCGTATACCGATCAGCCCCAGGACCGTGTAGCCGGCCGCATCGTGCAGCCGCCCTCCCTCCTCGGCCAGAAAGGCCGTCGCGAACGCGGTGACCAGGCTCCAGTGGAACAACCGGACGACGGGGTCCCAGACCCGAACCATCGGGGTCGCTGCCGCCACGACTCAGTCCTCCTTGGTCTTGACCACGGCCCCGGTGATCGGGTCGAGGTAGACCTCGACCTTGGCGCCCGCCTTGTCGAAGCCCTTGACCTCGATGCATCCATCGTCCTCGCCGATCGAGCGGACGGTGTAGCCGAGCTCCTCGGCCTTGGACTTGATCTGATCCTGGGGCAGCCACTGGGTGCGGGGGGCCTGCGAGCAGCTATCCTCGGCGAGTGCCGGAAGCGCGACGCCCACGCCGAGGGCAAGGGCGAGAAAGGCGGCAATGCGCATGATTTCACTCCAGTCGTGGTCCGGATCGTCCCGAACGCCCATTCGTCTAGCGATGCCTGCCTGAGGCTTCCCTGAACACGCCGTTCAGCCCGGGTTCAGTTTTCTGTGCTACGGTGCCGGCCGGCCGAGCTCCGGCCTGCTTTCGGCTCATCATGCGCTCGCATCTTTTCGCCCTCGCCCTCATCGTCGCCACCGGCCATGCGCGTGCGGACGAGGACAGCCATGACCGTGCGCTGGGGGCCGTCGGCCGTGGCGAGATCCTGCCGCTGTCGGTGATTCTCGATCGCCTGCACGCAACCGATCGAGGCCAGGTGCTGGGGGTCGAGCTCGAGGACGAAGGCGGACGCTGGGTGTACGAAGTGCGGACCCTGGCCGCGGACGGGACCATCCGCGAGCACGTTCTCGACGCCGCGACGGGCCGGCCGCTGCCCGATGAGCCGAGCGGGGACTGATCTCCTTGCGCCTGCTGCTGGTCGAGGACGAGGAGGGAATTGCAAGCCACCTTGCCCGCGCTCTGCAAATCGCAGGGTATGCGGTCGACCGCGCCGCGGACGGCGAGGAGGCGCAACATCTCGGCGACACCGAGCCCTATGACGCGGTGATTCTCGACCTCGGGCTGCCGCGCCAGGACGGACTGTCGGTCCTGCGCGCGTGGCGCGCCGCCGGCCGGACCATGCCGGTGCTGATATTGACCGCCCGCGACAGCTGGCGCGAGAAGGTCGACGGAATTGATGCCGGCGCAGACGACTATCTCGGCAAGCCGTTCGCGACCGAGGAGCTACTGGCGCGGTTGCGCGCGCTTTTGCGTCGCGCTGGCGGCCAGGCCGAACCGGTCCTACGCCATGGCCGGCTCGAGCTCGATCCCCGGACTGGTCGCATCGCGCTGGACGGGCAAACAATCACGGTGACGGCCATGGAGTATCGAATCCTGGCCTACCTGATGCACCATCCGGGCCGGGTCATCTCGCAGTCGGAGCTGGTGGAGCACATCTACGCCCAGGATTTCGACCGCGACTCCAACACCATCGAGGTCTTGATCGGCCGATTGCGCCGCAAGCTCGGTCGCGACCGCATCGAGACGGTGCGAGGCCTGGGCTATCGGCTGACGCCCACAGGATGAGCGCGCCACGCTCGCTGCGGCGGCGACTCATGATCGGGGGCGCCGTGCTGATCTTCTTGGCCGTAGCCGCCGCCGGCCTCGCACTCGCCTGGCTGTTCCGCCAGCAGCTGGAAGCGAAGTACGACGCCGAACTCATGCTCCAGCTCGACAGCCTCACCGCGGCGGTCGGCATCGATCCGGCCGGTCGCCCGACGCTGCGGACGCTACCCGCGGACCCGCGCTTCCACGAAGCCTATGGGGGTCGCTACTGGCAGATCAGTGCCGAGGGCGCGCCGCCGCTGCGCTCCCGGTCCCTGTGGGACACCACGCTGCCGGCACCGGCCGCGGCTCTGGCGGCAGGCGAGTTGGGACGCCGGGAGATCGAGGTCGCCGGTCTGGGTCGACTTCGGCTGCTCGAGCGCGAGAGCCGGTTCAGCGATCGGCCCGACACGGCGTTTCGGGTCTCGGTCGGGCTGCCAGTCGCCGAGCTGGCGGCGGCCAGCCGGCAGTTCGAGCGCCTGCTGTTGCTGACATTGGGAGCACTCGCGGCCGCGCTGGTGGTGGCCTCGGCGGTGCAGGTGACCGTGGGGTTGGCCCCCCTCGCCGGCCTGGAGCGGGCGCTGGCGAAAATCCGCTCGGGCTCGGCGAGGCGAATGGAAGGCGGCTTTCCATTGGAGGTGGTCGGCGTGGTCGACGAGCTCAACGGGCTCCTGGCCGAGCGCGAGCGGTCGGTGGAGCGGGCGCGCGCGCAGGCCGCCGATCTTGCGCACGCCCTCAAGACGCCGCTGCAGCTGCTGCTGCTCGACGCCGAGCGCCTGGAGCTCGACCGGCCGGACGATGCGGCGATGGTGCGCGGTCAGGCGCACCGCATGCAGGCGGTGGTCGAGCGTCATCTCGCGCGCGCCCGGACTCGGGTGCGGCTGCGCAAGGACGGCGCGTGGTCGAAGTTGGCGCCATGCGTCGAGGAAGTGGCGCGGATACTCGAGCCGATGGCCAGAAGTCGCGGCCTGACCATCCAGTGTCGCGTGCCGGAGGGGCTGCGCTGCCCGGGGGATCGAGCGGATCTGGAGGAGATACTGGGCAGCTTGGTCGACAACGCCTGCAAGTGGGCCCGTTCCCAGGTCCGCGTGTCAGGTGGAAAAGCCGATGCCGGCGTGACGATAGCCGTCGAAGACGACGGGCCCGGTCTGCCCGAGGTCGCCCGGGATCGAGCAGTGGCGCGCGGTCAACGCCTCGATGAGAACATGCCCGGCAGCGGGCTCGGTCTGGCCATAGCGCGGGAAGTCGCCGAAGAGCTGGGTGGCTGGCTGCAGCTGGAGCCGTCGGCAATGGGGGGGCTGGCGGTGAGGGTCCGGCTTCCCGCTACCCTGAGTAATAGTTCCGACTGACCGGTGCGGCCGATTGCCACATCAACCGCGTCCGCTGCCCGCGATGTCACGATTCTCCCGGTTTCGTGGCGAGTTGTCATACCGGACCCGTTGCAAATTGCCGCGATTGCGCTTGTAAGCATTCGAGGATGTCCGTGGGATGCGCCGGTGGTGGATGGGGCATGCAGCGGGTGTCTTGAAATGGTTCGATATGCCTTTCGGCAGGTCGGGCTAAGTGATGGCGAGAAACGGAGGTGTCGTCGGGCATGCCCGCCCGAGGCATCGGAATAAATAGCAAACGTGAGCCTCTGCAGCCCAATGCTAGCTTTCAACAGAACCGATCTGGAACGCCTCTTCCCTTCTACGACCTGGCAGCGCGCTGAGACGCTTTGCGAGCAAAGCGCGGTGGTCGAGATCAATGTGGAGCGCGACGGTCGCTCGATTACTGGTCGTGTCAGGAGCGAGCGGCGTACGCCATACCTGACTCGGGTCAACATCGTGAACGGCCGCGGCGGCCGGATCAGGCTGTCGAGCACCTGTACCTGCCTCGTCTACAGCGAGTGCGAGCACGCGGCGGCGACGCTCCTTGCGGCGCTCGACGAGACCGCGGCGCCCGACGCCGACGAGGTCAGCGCGGCGATCGAGCCGGAGCTCGAGGCCTGGATCGCGGCGATCAATCAGACCGCCCGGTCGCAGACCAACGGCCATGCGAGCGACGGGGCCGATTGCGTGCTCTACGTGCTCGAGCCGGCGCAGCGGCTGTGGCGCGACGCGGCGTCGATCCAGCCGCTCGCGGTCAGCACCTTCCGCGCCCGGCGGCTGCGCGGCGGCCTCTACGGCCGCGAGCACCCGCTCGCCATGTCGAACCTGGTCGCCGACGATCCCGCCACCTTCGTCGGCATCTCCGATCAGGTGATCGGCCGCCTGCTCGGCGGCGGCAACTCGCAGACCAAGCGCCTCGGCTCCGTCGGCGACGGCGACACGCTGCGGCGCATGCTCGAGACCGAGCGCTGCCACTGGCGCAACGGCCAGAGCACCGTGCTCTCCCACGGCGAGCCGCGCCCCGGCCGGTTCGCCTGGCATTTCGACAGCGAGGGCCAGCAGCACGTCGTCTGCGAGCTCGACGAGCCAAGCCGCGACGTCGTCGTCGTCGGCCTCGGCGAGCCGTGGTACATCGACCTCGGCGAGCACGTCTGCGGCCGCATCGAGACCAGCGTGCCGCTGCGGGTGACCAAGCTCCTGCTCAAGGCGCCGGCCGTGCCGGCGGCCGTGGCGAGCCTCGTCCGGCAGAAGCTGCAGCCCAGCGCCGGCGCCATCGCTCTGCCGGAACCGCTGCGCAAGCGCGAGCGGCTCGAACTCAAGCCGACGCCGGTGCTGCACCTGCATTGCCCGCGGGTCGTAACCTCGCGCGGCCTGGGCTGGAAGCGCGAGGAGCAGGAGGTCGACCTCCCGCTGGCCCGCGTGCTGTTCGACTATACCGGTGCCGAGGTCGGCTGGCAGGACGGCCGCACCGAGATCAACCACGTCCGGGAGAACCGGCTGCTCGTGCTGCCGCGCGACAGCATGTTCGAGGTGCAGAGCATCGAGCGTCTCAACGCTCTGGGCCTGCAGCCGCTCGGGCCCACCGGGCTCGGCCGGTTCGCGCCCGAGAACTGTCGGCAGGACTTCACCTTCGAGGAGGACGAGGACGACGACGTCTCGATGCGCTGGGTGGAGTTCAATCATCAGGACCTGCCCAAGCTCGCGCGCGACGGCTGGCGGATCACGTTCGGCGAGGATTACCCCTATCAGGTCGTCCAGGCCGAAGATGTCTGGAAGGTCGACGTCAACGATTCGGGCATCGACTGGTTCGACCTCGATCTCGGCATCGTCGTCGACGGCGAGAAGGTGCCTCTGTTGCCGATCCTGCTCGATCTGTTCGATCGGGCGCCCGAGGAGCTGTCGCCGACCGCACTCGATCAGTTCGGCGAGGACCACGTCTTCGGCACGCTGCCGGACGGCCGCCTGCTGCCGATCCCGGCGCCGCGCCTGAAGGCGATGGTCGAGGCGCTCTACGAGCTGTTCGCCAGCCGTCGCGTCCGCGACGACGGCACGCTGCGGCTGTCGCGCGCCGAGATGACGCGCCTCACCGCGATCGAGAACGCGCTGCCGTCGGACATCCTGCAGTGGAACGGCGGGCAGAAGCTGCGCGACATGGCGCGGCTGCTCGCTACCACGAGCGAGATTCCGGCGGTGACGCCGCCCAAGGGCCTTAAGGCGACCTTGCGCCACTATCAGGAGGACGGCTTCGCCTGGCTGCAGTTCCTCGGCCGGCTCGGCCTCTCGGGCGTGCTCGCCGACGATATGGGCCTCGGCAAGACCGTCCAGGCGCTGGCCCACATCCTGGCCGAGAAGAATGCCGGCAATCTGATCAAGCCCTGCCTGATCGTCTGCCCGACCAGCCTCGTTCCCACCTGGCGCAACGAGGCGCGCAAGTTCGCGCCGGATCTCACCGTGCTCGTCCTGCACGGCAACCAGCGGCGCGAGCTATTCGACGAGATCGACGAGCACGACGTCGTGCTCACCAGTTACGCGTTGCTGCTGCGCGACAAGGATCTGCTGCTCGAGCACAAATATCGTATGGTGGTGCTGGACGAGGCGCAGGCGATCAAGAACCCGGCGACCAAGCTGGCGCGCACCGCCTTCCAGCTCGACGCCGAGCACCGCATAGCGCTCTCCGGCACGCCGATGGAGAACCATCTCGGCGAGCTGTGGTCGGTCTTCAACTTCCTGATGCCCGGCTTCCTCGGCGACCGCGAGACCTTTCGGCGGGTGTTCCGCAACCAGATCGAGAAGGAGGGCGACACCGCCCGGCAGCAGCTGCTCGCCAGCCGCGTGCGCCCCTTCCTGCTGCGCCGCACCAAGGAGCAGGTGGCCTCCGAGCTGCCGCCGAAGCAGGAGGTGGTGCAGGAGATCGAGCTCGCCGAGGGCCAGCGCGACCTCTACGAGAGCGTGCGCCTCTCGATGCACAAGCGCGTGCGCGACGAGATCGAGCAGCGCGGCCTCGCCCGCAGCAACATCGCCATCCTTGAGGCCCTGCTCAAGCTGCGCCAGGTCTGCTGCGATCCGCGGCTGCTCAAGGGCGAGCGCGGCGCCGGTGCGCCCAGCGCCAAGTTCGAGCTGCTCATGGACATGCTGCCGAGCATGGTTGAGGCCGGCCGCAGCGTGATCGTGTTCTCGCAGTTCGTCGAGATGCTGCAACTGATCGAGGCGGGCCTGGCCGAGCAGGGCATTGCCTACCTCACGCTGACCGGCCAGACCAAGGATCGCGAGACTCCGGTCCGCCGGTTCCAGGAGGGCGAGGTCCCGGTCTTCCTGATCAGCCTCAAGGCCGGCGGCACCGGCCTGACCCTGACCCGGGCCGACACGGTGATCCACTATGACCCGTGGTGGAACCCGGCGGTCGAGAACCAGGCTACCGACCGCGCCCACCGCATCGGCCAGGACAAGACGGTGTTCGTCTACAAGCTGATCGCCGAGGGCACGGTCGAGGAGAAGATGGTCGAGCTTCAGTCCAAGAAGCAGGCCCTGGTCGACTCGGTCCTGTCGGGCACCGGCGCCGGCCTCAGCTTCACCGAGGCGGACATCGAAGCGCTGTTCGCGCCGCTGCCGGAGCTCGACGCATAGCGCGCAGCGACGGGCCCGGCCGCCTCGGCGACCGGCTGCTGCCCGCATTGTTCGTGCTGTTGTGGAGCACGGGCTTCATCGGCGCGCGGCTCGGCATGCCGCACGCCGAGCCGATGACCTTCCTGGCCCTGCGGTTCGGGATCACCGCCGTCTGCCTCGCCGTCGGCGCCGTCCTCTGGCGCGCGCCCTGGCCGGCGCGGATCGGCGACTGGGGCCATCTCGCGGTCGCCGGCCTGCTGATGCACGGGATCTATCTCGGCGGCGTATTCGTCGCGATTCGGCTCGGCCTGGAGGCCGGCCTGTCGGCGCTGATCGTCAGCCTGCAGCCGCTGCTGGTGGCGGCCGCGGCACCCTTCATCCTCGCCGAGCGCATCGGCTGGCAGCGCTGGTGCGGGCTCGCCCTCGGCATGCTCGGCGCCGGTCTCGTGCTGTCGGGCAAGCTCGGTGCGGGTGCCGGCTTCTGGGCGGTCGCCGCCTGCGTCGCCGCCCTGCTCGGCATCACCGTCGGCACGCTCTACCAGAAGCGGCACTGCACCGGCCACGACCTGCGCACCGCCAACATGATCCAGTTCTCGGCCGCCGCCGCGGCCTGCTGGGCGGCGGCGCTGCTGTTCGAGACGCGCCGGATCGACTGGACGGGCGAGCTGCTGTTCGCGCTGGCCTGGCTCGTGATCGTGCTTTCCCTGGGCGCCATTCCGCTGCTCTACCTGCTGCTGCGCCGGGGCGACGCGTCACGGATCTCCAGCCTGTTCTTCCTCGTCCCGCCCACCACGGCGCTGCTGGCCTGGCCGCTGTTCGGCGAGCATCTCGGGCCGGTCGAGATCCTGGGCATGGCGCTGGCGCTCGCCGGCGTGGTGCTGGTCAATCGGGAGGCCCGCTGATGCAAAGCGATCTGTGGTTCGACGACTTCGTCGTGGGCCAGAGCTTCAGGACCGCGGGCTGCACGCTGAGCGAGGCGCAGATCCTGGACTTCGGCTGGGAGCACGACCCGCAGCCGTTCCATATCGACGTCGAAGCGGCGCGGCTCGGCCCGTTCGGGGGCGTGATCGCCAGCGGCTTCCAGACGCTGCTCGTAGCGTTCCGCCTCGTCTACCAGGAGCGCATCATCAATGCGGCCTCGCTCGGCTCGCCGGGCCTGGACGAGCTGCGCTGGCTGCGCCCGGTGCGCCCCGGCGACACTCTGTCGGTCACGGGCGAAGTCGTCGCGGTGCGGCCGTCAGCGAGCAAACCCGACCGAGGTCTGGTGACCGCCGCCTACACAGTCACCGCCCAGGACGGCGCGGCGGTGATGACCTTTCGGGCGATGCACCTGCTCCGCCGGAGACCGGCTCCGTCGGGGGGCTAGTGTGGAGATCGCGACACGTTCCGGTAACTGAGGCGATCGAGCATCCACCGGTGCATGCGCGCTACCGGTGACCCGATTGATCGCACCCAGAGGCGAATTGATCATAACGGACTGACTAGCTTTCGCGTTATGGTTGAGATCCGTCGATCATTGCACCTCTGGAGCGCGCAGTTGCAGCAGCTGGACGAGCGGGATTACATCCGCAGCAAGCTGTACGGCGGCGGAACGTCGCTGATCCGCCGCTATGCCGATCTGGTGGTCGGCCCGGACGCTCCCTGGTGGCGGTTGCTCCGCTACGAGCTGGTCGTGGCGCTGTGCGGGGCCGTGCCCGGCGCGCTCGGCCTCGCCTTGCGGCGTGTCCTCTATCCCGGGTTGTTCCGGCGTTGCGGTCGCGGCGTGGTGTTCGGGCGCGACCTGGTGATTCGGAATGCGCAGTTGATTTCGCTCGGCGACCACGTGATCATCGACGACGACTGCGTGATCGATGGGCGCGGCGCGGGGCCGGCCGGGGTCGAGATCGGCGACCGCACCATCGTCGGGCGCGGCGTCTCCATCCAGGCCAAGATCGGCCCCATCCGCATCGGCAGCGACAGCGACATCGGCATGCACAGCGTGATCCATTCCCAAGGCGGGGTCGACATCGGCCGCGAGGTGGTCCTCGGCGGCGGCTGCAAGATCTCGGGCGGCGTGTTCCAGACCGAGCGGCGCGCCACCTGCGGGGCCATGGGCGGGCGCGAGCAGACGCGCTGGACCAAGGGCCCGATCCGCATCGGCGATCGCTGCCTGATCGGCTTCGGCTCCCTGTTCCTGGACGGCGTCGAGATCGGCGAGGGCTCGGTGATCGGCGCCGGCAGCGTGATGCTCGCCGGCGTGCCGCCCTGGAGCGTGGCCGCCGGGGTTCCGGGCCGCGTGCTGCGCATGCGGGTCGAGGGGGCGGCGGGCGACAGGGTGGCGGAGGAGGTGCGTTGACGGTCCTGGTGACCGGCGCCACGGGCTTCATCGGCGCCGCGCTGACCAAGGCCCTGGTGGCGGCGGGCGAGCGGGTGCGCGTCCTGGCGCGCCAGCCGGACAAGGTCGCGGCCGGCGGGCTCGCCGTGGCCGAGGTCGTCCAGGGCGACATCACCGACGCGGCGGCGGTGGACCGCGCGGCGGCGGGCTGCGACACGGTCTATGCCATCGCCGGCACCTTCCGCGAGCCCAACCTCAGCGACCAGCGCTACCGCGAGGTCAACGTCGACGCGGTCCGGCTCATGGCCGACGCCGCCCGTCGCCACGGCGTGCGCCGCCTGGTCCACTGCAGCACGGTGGGCATCCACGGCAACGTCGTCGGTCCGCCGGCGAACGAGGCCACGCCGATCCGCCCCGACGGCATCTACGAGATCACCAAGGCCGAGGGCGATCAGGCCGCGTTGAGCGAGGCGCGGGACGGGCTGGAGACCGTGGTCATCCGACCGGCGCCCGTCTACGGCCCCGGCGACACGCGGCTGGTCAAGCTCTACAAGCTCGCCTCCCGCGATCGGGTGATCCTGCTCGGCGACGGCCGCCCGCACTACCACATGATCTACATCGACGATCTGGTGGCAGCCTTCCGGCTGGCGGGCTCCGTGCCCGGCGTGTCCGGCGAGGCGTTCATCATCGCCGGGGCCGAGCTGCCCAGCCTCGAGGACGTGATCCGGCGCATCGGCCGGCTGACCGGCCACCCCGACCAGAAGCTCGTCAAGCTGCCCGCCGGCCCGATCCTGCTCGCCGGCGACCTGTGCGAGCGGATCTGCCGCCCGCTCGGCATCAGCCCGCCGATCTACCGGCGGCGGATCGAGTTCTTCGTCAACAACCGCGCTTACGACACGACGAAGGCCCGCACCAAGCTCGGCTTCTCGCCGCAGGTCAGCCTGGACGAGGGTCTCGCCCGTACGCTGGCGTGGTATCGTCAGCAGGGTCTCGTCGCCAGCTGAGGACACTGCCCGTGGATCTTTCCGCCGAACCGACGCTCCTGCGCGCCGACGCGAACGGCGTCGCCCGCCTCACCTTGAACCGGCCGCAGGCCTACAACAGCCTGTCGTTCGAGCTGCTGGGCAGGCTCCAGCAGGAGCTGGCGGGCATCGCCGAGGACCCGGCCGTCCGCGTCGTGGTCCTTGCCGGCGCCGGCAAGGCGTTCTGCGCCGGCCACGACCTGAAGGAGATGGGTGCCGATCTGCGCGACGCGCCGGTCCGCGCCCTGTTCGACCGCTGCTCGGCGGTGATGACGGCCCTGACCCGGCTGCCGCAGCCGGTGATCGCGCGGGTGCATGGGATCGCCACCGCCGCCGGTTGCCAATTGGTGGCCGCCTGCGATCTCGCCGTCTGCGCCGCGGACAGCCGCTTCGCCACCTCCGGGGTCAAATACGGCCTGTTCTGTTCCACGCCCATGGTCGCCCTGTCGCGCAACGTGCCGCGCAAGCCGGCCATGGAGATGCTGCTCACCGGCGATTTCGTCGACGCCGCCGAGGCGCGGCGGCTGGGCCTGGTCAACCGCGTCGTGCCGGCCGACGGGCTCGACGCCGCGGTGGACGCACTCTGCGCCCGGCTGCTCGACAAGCCGCGCGCGGTCCTGGCGCTCGGCAAGCGCGCCTTCTATCGCCAGCTCGAGCTGGGCCTGGAGGAGGCCTACGCCTTCACCACCGACGTCATCGTCGCCAACGCCCTCGGCGCCGACTTCGCCGAAGGCCTCGACGCCTTCGTGCACAAGCGCACGCCGCGGTGGCCGGCCACGTGACCGCTGCTCGATCGACCGGTCCGCTCGTCTAGCGATCGTCGTGCGCCTCCACGGGCTGCGCGGATTCATGCGGCTGGTGTTCGGTCTGCCGCGGTTCTTGCGGAGTAGGATCGACGGTCGGCAGGCACGTCGCATGGTGGGCGATATGACCGCCCGCCGCGCCGAGCGCTTTCTTGCCAAGCTCCGGTCTGCAGTCTTCGACAACCCGACCAGCCCGTACGGCACCCTGTACCGCTGGGCAGGGTGCGAATTCGGTGATGTCGAGAAGCTCGTCGCCACCGACGGCGTGGAGGGCGCGCTCGAAGCACTCTGGACCGCCTACAACAATCCGGTCAGCAGGAGCTATGCCGAGGCCCGCAGCTGCGGCAGCTCGGGCCGACCCGCTACCACGACGATCGATCTCGCCAACGACGCCGAGACGGCGCCGGACTGGGCCATCCTGTTCGAGGCCCATGGTTTTGATCTTCCGCGAGGCCTACGCGGTGCTGCCCAATCCTCGCCTGCCTGGCAACGCCGCCGGCCAGCCCCTTCTGTTCACCAATCTGCGTTCGGCGGCACCGAAGGTGCTGCTCAACGCCGAGCTCGGGGACAGCGGGGTGCCGGGGCCCGGACACCGCGGTCGCTGGGCGGACGAGGTCGGCTACGACCCGCGGCTGCACACGATCCGCAGCCTGCGGAAGGTCACCGTCTGGGGCTCGACCTTCGCGGTCTCCGACCTCGACCCGCTGCTCGAGCAGGCTCTGCCGCGACGCTTCGGCGGCAGCCATGCCGACTACCAGCTGGTCGAGGAGCAGGACGGCTCCGCCACCCCGATCTTGCGTCTCGTCGTGGACCCGCGAGCCGGCGGCGCTTCGATCAGCTTCGGTCAGATCCTGGGCGGGCTCGGCTGGGCGGGTGTCAAGATCTGCGCCATCGCCCCGATGACGGAGACCATGTACCGCGAGGAGGGTGACTGGTATGCCGCGCAGAACCCACAGCTGCGCATCTTTCGATATCTCGTGCCATACTACAACACCGAGTCTTACAAGCCATCACACCCGACCTGGCGGCGCGGGAACAGCAGATCCCGCGACTGGCGCGCGAGTTCAAGACGTCGTTCCGCCCCGATCTCCTGATGGCCTGGGAAGCCGAGGGATTGGCCGATCTGCTGGGCTTGACCGGCCACGTCCGCTTTCTCGGTTGGGTACCCAATGCGCGC
>JBDHTW010000092.1:0-16590 GCA_039808865.1 Geminicoccaceae bacterium
CAGCCGAGCCGGCGCCGGCGCCCGCACCGGCCACGGTGGCGGACACCGCCGCCGCCGCGGCAGCGGGTGGGTATGCGGTCCAGCTCGCCGCCGTGCCCGCGCGCGATCAGGTGGCGGCCGAATGGAAACGGCTCGTGCGCCGCTATCCCGAGCTGAAGGGCCTGAGCCTGCAGCCGGCGAAAGCCGTCAAGGTCGACGGCAAGGGCACGTTCTACCGGGTGCTGGCCGGCCCTCTCGCCTCGGCCGAGGCGGCCACGGCCCTGTGCGAGAAGCTGCGGGACTCGGGTGGAACCTGCCGGGTCGCACGTCCATGATCGTGCGCGCGGTGGGACCGGAACTGCTGCCCCATCTGGCTCGGCAGTTCGCCAGCGCGGTCGCCGACGGCAGCGAGGTCCGCGACGCCGAGGCGTTCCGGGTCCATCTGTGGCCGACGGCCGATCCGTTCTACCGCAACGTCGCGGTGCCGGTGGCGCCCACGGCGGACTGGCCGCACGCCATCGGCGCCATGCGCCGGGTGTTCGCCGAAGCCCGCCGCACGCCCCGGCTGGAATTCTTCGCCGAGCTGTGGCCGGATCTGCCGGAGGCCCTGGAGCGGGCCGGCTTCGTGCGCGAGCGCGAGGGCGAGGTCATGGCCATGGCGGCGGGCCAGCTCGTGCCGACACCGGTGCCCGAGGCGCTGCAACTGCTCGACGGCACGACGCCGCTGGCGCTGCTGGCAAGGTTTCTCGCCCGGGCCGGCGAGGCTTTCGGCGAGACGGACGCGCTGCAGGTGCCGGGCGAGCTCGCCCGCTTCGCCGACGGCCTGCGTCGGGGAACGATCGGGGCGGCAGCCGTGCTCGTGGCCGGCGAGCCGGTCAGCGGCGCCAGCCTCACCGGCCTCGCCGACGTGGCCGAGCTGGTCGGGGTGTGGACGCACAGCGGCTGGCGGCGCCGCGGCTATGCGAGGGCGGCGTGCACCGCCGTGCTGCAGCGGCTGTTTCGCCATGGCGGCCGGTTTGCCTGGCTGTCGGCGGGCGATGCGGCCAGCGCCCAGCTCTACCGCAGCCTGGGATTTCAGCCCTGCGGCTTGCAGCTCAACTATGTGGATAGGATGGCGTCCGCTTGACTTGCTGCCGGCAAGTCACCATTGTCTGGCTCACGTGGTGATTTGCGCCGACCGGCTTGCGGCCACGTTAAACAAACGGCTAAAGGGTCGGGATCGCTCGCGAGCCCGGCTGAAGCTATTTGGCGGTTCTGCAGGAGCGAGGGCCAGAGAATGCCCATCAAGATTCCCAACGACCTTCCGGCATTCGAGAAGCTGCAGCAGGAAGGTGTGCGGTTGATCGCGGAGAACGAGGCCCTGCGGCAGGACATCCGGCCGATGCAGGTGGCCTTGCTCAACCTGATGCCGGAAAAGCCCAAGACCGAGACCCAGCTCGCCCGCCTGCTGGGCGCGACGCCACTGCAGGTCGAGCTCACGCTGCTCACCACGTCGACCTACCGCCCGAACACCGTGCCGCTGTCCCATCTCCAGGCATTCTATCGGACCTGGGACGAGGTACGCGACCGCAAGTTCGACGGGCTGATCATCACCGGCGCGCCGGTCGAGCTGCTGCCGTTCGAGGAGGTCCGCTACTGGCGCGAGCTGACCGAACTGCTCGACTGGTCGCGCAGTCACGTGCACAGCTCGTTCCACATCTGCTGGGGCGCTCAGGCCGCCCTCTACCACTTCCACGGCGTGCCGAAGCACGCGCTGCCGACCAAGCGCTTCGGCGTGTTCAATCACTACGTGATCGAGCACCACGATTCGCGCCGCGCACCGCTCATGCGCGGCTTCGACGACTATTTCCTGGTGCCGGTGTCACGCCATACCGAGGTGCGGTCTGCGGATCTGCCCAAGGACAGCGGGCTCGAGGTGCTGGCCGTCTCCAACGCGGCCGGCCTGTGCCTCCTGCACGAGCCGGAGCACCGTACGGTCTACATGTTCAACCACCTCGAGTACGACACCTACACGCTGCACGACGAGTATTGCCGCGACCTCGCCACGCGGGCAGACGTGTCGCTGCCGGTCAACTATTATCCCGACGACGATCCGCACAAGGCGCCGCGCAACTGCTGGCGGGCCTACGCCCATCTGCTGTTCGGCAACTGGATCAACGAGATGTACCAGACCACGCCGTACGAGCTCGACCAGATCGGGCTGCCGCCCCGGGCTCAGGCCGCCTGATCGGAAGCCTCGCGGTACCAGTAGGCATAGGCCCGCTGCGCGCCGAGCTGGCGATGCAGGGCCATCGATGGCGCGTTGTCGTCCTCGACCTGGGAATAGATCTCGCGCGCGCCGTTGCTCCTCGCCCAGGCGACCAGCCGGCGCAGCACGGCGCTACCGTAGCCGCGACCGCGGGCCGGAACGGCGGTGCGCAGACTGAACAGCCCGGCGAGCGTGCCGTCGACGACACACAGCCCCCCTGCCACCGGTTGGATGCCGTCCAGCAGCACGGCGAACACGTGCGGCCGGCGGATGCGCCCGAACAACTCGGCGCGCAGCCGCCGGGTGGCCGGGTCCCAATAGGGATCGCACAGCGCGTTCATGACCTGGGGAGTCGGCCGGGTCAGCAGCTCGATCCGTGCCGGTGGGGGCGCCGGCACCGCCGCCGCCTCGGCGAGCAGCACCGAGACCATGGGCAGACGCCGGTAGCCACGCGCGTCCAGCACCGCGTCGAGCCGGGCCGGGGCAGCGCGTTCGGTCAGCTGGAAGCAGGCGGGCTGGCCGCGTGCGGCGTACCAGCGCTCGACGCGGTCGATGGCCCGGCCGAGATCGGCACCGGTGGCGAACACCAGGGCCTGCACCGAGTTGACGCGGCGCGTGCGCCCGCCGGCGGCGCGCAGCAGCCAGCCCTCGTCGCGCGCCGTCTCCTTGGGCGGCCAGGCCCACAAGGCCGCCCGCTCGATGCGCTCGATCACCGCTAGATCCGTCATCCGTGTTCCCGGCCGATGCTGTTGACAGCCCCCACGTCACGTGCAGAAATGCCGGCATCCGGCAACTACAGAAAGGAGGTGATCTGATGTCTAGCGCCCTGGTGCGTGGTTCCAAGTTCGTGGTTCCGACGTCGATCACGTCCACCCACGGGTTTTGACCAAGGCGATAACGTCCTAAGGACGACCGCCGAAGCACCAACGCTTCGCTCGAAGGGCCATCTCGCAAGAGGTGGCCCTTTTTGATTGTGCCAGGCAAAGGCTGGTCTACGCGGTCGCCACCGGGTGCGGCCGGTCCGCAAGCGCGGCGGCAGGCGGACGTGCCGACCGGTCCGCCCGCGAGGAAGCGATCCGTCCTTCTCCGCTACTCCTTCACCGCCCCGGTCATGCTGGCGACGTAGTGCTCGACGAAGAAGCTGTAGAAGATCGCCACCGGAATCGAGCCCAGCAGCGCTCCCGCCATCAGCGAGCCCCAGTGGTACACGTCGCCCTCGACGAGCTGGGTCAGCACGGCCACCGGCACCGTCTTGTTCTCGGACGACTGGATGAAGGCCAAGGCGTAGATGAACTCGTTCCAGCTCAGCGTGAACGCGAAGATTCCGGCCGAGATCAGGCCGGGGACGGCGAGCGGCAGGGTGATCTTCCACAGGATCTGCAGCCGGGTGGCGCCGTCGATCAGCGCGCATTCCTCGAGCTCGTAGGGGATCGACTTGAAGTAGCCGATCAGCAGCCAGGTGCAGAACGGGATCAGGAAGGTCGGGTAGGTCAGGATCAAGGCCAACGGGCTGTCGTAGAGGCCGAAGTTGAACACCATGATCGCGAGCGGGATGAACAGGATCGAGGGCGGGACCAGGTAGGCCAGGTAGATGGCCAGCCCCAGCCAGTTGCTGCCCTTGAAGCGCAGGCGCTGGATGGCATAGGCGGCCAGCACCGAGGCCGCGACCGAGAGGATCGTCGAGGCGATGGCCACGGTCATGGTGACGGTGAGCCAGCGCGGGTAGTCGGTCTCGAACAGCAGGCGGTTGATGTTGGCCAGCGTCGGCGCATGGACCCAGAACGGGTTGAATTCCTTGTAGTTGTACAGCTCCTCGTTCGACTTCAGCGCGGTGATGCCCATCCAGTAGAACGGGAACAGCAGCACCACGACGAAGCAGGTCAGCGGCAGCCACAGCGTGATCACGCGGCGCGGCAGCGACTCCCACTGGATGACGCCGGTGCGCTCGGGTGCGACGACCGGTGCGGCCTCAGTCATCGCGGCCTCCCTGCTGCCACTTGCGGTTGGCCAAGGCGAAGTAGCTGAACGCGGTGGCGGCGATCAGGAACGGGATCATGGCCACCGCGATCGCCGCCCCCTCGCCGAGCTGCCCGCCCGGGATCGCGCGCTGGTAGGCGAGCGTCGCCATGAGGTGGGTCGAGTTGACCGGCCCGCCGCGGGTGATGGCATAGACGAGCTGGAAGTCGGTGAAGGTGAAGATGACCGAGAAGGTCAAGACGACGGCCAGGATCGGCATCAGCATCGGGAAGGTGATGTGTCGGAAGCGCTGCCAGGCCGAGGCACCGTCGATCATCGCCGCCTCGTAGAGCGAGGGCGAGATCGTCTGCAGACCGGCGAGCAGGCAGATCGCGACGAACGGGATGCCGCGCCAGATGTTGGCCGCGATCAGCGAAAGGCGGGCGTTCCAGGGGGTGCCCAGAAAGTCGATGTAGGTCTCGCGCAGGTGCAGCACGTCGACCAGGATGTAGGAGATGATCGAGAACTGCGGATCGTAGATCCACCAGAATGCCAAAGCGGAGAGCACCGTCGGCACGATCCAGGGGATCAGCAGGATGGCCCGCAGCAGGGACTTGAACGGTAGGTTGTTGTTGAGGATCAGGGCCAGCCACAGACCCAGCGCGAACTTACCGACCGTGGCCAGGATCGTGTAGACCAGCGTGTTGAACACCGAGAGCCGGAACACCGGGTCCATGAACAGGTAGCGATAGTTGTCGAGGCCGACGAAGTCGCCCTCGCGGCCGACGGTGGTGTCGGTGAAGGCGAGCCACAGGCCGAGGCCCAAGGGGTAGGTCAGGAACAGGATGAGGATGCCCAGCGCCGGCAGCAGGCAGAGGAAGATCAGGACCGGCTTGCTGTCGAGCAGGCGCGTCAGCCGGCTGGTCTCCGGTCGGGGGATGCTCGTGCGCTCGGCGGTCGCTGCCATACCCATCTCCCCGATCGTCGATCCGTGCGGCAGCCGCCGGTGAAGCGGCTGCCCGCCGCCTTGGTTCAGTTCTTGTAGTAGCGCTTCGCGCGCCGCTCGGCCTCGGCCGCCGCCTCCTCGGGCGTGGCCTGCCCGGTGGCGACGGCCGCCACCATCTGGACGATGACGAAGTCCGCGGTCACCGCCGCCGACGCCTCGCCGACGCTGCCCTGGTAGCCGTCCCAGATCGCGTCGGACAGCACGTGCTGGTAGGCGGCGTGCTTGGGGTCCGCGGTCCAGATCGGCGCCGCGTCGTAGGCCTTGAGCGGGTGGTTCCAGTAGCCGATCGAGGCCGTGAGCCAGGGCAGGTACTGCTCCTCCTCGAACATGAAGCGCAGATATTCCTTGGCCGCGTTCGGGTACTTGCTGTGCGTGAAGATCATCGGGTTGACGATCAGGCTGCGCTCGGTCGGATGCCCCACCGGCCCGATCGGCATCGAGGCATGGTAGATGTCCTCGGCCATCTTCTGCAGCGCCGCATCCTGGGAGGTCTTGGCGGCATAGTAGATCGAGATGCCGTTGCCGGTGCCCGAGATCTCGCCGGCGAGGAACGCCTTGTTGTTGCTCGGGTCGAGCCACGAGGCGGCGCCGGGGACGAAGGTCTCGGCCAGGGCCTTGGCGTATTTCAGCGCCTCGATCGTCTCCTTGCTGTTGATCGTGATCTTGTCGTCGGGATCGGTCAGGGCGCCGCCGTGCGTCCAGACCACCCAGTGGCACCAGGAGTTGGCGTCACCGGTGGCGTTGCCGAGCGCCAGGCCGATCGGGTGGCCGTTGGCCTTGAGCTTGCGCGCCATGTCGAGGAAGCCGTCCAGGTCCTTGGGCACGGCCTCGTAGCCGGCCTCGTTGACCCAGGACTTGCGGTAGACGAAGCGGTTGCCCGAGCCGCCGATCGGCATGGCGATCCACTTGCCGGTGGTCCGGTCCTTGCCGTACTTCTCGACGATCGGCCACCAGCCGCCATACTTGTCGCCGAGATAGGTGGCGAGATCGGTCAGGTCGACGCACTTGCCGGCGAACTTGTGCGGGTCGTCCGACCAGGCGAGCACGATGTCGGGCCCGCTGCCGATGGCGGCGGCGGTCGCCGTCTTCGGCCGCAGGTCCTCCCAGCTCTCGCTGTTGACGGTGACCGTGACGCCGTACTTCTCGCCGAACTTCTTGCTGTTCTCGAGGAACAGGGTCTCGTCGCCCTGCACGAACTTCGACGGCCGCAGCACCCGCAGGCTCGCTCCCGACTCGACGTCGAATTGCGGCGCCGGGACGTCCTTGACCGGAATCTGCGCGCGCAGGCTGCCCGAGCCCAGCATGGTGGTCCCGGCCAGCGCGCCCAGACCGACCTGCAGCGCGTTGCGCCGTGTGATCAACGCCATGCCCCAACTCCCTGATCGCGGCTCTCTGCTGGAGCCGGTTGGCCATGGCGGCATCCTGCACCACCCGTCCAGGTGGCGCAACCGCATGACGGCACATCGACAGGTGGCATGCGCCGGACCGCAAGGTGCGGCTCAGCCGCGGCGGCGACGCTCCGCGCGGCCGCGCTCGGGCCCGCCGGCCCCGGCCGCGGGCGGCACGACGACGGGACCGAGGGCCGCGGCGATGGTCGCGACGTCGGGCACCGGACCGGGCGCCCCATCGTCGAGCGCGCGGCGCATGGCCGCCAGATGCACCGCGGTCGTGCCGCAGCAGCCACCCACGATCCTGGCACCGCAGTCGCGCGCGAGCTTGGCGTAGTCCGCCATGATCTCGGGCGTGCCACTGTAGCAGATGTGCCCGTCCTTGTACTCGGGGATGCCGCAATTGCCTTTGGCGACCAGGATCGTTCCCGCTCCCGCCGCCTCCCCCAGCCCCAGCACCGTCGCCAGCAGCTGCCCCGGCCCGGTGCCGCAATTGGCGCCGAACGCCACCGGCCGGTTCGGCAGCTGGCCGAACAGCGCGACCGCCGCCTCCGGCGTGATGCCCATCATCGTCCGGCCGTTGGTGTCGAAGCTCAGCGTCACCACGACCGGCAGGTCGGCCGCCGCCGCACCGCGCACCGCGGCCTCGACCTCCTCGGCCGAGGACATGGTCTCGATCCACAGCACGTCGACGCCGCCTTCGGCCAGCGCCTTCGCCTGCTCGGCGAACGCGGCCGTGGCCTCCTCCATGCTCAAGGCGCCAAGGGGCACGATCAGCTCGCCGGTCGGCCCCATCGAGCCGGCCACGACGACCGGCCGCCCGGCCTCGTCCGCGACCTGCCGCGCCACCCTGGCGGCGGCGCGATTCAGCTCGGCCACCCGATCCTGCATCTGGTGCAGCTTGAGCCGGTGCCGATTGCCGCCGAAGCTGTTGCTCAGGATGATGTCCGAACCCGCGTCGACGAAGCCTCGATGCACGGCCGCGACCCGGTCGGGATGCTCGACGTTCCAGAGCTCGGGGCTGTCGCCGGTCGACAGGCCGAGCGCGAACAGGCCCGTGCCCATACCTCCGTCGGCGAGCAGCACGGGCTTCGCCTCGAGCAACGACTGCAAACTCGTCATGATCAGGCTGCGCTCACCCTGGCACGCCGCCGCGGCCGACTGTCCGCCGGGCTGGTCCGCCCTATCGCGCGCCGCCGCTCACGCAGCAACTGCAGGATCTCGAGCCGCTCGGCGGTGTCGGCATAGGGCCAGCGCGCGATCTCGTGCGTGGTACGCAGGCAACCCTGACACAGGCGGCGGTCGCCGTCGAGGCGGCACAGGCCGATGCAGGGTGACGGAATCTCGCTGGTCACGTTCACGCAGGGCCGACTCCAAGACAGGTCCTCAGCACCCGTCATAGGGACCGCCCGGCACGATCGGCCGTGCAGGTGCGACGCAGGCTGTTCCGGGCGCGGCACCGATGGCCCACCAGGGGGGCGACCGGCAAACGCGGCACCACCGTGCGGGACACGAGGCTTCGGCGCCACCACGATCGTCCCTACATAGAAATTCGACGCCTCGACACGGTCGTCTTGGCATCTCTTAAGCAAAATTCGAACTAGCCGGGCCGACTGGCCGACGGAGCCTCACCGAGCAGCCCACGTCGCAAGGGTTCTCGGCGTAAAAGTCATCGAAGAATCTTGGTCGATCTTCACCATCGGATCGTATCAGGCCGTTCCAAGATCGGCCGGCCTGGGCAGCATTGGTCCAATGCCCGAGCACGACCACGCTCCTGATCACGGACTACGGCATCAGCGCCAGCACGGGCTCTCCCAGGTCGCCGGCCCCTGCCCATCCCCGAGACGTCGCGTTCCCGCCCTCTTGCAGTGTAGCGTCGGCAGCGGGACAAGGCGGCACTCGGGCTGCCGCCGGCGCCCGACCGGGAGGGGCATCGCATCGTGAGCAAGATCGTCACGCTAGGAGAGATACTCGTCGAAATCATGGCCGAGGAACCCGGCCACGGCTTTCGCGAGCCGCTGCGGCTGGTCGGCCCCTACCCCAGCGGCGCCCCCGCGATCTTCATCGACCAGGTGGCGAAGCTGGGCCAGCCTTGCGGCATGATCAGCTGCGTGGGGGACGATGATTTCGGCTGGCTGAACATCGAGCGCCTACGCGGGGACGGCGTCGACGTCAGCGCGATCCGGGTGCATCCGGACCAGGTCACCGGCTCGGCCTTCGTGCGCTACCGCACGGACGGCGAACGCGATTTCGTCTTCAACATCAAGCATTCCGCCAGCGGCCACACGGTGCTGACCGAGGCGGCGCTGGCCCTGCTCGAGCAGTGCGGCCATTTCCACGTCATGGGCTCGTCCCTGGCCTCGGCCAAGGTGATCGAGGAGATCAAGCGCGCGATCGGGCTGGTCAAGGGCCATGGCGGCACCGTCTCGTTCGACCCCAACGTGCGCAAGGAGATGCTGGCCCTGCCGGAGATGCGGGCGGCGCTCGACTTCATGCTGCGCGCCTGCGATCTGTTCCTGCCCAGCGGGGCCGAGCTGACGCTGCTGACCGAGGCCACCACCGAGGACGGTGCCATCGGCGAGATCCTCGACCTCGGGGTACGTGCGATCGTGGTCAAGCGCGGCGCCGGCGGCGCCAGCTACCATGATGCCTCGGGCGAGATTCGCATGCCTGCCTTCCCGGTACGCGAGGTCGACCCGACCGGAGCCGGCGACTGCTTCGGCGCCACGTTCGTCACCTGCCGCCTGCAGAACCGCAGCGTCGAGGACTCGCTGCGCTACGCCAATGCCAGCGGCGCGCGGGCCGTCGGCGTACGCGGGCCGATGGAGGGCACCTCGACCTTCGCCCAGCTCGATGCCCTGATCGCTTCCGGAGGCCGGCCATGACCGACGACATCCATCCGCTCGCCGCGTTGGCCCAGGCGCGTACGCAGGGCCGGCCGCATGGAATCACCTCGGTCTGCTCGGCGCATCCCCTGGTCATCGAGGCGGCCCTGCGGCAGGCCCAGGCCGACGGCACACCGGCACTGATCGAGGCCACCTGCAACCAGGTCAACCAGGAAGGCGGCTATACCGGCATGACCCCGGCCGACTTCCGCGACACGGTCCACCGCATCGCCGACCGGGTCGGCCTGGAGCGCGCGCGGATCATCCTGGGCGGCGACCATCTCGGCCCCAACCCGTGGAAGCATCTGGACGCGGAGGAGGCGCTGCGCCGCGCCGAGGCCATGGTCGACGCCTACGTCACCGCCGGCTTCGTCAAGATCCATCTCGACACCAGCATGGGCTGCGCGGGCGAGCCCGTGGCCCTGGCCGACGAGGACACGGCCAACCGCGCCGCCCGGCTGGCCCGGGCCGCGGAGGATGCGGCGAGCCGGTCCGGGTCGTCGCCACCGTTCTACATCGTCGGCACCGAGGTCCCGACGCCGGGTGGCGCGCTCGAGGTGATCGAGCATCTGGCGGTCACTTCGCCCGAGGCCGTCGCCCGGACCTACGCCGTGCATGAGCAGGCCTTCGCCGCCGCGGGCCTCGAGGAGGCGTTCGGCCGCGCGATCGCCCTCGTCGTGCAGCCCGGCGTCGAGTTCGGCCACGAGAACGTCGTCGTCTACGAGCCCCTGCGCGCCCGCGCGCTGAGCGCCGCACTGGGCGGCCTGCCCGGCCTCGTGTTCGAGGCCCATTCGACCGACTACCAGCCGACGGGGAGTCTCGCGGCCCTGGTGCAACACGGCTTCGCCATCCTCAAGGTCGGCCCTGGCCTCACCTTCGCGCTGCGCGAGGCGCTCTACGCCCTGGACGGCATCGCCGAAGCGCTGGATCCGGCCTGGAATCGGCATTCGCTGCGGGCGGCCATGGAACGGGTGATGCTGGCCGATCCCGGCCATTGGCGGTCGCACTATCCGGGCACGCCCGAGGAGCAGCGGCTTTTGCGTCACTACAGCTACAGCGACCGCATCCGCTACTACTGGCCGGCGCCGGCGGCGGAGGAGGCCGTGCAGCGGCTGCTGTCCCATCTCGCCGAGCGGCCGATCCCGGAGACGCTGATCAGCCAGTTCCTGCCGACCCTCTACTTGCGTGTGCTGGACGGCACGTTGCGCGCCGAGCCGCGCGAGCTGCTGCTCGAGGCGGTGGGCGACGTGCTGCGCCGCTATGCCATGGCCTGCGCTGGCTGAGCGGCGCGATCCCGGCACGGCCGCGCGGAAGAGCGGAGGTTTGCACCTATGCGCGCGACCGGCGCGGGCACACCCGGACCGACGCAGGCGGCTCAGTTCGGCCCCTCGCCACGCGACCCGAAATCGGCGGGCGGCGCATCGGCGCTCTCGGGCCGGTCGACCGCCTCCGGCCCCCGACCGCCGCTCGCATACCAAAGGCCGCCTTCCTCGCGGTAAAGACCGATGGCTTCGCCCTTCTTCAGATGCGCACGGATGCTGGTGCCGGCAATCATCCGCTCGACGTCGGTCTGCGCCGTGGCGGCGATGTCGGCGATCGTCAGCCCGTCGCCGGGCGCGAGCGCGCGGTCGATCAGGCCACCGACCGAGCCCCTGGGCGCGCGCTTGCGCCCGGACGGACCGTCCGTGGCCTCGACCGGCTCCCGGGGCGGCAATCGCGTCGGCATCACCTCCGGCGCCCGCGGCTCGGCGGTGGCGCCGATCGCGGCCCGAATCCGGTCCAGTGCCCGCTGCTCGCCGCGTCGTTCGGCATCGGCCACCAGCTCACGCACCAAGCTCGCGATCTGCTCGATCGCGCCGTCGACGTCCATCGCCTCTCCTCCCGATCACCACGGCAACTCGGCGTGCCGGCACGCACCAATCCAACCGGTGAGCGCGGCGAAGCCAAGCCTTAAGGCATGAGCTGGCCGCCATTGACCTCGATCACTTGGCCCGTGACGTAGCCGCCCCAGCGCGGCGAGGCCAGATAGAGGAAAGCACCGGCGCAATCCTCGGCCGTGCCCAAGCGGCCGAGCGGAATGCGGCGGCGGGTGGCCTCGAGCTTGTCGGGCGAGGAGTAGATCTCGTGGAAGCGGGTCATGATCGTGCCCGGGGCGACCGCGTTGACGCGGATGCCTTGCGGCGCCAGCTCGGTCGCGAGCGCTCGGGTGAACGTGGCGACGAACGCCTTGGCCCCGCTGTAGAGCGCGGAGCCGGCGCTGCCGCCGCTGCGGGCCGAGATCGAGGTCACGTTGATGATCGAGCCCCGGCTCGTGGCCAGTGCCGGCAGGGCCGCACGGCAGGCCGCCACCACCGAGCGGGCGTTCAGGTCGAACACGCGGTCGATGGCCTCGTCGGTCATCGCGGCGAGCGGGATGCGGCCCAGCATGTGGCCGGCATTGTTGACCAGCACGTCGAGGCCACCGAGCGCGGTCAGCGCGTCCTCGACCACCCGCCGGACGTCGGCCGTCCGCGCGCAGTCGCCCTGCAGCAGCACGGCCCCCGGCACGAGCCCGGCCTCGTGCGGCTCGGTATGGTAGTGCAGCGCCAAGCGGCAGCCGGCAGCGGCAAAGCCCCTCGCCGCGGCGGCGCCGATGCCGCGGCTGGCACCGGTGACCAGCACGCGCAGCCCGGCGAGCCCGAGATCGATCGCGTCCATGGCACCTCCTGGTCCGGGCCGGTTGCTTGTAGGCTTTCCCTGTCCTACCTAGCTCACGCGTCCACGCAACCGCTGCCGGAAGCCCATAAACCATGACCTCGCCCACGTTCGTCGACGGCATCGGTGCCTTTGCCGACCGCTACGAAGGGTTTCTGCTCGACCAGTGGGGCGTGATCCACGACGGCCGTCGCGCCCTGCCCGAGGCACTGGCAGCACTGGCCGAGCTCAAGCGCCGCAACAAGCGCCTGGTCGTGCTCTCCAACTCCGGCCGCCGGGCGGAGCTGAACCGGCGCCGGCTGGTCGAGCTGGGCTTCAACCTCGCCGTGTTCGATGCCGTGATCACGTCCGGCGAGGCGGCGTGGCAGCTGCTTCGGCATCGCCAGCAGCCGGGCTTCGCGGATCTCGGCCGGCGCTGCCTGCTGTTCACCATCAACGATGACCAAGGTGTGGTCGAAGGCCTGGGCCTGGATCTCGTGCAGGAGCCCGAACAGGCCGACTTCCTGTTCACCACCGGCCTCGAGATCCCGCCGCTGACGCTCGATCACTACCGCGGCCTGCTCGAGCGCGCGGCGGTGCGCCAGCTGCCCATGGTCTGCTCCAATCCCGACCGCGTGGCCCCTTCCGGTGACGAGCTGGTGGTGGCGCCGGGAACCATCGCCGCCATGTACGAGGCGATGGGCTGCCAGGTGCTCTATGTCGGCAAGCCGCATGCGCCGATTTATGGCGCCTGCTTCGACGCGCTGGACGGTCTCGAGCCTGCCGAGCTGGTCGCGGTCGGTGATTCGCTGGAGCACGACATCAAGGGCGCGAACGGCGTCGGCATCGCCAGCTGCTTTCTGACCGGTGGCATTCACGCGGCCGAGTTTGCGCACGCAGCGACGCCGGAGCTGCGCCAGCAGCGGCTGCAGCGGCTCGGCAGCGAATTCGCCGCCCAACCCGATTGGGTCGTGCCGCGCCTGGTCTGGTGACGACCTCAGGCACTGCTGGCTGTGGATCGACCCAACGCCAAGCGTCGGCCTCCATCGACGGCGATCACGGCGCCGGTCTGATAATGGTTGGCCATTAGCGCCTCGACGGCGAGGCCGATCGCCTCGGCGCCGCCCTCTTCGCCGAGCAGCGTCTCGCCCAGGACGCGCTCGCGTGCGCTCTGGTCGTGCCACGGGGTGAACAGGATCGGCCCGGGCTGGATGGCATTGACCTTGACCTTCGGCGCCAGCCGCTTGGCGAAGGCCAAGGTGAGGTTCTGCAGGCCGGCCTTGCTGGCGCAGTAGGCATCGAAGACCGGGTTCGGGTTGTCGGCGAAGATGTCGGTCACGTGCACGATGTCGGCATGCCGCTCGCTGCAGCTCGCCAGCAGATCCGCCAAAGCCAGGTTCAGCGCAAACGGGGCGCGCATGTGGACGGCGTAGAACAGGTCGAACTGCTGCAAAGCATCCGTCAGGACCGGCGCCGTCGCCGCGAAGCTCGACGCGTTGTGGACGATGGCCCGCAGGCTGGGGGTAGCGTCCCGGACCGTGGCGACGAGATGCTGCAGCCCGTCGTCACCGGCGAGATCCGCTGCGACAGCCAAGGCCCCGTCGCGCTCGAGCGCGGCGAGCTCGGCGGTCAAGGTGCGGTAATGCGCGATGACCGGCCGGCCATGCGCGAGCATGCGGCGGGCCAGATGCAGGCCGACGCGCCGTCCGGCGCCCGTGATCAAGACCGCGTCGCCAAAGCGTCCACGTGTGAGCATCCGCCATCCATCGTGATATTGTGTACGATTTTTGGTCGATTAGACCATAGGTAGCCATATCCGCCTAGGGATTATAGTATTTTTGCTTACTTTCGATTAGAAGGCGGACGAGACCATGCCCATGCGGCGAAAGGACATGGCCGAAGCCGCACCAAGCCTGGGTGACGCCGCTGCCGTGCGGCTTTCGGGCTGCCGGCTGGGGAAGCACCGCCAACGACAATTGCAGCCCGAGTCAGAACACGATGAACGATAATTCGATTTCCGGGCCCGCGCCGACGATCGAGCCGGAGCCGGCAGTCGACCGAGATGGCTTGCGATCGGGAGCGTGCCGCTCCAACGCGGCCTTGCCGCGGCCGCTGACACCCGGCGAGCAGGAAACGATGATCGCCGCGACGGCCGCCAAACTGGACGAGATTTTCGACATCCTGATGATCGACCATCGGCATGATCACAATACCCGGCATACCGCGACACGGGTGGCAAGGATGTTCGTGCGCGAGCTCTTGCGCGGCCGCTTCACCGCACCACCGCGGATCACCGAGTTCGACAACGCCGAATCCTTCGACCAGCTCATCGTCACCGGCCCGATCGCCGTGCGCTCGACATGCGCGCACCACCTCCTGCCGATCTACGGCGAGGCGTTCATCGGGATTCTCCCCGCACCGGACGGCAAGATCATCGGGCTGTCGAAATACGACCGCATCGTCGAGCATTTCGCCGCCCGCCTGCAGATCCAAGAGGAACTTGTCGCGCAGATCGCCAATTTCATCGAGACGGTGAGCATGCCGCGCGGTTTGGCCGTGCGCATCAGCGCCGTGCACATGTGCAAGACCCAGCGCGGCATCCGCGCCGACCATGCGGCCCGGATGGTGAGCACGGTCTATCGCGGCGATTTCCTCGCCAGCACCGATCTGAAGCGGGATTTCCTGACCGAGTGCCACGCCCTCGGCCGTCACCCCGCCTGAGCTGAAGCGACGGGAAACGCCGGCAGGCTATTCCGTCGCTGCTAGCGGGACCGGCTGCGTCGGCGCCGCAAGGGTGCCGGGGTGTCGGTGAGCACGCGCTCACGGCTCTGGTGCAGCAGGATCAAGTGCGCCTCGGTTCGCCGCAGCACCCCACGGCAGCGATCGGCGTTGCGGCCCTCGACGAGCTGCTGCTCCAGCGCATGCCGGCATTGTGCGATGACCCGCTCGGCCTGCGCGATCGCTGCCGTCAGCTGCGCGATGGTATGGTGTCTTGGATGTGGTGCCGATGAGGGCTGCTGCGGGTTTTCGGGCGGGTCGGAGTCGTCCACGGCATTCTCCTGATGACCGTAGGGCAGGTGTTGGGTCAGCTGCCGAACGCACCAGGGTGCCCATCGCTCCATCGAGCCACAAAGAAAAAAGCCGTGGCCGTCGACTCGCCCGCCGCGCTACCCCTGCCCGCCGCTCGCCAGCATCGCGTCGCGCAGCAGCGGCACGTTGTGCCGGAACAGGCCGAGATAGCTGTCGGCCGGACCACCTTCGGGCGAGAGCGCATCGGCATAGAGCGTGCCGCCGACCATGGCGCCGGTCTCCTGCGCGATCTGCTCGATCAGGCGCGGGCTGAGCGCGTTCTCGAGGAACAGCACCTTGATCTTCTCCTGCCGGATCTGATCGATCAGCCGACGCAGGTCGGCGGCCGACGGCTCCGCGGTCTCGGCAATCCCCTGCGGCGCCACGAAGGTGACGCCGTAGGCGGCGGCGAAGTAGCCGAAGGCGTCGTGGGAGCTCACCACCCGCCGCTGCGCCACCGGAACCTTGGCCAGCTCCTCCCGAACCCAGGCATCGGTGGCAGCGAGCTGCTGCGCGTAGGCCTTGGCCCTGGCGCCATAGTCGGCCGCATGCGCCGGATCGGCAGCGGTCAGCCCCTGCGCGATGTTGCGGACATAGATGGCACCGTCGGCGAGGTCCTGCCAAGCGTGCGGGTCGGTCACCTCTTCTCCGTCCTCCTCCATCCGGTGCGGTTCGATCCCTGCGGTGGCGACGACGACCGGCCCCTTGTAGCCCGAGGCGGCCACCAGCCGGTCGAGCCATCCTTCGAGGCCCAGCCCGTTCACGACCACGAGTTGCGCCTCGGCCAGCGCCTTGGCATTGGCGGGGCTCGGCTCGAAGGCGTGCGCATCGCCGTCCGGACCCACGAGGCTCGTGACCGTGACGTGATCACCGCCGACATTCTCGACCATGTCGGCCAGAATCGAGATCGAGGTCACCACGCGCACCGGAACCGTGGCAGCGGCCAGCGCCGGAGAAGCCGCAAGGGCCAGAAACGCCGGCAAGGCCAGCAGGAGGGGACGACGTCGCATCGGCTCTGCTCCAACCGTCGCCCGCTCGGCGCGAGGACGGTGCGCGTTATGTTATAACATAACGGTCTGCTACGCCGACGTTCGTTGGCTGGCAAGTCCAGGCTTCGCACCGTCGTGGCATTTCGGCGTGCGGAAATGCGACGGCAGCCATCACGCCAGCCGTGGTGCCGGACGACAACGCAGCATCGACGCCCATCGAACAGGGCTGGCGCCCCGCCGATGCTTCGACAGCGTGACCCGAACGGCGAACCGAACCAGAGCATGAGGACATCGTCAGCCAGCAATTTACACCACGAGGGACGATTAAACGAACGATGATATGATCTGAATTGCATGAGGCACAGCCATCAATTGGCCGACAATCGGTCGAGGGTTG
>JBDHTW010000093.1:0-16107 GCA_039808865.1 Geminicoccaceae bacterium
GCGGCGGTGGAATCAGCGGCGGCCGGCCGGGTCCGCGCTCATCGCTCGAACTCGAGCAGGACGTAGCCCGAGCCTTTGCCGGCGCTAAACCCGGACGGGCGTGGTGCTTGCGGGTCCGGCGCATCGTCGACGATGGTGAGCCTGTTGCCGTCGAGCCGGTAGATGCCCTCCCAGACCTGGCCCGTCGCCTGACCGCCCGCATGGTGGAAGTCGATCTGCGCCGGCTGGACCGTAGCGTCGGCACGGTACGTGCCCGTGTACAGCAGCTGGCCTTGACGATCGGCGATCTCGAAGTGGTTGCCGTCGAGGCGTAGGCGATGCCCGACCAGCTCGGCGACGCCTGTGCCGTCGCGTTCGGCGCGTACGGTGGTCCAGCTGCCGTCGAGGGCGGCCGGCGTGGAGGCGAGGGCCGGCGCGGCGAGGCTTGCAAGCAGAATGCACGCCGTGATGCGCATGAATCCTCCCTGGCAGCGGCAAGCTAGGCCGCCACTCTAGGCGAGGGGGGTGGGCGCGGCCATCCCAAAGCGGATGGTCGCGCCCCTGTCTCAGGAAAAGGCGCGCCGGAGCATGGGCACGTTCTGGATCAGCAGGACGTCCAGCGCCAGCACGGCCAGGAGCGCGATGCCGACCAGCGGGAAGGCAAGGCACAGGAACAGGCCGATCACGACGGCACCCTTCCACAAGGGCAGCTCGCCCGGTCGCGGCGGCGCGACGAGGCGACCCGCTCCGAGCGGACGGCGCTTCCACCACATCACGATGCCGCTGACGGCAAGGAAGATCACGGACAGGCAGAAGACCGTGTTGAGCGTCACGTTCCACCAGCCGAGATCGCCCTCGTGGAAGGCGATGCCGACGGCCATGGCCTTGCCGCCCGGCGAGTAGTCGGCGAAGCGGATGTCGGCGAGCACGCGTCCCGTGTACTGGTCGAGGTGCACCGTGCGATCGGACATCGGATCCGGGCCGTCGTTGCTCATCGAATCCTGCGAGATGGTCCAGACACCGGCCTCGCCCGTGGGAAGCGCGATCTGGAACCGGCCATCCAGGCCGAGCGTGCGCGCGAGTGCGGCCACGGTATCGAGATCAACGGCGCTGCCGGAGGGGATGCCGGCCGAGCCGGCCTCGGAGCCCGACGCCGGCATCGGCGTCTGCTCGAGCGCCCAGGGCACCTCCTTGGTGGCACCGTGGTTCATCGAGGCGTGGGTCGCGTCCGAGAGCGGCACATTGTCCCATTTCTCGGCCGGAAAGGTGCTCCAGGCCTGCACGAACTTGTCGCCCCAGATGCCCGTCCAGGACATGCCCGAGAGCAGGAAGACGAGCAGCAGCGCGCTGATCCAGAAGCCGAGCGTCCGATGCAGCGACTTCCAGAGATTGCGCCCGCCGCTGCCCAAATCCGGCACCAGCACCGCGGCGAAGCCGTCGCCGTTGCGTGGCCACCACAGATAGAGGCCGGTGACGATCAACACGATGGCAAAGCCGGCGGCGATCTCGATCAGGCGGTCGCCGACATCGCCGATCAGCAGCGTGCCGTGGATATCGGTGGCGAAATCGTACCAGCCGGCCCGCCGTGGCCACTGCTCGACCACCGCACCCGTATAGGGGTTCACGGCGACCATGGTGGCGGTCTCGCCCCGATCGACGCGGAACAGGGCGGCGCGGTCCGGCGCCCGTGGCGACAGGTACTGCTTGAGCATGCCGTCCGTCACCGCGGCGCGGGCGGCCTCGGCCTGCACGGCCACGGACAAGGGGGTGCCCTGCGGAACGACGCTGATCCGGTTCTCGCCGTCGCGGCCGTCGATGGCCGAAACCCAAAGCATGATCAGGCCCGTGACGGCGAGCACGACGAGGAACGGGATGACATAGAGGCCGGCATAGAAATGCCACCGCCAGACGGCAGCATAGAATCGGCCCGTCAGCCGGCTGGTGCCGGCGACGGCATCGAACGTGGCGTTGGTCGCCATGGTGGAAGTCCTTGCACGAAGGCTGCGACGCGCGCATCGCCGCACGTGACCGGAGGGCGGCCAACCGTGCGGCGATGCGGCATGAATTCCGGCCGTGCGGGCTGGCTGCTCGTCCGGCCTCGACGCCTCAGGCTGCCGGTGGAGGGCCGCGCGCCTGGGCAGCCGTCCAGGTCGGCCGAGGCCGGACGCCGAGAGAAAGCGGCGATTCCGGGCGCCAGGCCGTGGCCATCCGCACGCCGAGAATCGGCGGCTTGGCCGGCAGGCCGAGTGGCGTCCCGGTCAGGCAGGCGACGAGACACGCGGTATGGTGGGTGGCGTCGCCCGGCGCCGGTTGCTTCGCGTGCCCGGCCACGCACAGCTCGGGCAGCGAGCCGTCCGGCAGCGCATAAGCGATCAGATCCGATGGTGCCGGGGCGTCGTCGGCAGGAGCATGCGCCGCGCCGATAAGCACCATCGCGACCGCCATCAGCGAGATGGCGACCCGACGCGTCCATTCAGCGGCAGTGCGTAAGCCCATGAGCACCTGTACGATCGGGCAGGCGAGCGGTGGTGATCGTGCGGAAGGCCATGGTGGCCGTCAATGGCGAGGCACGGCGGCGCCGATGATTCGCTCGCGCTGATCGCGTGGGGTGGTTGGGCATCGGGCGCATCCGCCCCAAGCCCGCAAGGCATCGGGGAGGACGGCATGGCTCTGCATTTCACCCGCGACGAGTTCGCCCAGAGGCTCGAGCGTACCTGTGCCGCGATGGCGGCGGCAGGCCTCGATGCGCTGCTCTGCTTCAAGCAGGAGAGCATGTACTGGCTCACCGGCTTCGATACGTTCGGCTACTGCTTCTTCCAATGTCTGGTGGTCCGTGCGGATGGCCGCACGGTATTGCTGACCCGCGCGCCCGACCTGCGCCAGGCGCAGCTGACCTCCGTGCTCGACGATATCCGCGTCTGGGTCGACCGGGACGGTGCCAGGCCCGCGGCCGACCTGAAGAACCTGCTGAGCGAGCTCGGCCTTGCCGGCAAGCGCCTCGGCGTCGAATGGCAGACGCACGGGCTCACCGCCGCCAACGGGCGGATGCTCGACGTCGAGCTGGACGGCTTCGCCCGTCTCGACGATGCGTCGCTGCTGGTTGCCCGCCTGCGCCTCGTGAAATCGCCGGCCGAGCAGGCGATCGTCCGCCGTGCCGCGGAACTTGCCGATGCGGCGCTCCTGGCCGCGGTGACGCACACCCGCGCCGGGGCCGACGAAGGCATGATCCTGGCCCGGATGCACGACGCGATCTTCGAGGCCGGCGGCGATTATCCGGGCAACCCGTTCATCATCGGCTCGGGGCCGGCGGCGCTGCTCTGCCGCTACCAGTCGGGGCGGCGCAAGCTCGATCCGGTCGACCAGCTCACCCTCGAGTTCGCCGGCGTCTGGCGGCAGTACCATGCCTGTCTCATGCGCACGCTGCTGGTCGGCCAGGCCGGTCCTCGCCATCGCGAGCTGTTCGACGCCGCGGCCGAGGCTTTGCTCGCCTGCGAGGCGACGATGCGCCCGGGCCGGACCATGGGCGAAGTGTTCGAGGCCCATGCCGGCGTTTTCGACCGCCGTGGTCTGCACCGGCACCGGCTCAATGCCTGCGGCTACTCGCTGGGCTCGGTCTATGCGCCGTCGTGGATGGACTGGCCCATGTTCTATGCCGGCAACCCGGTGGTCATCGAGCCCGGCATGGTGTTCTTCCTGCACATGATCCTGATGGACAGCGACAGCGGCGTCGCCATGACGCTCGGGCGGACGTCGATCGTGGTCGAGCAGGGGGCCGCGCCGCTGTCCCAGGCGCCGTTGGAGCTGATCGTGCGCTGAGCGGGGTCGCGGCCCAGCTTCCGGCCACAGCCAATTGACTTGTCGCCGGCAGGCGAAACGTGACACTGGAGCGATCGGCACCAGGGGAGGACGACCATGAGCGATACCTACAAGGGGGCTTGCTTCTGCGGCGCGATCGAGATCAGCGTGACCGGTCAGCCGCAGGTCACGGGCTATTGTCATTGCCGGTCGTGCCGCTCCTGGTCCGGTGGCCCGGTCAACGCTTTCACGCTGTGGGCGCCCGAGGCGGTCCAGGTGACCAAGGGGGCCGAGCACCTCGCGACGTTCGCCAAGACACCGCTGAGCCAGCGCCAGTTCTGCCGGCTCTGTGGCGGCCATCTGATGGCCGGGCACCCGCCGCTGAACATGATCGACGTGTTCGCCGCCACCATCCCGGACTTCGCTTTCGTCCCGCAGGTCCACGTCAACTATGCCGAGACGGTGCTGCCGATGCGCGACGGGCTGCCGAAGTTCAAGGACTTCCCGGCCGAGGCCGGCGGCTCGGGCGAACTCGTCGCCGAATAGGCGGCGCCGCGTCCCGCATCGCGGGGCCGCGCGTCATCCACCGACCTTGACGCTGGCGGGCACCCGGCGGCTACGTTACCCGGGGTAGCCGGAGCAGTCGAAGGTGCCGCAGATGACGATCGAGCCGCCGTTCCGCGCCGCCACGCTCGACGATGCGCCTGCCTTGGCCGAGCTGATCGACATGGCCGGCGACGGACTGCCGCTCTATCTCTGGGAGCGCTTGGCCGAGCCCGGTGAAGCCGCCTGGGATGTCGGCCGGCGCCGGGTCTTGCGCGACGTGGGCGGCTCGTCCTGGCGCCATGGTATCGTCGCCGACGAAGCCGGCTCCGTCGTGGCGTGCCTGTCCGGCTACCCGCTGCCCGACGTGGCGGAGCCGAGCGACCCCGGCATGCCGGCCATGTTCGTGCCGTTGCAGGAGCTGGAGAACCAGGCTTCCGGCACTTGGTGCGTGAACATTTTGGCGGTCGTGCCGGATCGACGTGGTGGAGGATGGGGAGCCCGCCTGCTGCGGCTCGCCGATCTTCTTGCCCTGAGGAGCCATAGGCGGGGGACGAGCGTCATCGTCGCCGATGCGAACCTGAACGCACGGCGCCTCTACGAGCGCTGCGGCTACCGCGAGGTCGCCACGCGTCCGATGGTCAAGGAGGAATGGTCCAGCCCATCCTCGACCTGGGTGCTGCTGCGCAAGGACGGTGACGTCGGGTCCGAGCGTTGAGGCGGCTGCATCCGGCGGCGCAGTGGGCTCTGCTGCTCGCCTTGTCGTTGTGCGTCGCCGGCCTGCTGGCCGTGGCCGGCTTTCCGGCAGCCTTCCTGCTCGGTCCGATGCTGGCCGGCATGGCGCTGGCGCTGCGTGGGGCCACGGTACGGGTCAAGCGGCCGTTCTTCCTGGCGGCGCAGTCGCTGATCGGCTGTCTGGTCGCGCATGCGATCACCGGCTCGATCGTCGCCACGGTCCTTGCGGACTGGCTGCCGATGCTGCTGACCGTCGCCACCACGATCGCGGCCGGGGGGCTGGTCGGCTGGGGGCTGACCCGCTTCTCGGTCCTGCCCGGCACCACGGCCGCCTGGGGTTCGTCGCCGGGAGCCGCGTCGGCCATGGTGGCGATGGCCGAGGAGTACGGCGCCGATCCCCGGCTGGTCGCGTTCATGCAGTATCTGCGCGTCGTCGTGGTGGTGCTGAGCGCCTCCCTGGTCGCGCGGATGATCGTCGGCCATCCGTCGCCGACCGTGCTGCAGGCCGACGTATCGCTGCTGCCACCGTTGCTGCCCTTGCTCGCGACCTTGGCGGTCGCCGGCATCGGGGCCGTGGTCGGCAGGTACCTGCGCATCCCCTCGGGCGCGCTGCTGGTGCCGATGGGGCTGGGTGCGGTCCTGCAGGCGACCGGGCTGCTCGAGATCACGCTGCCGCCCTGGCTGCTCGCCGCGGGCTACACCGCTTTGGGCTGGTACGTGGGCCTGGGGTTCGATCGCGAGATCACGCTGCACGCGTTCCGCGCCATTCCTCGCCTTCTGCTCGCCACGCTGGCGCTGATTGCACTCTGCGGGTTGTCCGCCTGGTCGCTCACCCGGCTGCTCGGCATCGACGGGCTCACGGCCTTTCTCGCCACCAGCCCGGGCGGACTCGATTCGGTGGCGATCATCGCCGTCGGCAGCCATGCCGACGTGCCGTTCGTCCTGGCCATCCAGACCCTGCGCCTGTTCCTGATCATCCTGGTCGGCCCGCCGCTCGCCCGCCTGATCGCACGCGCCGCCCCCGGTGGCGCCCCGCCGCGGCCTCAGCGGCCGAGATAGCCGGCCAGCGCCTGCGTCATCCGGGCGGCATCGATGCCGTAGGGGAACAGGGTCACGAAGTTGCCGTCGGGTCCGATCAGGTAGGTGAGGGAGCCGTGGTCGACGAGATACTCCTCCGGGTGCGCGGGATCGGCGACGATCTTCCGCCGGTGCACCTTGTAGGCCCCGACGACGGCGGCGATCTCGGCGTCGCTGCCGGTGAGGCCGAGAAGCCGAGGATGGAACTGCGTCACGAACGTCGCCAGCACGCCGGGCGTGTCGCGCTTCGGATCGACGGTGATGAACAGCGGCTGCACCCGCGCTGCCGCCGGTCCCAGCCCATCGAGCGCCGCCGTCAGCGTGTCCAGGCTGAGCGGACAGATGTCGGGGCAGCTCGTGTAGCCGAACTGGATCAGCAGCCACGTGCCCCGGAAATCGGTGTCGCTCCGCCGCCGGCCGGTATGATCGGTGAGGGTGAACGGTCCACCGAAGCGTACCGGCCAGGGCTCCGCGCCCCGCGCCGGAGCGGCTGCCGCCACCAGCAGCGCGAGCGCCGTCCGCCGCGGCAGGCTCACTCCGGCTGCAGCCCCGGGACGCCCAGCACGCCGTCGCGCTCGATCACCGCCTTCACGGTCGGGTCGGCACGCCACCATTCCGGTGCGTCGCCATGCGATGCGGTCCATTGGGTCTGGAAGGCGTTGGTCGGCACCCACGGGCCGTCCGGCGTGGGCTTCAGGTACTGGGCCATGTAGAGCGTCATCGCCGGGCTGGCGATCAGAAGCCCGTCGGCGTGCACCGTCCGGCCGCACATCGGCAGCAGATCGGGCACCGCGTTGGCGAACAACACCGTGCCCTTGACCAGCGGTATCAGCCGGTTCTCGGCGGTCAGGATGCCGAGCTGCCGCTTGCCGGCGCCGCAGTCGGCCGGGCAGTCGCCGGTCAGCGCGCAGACCAGATCGACGACACGCCCGGAGACCTCCAGCTGCTGCTCGTTGTCGAGCCCCCAGCTGTCCGCGGCTCGCGCCATGGGCGCCGCGAGCAGGGTCAGGGCGGCGAACACAAGTGCGCGCATGGCCCTACTCCCCGAACGGCACGATGCCGTACTCGGCATGGGTCAGGTTGACGATGCCGCCGTCGCTCGCGACCTGATCGACCAGCAGGTAGTTGACTCCGTCGCGTCGGTAGAGATCGCCGTCGACGGTGACGTCGTGGGTCTGGATGTTCACCAGCCGCGGGTTGGCCACCGAGTTGGTGTCGCCGTCGAGACGCAGCACCATGTAGAACGTGCCGTCCGGGGCCTTGATGCTGACCGGAATGCCGCCGACCGCGCACCAGACCGCGCACTGATGGTGCGCGGTGCCGTAGCCGTACATGATGCCCGAGACCGAGCACCAGGTATCGACCAGCTCACCGGTGACATGAACCCGCTCGGTGGCGCGTGCCTGGCTCACGGCGCCCGCAGCGGTCAGCGCCGCTGCGGCCAGAAGCAGGTTGGCGCGGCTCGGCAAGGATCGCATGACCGTCCTCCGTCTCCTCACGCCGGGATGCTAGCCCCGATCGGTGCCGCCGGCATTTCACGGCGGCGCGGCCCGTCGTCACGACGACGCGACCGCCTGCAGCCGACGCGCGAAGGCGAGCGGCACCGCCCGCGTCAATGCTCCCGGCAGGTCGGTCGCATGGACGTCGCGCAGGTAGGTCAAAAAATCGTAGATCGTCACCGCCGGACAGACCTCGAACTCGAGGAACCAGGATCGGCCCTCGGCATCGAGGCGGAAGTCGAAGGAGAAGTAGTCGCGGAGCCCGGCGGCCCTGGCGATGTGCCGGGCCGCCCGCTCGACCGGGCCGGCGACCGCCTCCTCCAGGCGGTGGACCCGCAGGTCGAGGCCGGTGGTGCTGCCGGCGGCCTTGAGACTGGTCATCCGCCGCGAGTCGGCGAGCGTCGGAAAGCCGGCGGCCGCATCGGTCCTGATCTCGTACGAGCCCATCACGCTCCCGGGTCCGCCGAGGTCCATGCAGCTGACCCGGACATCGCGGCCGGGAATCCAGCTCTGGATCAACGCGCGGTCGCCGTAGCGGGCGTGAATGCGGCGGCTGACGGCCAGGGCCTCGGCGAAGGTGGCGGCCCGGCTGTCGTGCTCGATGCCGAGCTTGGCCCCCAGCGTGTTGGGCTTGACGAACAGCGGTGTGCCGGCCGGCAGCACGTCGACCGGGGTCAGCGGCTCGCCGTTCTCGACCAGGACGGTCGCCGGCGTCGGCACGCCGAGCGCCTGCGCCAGGGCGAGGCAGCGGAACTTGTCCTGACACAGATGCTGGGTCGCCGGCGGGCTGCCGAACTGCGGCACGTCCAGCAGGGCCGCCAGGCTGCTGACGAAGCTGCCGCGGTACCAGGCGAAGCCGTCGGTCAGGCACCAGACCATGGTGCGCTGCCGTTCCAGCCCACCGAGCAGGGAGAGCCATGCCTCCGGCGGGTCGAGCGGCAGGCAGGCGACCTCGATGCCGAGAGGCGCGAACCGCGAGGTGATCGGCTCGACCAGGGCCGCGAAATCGGTGGCCTGGGCGAGGTAGAACGCGATCTCGGCGGCCACGGGCGACGCGATGCCGCGCGCCTCGAGACGGGCACGGCAAGCGGCCTCGGTTTCGAACAGGATCGCCAAGTGCCGGAGTTGCAGCTTGGTGTCACTCGGCACGTCGTGCATCCTGGTCGTCTCCGTCGCGGCCGCCGAACGTTGCTTTGGCGGGCGTCGCTTGGTATTTGGCCCCGCACCGCCCGTTGGGAGCGGCGTGTTCCTTGTCAGACCGACCGCCGTGCAGGGATCAGCTTCATGAAACTCCTCGCCGGCAACAGCAACCGTCCGTTGGCCGAAGCGATCGCAGCCTCGCTGCGGGTCGAGCTCACCAAAGCCACCGTGCATCGGTTCGCCGACATGGAGGTGTTCGTCGAGATTCACGAGAACGTCCGCGGCGAGGACGTGTTCGTGATCCAATCGACCTCCTACCCGGCCAACGACAACCTCATGGAGCTGCTGGTGATCATCGACGCGCTCAAGCGCGCGTCGGCCAAGCGCATCACCGCCGTGATGCCCTATTTCGGCTACGCACGGCAGGATCGGAAGCCGGGGCCGCGGACCCCGATTTCGGCCAAGCTCGTGGCCAACCTGATCACCGAGGCCGGCGCCGACCGGGTGCTGACGATGGAGCTGCATGCCGGGCAGATCCAGGGCTTCTTCGACATTCCGGTCGACAATCTCTATTCGGCGCCACTGATGGTGCCGGACATCCACGAGCGCGTCGGCAGCGATCATCTGATGGTCGTCTCGCCCGATGTCGGCGGTGTCAGCCGGGCACGCGGCTTCGCCAAGCGGCTTGACGCCAATCTGGCCATCATCGATAAGCGCCGCGAGCGGGCGGGCGTCTCCGAGGTGATGAACGTGATCGGGGACGTGCGCGGCATGCGTTGCATCCTGATCGACGACATCGTGGACAGCGGCGGCACCTTGTGCAACGCCGCCGATGCGCTGTTGGAAGCGGGTGCCCTGTCGGTCCAGGCCTATGTCACGCATGGGGTCTTGTCGGCGGGTGCCGTGGCCAGGGTGGCGGCGAGTTCCCTCGAGCGCCTGGTGATCACGGACAGCATCCGGGCCAGCGAGGGCGTGCGGGTCACGGCCAAGATCCGGGTGTTGTCGGTGGCCCAGCTCATGGGCGAGGCGATCAGCCGGATCTCGAGCGAGAGTTCGGTCTCCAGCCTGTTCGATTGAGTTGACGGTAGCGTGAGGTCTGTCCGGGGTGCCGGAGGTGGCATGCCGGAGGGGCGAGAGGAGTGAGCATGGCGACGGTTTTTCCGGCGGAGCGGCGCGAGAAGTCGGGCAAGGGCCCGGCGCGCCAATTGCGGCGCGAGCACAAGATTCCGGCGATCGTCTATGGCGGCCATGGCGAGCCGCTGCGGATCGCGATGCCGCTGAAGGAGATCAAGCGCGAGCTCGGCACGAACCCGCGCTTCTTCAGCACGGTGTTCGAGCTCGACTTCGGCAGCGAGCGGCTGAAGGTGCTGCCGCGCGAGGCGCAGCGCCATCCGGTCACCGACGATCCGCTGCACGTCGATTTCCTGCGCACCGAGGCCGGCGCGGTCATCCATGTCGAGGTGCCGGTGCGGTTCGTGCACGAGGAGCAGTCGCCGGGCATCAAGCGTGGCGGCGTGCTCAACGTCGTGCGCCGCACGGTCGATCTGACCTGCCCTGCCGATGCGATCCCGGGCGAGCTGGTCGTCGACCTCAGCGGGCGGGAAATCGGTGATTCGGTGCACATCAGCCACGTGGCGCTGCCGGCGGGCGTGAAGCCGACGATCACCGACCGCGACTTCACGATCTGCTCGATCGTGCCGCCGACCGTGGCGACCGAGGCGGCGTCGACCGAGACGCCGGCTTCCTGAGGAGCGTGGCGGCGCTCGCCGGATGAAGCTCTTCGTCGGGTTGGGCAATCCGGGTGAGCGCTATGCCCGCCATCGGCACAATGTCGGTTTCATGGCGGTCGAGCGCATCGCCGCGGGCCATGGTTTCGGCCCGTGGCGGACCCGCTTCGCCGGCCGGCTCGCCGAGGGCATGCTGGCCGGCGAGCGGATCTGGCTGCTCGAGCCGCAGACGTTCATGAACGAATCGGGCCGGTCGATCGCCGAGGCGGCCCGGTTCATGAAGCTGCCGCCGGCCGACATCGTCATTTTCCACGACGAGCTCGATCTGGCGTCCGGCAAGGTCAGGGTCAAGCTGGGCGGTGGTGTCGCCGGGCACAACGGCCTGCGCAGTGCCGACAGCTGCCTCGGCACGCGCGAGTTCCGCCGGGTGCGGATCGGTGTCGGCCACCCGGGTCACAAGGACCGGGTGATCGGCCACGTGCTGTCGGATTTCCACAAAGCCGAGCAGCAATGGCTGGAGCCTCTGCTCGACGCGATCAGCGACGCGGCACCGCTGCTCGCCAAGGGCGACGATGCAGCCTTCATGAGCCGCGTGGCCCTGCAGACCCAGCCGCCGAAGCCGCCCAAACCACCCCGGCCGGAACGTGATGGCGCGGTCGAGAGCTGAACGGTCCGGTCAGCGCACCTTGCAACGGCGACCATCGGTGACCTCGAACACCTCGGCCTCGATCCCCAGCGCATCGAGCTGATCCCAGCGCTCGAACGCCTCCGGCCAGCTGGTGTATTCCTCCTCGAGCCCGCGCCAGCGCACGTTCCACACCGTCCTCATGACCCTCTCCACAACCTGAAGCGGCCACACTATCCGCACCCGAACGTGCTTCGGCAGTGGCCTCGGTCACAATTCATGTGCACCCGGGTAAGCAAGGAAGGAAATGCCGGCACGCTCGTGACTCGATAGCCGCGGGCCATGGCGGCATTCCGGCCACAGTGCGCGGCGCCTGGCCGTGGCCTATCGGCACCGACCGCCCTAGAACGGCAGCACGCACCGCGGCAACGGGAGGAAACCTTGCACGACGAGGGCGGGTATCTGCGGCAGCGCTCGGCGGCGGCCTTGGGCGCTCTCGGCGTCGTCTATGGCGACATCGGCACCAGCCCGCTCTACGCGCTGAAGGAGGCGGCCCGCGCGGCCGGGGGCGGGGCGCTGCCGACGCCGGAGGCGGTCCTCGGCGTGCTCTCGCTGATGCTCTGGTCGCTCGTTCTCGTCATCGCGCTCAAGTACGCCATCCTCATCCTGCGCGCGGACAATCGCGGCGAGGGCGGCATCGTCGCCATCCTCGCGCTGCTGAACGTCCGGGACGCGCCGCCGCAGAGCCGGCGCGCCTCGCTGCTGATCCTGGGCCTGGTCGGCGCAGCCCTGCTCTACGGCGACGGCGCCATCACCCCGGCGATCTCGGTGCTGAGCGCCGTCGAGGGGCTTGAGGTCGACGCACCACATCTCGCACCGGCGGTCATCCCACTGACGCTGGCCATCCTGGTCGGCCTGTTCGCCGTGCAGAAGAAAGGAACCGGGTTCATCGGCGGCATCTTCGGCCCGGTCATGCTGCTCTGGTTCGCCGTGCTCGCGGTGCTGGGCATCGGCGGCATCGTCCGCGCCCCGACCGTGCTGTCGGCGGTCAACCCGAGCTATGCCGCCGCCTATCTGCTGGAGGCGCCACCCCACATCAGCTTCGCCGTGCTCGGCGCCGTGTTCCTGGCCGTGACCGGTGGCGAGGCGATGTATGCCGACATGGGGCATTTCGGCCGCGGCCCGATCCGTCTCGCCTGGTTCGTCGTCGTGCTGCCGGGGCTCGTCCTCAACTATCTCGGCCAGGGTGGCGTTCTCCTGACCCAACCGAACGCGCTGGCGAGCCCGTTCTACCAGCTCGCCCCCGACTGGGCGCATTACGGCCTGGTCGCGTTCGCGACGGTGGCCACGGTGATCGCCTCGCAGGCGATCATCTCCGGCGCCTTTTCCCTGACGCAGCAGGCGATCCAGCTCGGCTTCCTGCCGCGGGTGCACATTCGGCACACCGCCAGCCACGAGCGCGGGCAGATCTACGTGCCGCTGGTCAACTGGGCCCTGGGCCTGGCGACGCTCGGCGCCGTGATCGGCTTCGGCTCGTCCGAGGCGCTGGCCGGCGCCTACGGCATCGCCGTCTCGCTGCTGATGGCGATCACCACGCTGCTCGCGGCGCTGGTGGCGCTGCAGTGGGGCTACAACCCGCTGGCGGTGGCGGTGGTGAACGGCTTCTTCCTCGGCATCGATCTGCTGTTCTTCGCCGCCAACTCGACCAAGTTCCTCGAGGGCGGCTGGTTTCCGCTGCTGCTCGCCGGCGGCATCGCGTTCCTGATGCTCACCTGGCGCACCGGGCAGCGGCTGCTGGAGCAGGTGCGCGCGAGCCTGCGCCAGCCGGAACGGACGTTCCTGCGCCAATTGGTCGAGCGCCCGCCGCTCCGCCTGCCGGGTACGGCGGTCGTGCTGACGCCGGCGGTCGAGGGCGTCCCGCTCTGCCTGACCCATCACCTCAAGCACAACCGGGTGCTGCATGAGTGCGTGCTCCTGGTGACCGTGCTCACCAATGTCGAGCCGCGCGTGCCCGAGGCCGAGCGGATCGAGGCCCGTCCGATCGCCGGCGGCGTCAGCCGCGTCCTGCTGCATTACGGCTTCATGGAGAGCCCGGACGTGCCGGAGGCGCTGCGCCTCGCCGCCGGCCGGGGCCTGCTGCCCGGCGCCGATCTCGACGATGCCACCTACTATCTGGGCCGCGACACGGTCATCGCGACGCACAAGGTGCCGGGCATGGCGGTGTGGCGCGAGGAACTGTTCGCGATCTTGAACCGCAACGCCGAGCGCTCGGCGGTCTATTTCTGTGTTCCGGCGAACCAGGTGGTCGAGATCGGCATCGAGATCGAGATCTGAGCCGTGCTCCATCGGCAGGCGCTCATCCGAGCCGCCGCGCCGTGTCGGCGACCAGGGTGCGCAGCCAGCGATGGGCCGGCCGCTGCGCATAGCGATTGTGGAAGACCAGCGAGGTGGGTTGCGGCGGCAGCGAGAGGCCGGCCGGCAGCGGCGACAGGCGTAGCCCGAACGCGGCCGCCAGCGGGGCCGCGAGCCGGCGCGCCATGGTGCAGAGCAGGGTACTGCCCTGCAGGATCGGCGCCGTGACCAGATAGTGGGAGACGACGGCGGCGAGCTCGCGGCGGCGCCCGAGGCTGGCCAGAGCCCGGTCGACCGCGCCCTCGCGGCTGGCCACCGGCGATACCAGGAGATGCGGAAAGCCGAGATAGGCTTCGAGGTCGAGCCCGTCCGGGGCCGGATGGTCGGCACGCATCAGCACCACGAACTCGTCGCGCAGCAGCACGATCCGGGTCATCCGCGGCGGCGGCTCGGGAAAGATGCCCACCGCCAGATGGGCACGGTCCTGGTCGAGCAGCGCCAGCGCCACGTCGCGATCGGCGTGGCGGAACACGGTCGACACGCCGGGCGCCTGCTCGCGCAGCCGGACCACGAGGGGAGGCGCCAGCACGAACTCGGCATAGTCCGAGGCGCCGATGACGAAATCGTCGCGCGCGTGCGCGGGCTCGAACGGCCGGTTCAGCTCGGCCGCGGCGCGGACGGCATCGAGCGCGGCGCCGATCGGGGCCGCCAGCTCGTGCGCCAGGGCCGTCGGCTCCATGCCGTTCGGCGTGCGCTGGAACAGATCGTCGCTGAAGCTCGCCCGCAGCCGGCGCAGCGCGTTGCTCGCCGCCGATTGGGTCAGCCCGAGCCGGGCGGCCGCCCGGGTGACGTGGCGCTCCACGTAGAGCGCCTCGAACAGCCGCAGCAGATTCAGGTCGAGCTGGTCGGGCGACATGTCCGGTCATTTACGATGGAAATGTGGTTCATGCGAACGGTGAATTTCACAAATGATGCGCCGGCGTCGATATGGATGGGCATCAGCCATGGAGAGCAACCGCATGATCGATCACCGCACCGCCGCCTACGGCGCCCTCGTCCTCCGCGTGGCCCTGGGCATGCTGGCCCTGGCGCACGGCCTGACCAAGCTGCTCGTGTTCACGCCCGCCGGCACCGTCGGCTTCTTCGCGTCCCTGGGCTACCCGGCCTTCGTCGCCTGGTTCGCGATGGCCGCCGAGACCCTGGGCGGCGTCGCGCTCATCCTCGGCGTCTATGCCCGCGTCGTGGCGGTGATCCAGCTGCCGATCCTGCTCGGCGCCACCCTGGTCCATCTGCCGAACGGCTGGATGTTCGCGAGCCCGAACGGCGGCTTCGAGTTTCCGCTGTTCTGGGCGGTGGCGTTGCTGGCGCTGGCCCTGATCGGCCCCGGCGCGCATGCGCTGCGCGAGCTGGCACCGCGTGGCGCCGAACCCGCCCCCCGCCTCGCCTGATCCGTGCGATGATGCCGGTGCGGCCCGAAGGCGCGGGCCGCACCGTCTGCAGGAGCCGCCAGCATGAACGCCCCCGTCGATCCGGCCTGCGTGCGCGAGTACCACGCGCACGTCTATTACCTGCCCGAGACCCGCGCGGCTGCCGATGATCTGCGCCAGCAGCTCGGACAGCGGTTCACCGTCAAGCTCGGCCGCTGGCACGACAACCCGATCGGGCCGCACACGCGCGGCATGTACCAGGTGCTGTTCGCCGCCGACCAGTTCGCCACGCTGGTGCCATGGCTGATGCTCAACCGCGGCCCGGCCGACGTGCTGGTCCATCCCAGCACCGGCGACGACCTCGCCGACCACACCCGCCACGCGCTGTGGCTCGGCGACAAGCTGCCGCTGAACCTGGCCGCCCTGGCCGAGCATTGAGGGAGACGTCGATGCCCAGCATCGAGCCCGGCCTGACCCCGCGCCCGGTCGATCCCGGCACGCGGATCGGCCACGTGCACCTGAAGGTCGCCGACCTCGACCGGGCGCTCGCGTTCTATTGCGGCGTGCTCGGCTTCGAGCTGACCCAGCGCTACGGCCGCGAGGCGGCGTTCGTCGCGGCCGGCGGCTACCACCACCATATCGGCCTCAACACCTGGGAAAGCCGCGGTGGCCGGCCGCCGGCGCCGGGGACGACCGGCCTCTACCACGTCGCCATCCTCTACCCGTCGCGGGCGGCGCTGGCCGATGCGCTGCGGCGCCTGATCGCGGCCCGGGTGCGGCTCGACGGCGCCAGCGACCACGGGGTCAGCGAGGCGCTCTATCTGCGCGATCCGGACGAGAACGGGGTCGAGCTGTACCGTGACCGGCCGGAGGCCGAATGGCCGCGCACGCCCGATGGCGGGCTGGCGATGGTCACCCGGCGGCTCGATCTCGACGGCCTGCTGCGCGAAGGCCAGGCGGCGTAGCCGGACCCCGCCTGCGCGAGCTGCCGAGACGGCGCCCCGGCCCGGCGGCGGGCCGGGGCTGCCCGGTCCGTCAGGTGCGCTGTGGGACAGTCGATGCCAGCTCCTCGGCGACCATCACGGCCTCCGGGTCGTCGGCTTCCTGGTCGGTTTCCTGGTTGAGGTGCTGGTGCATGCGGTTGGTGTCGAGGGCGTTTTCCCATTTGGCGACGACGATGGTGGCGACGCCGTTGCCGACGAGGTTGG
>JBDHTW010000094.1:0-16043 GCA_039808865.1 Geminicoccaceae bacterium
GAGCGAGCATCTACCGATAACGGCCGGCGATCAACCAGCATCGGTGCCGCAGGGAGCACGCCTGCTCAATCGGAGCGCCTCGAGCCACGGTGAACATACTCCGTGCCGCAGCTCATCCTAAAGAAATCCTTTACTGCCTTCGCCCGCATCGATCCGTTTTATTCGTTGATCAAATCACTTAGACAGTGCCGAACAAGCAAATAATATATCGGATTTCTTTAGTCGGAACCAAATTGCGTTATACGCAAGTTGGATATAATTCAGTGCAATGCGCTGACTTTTAGCTTGAGTTTTCTGCAAGTCTTTCGATAGATCCAATAACTACTTGACGGTTTGCTCATCGAGGTGCATGCTTCGAGTGTTCGTCTTTATGTAGACGTGGGCCAGCTCGGTGTCGCCACACGCGAGCCGGCCCTAACCACCAACGTGATGGAGACACGCGATGGCTCAGACCACCGTACCCTCGAACTCGACCTTTGCCCACTCCACCGGCGACGGCGCCCTCCTCGAGGCCCGCGCCCGCTGGCATCCCGACCTCGACCCCGAGGAAGGCAGTGCGTTGATCGGCGCCATGGAGGGGGCGGACGCGCAGACGCCGCGCGGGCTACTGGCTCAGATCGAGCTGCTGTGCTGGGCGCTCGACGTCGACACCGACCCGGAGCCCGAGCTGTCGCAGCGGCTGGCGTCCAGGGTGCGCGCGTCGCTCCAGCAGCTCGCCGGGAGGGCATGACCATGGCCGAGGTCATCGTGCACCAGACACCGGCCCAGCAGCCGCAGGGCCCGACCCGGCGCGTCGTCCTGGGCCGCCTGGCCGCAGCGTCGGCGATCGGCACCGCCACGGGCGTGGCCACTGCAGGCGCCGCCGATCCGCATGTCGCCTGGGCCAGGGAATGGCGGGAGCTATCTATGGAAGTGGGTCAACGACCCAAGCACGCACCCCGGCGTGGACGTGTACGACACGCCGCAGGGCCAGCGGTGGTACGAAATCGAGAGGCTGCTGCTGGTCACGCCGACAACGACCGTCGAAGGCATGGTCGCGCAGGCGGGCGTGCTGGTCACCTACTTCGAGCCCGAACCTGACGGGGACCCGGACGGGCCCGAGCTGACCGGCGTCGGCGTGCGCGACGTCGTCGAGGCCGTGCGGAGGTTCGGCGGGACGGCATAGCGGACCGGAGGTACCGACGCGGCAGATTGCCTCACGTGGGCGCGCTGGCGGTAACCGCAACCGTGACAGCCTGCGCGCCCGAAGAGATGGCACTCCGGACCGTACTATCTGCTGACAGGTTGCTCGGATGATGGCTTAGCCTGCTACCCGGGTGTTACCACGTAAGTCACACCCGTTCTGCTTGGCTGCTAAGCCCTTGAAATTGGTGGGCGCACTAGGGCTCGAACCTAGGACCCGCTGATTAAGAGTCAGCTGCTCTACCGACTGAGCTATGCGCCCCCGTGGGGTGGCGTGCAGATAGGCGGGTTTGGGCCGGACGTCAACCCTTGCCAGCAGCGGTCGGGCGGTCTAAGTCTCCGTCCGTGCGGGTGTAGTTCAGAGGTAGAACGACAGCTTCCCAAGCTGTATGTCGTGGGTTCGATTCCCATCACCCGCTCCAGTCCCCGGCGATCCCCCACCGCTTGTGTGATGGCACCCCGGTCATGTCGGAGCGGTGCAACGGCACGTGTCCGCCCAGCGTTTTGGCGCCTTCAAACCGGAGTGGCGCTGCGCTAGCGTCCCGGGCGCGCCCACAGGAGTGGTGCGCACGAGAGGCCGGACCCACTGTCACCGAACACCCATAATAGCCGTCCAACCTCGCCGCCGACGAGATTGGCCATCGCCCGAGGAGAGGCCCCTATGCGAAAATTCCTGCTCGCGGTCGCGGCAGCCTTGGCGCTGAGCACGGGTATGGCGCAGGCGCAGGAGAAGGTGGTCAAGGTCTACAACTGGTCGGACTACATCGACCCGCAGGTGCTCGAGGACTTCACCGCCAAGACCGGCATCAAGGTCGTCTACGACCTGTTCGACAGCAACGAGGTGCTGGAGACCAAGCTCCTCGCCGGCAGCACCGGCTACGATCTCGTCGTGCCGACCGCCTATTTCCTCGGCCGGCAGATCCAGGCCGGCATCTTCCAGCCGCTCGACAAGAGCAAGATCCCGAACTGGCAGAACCTCGACCCCGACCTGATGGGCAAGGTCGCCAAGTACGACCCCGGCAACGAGCACGCCTTCATCTACATGTGGGGCACCACGGGGCTGGCGTACAACGTCGACAAGGTGAAGGCGCGGCTGCCGGACGGGCCGACCGATTCCTGGGCGCTGCTGTTCGATCCCGACAACGCGAAGAAGCTCGCCGACTGCGGCATCATGGTCCTCGATTCCCCGACCGACGTGCTGCCCCTGGCGCTGCGTTATCTCGGCGAGGACCCGGACAGCAAGGATCCCAAGGTGCTGGAGAAGGGGGCGGCACTGCTGGAGAAGATCCGCCCCTACATCCGCAAGTTCCACAGCTCGGAAAACCTGAATGCCCTGGCCAACGGCGACATCTGCGTCTCGCTGATGTGGTCCGGCGATGCCGGCATCGCCAAGACCCGGGCCGAGGAGGCGAAGAACGGCGTCAACATCGACTACGTGATCCCCAAGGAGGGCACGCAGCTCTGGTTCGACATGATGGCCATGCCGGCCGACGCGCCGAACCAGGACAATGCCTACGCGCTCATCAACTACCTGCTCGAGCCCGAGGTGATGGCGAAGATCTCCAACTTCGTCACCTACCCCAACGCGGTCCCGGCCTCCTATGGCATGATCGACGATTCGGTGAAGGGCAACCCCAACCTCTTCCCCCCGCCCGAGAATCGCGCCAACCTGTTCACGATCACGCCGTTCGACCAGAAGACCCAGCGCGCGGTCACCCGGCTATGGACCAAGCTGGTCACGGGCGGCTAGCGGCCCGGCGCCTTGGCAGCGCCGCCCGGCCCGCCGGGCGGCGCTACGCAAACCTCTGGCGCCGCTTTTGCTTCGCGGCACACAACGCAACGAGAAGAGGTCGCCCGTGAAGATACTAGCCCTCGCCGCCGCCGCGGTCCTGCTCGCCTGTGGTCTGGGTCCGGCCCAGGCGCAGGAGAAGGTGGTCAAGGTCTACAACTGGTCGGACTACATCGACCCGCAGGTGCTCGAGGACTTCACCGCCAAGACCGGCATCAAGGTCGTCTACGACCTGTTCGACAGCAACGAGGTGCTGGAGACCAAGCTCCTCGCCGGCAGCACCGGCTACGATCTCGTCGTGCCGACCGCCTATTTCCTCGGCCGGCAGATCCAGGCCGGCATCTTCCAGCCGCTCGACAAGAGCAAGATCCCGAACTGGCAGAACCTCGACCCCGACCTGATGGGCAAGGTCGCCAAGTACGACCCCGGCAACGAGCACGCCTTCATCTACATGTGGGGCACCACGGGGCTGGCGTACAACGTCGACAAGGTGAAGGCGCGGCTGCCGGACGGGCCGACCGATTCCTGGGCGCTGCTGTTCGATCCCGACAACGCGAAGAAGCTCGCCGACTGCGGCATCATGGTCCTCGATGCGCCGGTCGAGGTCGTGGCGTCGGCGCTGCGCTATCTCGGCGAGGATCCGGACAGCAAGGATCCCAAGGTGCTGGAGAAGGGGGCGGCACTGCTGGAGAAGATCCGCCCCTACATCCGCAAGTTCCACAGCTCCGAGTACATCAACGCCCTGGCCAACGGCGACATCTGCCTAGCGCTCGGCTGGTCCGGCGATGCCGGCATCGCCAAGACCCGGGCCGAGGAGGCGAAGAACGGCGTCGACATCGCCTACACCGTGCCCAAGGAGGGCGCGCTGCTCTGGTTCGACATGCTGGCCATGCCGGCCGACGCGCCCAATCCCGACAGCGCCTATGCCTTCCTCGACTACCTGCTCGAGCCCGAGGTGATGGCGAAGATCTCCAACTTCGTCACCTACCCCAACGCGGTCCCGGCCTCCTACGCGTTCATCGACGAGGCGGTGAAGGGCAACCCGAGCCTATTCCCTACGCCCGAGATCCGGGCCAACCTGTTCACGGTGACGTCGTTCGACCAGAAGGCGCAACGCAACCTGACCCGGCTGTGGACCAAGCTGCTGACCGGTAACTGACAAGAGATCTGGCGCGGGAGCCATGAGCATGCACAGCGAGCAGAGCACGGCCACGTCTCCCGCGCCGCCGCGACCGCGGCCGGACCAGCGCAGCCGTGTCGAACCTTGGGCCGATCCGGCGGCCAAGCCGTTCATCCAGATCCAGAACGTGACCAAGCAGTTCGGCGACGTCTACGCGGTCGACAATATCAGCCTCGACATCTACCAGCGCGAGTTCTTCGCCCTTTTGGGACCATCCGGCTGTGGCAAGACCACGCTGCTGCGCATGCTGGCCGGCTTCGAGCGGCCGACGGCCGGGCGCATCCTGATCGACGGCCAGGACATGGCGGCGGTGCCGCCGTGGCGCCGGCCGGTGAACATGATGTTCCAGTCCTATGCGCTGTTCCCGCACATGACGGTCGAGGACAATATCGGTTTCGGCCTGAAGCAGGACGGCGTCGCCAAGAGCGAGATCCGCGACCGGGTCGCCGAAGCCGTCCGTCTCGTGCAGCTCGGCGGCCGCGAGAAGCGCCGGCCGGACCAGCTCTCGGGCGGGCAGAAGCAGCGCGTGGCGCTGGCGCGGGCGATCGTCAAGCGGCCGAAGGTGCTGCTCCTCGACGAACCGTTGGGCGCGCTCGACAAGAAGCTGCGCGAACGCACGCAGTTCGAGCTGGTCAACATCCAGGAGAGCCTGGGCTTGACCTTCGTCATCGTGACCCACGACCAGGAGGAGGCGATGACCGTCTCCACCCGCATGGCGGTGATGAACGAAGGCCGGGTGGCGCAGCTCGGCACCGCCGGCGAAATGTACGAGTACCCGACCAGCCGATTCATCGCCGACTTTCTCGGCGACGTGAACGTGCTGGAGGCGCGGGTGCTCGAGGCCGGGCGGGACCATGTCCGGGTGCAGTCCGCCCAGGCCGGCTGCGACATCGTCGCCGACCGCGGCGACAGCCTGCTCGTGGGCGAGACGGTCTGGGTCGCGGTCCGGCCGGAGAAGTTCCTGATCGGCAAGGACCGGCCGGCCGACTGCAGCACCAACTGCATGAGCGGGGAGATCTGGGACATCGGCTATCTGGGCGACGTGTCGATCTACCATGTCCGGCTCGACAGCGGCCTCGTGGTCCGCTGCACGCAGGCCAACCGGCTGCGGCTGCTGGAGCGGCCGCTGACCTGGGGCGACCGGATCTGGCTGAGCTGGGACGCCGACGCCAGCGTGGTCCTCAAGTCATGAGCGCGCGCGATCCGGACACCGAGGCCGACGCCCGCCGCAAGCTCGCCCTGGGCCGCGCGGCGCTGATCGGCCTGCCCTATCTCTGGTTGCTGCTGTTCTTCTTCGTGCCGTTCGTGATCGTGCTGAAGCTGTCCTTTTCCGAGACCGCGCTGGCGCAACCGCCCTACCTGCCGCTCACCGAGTGGATCGACGACGCCGGCGATTACTACTTCCAGCTCAAGCTGAACTTGAGCAACTTCCTGCTGATCACGCAGGACAGCCTCTACGTCCGCGCCTACCTCAACTCGGTCTGGATCGCGGCCGTGGCCACCCTGCTCACGCTGCTCGTCGGCTTCCCGATCGCCTACGGCATGGCCAGGGCACCGGAGCGGTGGCGGCCGACCCTGCTGATGCTGGTCATCCTGCCGTTCTGGACCTCCTTTTTGATCCGCGTCTACGCCTGGATCGGCATCCTCAAGAACGAGGGGCTGCTCAACAACCTGCTGCTGTGGGCCGGCCTGATCTCCCAGCCTCTGGTGATTCTGCAGACGGTCACCGCGGTCTATATCGGCATCGTCTACTCCTACCTGCCGTTCATGATCCTGCCGATCTACGCCAACCTCGAAAAGCACGACCCCACGCTGATCGAGGCCGCGGTCGATCTGGGCTGCCCGCCCATCGCCGCGTTCTGGAAGGTCACCGTGCCTTTGGCCGTCCCGGGCATCGTCGCCGGCTGCTTTCTGGTCTTCATTCCGGCCGTGGGCGAGTTCGTGATCCCGGATTTGCTCGGCGGCTCGGACACGCTGATGATCGGCAAGACGCTGTGGACCGAGTTCTTCAACAACCGCGACTGGCCGCTCGCCTCGGCCGTCGCGGTGGTGCTGCTCCTGGTGCTGGTGATTCCGATCGCCCTGTTCCAGCGCCAGCAGGCGGCCCAGATCGAGGAGCGCACCTGATGGGCCGCGGCTTCACCTGGTTCACCGCCACCGCCCTCACCCTGGGCTTCGCGTTCCTTTACCTGCCCATCGTGCTGTTGGTGATCTATTCGTTCAACGCCTCGAAGCTGGTGACGGTCTGGGGCGGGTTCTCGCTGCAATGGTACGGCACCATGCTGGCCAACCAGCAGCTGCTGGACTCGGCCTGGGTCACGCTGCGCGTGGCGCTGGTGGCCTCGACGCTGGCGCTCGTGCTGGGCACCATGGCCGGCGTCGTGCTGACCCGGATCGCGCGCTTCCCCGGCCGGACCTTCTTCGCCGGCATGATCTCGGCCCCGCTGGTCATGCCGGACGTCATCCTCGGCCTCTCGTTGCTGCTGATGTTCGTGACCATGGGCTTGGCGCGCGGCTATTGGACCATCGTCATCGCGCACACGACGTTCGCCATGTGCTACGTGACGGTCGTCGTGCAGTCGCGCCTGCTGTCCTTCGACCGCAGCCTCGAGGAGGCGGCCATGGATTTGGGCGCGCCGCCGCTCAAGACCTTTTTCGTCGTGACCCTGCCGATCATCGCGCCGGCCCTGATCGGCGGCTGGCTGCTCGCGTTCACCCTGTCGCTCGACGATCTGGTCATCGCCAGCTTCACCACCGGTCCCGGCGCCACGACCCTGCCGATGCGCATCTACAGCTCGGTCCGGCTGGGCGTGACACCGGAGATCAACGCCGTCTGCACGGTGCTGATCGGCCTCGTCACCATCGGGGTGATCGTGGCCTCGGTGCTGCAGAAGCGCGGCCTGATCGGATCGGCCGATAGCTAGGCTCAGGCCGGCCGTGCGGCGGCGAAGGCCTCCGCCATCGCCTGGATGCGGCCGACCATGGCATAGAGGCCGTTGGAGCGCCCCGGCGTGAGCAGCTTGGCGAGGCCGATGCGCTCGAGCACGCTCGGCGGGTTGGCCAGGATCTCTTGGGGCGTGCGCCGGTCGTAAAGACGCAGCAGGAGCGACACCAAGCCCTTGACCAGGATCGCATCGCTGTCGGCCCGGACGTGGATTCGGCCGTCGGGCTCGGGCTCGGCCACCATCCAGACCTGGCTCTGGCAGCCACGGACCTTGTTGGCTTCCGTCTTCAGCACGTCGGGCAGGGCCGGCAGGCCCTTGCCGAGATCGATGATGTACTCGACCTTGTCGCGCCAGTCGTCGAACAGGGCGAACTCGTCCTCGAGTTCGCGGGCGGCATCGGCGATGGTCGGGTTCGTGCTCATGGCTGGTCCTGATATGCGCTGCGGGTGGTGGCGGATCAACGAGGGAAGACGAGCGAGATGCCGTTGAGCGTCCTGGTGTTCGAGCATCACCCGCTGTCGCCGGCCGGCCTCGTCGGCGAGCGCATGCGGGCCCGCGGCGTCGAGGCCACCACGATCGCCGCCCAGCACGGCGCCGAGCTGCCGGAGGATCCCAGGAGCCATGACGGCCTCTTGATACTGGGCGGGGCGATGAATGCCTATGCCGATGCGCAGTGCCGGCATTTCCCGGCGCTGCTGAAGCTGGCGCGGGACTTCGCCACCATGGGCAAGCCGGTGCTGGGCATCTGCCTCGGGGCGCAGCTCCTGGCCCGGGCCTGGGGCGCGCGGGTGCATCTCGGCGCTGCGCCCGAGTTCGGCGTGCTGGCCCTGGAGCCGACCCCCGACGGCAGGGACGATCGCCTGCTGGCCGGGGCGCCCTTCCCGGCTCCGGCCATGCAATGGCACGACGACACCTTCGAGCTGCCGGCGGGCGCCGTGCGCCTGCTCGGCAGCGCGACCTGCCGGCAGCAGGCCTTCCGCGTCGACGAGGTGGTCTACGGCTTCCAGTGTCACTTCGAGGCCGACCGGCGGGACATGGTCGATTGGGCGGCGCTGCGCCGCGACGCCTACGGCGACCTCGACCGCACCGCCGAGGTCGCCGACCAGGCGGCGCGGCATGGCGCGCCCGCGGAGCGGTTCGGCCGGCAGATCGCCGATCGCTGGCTCGATCTGGTCGCCGAGCGGGCGCGGGGCTGACGGCAGGTCGATGCCCGGCACCACCGATCGCCAGATCAGCCTGCGCGCCGCGCTGCTCGCCATCGTCCTCGGCGGGATCGTGCTCTCGGCCACGTTCATCCACCTCGTCTGGTGGCGGACCGCGACCTCGGTCAGCCGCGATCTGGTCGACGTGCTGGAAGCGCAGATCGCGGACGCGGTACGGCGGCAATGGTGGGCGCGCGTCGGCCAGGTCGAAGGCATGGCGCAGACGATCCGCGATCTGCTCGACGAGCCGGCCGAGACGATCCCGGCCGAAGCGGTCCTGGTCGCCACGAGCCGGCCGGCGCAGCTTCTGTCCTGGCTCGTGCTGGTGCCGCCACAAGGCGAGATCGTCGCGGTCCAGAGCCTGGACGGCGCCGCGCTGCGCGTTCTCCGCGCCGGTGATGACCAGCGTGCAAGGGTCGTCCGTGACGTCGACACCGGCGCGGCAACGGCGGCACCCGCGAGCCTGACCGCCCGTGGCGAATCCTGGCTCGTGCAGGGCGCGACCATGGCCAACCCATTCTGGACCGAGATCACGTCGACACCCGACGGGGCAGCGCGCGCGGTCGGCTTCATCAGCAAGACCGCCCGCGGCGTGCTGGCCGCGATCATCGATTACGACCAGTTCGCCAAGCTCTTGGGCTCGATCGCGGTCGGCCGGACCGGCCGCTCCTACGTGCTGGGTCCCGACGGCCAGATCGTGATCGCATCGCAAGTCGGCACCACACCGGCCTCGCCCGGCCTCGACGCAGTGGCCCTGGCCGCGGGCCGGCGTGTCGCAGCCCGGCCCGCGGACGGCAAGAACATCGACGAGCAGATGCGGTTCGAGGTCGACGGCGCCGGCTACGCCGTCGGGACGTCGCCCTTGTGGTTCCGCGGCTGGCAGCTCACGATCATCATGCCCGAGGCGGAGTTCCTGTCCGAGATCGACGTGACCATTCGCCGGGTGGTCGTCGGCCTCGCCGTCCTCCTGTTGACCGCCGGCATCCTCGTCGCCTTCGGCGCCCGCCGCTTCGTCGCCGATCCGGTAGCCCGGGTGGCCGAGGATCTGCGCCTCGTCGAGCGGTTCGAGCTCGAGCGCATCCCGCGCCGGCACTCGCGCTTGCGCGAGATCGACCGGCTGTCGGCGGCGATCGCGCGGATGGCGGCCGGTCTCGCCGATTTCGGCAAGTTCATCCCGACCGCCCTCGTCCGCTCGCTGGTCGCCAGCGGCGTGCGCGCCGAGCCCGGCGGCGACCGGCGCGAGATCACCGTGCTGTTCGCCGACCTCGCCGGCTTCACCACCATGTCCGAGCGCCTGGGCGACCGTGTCGTGCCGATCGTCGGCAGCTTCCTGGAACTCGCCTCCCACGCCATCGAGGAGGAAGGCGGTACGATCGACAAGTTCATCGGCGACGCCGTGATGGCGTTCTGGGGAGCCCCGGCGCCGGATCAGGATCAGGCCGTGCACGCCTGCCGGGCCGCGCTGGCGATCGCTGCCCGGATGCAGGCAGGATTGGACGGCGCCGAGGCGGTGGGGCCGCTGCGGGTACGCCTCGGCATCGCCACCGGCCCCGCCATCGTCGGCAATGTCGGCTCGGTCCGCCGGCTCAATTACACCGCCCTGGGCGACACCGTGAATCTCGCCAGCCGCCTCGAGGCCGTGAACAAGGTCTACGGCACGACGATTCTGCTCAGCGCCTCGACCCGGGCCGGCGCCGGCGATGCGGTGCTGGCGCGCGAGCTCGACACGGTGGCCGTCTATGGCCGGATGGAGGGCGAGCGGGTGTTCGAGCTGGTGGCCATGGCACCGGACGCACCGCCGCCGGTGCTGGCGACCTACGCCACTGCCCTCGCCCACTATCGCCGCGGCGCCTACGCCGAAGCGCTGCGGAGCCTCGAAGCAGCCGACACCGTGACGGCGGCGGACGGTCCGAGCCGATGGCTGGCGCGCCGCTGCCGTCAGCTGCTGACAACACCGCCCGATCCGACCTGGCAGCCGATCACCCAACTCGACGTGAAGTAGCCGCGGTCCGTCAGCGCACGCTCGCGTAGGCGGCCAGCGCCCGCTCCCTTGCGGTGCCATGGTCGATGATCGGTTCGGGATAGGTGACGCCGAGCCGGACGCCGGCGGCCCGCAGCGTGTCCGCCGGCAGGGCGGACGGCGCGTGGATGTGCGCGCCCGGCAGCTTGCCCAGCTCCGGCACCCAGCGCCGGACATAAGTGCCGTCCGGGTCGAACTTGTGGCCCTGGGTCACCGGGTTGAAGATGCGGAAATAAGGCGCCGCATCCGGCCCGCAGCCGGCGACCCACTGCCAGCCCAGCGTGTTGTTGGCGAGATCGGCATCGCACAGCGTATCCCAGAACCAGGCCGCCCCGCGCTGCCAGGGGACGAGCAGATCCTTCGTCAGGAACGAGGCCACGAGCATCCGCACGCGGTTGTGCATGTAGCCCGTGTGCCAGAGCTCGCGCATGCCGGCATCGACGATCGGGTAGCCGGTCCGGCCACGCTGCCACGCCGCGAGCAGCCGGGGCTCGTCCGTCCATGGGAAGTCCTTGAACTCCGTCCGCAGCGGTGCGTCCGGCAGCTCGGGGAAGTGATAGAGCAGGTGGTAGGCGAACTCGCGCCAGACGAGCTGGCGCACGAACCCCTCGGCCCCCGCGCCGCCGTGGCGCATGGCCGCGTGCCAGATCTGTCGCGGCGACAGCTCGCCGTGGCGCAGGCGCGGCGACAGCCGCGACACGCCGGGACGGTCGGGGAAATCGCGTTGGGTGGGATAATCCGCGATGCGCTCGTCGACGAAGCCGTGCAGCGCATCGGCCGCCGCGGCCTCGCCCGGCTGCCAGGCCTCCCGCAGGCCGCCGGACCAGTCGGGTTTGGTCGGGAGAAGCTCCAGGGCCGCCAAGGCCGCCGGATCGGGTCGGACCACGGGGCCCAGCGCCGCCGGCGCTGGCAGTGGCTTCGACAGGGGTCCGAGCTCGTTCCAGGCACGCCAGAACGGGGTGAACACCTTGTAGGGTTCGCCGGTCTTGCGCACGACCTCCCAGGGCTCGCGGCCGAGCGTGCCGTTGCAGCTGCGCGCCACCACGCCCTGCCGATCGAGCGCCGACTTCACCGCCTTGTCCTGGGCGATCGCCCACGGCTCGTAGCGTCGGTTCCAGAACACGGCGGTGGCGCCCGTCTCGCGCACCAGCCGCGCGACCTCCTCGCCGGCATCGCCGCGACGCAGGTGCAGCTGCAGCCCGAGCCCGGCCAGATCGCCCTGCAGCGCCGCGAGCGCGCCGTGCAGCCACCATCGCGCGGCACCACCGGCCCGCCACTGGCCGGGCGCCGAATCGTCGAGCACGAACAATGGCACGACCTCGCCCCCGGCCTGAACGGCCGCATGCAGCGCCGGATTGTCGGCGAGGCGCAGATCGTGGCGAAACCAGACGATGGCAGGTGGTGTCACCGGTCGAGCCCATGACGCTGCGCCGCCGGCTTGCCGGACGACAGGTGGTGGCGAACGCGACGCAGCTCGTCGCCGCGAAGCACATAGAAGCGGCGCCACCGCTGTCCAGGGCAGCACCGTCGCCACCTGCGCAAGCACGACGTGGGAACGGGCGGATGCCTTCTTGAGCACCCCGACCGACGGCCACTCTAGCGGCAGCCGTGCCGGTCGAGGGCAGCGTCAGCTCGCGAGCGCCACCTCCGGCATCGCGTAGCTGAGTGGGCGCGGCAGACGGCGGGCCTGACCGATCCAGTCCTGGATCTCTTCCAAATTGGGTGGCCGCCGCACGAACCGTGCGCTCCGATTGTACTGCCGCAAACGTTCGTGCAACACATCCGGCTCCTGCGTCGCGAGCATGGCGACGTCGTGGATGCCCAGCTCGGCAAGCATCTCGACGAAGGTGGCGCCGATACCGCGGATCCGGGCCATGTCCGCCCGCCGGACGGCCGTGGTCAACTGGGTGGGGGGAACACGCATCGCACGTGCCAGCGCCTCGCGATCCTCATGACGGGCAGCGACCGCGAGCAGCTGCCGCGAGGTATTGATGGAACGCAACTTGAGCGCGATGCGAATTTCGTGCGGTACACCATTGAGTTTTCCGATGGGGATTCGGCATTTTGTATCAGGCATCGATATCTTAGTCCCCGCAATTCAACCCTGAATGTGGAATGCGCCGATGGTAGCGAGCGCCACCGCGCATGACAAGATTCTTATTCATCGGCGGGGCATTTTTGCCGTTGAATCGTTTCTTCGAATAGATTTGACGCAGAAGTGGCTAAAATTGTATTTTTTTCTACTTTTGCGAATCATCTTCGCGCTGCCTGCGCAGCAGGCGGGACTCGGCTTAGTTCTATGGTACTAAGATTCGTATTGTTGCGGCGCTGGCCGTGACTTGGATGGCTGGCGGCGGCGAGGCGGCTGCAGGCTGTCGGCTGCCGCCTCTGCGACTGTCTGAAGCTAATCCTAAAGAGAGAGGAGTCGTGCCACCGTCGGCACGCCGTCGACGTCGATGGCGAACAGGAGGTACGGACCGGGCGGCGCGAGAGCGGCGTTCGCCGGTGCGGTGACGCGTAGGTTGGACCCCGACCGTTTGAACGGCAGCTCCATGTAGCGCTGCTCCATGTTGAAGCTGTGGGTGACCGACCCGGCCTTGATCAAGGTCACCTTGCGGATGCGCCAAGGCTTGCTCACCGTGATGACGAAGTCCGTGCCCCAGGTGATCCTGGCGGGTGCTGCGGTGATCTTGAGCCTCGGCGCGAACGCGCCGGACGCCGTGTAGAGATAGGGCGGGTAGTAGCGCTCGGCGTTCAGGTTGGTCTGCGGTCCGCGCGCGCCGCCACCACCGACCAGCACGGTCGCGTCCGGCAGCAGCAGGGCCGTGGAGTGGTAGAGCCTGGACCGGCCGGAACCTTGCGCACCCTCGGTCCAGTTGCCGGTGTTGGGATCCCAGAGCAGGGCGCGCGTCGAGACACCGACGAGCTGGTTGCTCATCAGGCTGCCGCCGGTGACCACCACGCGCCCGTCGGCGATGACCGTCGCCGTATGCCAATGCAGGCCGAGCGGCATGGAATTGGTCGGCGTCACCACGGGCGCCGTGCCGTTGATGTCGACCACAGCGGCCGCGCTCTTGCCGGTCTCGGTCGCGCGGTTGTCGAGCCCGCCCCCGCCGACGCGCAGAATCCTGCCGGGCGCGAACATCACCTCACTCGACGAGGCCCCGCTCGGTCCGTCGGCCACCATCGTTCCCGCCTCGACCAGGGCACCGCTGCCGGCGTCGGCATAGGGATCGACATAGTACATCGACCGGTCCGAATAGCCGAAAATCCGCCCGTCCGGGGCCACCCAGTTGCGCGGGTACCAAAAATAGAGCGACGCGGTGTCGACGCCGGGCAGCAGCCGGAAGCTGCCGTCGGCATCCCGAATCTCGGGCCGGTCCTGCGCCCCACCATCACCTGGAACGTACGTCTTCAGGCCGCGGCCGCCCTGGACATATATCTCCCCGGTCGACAGGGTCGTCGCGGTCGCGTAGTAGCGCGCGCGATTGAGCGCGGTCCCCTGGCGCAGCGCGTTGGCGGCCGGGTCGAACAGGACCGAATCGGCGTTGCCCTCGTTGCGGGTGTGTTTGCCGTCCCAGAGATCGCCGCCGGCGATGAAGACCTCGCCGCTGCTCGGCAGGACCAGCTGCGCGCTGCAGAACAGGTCGGTGACGGTGGTGTTGGGCAGCGTGCGATGTGCCGAATTCGTCAGGCCCTGACGTGGATCCCAGATGTCGTAGATGAACCGCCCCGTCTGCGTGCCCGCGACATCGGTGCCGTAGGTCATGACGCGGCCATCCCCCAGAAGGACCGCATGAATCGGGATCAATGGCCATTTGGCGAGGGCCGACCAGCCGCCGATGCCATTGTCGGCGGCCACGGGCCACGAGCCGAGCAGGGCCGTCCCGGCAAGCACGAGCGCGAGCACCGACCTCGCGACCCGGCTTGCGGACGAACGGAAGTATTCCAACGATTGCACCCGATCCATGACTGCCATATTTCTTCCTTTTTTATGGCCGTCGACGGTCTATTGTGCCCGTGCCAAGGAACCGGCCCAGGCCAGCCGCGCACGGTTCAAGTCACCGACGATCAATGGATTGCGTGCGGCTACATTGTGTCTTTCCGAGACGTCTTTGGCGAGGTTGTAGAGTTCGGTGGTGCTGCCATAGCCGACCAGCTTCCAGTCGCCACGGCGGATCGCGGCATTGCGCGGCTTGGCCCAATACAGGTAGCGGTCGGGCTGCACGAGTTCGCCGGTCAGGTACGGCAGCAGGTCGACCCCTTCGAGCTGGCCGCTGGGCAGCCCGCCGGCCGCAGCGAGGAAGGTCGGGAACAGATCCAGCGCCGATACCGGAGGGCCATAGACCAGCCCTGCCGGCAGCCTGCTCGGCCAGGAGATGAAGAAGGGCACGCGCAGGCCGCCTTCGTACAGCGACCCTTTGCGGCCCCGCAGCGGCTTGGACTTGCCGGCGGCAACCGCACCGTTGTCGCCCATGAGCACGATCAGGGTGTTGTCGTAGATGCCCTCCTCCCGGAGGGCCGCCGTGATCGTACCGATGGCCTGGCTCAGGCTGACAAGGGCACCCGCGAACAACTGCCGCTGCGGATCGACGATGTAGGACAGGGTGGCCAGGATCTCAGGCTTGGCCGCGTAAGGCTGATGCACGGCATTGGGCGAGAAGTAGAGGTAGAACGGCTGTGCCGCATGCTGATGGATGAAGGAGGCCGCCTCGTCGGCGAATACGTCCGTCAGGTAGCCTTCCTGCGGCTCCGGTGTGTCGCCGCGCAGAACCGGGTTCCCGTCCATTTCGCCGTAGTAGGGGTGCGAGCTGCCGATCATGCCGAGGAACACGTCGAAGCCACGCTGCAGCGGGTGCTGGTCGGGACGATTGCCCATGTGCCACTTGCCGAACATGGCGGTGGCGTAGCCGAGCTGATGCAGGGCCTCGGCCAGCGTGGTCACCCCGAACGGCAACCCGAAACGCTCGGGCCAGTCAGCCGGCAAGGTCGGTGGATTGTCGTAAAGCCCCAGTCGTTGCGAGGAGAAGCCGAGAAAAGCTCCGACGCGGCTCGGCGCGCACAAGCTCGCGGTCGCATAGCCGTTGGTGAAGGTCACCCCGGCTGCGGCAATGGCGTCGATCTCCGGCAGCGCTATGCCACTGGATTTGCTGTTGGCATCGCCATAGCCCCAGTCGTCGACCAGAATGAAGACAATGTTCGGTTGGCTTGCGGCCATCGTCGAAACGATGATGGACAAGGATATACATAAAGCTGCGACCAACGTCTTCATTCGCGTCATCCGACAACCATACGGGACGAATGCGTCACCAATGGATCGCATGATCACTCAATTTTCGACAATCACTGCCAACAACGAGAATGGAGATGCGTGACCGTCAGGCGGATCTATCAGATGCCATATCGCCTCTTAACCGTTGATTGCACATATTTGCCCTGCTGGATGACTCTAGTGGTTCATCGGCAGCGGCGAACGACTGATGAATCATCATCGCGGTCAATATCCGCGGGGACTCATCTCGTATAGTATCTGATTCGTTTAAAATCCGATGAGATCGGACACTAACGGTCGCATGGGCATGCGGACCGGTCGCGCGGGACGAGCGGCCGCTCGCCCAATGATGCGCGATCCCGAAGCTTCGAGAAGGTGGGCCGATCGGTTTCTCGCCTGCCTCCGGCGACGGCGACCTCTCGCTAGCCGCCGGACCCGAGCAGCGTGCGATCC
>JBDHTW010000095.1:0-15641 GCA_039808865.1 Geminicoccaceae bacterium
GACCTCAAGGCCATCAAGGTCCTCGAGGGCAAGCTGGTCCGCGTGGCCTCCTGGTACGACAACGAGTGGGGCTTCTCCAACCGCATGTGCGACACCGCCGCCCTCATGGCCAGCCTCTGAGACCCGGCTGAGGCGGCACCCGTCCCGACCAGACCACCTGCCCCGACGCTGCGGGTGGCGTGGCCGGGACACAGGTGCCGCCTCGCCACCGTTTCGTCACCCAGCCTTACCTTCGCTGTCATCGTCCGCGCTTAACGGTCCTCCCGCTAGCGTCGCCCCGGCCTGAGACGACATCCCGGCCCGCGGCACGCGACCCGCGAGGGAAAGGGCCGGTTCATGACGGCAGCGACGATGGCAGGATCGGCACGCACGGCCGCCGATCCGCCGACCAGCGGCGGCGTCGACACGTTCATCGTCTCCGACCTGCATCTCGGCCTGCCCGCGGCGCGGCCGCGCGATCTGCTGCAGGTGCTCGAGGCCTGGCGATTCCGCCGGCTGATCCTGCTCGGCGACGTGTTCCACGACTGGAGCTTCCGCCACCTCTGCACCGATACGTGGCGGCTGCTCGCGCATATCCGCCACCTGAGCCACCGCCGCGAGGCCGAGGTGGTCTGGGTGCTGGGCAACCATGACCGGCACCTGGCGCACCTCGTCGCCAAGCTGATCGGCGTCGAGACCACCGAAAGCTTCCGCTGGGAGTATGCCGGCCGCTCGTTCGTGGCGCTGCACGGCGACAGCTTCGACGGCTTCATCTCCAAGTACACCCGCATCGCCGGGGCGTTCTCGCGCATCTACGCCTTCGTCCAGCGCTGGCTGTCGCGCCACGGCGAATGGCCGAAGCTGCTCGACCGCCTGCATGTCGGCCTGACCACGCTGAGCGCCCAGGTCGAGGCCGGTGCGCGCCGCTACGCCAGCAGCCATGGCGTCGACGTCATCGTCTGCGGCCACACCCACCGGGCGCAGAGCTCCGTCTTCGACCTGACCGGGCCGGGCGGCGGCAGCATCGAATATTTCAACACCGGCTGCTGGGTCGACCGCCCGGCCAGCTTCGTCACCATCGGCAGCGCCGGGGTGGCGCTGAACCACTGCCCCTGACCGGGCCCATCGATCCTCATCCTCGGAGACCGAAGTGAGCAACGCCCTCGTGCGGCACGCCGCGTTGCAGGCGGCCGCCACCACCAAGCGCGGGATTCTCGAGCGCGTGTTCGCGCGCCTGTTCGAAGGGCTGGTCTACGCGCAGATCTGGGAAGACCCCGAGGTCGACATGACCGCCCTGGAGATCGGGCCGCAGTCGCGGATCGTGACCATCGCCTCGGGCGGCTGCAACGCCATGAGCTACCTCGTGGCCGATCCGCTGCACGTCCAGGCCGTCGACCTCAACCCGGCGCACGTGGCCCTGCTCAAGCTGAAGCTCACCGCGGCCCGCCAGCTGCCCGACTACGACAGCTTCCGCTGCCTGTTCTCCGGCGCGGCGGACAGCGACAACCTCGCCTTGTACCGCCGCTACGTCGCCCCGTACCTCGAGCCCGAGGTGCGCGACTACTGGGCCGGGCGCGACCTTGCCGGCCGCCGCCGGATCTCGATGTTCGGCCGCCGGCTCTACCGGCACGGCCTGCTCGGCCGCACCATCCAGCTCGGGCACGTCGTCTGCCGGCTGCACGGCAAGCGGCCGGAGCGCCTGCTCGAGGCCAGGAGCATCGCCGAGCAGCGCCGGCTGTTCGAGGCCGAGCTGGCGCCCGTGTTCGACAGCCCGGTCGTGCGCAGGCTCGCCGAGCTGCCGGCCACCTATTTCGGCCTCGGCATCCCGCCGGCGCAGTTCGACGCGCTCAAGGCGGATGCCGCCAACGGCAACCTTGCCGGGCTGATGCGCGCGCGGCTGCAGCGCCTGGCCTGCGACTTCCCGCTCGACGAGAACTGGTTCGCCTGGCAGGCGTTCGGCTGCGGCTACCCGGCCGACGGCCGCACGCTGCCGCCCTACCTGCGCCCGGAGAACTTCCGCCTGCTGCGCACGCGGGTCGGCCGCGTCGACGTGGCCCAGGTCAGCTTCACCGACCATCTGGCCCGACAGGACGCGCGGACCGTGGACGGCTACGTGCTGCTCGACGCGCAGGACTGGATGAGCCGGGCGCAGATGCGGGCCCTGTGGCAGCAGATCAACCGCACCGCCCGGCCCGGTGCGCGCGTGATCTTCCGCACCGCCGGCGAGGAGACGCTCCTGCCGCACATGCTGCCGCCCGACCTGCTCGAGCCATGGGCCTACGACGAGATGCGCTCGCAGGAGCTGCACGCGCGGGACCGCTCCGCGATCTACGGCGGCTTTCACCTCTACCGGCACATCGGCTGATGGCCGGCACGGCCCCGCTGCGGACCGACGACATCCGGCTGCGGATGGACCGGATGTACCGGCCGCAGAAATATTTGTACGACGTCACCCGCAAATACTACCTGCTCGGTCGCGACCGGCTGATCGGCGAGCTCGACGCCCGGCCGGGCCAGAGCGTGCTCGACATCGGCTGCGGCACCGGCCGCAACCTGGCCCTGATCGGTCGTCGCTACCCGGCGACGCGCCTGTTCGGGCTGGACGCGGCGGCGCCGATGCTGGAGCTGGCCGGCCGGCGGCTGCAGCGCGCCGCGGTGCGGGCCAGCCTCGCCCGTGGTGTCGCCGAGGAGCTGGATCCCCTGGCCCTGTTCGGGGAGCGGCACGGGTTCGACCACGTCACCATCTCCTACTGCCTGTCGATGGTCGACGACCCCGAGGCGGCCGTGCGGGCGGCGGCCGGCGTCCTGCTGCCCGGCGGCACGCTGCACATCGTCGACTTCGGCGACATGGCGAAGCTCCCCGGCTGGTTCCGCAAGGCGATGGTCGGCTGGCTCGCGCGCTTCCACGTCCGGCACAAGCCCGTCGTCGAGCCCACGCTGCGCGCCCTGGCGGACACCGACGGCGGCACGGTGCAGACCATCGAGATCGCCCGTCGCTATGCCATGCTCCTGCGCCTCGCATGCGGCAATTCGGGCTCGAGGCTCAGGTCGCGGGGTCGATCCGGAACAGGGTGACGCTGTCGCTGGTCTCGTGCGCGACCACCAGGAGCGGCACCCCGGTCGGGCTGCTGTCGGCGGGGATGAACAGCAGACCCTCGACGCTGAGATCGCCGGCGGCGGCGCAGAGCGACGATTTCGGCTTGTCCGTGACACAAGCGGTGGCCGGGTCGACGGCGAAGTTCCGGTTGTTGATGTACTGCTCGAAATGCGGCCGCCGCGGATCGGTCACGTCGTAGACCATCACCCCCCCGATCCGCTCGAAGCCCACGAAAACGTAGGTCCGCTCACCGATCGTGCCGACCGTCAGCGCCTCGGGCTCCGGACCGCGCCCCGTGCTGGTCTGGTCCAGGCCATTGCTCGTATCAGAGCTGTTGAAGAAAGCGGGCACGGCCGCGGCCGTGATCCGCTCGAAGGCATCGCCTGTGTCGGCCAGCAACTCGGCCCGTGTGGTCCATACGGTCAGCGAGCGGCCGCCGAACGCGTAGAGCGCGCTGAACAGGCCCCGAGCATTTCGGCCGTCGAACCGGCTCACCTGCAGCCGGCCCAGGTTGCGTGGCTGCTGCAGCCAGGCGGCGTTCGCGAAAGCTGCCGGATCGAGCGGCAGGTCGGCGACGCGGGCAACCTCGGTATAGCCGCTGAAGTCGCGGGGATCGCCCTCGTCGGCCGTCACCAGGAACGTGCCGGCGGCGGTGGTGAACGCCGCCAGGTAGTCGGGCTCGTACCAGGAGCGCAGCCGCCAGGTTCGAATCCGGGCACGCCCGTCGCGGTCGCTGGCGTCCAGCCCCTTCCCGGGAAGCGCGTTGTTCTTGAAGCCCAGGGGCAAGATGTCGGTCACCCGCGCCTGGACCAAGTCGATCACGCCGATCGCATTGTTGCGTTCCAGGGTCACCCAGGCGGTGCGCGAGTCCGGCGACACCGTGATCGATTCCGGCTCGAGGTCCTGCGCCACCGAAGCGTTCGGCCCGTAGATCCGCACGCCCTTGCGGATCAGCTCCGCCTTGCGGCCGTTGAAGGCACTGAAGTCGATGCGGCTGGTGTTCAGATGCGAGCACGGAAACTGATCGCACCAGTCGACGATGGTGATCGTGCCCTCCGGATCGTCCCGGTAGTCGCCGCTCGCCTCGCCCTGCCCCGGCACGAGCAGCTTCTTGCCGTCCGGCGTGAAGACCAGCATCGTCGGCTGCGGGCCCACGGCCACCGGCGGTGCCTCGGGGCGGCCGTCCCGATCGACGAAGGTGACCACGCCTGGGCTGGACCTGGTCGGTCCGGTGAAGGCCGTGGCCAGCACGCCACTGCGAAAGGCCACAGCTTCGGCCGCTTGGCCGATGGGCCCGAGGTCGATCGAACTGTCCCGATGTGGAAAGGACGGATCGTCGATGTCGAGCACCTCGATCCGGCTGCGGCTCTTGTCGATGTAGTACAATCGCCGTTTGCTCGCATCGTAGGCGGGCGGAACCTCGGCCGTGCTGCTGGCGAAGTAACCACCGTCGTAGGTGCCCAGGCGGGCAAGGCGGATCGTCGCCCCCGGCCCACGGTAATCCACGGGATCGAACGCAACGGCCCCGAAAGCCGCCAGCGCGACCGGCAGACCGGCGGCTGCGGCCAACAGGGAGCGCCGCCGCTTCAACTCGGACACAGATCCATCCTCCCGCTTTGGCAGGCTGGGAATGCTGATGGGGCGCAGTCACGCCATCACCGAAACATCGTATGGCAACAGTTCACGAGTCATATTTTGATTTGAATCAACAGGATAAATATTTTGGTGTCATTTATACCTGGAAATTAACATCGGCAGATGCTTGGCCGCCTACAAAGCGGAATTGTCTCTGTCGCGGTGCCTATGGCCGCATCGCGCTGCCGCGCGCGACGTCGCGTCCGGGTGTGCATATGGACAGCCCTCGGGCGGGCATGCTAGCTGCGCCGGCACTTCGGATGATCGAAGCCAGCCCGAGAGGAGACCCTCACATGCCCGCTTTCCGTACGCTCGACGCTCTCGACGTGAAGGGCAAGCGCGTTCTGGTGCGGGTCGACTTCAACGTGCCGATGCAGAACGGCGAGGTCACCGACGCGACGCGGATCGAGCGCGCGGCGCAGACGCTCGAGGAGCTGATCGGCAAGGGCGCCAAGGTCGTCGTGCTGTCGCATTTCGGCCGTCCGAAGGGCAAGCCCGAGAGCTCGATGAGCCTCGCGCCGCTGGTCAAGCCGCTGTCGCAGGCGCTGGGCGGCGTCGACGTCAAGTTCGCGCCGGATTGCATCGGCGAGTTGGCCCAGGCCGTGGTGAGCACCCTGCCGGACGGCGGCATCGCCATTCTCGAGAACCTGCGCTTCCACGCCGGCGAGGAGAAGGGCGACCCCGCGTTCGCCGACCAGCTCGCGGCGCTGGGCGATATCTACGTCAACGACGCGTTCTCGGTCTCGCACCGCGCGCACGGCTCGGTGACCGGCCTCGCCGAGCGGCTGCCGGCCTATGCCGGCCGGCTGATGCAGGCCGAGCTCGAGGCGTTGGAATCGGCCTTGGGTGGTGCTCTGCGCCCGACGGCGGCGCTGATCGGCGGGGCCAAGGTCTCGAGCAAGCTCGACGTGCTCGGCCACGTGCTGGACCGGGTCGACGTGCTGATCATCGGCGGCGGGATGGCCAACACCTTTCTCAACGCCAAAGGCGTCGCCGTCGGCAAGTCCCTGTGCGAGCACGATCTGGCCGGGACCGCGCGCGAGATCATGGCCAAGGCCGAGGCCAAGGGCGTGACGATCATGCTGCCCAGCGACGTCGTCGTCGCCAAGGAGTTCAAGGCCGGCGCCGAGGCGCGCACCATCGGCACGGGCGACGTGGCCACCGACGACATGATTCTCGACGTCGGGCCCAAGACGGCGGTCGACATCGGCGAGCGGCTCGCCGCCTGCAAGACCCTGCTCTGGAACGGCCCGATGGGCGCCTTCGAGATCGCCCCGTTCGACCAGGGCACCAACGCCGTGGCCCAGGCGGCCGCCAAGCTGACCCAGGACGGCAAGCTGAAGACGGTGGCCGGCGGTGGCGACACCGTGGCGGCCCTCGCCCATGCCGGGGTGCTCGAGCAGTTCTCCTACGTGTCGACCGCCGGCGGCGCCTTCCTCGAATGGCTCGAGGGCAAGGACCTGCCGGGCGTCGCGGCCCTGGCGCGCACCTGACGCGCCCGCTCTTCGTCCAGGTCCACGATCTGAGCCAAGCCCGCGCGGTTCTGGGCTGGGCGGCGGCCGGCGGACATGCCGCCGTGCCGGTCACCGCGCCGGGCATGGCGGCGTTCGCCGGCGTGGGCTTCTGGCACGCCGTCGAGGTGGCGCTGGGCCATCCGGTGATCATCGACTGCGCCGACGATGCCGGCCTGGTCCTGGCGGCGCTGCGGCAGGGCGCCCGCGATCTCCTGTTCACCGGCCCGGCCGCGGTCGCGCGCAAGCTCGACAGCATCGCCGGTCAGCTCGGCGGCCGCATCCGGGGCGCGCTGGACGGCGAGCTGGTGGCGCTGCTGGCCGAAGACGATCCGGCGCAGGCGGTGGCGGCCCACGTCGACCGCGCCTCCCGACTTGAGGGTGGCGGACCGGGCCTCTAACCTCGCCCGTCACAATATGTCAGGGAGATCGTCGTGCCAGCCACCGAGCCTGTCCATCTCGGCATCGACGTTGGCACCTCCGGGGTGCGTGGGATCGCGATCGATTCGGTCGGCGACGTCGCCGCGATGGTGTCCGCGCCGCTCCCGGCGCCCGTCGCCAGCGACGGCGGCCTGCGCCAGGAGCCGCAGCTCTGGTGGGCGGCGGTCGCCGAGGTGATCCGCGACATCACCGCGTCCCTGCGCGCGACGTCGATCCGCTCGCTGGCAGTCGACGGCACCTCGGGCACGCTGCTGGTGACGGACGCGCGCGGAACGCCGCTGGCTCCCGCCGGCATGTACAACGATGCCAGCGCTGCACATCTGTCCGGCCGCATCAAGGAGGTGGCTCCCTTGGAGAGCGGCGCCCACGGCTCGACCTCGCCGCTGGCCCGGCTGCTCGTCCTGCAGGCGCAGCATCCGGAGGCGCGCCACGCGCTGCATCAGGCGGACTGGATCGCCGCCCGTCTGACCGGTCGCCTGGGCCTGAGCGACGACAACAACGCCTTGAAGCTCGGCTACGACCCGGTCGCGCGATGCTGGCCACCCTGGCTCGACGCGCTGGCGGTACGCCGCGAGCTGCTGCCGTCGGTCGTCGCGCCCGGCACGCCGCTGGGGCCGGTGCGTGCCGAGATCGCCGCCGGGCTCGGCCTCGGCGCCGACTGCATGGTCGTCGCCGGTACGACGGACGGCTGCGCCTCGTTCCTCGCCACCGGGGCGGACGCGCCCGGCGACGGGGTCACCGCCCTCGGCACCACGCTGACGCTCAAGCTCATGTCGCCGGTTCCGGTCTTCGCCCCGGCGCACGGCGTCTACAGCCATCGCCTCGGCGACCGCTGGCTCGTCGGCGGGGCGTCCAACAGCGGCGGCAAGGCCCTGCTGCGCTTCTTCACGACCGCCCGCATGGCCGAACTGACGCCGCTGCTGCGCCCGGACCGGCCTACCGGGCTCGACTGGCATCCGCTGCCGGAGCCGGGCGAACGCTTCCCGGTCGCCGATCCGGCGTTGAGCTTCACCCCCGAGCCGCGGCCCGCGGACGACGTGCAGCTGTTCCAGGGGCTGCTCGAAGGCATCGCCAACGTCGAGGCAACGGCCTACCGGTTGCTCGCGAAGCTCGGCGCGCCGACCTTGCGCACGGTCCGCACCGTGGGCGGCGGCGCTGGCAATCCTGCCTGGACCGCGATCCGGGCCCGGCTCCTGGACGTGCCGATGCCGCCGGTTCTCAGCCTCGAGCCCGCCTACGGCACGGCCTTGCTGGCGCGGCGCGGCGCGACCGGCCGATGACACCCGCCATGCTCGGCCCCTTGGCGGCGTTCTCGGCGGAGCTCGGCCGTGATCCGGAGCAGGTGCAGGCGGCCGGCGGCAACACCTCGTGCAAGGAGGACGGGCTGCTGTGGGTCAAGGCATCCGGGCTCTGGCTCGCCGATGCGTTGCAGCGGGATATCTTCGTGCCGGTCGGGCTCGATGCGGTCTTGGGCGGCATCGCTGCCGGCGTGGCCGATCCCGTCACCGCTGCCGTGGCCGCCGAGCGCAATCCGTCCGGCCTCCGCCCGTCGATCGAGACCACGCTGCACGCCCTGCTGCCGCACCGGATCGTCGTGCACACGCATTCGGTGCGCACCATCGCGCTCGCCATCCGCGCCGACGGCGAGCAGGAGGTCGGCCGGCGGCTCGTGGGCCTGCGCTGGCACTGGGTGCCGTACTGCAAGCCCGGCCTGCCGTTGACCCGGGCCGTGGCCGAGCGACTGGCCGAAGGCGCGGCCGACGTGCTCGTGCTGGGCAATCACGGTCTCGTGGTCGGTGGCGAGACGTTGGCGGCGACGCAGGCGCTGCTGGCGGAGGTCGAGCGCCGGCTGGATGCCCCGATCCAGCCGGCCGGACCCGCCGCGGCCGTGCCGTCCCCGATGCCGGAGCTGCGTGCGCCCCGCCATCGCAAGGTGCATGACCTCGCCGCGACTCCCCGCCGGCTCGCCTGGGCGACGGCGGGCTCGCTCTACCCCGACCACGTCATCTTTCTCGGTCCGGCGGCGATTGATCTGGATGATCCGGCCGCCATGGCGACGGCGGCGCGGCGCGGCAGCAAGCTGTTCCTGCGTGCCGGGGCCGGGGCGCTGCTCGCCGGCGCCACGACGCCCAGCGCCGACGAACTCGCCTTGTGCTTGGCGCTGGTGCTGGAGCGGGTGCCGGAGGACGCACGGCTGCGCTACCTCACGGCCGAGGATGAGGCGGAACTGCTCGACTGGGATGCGGAGAAGTACCGGCAGAGCCTTGCTGGCGCACGAACGGTTGGCACATAGACGGCCAGCCCGCATGATCGCGCGTCTCGTCTGGGCTTCACCAACCGCCACTTCCGGATAGCGCGCATGCAGCGCCGCCTCGCCGCCATCCTGATCGCCGATGTCGTCGGCTACAGCCGGCTGAGCCATGTCGACGAGGAGGGCACGCGGCGGCGCTTCCAGAGCGACCTGCGCCAGGTGCTCGAACCCCTGATCGCGCAGCACCAGGGTCGGCTGGTCAAGACCATGGGCGACGGTGTGCTGGTCGAGTTCGCCAGCGTCGTCGCCGCGGTCCGCTGCGCGGTCGAGATCCAGATCGCCAAGGCCAGCCGCGCCGCCCAGGCACTGGACGACCAGGATCTGGTGTTCCGTATCGGGATCAATCTCGGCGACGTGATCGTCGAAGACGACGACATCCAGGGCGACGGGGTGAACATCGCCGCACGCCTGCAGGGCCTGGCCGAGCCGGGCGGCATCGCGATCTCCGGCTCGGCCTACGACCAGATCGAGAAGCGGCTCGACCTCGGCTACGCCTTCCAGGGCGAGCAGACGGTCAAGAACATCGACAGCCCGATCCGCGTCTATCACGTGCTGACCGGCCCCGAAGCCGTCGGCAGGACGGTGCCGGTCGTGCTCCAGCCCACACGGCGGGTCCGGTGGCTCCCGCTGCTCGCCGCGGCGTTGGTGATCGCGGCCGGTGTCGGGGTGCTCGCGCGGCTGTGGCCCTGGCCGAGCCCGCTGCAGCATGCGCAGGGCACGGACAATGCCGCGTCCATCGTCGTGCTGCCGTTCGAGAATGCCGGCAACGAGGCGGACGAGACCTACCTGGCGAACGGCATCACGACCGACATCACGACCGATCTGGCGCAGGTGCCGGGCCTGTTCGTCACGGCCCGGCATGCGGCGGCCCGCTACAGGAATCAGGCCCTCGACCCGGCCCAGATCGCGGCCGAACTCCATGTCCGTTACGTGCTCGAGGGCAGTGTCCGACGCGCCGGCGACACCTTGCGGATCAGCGCCGAGCTGGTCGACACCACGACCGGCGGCTATCTGTGGGCCGAGCGTTTCGATGGCCCTTGGGCCGACGTCTTTGCGCTGCAGGACAGCGTCGTCGCCAAGGTCGCCGAGGCCCTGGAACTGCGCCTGGTGACCCGGGATCTGAGCGTCCCCGGCGGCACGACGGTGCCGGCGGCCTACGAGGCCTACCAGCGCGGCATCGAGCACTACGACCGCTTCTGGACCGATTCGCCGGACGAACTCGGCAAGGCCGTCGGCTTTCTCGAGCAGGCGGTGGCCCTCGATCCGGACTACGGCGACGCCTACGCGGCGCTGGCCGAGATCCATCTCCTCAGCTGGGACGGGCCGCGCTCGGCGCTGGGCCTGGCGCCGGCGGACATCCTGCCCAAGGTCACCACCAGCGTGCAGAACGCGCTGCGTCACCCGTCGGCGCGCACCTATCGGGTGGCGGCCGACCTGCAGCGCCGGCAGCGCGCGTTCGCTGCCGCCATCGACGATCTCCAGCGCGCGATCGCGCTCGACCCGAACGATCCCGCCAACTACACCGCCATGGCTTGGGTGATGCTCCATGCCGGCCGGCATGCGGACGCGCGCCAGTTCCAGGAGGCGGCAATCCGGCTGGATGCGCGCTACGGCGAGTATGCGTGCGACGTTGCCGGGCTCCTCGAGTTCACCGCCGGTGCGATCGCCGATGCCGCGGCGATCTGGCGTCGGTGCGTGGCCACCTACCCGCTCGACGCGTCGACGCGGATGCTGCTCGTCGCCGCCCTGGGCCGGCTCGGGCAGACGGACGAGGCCGGAGTCGCGTATGCCAAGGCCAACGACACCTTTGCTACCGACGGCCGGCAGCCGTTCTCCCTTCTGACGGCGGAAAGCCTGTTTCCCCTGGGCGACCCGGACGATGCCGCGAGCCTGCGTCAGGGCCTGCTCGCGGCCGGGGTGCCGGAACTTCCGTTCGGCTACGACCAGGGACTGACCGACCGCCTTTCGGCGGCGCAGGTCAAGGCCCTTCTCTATGGCCGTACCGTCGTGCTGCGCGACATCGATTCCGGCCGCCAATGCCGGCTGCGCCATGCGGCCGACGGCACGGCCGACCTGAACTGCGGCGATGGTGTCGACACGGCCGCGCCGCCCCAGTTCGTCGGCGACCTCGTCTGCTACTGGTGGTCCCGCGCCGGGTCCGAATGCCTGGTCTATGCCCACGCCCCGGGGGCGACGGGCGATGAACTGCTCGTCGTCGCCGCCGACCATCGCGCGCTTCTGGCGCTGCCGGAGTGATGGTCGGGGACGGCGGCGCCGGCAACCACCGCGTCACCTCTGCGCTTTCGATCCGCGCCACGCGGATGTAAGGTCCGCGCCGACCGGACCAACCGTAAGCACCCGCCCAGGAGCACCGATGCGACTGACCCCTCAGGTCAAGGAGATTCTCTCTTGGTACGAGAGCGAGAATCCCGGCGTTAAGACCAATCTCGCCCGCCTGCTCATGCACGGTAGGCTCGCCGGCTCCGGCAAGCTCGTGATCCTGCCGGTCGATCAGGGCTTCGAGCACGGCCCGGCCCGCAGCTTCGCGCCCAATCCCGCCGCCTACGACCCGCGCTACCTGTTCGAGCTGGCGATCGAGGCCGGCCTGTCGGCCTATGCTGCCCCCCTTGGACCGCTCGAGGCCGGGGCTGCGACCTATGCCGGCGAAGTGCCGCTGATCTTGAAGATGAACAGCGCCAACAGCCTGTCCGGTGGCAACGTGTCCGACCAGGCGCTGACCGCCAGCGTCGACGATGCGCTGCGCCTGGGCTGCGTCGGCGTCGGCTTCACGATCTATCCCGGCTCCGACGCCTGCTACGCGATGCAGGAGGAGTTGAAGGACATCATCCGCGAGGCCAAGGCCAAGGGTCTGGTGCCGGTGGTCTGGTCCTACCCGCGCGGCGGCAAGATCAGCAAGGAAGGCGAGACCGCGCTCGACATCGTGGCCTATGCCGCGCACATGGCGGCGCTGATGGGCGCCACGATCATCAAGGTGAAGCCGCCCAAGGCCGGTGTCGATCTCGCCGCCGCCAAGGACGCCTACACCAAGGCCGAGGTGCCGATGGACAGCCTGCCCGAGCGCATCGCGCACGTGATGCAGGCTTCGTTCGCGGGCCGCCGGCTGGTCGTGTTCTCCGGCGGCGAGGCCAAGGGCATCGAAGGCGTGCTCGAGGAGATCCGGCAGATCCGCGACGGCGGCGGGCACGGCTCGATCATCGGCCGCAACAGCTTCCAGCGGCCCAAGGCGCAGGCCCTGGAGTTGCTGGACGCAGTGGTCAAGATTTATCTCAACGAGAAATGAGCCAGACGCGCGGCCCATCGTCGGCCGGGGAACCGGCCGACGATGGGCCGTGGCTGGATGCGGACGAGGCGGCGCCCCGTCTGCTGCTGTTCGCGATGCCGGGCCTGCCGGAGCTTGCGGCCAGCCTGGAAAGCGGCGCCGTGGCCGCGGTGGTGGTCGATCCCCGCGCCCTTTCGCCCGCGGACATGCGTGCCGCCACGGACGCCTGCCGCCGGCGGCAGGTGGCCTGCCTGATGCGGGGCGACGCCAGCGCGGCCAAGGCGTCGGGACTCGATGGCGTGCACCTGGACGATGCCGGATCGATCGCCGCCGCCAGGGCGGTCCTCGGCAGCGGAGCGCTGATCGGCGCATCCTGCAGGCTGTCCCGCCACGCGGCGATGGTTGCGGGTGAGGCCGGTGCGGACTATGTGATGTTCGGCGCGCTGACCGACCTGCCCGGCGTCGCGGGCGAGCTTGCCGACATCGTCGCATGGTGGAACGAGCTGTTCGTGCTGCCCTGTGCTGCCGCCGGCCGGTTCGACGCGGCACGCGCAGCGGCCTTCGTGCAGGCCGGCGCCGATCTGCTGGCGATGCAGATGGCCGCGGGCGTGGGCGAGCTGGCGCGAACGTTGCAGGTGGCGGACGCCACGACCTGAAGCTCTCTGATTTCGGCCCGGGCCGCTTGGCCACGGGCTCCTACCCTACGACGATGATCGGCACCGACTGATGGCCCGCTCCGCAAATCTCGAGATCATGATCCGCGCCGCCACGCGTGCGGCGCGTTCGCTCGCGCGCGACTTCGGCGAGGTCGAGCAGCTCCAGGTCTCGATCAAGGGTCCGGGCGACTTCGTCTCGGCCGCCGACCGCCGGGCCGAGAACGTGATCCGCGAGGAGCTGAGGCGCGGCCGGCCCGACTACGGCTTCGTCATGGAGGAGAGCGGCACCGAGATCGGCCGCTCGCCCCACAATCGCTGGATCGTCGACCCGCTCGACGGCACCACCAATTTCCTGCACGGCCTGCCGCACTGGGCGATCTCGATCGCGCTCGAGCAGCACGGCGAGATCACCTCCGGCATCGTCTTCGATCCGTTGCGCAACGAGCTGTTCAGCGCCGAGCGCGGGCACGGCGCCTATGTCAACGACCGGCGGATCCGCGTGTCCAAGCGCTCCGACATGCGCATGGCGCTGATCGCCTGCGGGTTGCCGATCCAGAACTGGAAGGGCCGGGCCATGGGCTTCGCCAAGCAGATGGAGCGGGTCGCCGACGAGTGCGGCGGCCTGCGCCGGCTGGGCGTCGCCTCCCTGGATCTGGCCTACGTCGCCGCCGGACGCCAGGACGGCTACTGGGAGTACGGCCCCAAGATCTGGGACATCGCCGCCGGCGCGCTCCTGGTCCGCGAAGCGGGCGGCCGTATCGGCCGCCTGGAAGGCGACGAGGAGCTGTTCGCCGAGGGCACCGTGGTCGTGGGCAATCCGGACATCTACGACAAGCTGCGTGGAATATTGGAGGCGACGCCCGTCTGAGGGTCGTGACAGGGACTCCCTATCGACCCCGCTTCAGCGCTTTCGCGATGGTTGTCTTCATGCGGTGCAGATCATCCTTGAGGACCGACGTCCGCGCGCCGCCGTCCGAGCGTTGGTCGCGCGGATCGAGCGGCGTTAGCCACCGGCCGATCGGACCCGCAATTGCCAGCATGAGCAGACTGATGATGGCGGCACCAGCCAGCTCGTTGAGGCACAGCGGCACGACAACGTCGACGCACCAATGCGGCAATGCACCAGCGACGGTATCGTAGATCCAGAGGACCGGAGTCGCTGCGTAGGACAAGAACGAGAGAAGCGGACCCGGCACATAATCGGGTGCGTGGCTGCGCAGGCCGCCGCCGATCTGCACCCACCCCCAGAGCAAGAACGGGACTAGCACCAGCAGCATGAGGCTGAGGCTGAGAAGCGAGCGTCGGTTCACCGCACGCAGTGAGATGGAGGCCTGTTCGGACACCTCCTTGGCCCTCGGCCCGATCAGCCGGCCGTCCCGATCGAGTTGCTCCGTGAGGTGCTCGGGCGTGGCGATGCCGAGCATCCAATTGCCGGCCCAGCATGCCAGCAGCTGCGTTCCACCTGCTAGACCCCGCAGATAGGCGATATGGCTGGCAAGGAATACATCGCTTGCACGACAAGGTATGTTGATCGGCACGAGCGGCTTGACGCCGTCATCACTGGTCTCCTGGTAAGCGGCCCCTAGCACGCGTTTTGGCTCGAAGGCGTCGAGCGAGCCGCCGACCGGATCGGTCGGGTCCCATACATTGACCCATTCGGATTCGGACGGAAACACATGTGTCTGCCTGTTGATCGCCACCGTAGGCGGCCAGATCGCCGCGAACTTGTCGAGCGGCGAGCCGTAGGTGAGCAGGCCTCGGAACCGTCGGAACAATTGGTCTCGATAAACGACGATGTCGTCTTCCAGCCGCAGAGGTGGGATGGGTGGGGCGAGCGCGACATCGTTCAGGACCTTGGCCAATGGCGGTCCGTCGCGCCGCTCATCGCGCCATTTGCCCGCGATGCCAAATTTGCGGAGCTCGCTTAGGGCTGCATGGTCAAGATAGTTGGGCCACATCCGACCCGGCGCCATCAGCCCATTGAACGCGACGACGGTCCCCTGGCTATGGGCAAGGACGTACCATCGATCGTAGGCCTTCTTGGCCGTGGCCACCTCCACCAGTACCGCCGCCATCCGACCTCGGATGGCGAAGCGCGGGGGCTCGTTGCATGACGCAAGCATGCCCTGACCGGCGCGGCGTTCCTGCGTGTAGAGCTTTACCGCGGATACATAAGACACGATGGTCTGCAACGTTGCGGGCAAGGTGGTATTGAAGATTTTTTTGGCGATGAAGTCGGCGACCACGATCGGGGGGGCCGCGAGCAGGAAAATCCAGCCGACGAGGAACAGCTGCAGCCGATCGAGAAGCATCAGATTCTCGGTCGGATCGCGGTCCGGGAACACGGGCGTCGCCATCGTCTCCCCGAACACCGTGTCCTTGCCGATGTCGAACTTGCCGGGCGTCAGCCAGGCGGAAAGCCCCCAGAGCCAGAAGCGCAATCCCTTGCCGATCGAGTTCGGCTCGTTGATGTCCGCCCAGTGCACCTCATGAAAGGTGATCTCGGTGATGCCATACTTGCCATCGCCATTCTGCCAGCCGACGTCGACTTGGACACGCGCCGGCCCGTCGCCCATATAGGGCTCGTGCACGACGACGCGACGTTGCGACAAAGCTCGTTTGCCATCGTCGCGGGCCAGTCCCTCAACGATCGGCCGCACCACCTCCTCCAGATGATCGCCTCGCTTCTGCTCGCCGATCCCATGCACGACGATGACGCCGACGCGCTCGG
>JBDHTW010000096.1:0-15289 GCA_039808865.1 Geminicoccaceae bacterium
AATGGCACGTTCGTCATTCAAGGATTTGCTGAAATGTAAATATCTATCTGTCAGAACGATAGACAATTGATACTTCATTTTCATATCCCCGGGGGTGCCCGAGGGGACGCGGTCGCGTCCCCTCGGTCGTCCCTCAATCCACGAACGGGTCGCGCATCAGGATGGTGTCGTCGCGGTCCGGGCTGGTCGAGAGCAGCGCCACCGGGCACTCGACCAGCTCCTCCAGCCGCTTGACGTACTTGACCGCGTTGGCCGGCAGCTGGGCGAAGCTGCGGGCGCCGCGCGTGGTCTCCTCCCAGCCCTCCAGCTCCTCGTAGACCGGTCTGGCCGCGGCCTGGGCGCCCATGCCGGCCGGCAGATGGTGCAGGAGCTGGCCGCCCAGCGTGTAGGCGGTGCAGACCTTCAAGGACGCCATGCCGTCGAGCACGTCGAGCTTGGTCAGCGCCAGGCCCTTGATGCCGCCGAGCTTCACCGCCTGGCGGACCAGGACGGCGTCGAACCAGCCGCAGCGGCGCGGCCGGCCGGTGACGGTGCCGAACTCGTGGCCGCGCTCGCCCAGGCCCTGGCCGACCGCGTCGAACAGCTCGGTCGGGAACGGGCCGGAGCCGACGCGGGTGGTGTAGGCCTTGCAGATGCCGAGCACGAAGCCGACGCTGTCCGGGCCGAGCCCCGAGCCCAACGCCGCCGCCCCGGCGATGGTGTTCGACGAGGTCACGAACGGGTAGGTGCCGTGGTCGACGTCGAGCATCGCACCCTGCGCGCCCTCGAACAGGATGCGGCGGCCGGCGCGCTTCAGCTCGGCCAGACGCAGCCAGACCGGCTCGGCGAAGGGCAGCAGCTTGGGCGCCAGGGCGGCGAGCTGGGCGAGCAGCAGGTCGCCGTCGATCTCGCCGATGCCGAAGCCGCGGCGCAGCGCGTTGTGGTGGATCAGCAGCTCGTGGACGCGGGCGGGCAGGGCGTCCGGGTCGGCGAGGTCGCAGATGCGGATCGCGCGGCGCGCCACCTTGTCCTCGTAGGCCGGGCCGATGCCGCGGCCGGTGGTGCCGATCTTGCCGGTACCCTGCTCGCTGCCCTCGCGCGCGGCCTCGCGCGCCCGGTCGAGCTCGCCGTGCAGCGGCAGGATCAGCGCCGCGTTCTCGGCGATGCGCAGGGAATCGGTGCCGATCGCCACCCCCTGCGCGCGCAGGGTCTCGATCTCCTTGAGCAGGGCCCAGGGGTCGACGACGACGCCGTTGCCGATCAGGCTGAGCTTGCCCTGGCGGACCACGCCGGACGGCAAGAGCGACAGCTTGTAGGTGGTGCCGTCGATGACCAGCGTGTGGCCGGCATTGTGGCCGCCCTGGAAGCGGACCACGACGTCGGCCCGCTCGGAGAGCCAGTCGACGATCTTGCCCTTGCCCTCGTCGCCCCACTGGGCGCCGATGACCGCGACGTTGCTCATGGTGCTGGGCTCATGGCTTGAAGGCTCGCTCCCGGAAGTTCACGCGCGGTGGTACACCGGTGGCCGGGCAGTGGCCAGCGCGGCGTGACCGCGGCGGCATGCGGCGGGGGTAGGAATTGCGCACGATCGGGGCAGGGCAGGCGCGAGCGTGGACGCTGGAGCTGGTGGCGCGGGCGAGCGTCAACGGCACCGACGACGAGGCGAGCTTCGCTCCCTGGCTGGTGCAATGGCTGCGGCGGCTGCCGCCATGGGCCGCGGCGCCGGATCTCGTCTGGACGATCCCGGTGCCGGGCGACCCCTTGCGCCGGGCCAGCGTGGCGGCGCTCGCCCGCGGCCGGGGTCGCCGGACCGTGGTGCTGACCGGGCATTTCGACACCGTCCGCGTCGACGATTACGGCGAGCTGGCGCCCCTGGCGACCGCGCCCGAGGCGCTGCGGGCGGCACTGCTCGAGCGGCTGCGCGGACGCGCCGCGACACCGGCCGAGCGGCGGGCGCGCGACGATCTGCGCGGCGGAGCGTTCCTGCCCGGGCGCGGGCTGCTCGACATGAAGAGCGGCCTCGCCGCCGCGCTCGTCGCCATGGCGCAATGGGCGGCGGACGACGACCGCGACGGCAACCTGCTGTTCCTCGCAGTGCCGGACGAGGAGGCGAACTCCGTGGGCGCGCGCAGCGTCGTGCAGGCCCTGCCGGCGATGGCGGCGGAACTCGGGCTGGAGCTGGTGGCCGCGGTCAACCTCGACTCGCTGGTCGACGACGGCGACGGCGCGGCCGGGCGATGCGTGGCCCTGGGCACGGTCGGCAAGCTGCTGCCGAGCGCCCTGGCCGTGGGCGTCCCGGCGCATGCGGCCGCGGCCCTCGGCGGGCTCAATGCGGGTGCGCTGATGGCGGCGATCGTGGCCGAGATCGAATGGGCCGGGACGCTGGCCGAGGCGGTGGACGGCATGGCGGCCGCGCCGCCGACGCTGCTCGGCCTGGGCGACCATCGGCCGGCCTACGACGTCACCATGCCGGAACGGATCTGGGCCTACTGGAACGTGATGACGCTGCGGCGGTCGCCGGACGAGGTGCTGGCGGCGTTCACGGCGCTGTGCCGGCGCGCCGCCGAGCGCGTCCTCGTAACGCTGCGCGAGCGGGCGCAGGGCCTGGGCGGCGCGCCGGCGCTGCCAGCCGAGGTGCCGGTCGTGCCGTTCGCGGCGCTGCGCCGGGCGGCGGGCGCGGCGCGGGCGGCGGAACTGGCCGGCGCGGCCGCGGCGCGCGGCGTGGACCTGCCCGAGCAGTGCCGGCTGATCACCGAGGGCCTGTGGATGGCGAGCGGTCTCGGGGCGCCCGCCATCGTCGTCGGGCTGGCGTCGCTGCCCTACCTGCCGGCCTGGCTCCGCGGTGCGGACGGGCTGCGGCTCGAGCGGGCGGTGCGGCGGGCCACGGCCACCGCCGGCGCGCGCCACGGCGTTGCGATCGGCACGTGCCCGTTCTTCCCGGGCATCTCGGACATGAGCTTCCTCGGCCAGGTCGATGCCGCCACGATCGCGGCGATCGCCGCCGCGACGCCGGCCTGGGGCCACGGCATCGCGTGGCCCCGCGGGGCGGCCGCACTTGGCGTGCCCGTCGTCAATGCCGGCCCGTGGGGGCGCGACTACCACACGCCGCTCGAACGGCTGCACACCGGCTACGCGTTCGAGGTTCTGCCCGATCTGCTCGCCGAGATCGTGCGCGGAGTCCTCGGCACGGCGGGGGACGACACCTAGCTCAGTCGATGGCGACCGCGACCGCCTTGGCCACGCGTGTCGTGATCCCGACCTGCTTCCAGGCCTTGACCAGCTTCGCCGCGACCGCGGGGCCGTAGCGTTCCGCGGCGCGGTCGACGGTGATCTGCGCGAAGGCGGCGAACTTCACGTCCTTGGGGTAGCTGCTGTCCAGGGCCGCCGACCAGACGCGGCCGGGGATGTCGTAGGCCTTGCCGCCGACCGCCTTCGCGAACAGCACGAAGGCCCGGTTCGGGATGCCGCTGTTGATGTGCACCCCGCCATCGTCGTCGTAGTTGGGCAGCTTGCGGTAGCCCGCCATCGTCGCCGGCTGCGGGTCCTTGCCGAGGATCGGATCGTTGTAGGCCGTGCCGGGGTTGGCCATGTCGCGGATCGCGCGGCCCCTGACCTTGGCCGTGAACAGGCCCTTGCCGATCAGCCAGTCGGCCTCGGCGGCGCTCTGCCCTTTCAGGTACTGGACCGTCAGGGCGCCGAACACGTCGGAGACGGATTCGTTCAAGGCTCCGCTCTGCTGCCGGTAGGTCAGCCGGTTGCCGGTGACGCCGTGCTGGCGCTCGTGGCCGAAAATCTCGATGCAGCAGGTGAACGGGTTGAACAGACTGCCGTCGCCGTCGCCGAACACCATCAGGTTGCCGTTCCAGAACGCGTTCTCGTAGCGCGCGCCATAGTGGACGGTGCTCGGCACCGGCAGTGTCCTGCCGATCGCGTGCTTGAAGAAGGCGATGACGGCGGCCTGGCCGGCCGCCGCCTCCTTCACGCGCTTGTCGGCCGGCAGCGTCGTCGGCGGGCCGCGCCAGACCAGGACGCCGGGAAGATTGTCGGTGTTGTTGGCGGTGAAGATGCCGCGCGGCGGCAGCGCCACCCGGGCCTGGCTGTCGAGCTGGCCTTCGCGCCCGCCGGGCAGCAGCGTCCGGTCCCGCTTGAGCTGGAGCTGCGCCCATGCCCGCTGCTCCGGCTCGCCGCGGTCCGCGATCGATTCGAGAATGTAGGGCGGCAGGAACGCTGCCGATGCCCCGCTTTCGGCCGCATCGGCGGATGCGCCGACGGTGGTCAGGCCGACAGCGAAGGTGAGGGCGGCGACGGTCGGATGAAGCTTGGTCATGGAGCCTTCTTGCGCGAGGCATCGCAAGGATGCCGGTCATCGATGCCCTGCCTCGGCAAGGCGTGCTACCCTCATGGACGGCGCAAAGCGGATTCTAGTCCGCGGATCGGACGATCGACCGCGGCCATGCCGTGGACATGGCCGTTCGGCCGAGACGGCCGGCAGCTCGATCGGGTCCGGGGCCACGGTCGCCATCGGTGACGAGCAAGGCCGCACGGGTGGTGCCGTTCCAATCCGCAATGGGAATTGCCGTGTCGCCGTTGCCCTCGCTCGGTCGCCACAGCCGAAAGTCGCGAAAGACCGTCCGCCACGGCGGGAAGCCCGATATCCAGCATGGCGGTGCCGGCCGCCAGCGTTCGCCGGCGCCTTGCGTGGCTACGGCGACAGCGGTCCGGCCTCCAGGCCCATTATGATCCCCGTCGTCGCCCTTCCGTCCCTTGACCGTAACGGAGGCGCGCAGCGCCCGTCACGGGCGACGACGATCGAGCACTCCATCAGCCGCAAGCGGCGACGGGCCAGCTTGAGGCGGCGACCCCATCAAGGCATCTGGTTCGACACCCGCCGGCTGCTTGAACCAACCGGCGACGTCTCGCCGGCCGAAGCCGAAGGGCGGTACTGGACCCAGACCGAAGACATTGCGAGGTAGTCCAGCCCATACCAAACAGCTTGCGGCAATCCCGGCGCGGCCGGACGTCATGGCTTATGCCGTCCTTGCCAACGCTCGCGCGCCAGGTAACTTCCACCTGGCGGTCGCGCACGAAGACGTAGGGTCGCCAATGGTGTCCCCTGATGTGAGGTTGGTGGCTGCCGGACATGAACGCGACAAAACGCCCGTCCGCCGAGATCGGGGACCGGACGCTCTAGCCGTTGCCACGAATAATGCCCGGGCCCAAGCTGATCCATTCGCTGATGCCTGCTTGGCGGTCACGAACGAATGCATCCGCCTGGGCATTGGTGCTGCCTGGGACGAAGTTGATGGCGGCCCGCAGGGGCATCACGATCCCCAAACTTGACCGCGCCCGGCCCATGCATCGTCCGTTCGTGACCTTGGGGGCAGGGAGCCACCGGACATGATACGGCCCATGCCGGTCGTCCTTTGCCTCGCGCTGTGGTGCGCCTGGGCCATCGGCGCCGCTGCCGCCGAGGTGCGGACCGTGCGGGTCGGGATCGAAGGCAACAGCGCGATCCAGGCGCGTCGCGTGGCGACGTTCGGCGGCGACAACTGCCCGGCCATCGACACGTTTGCGTTCGTCCAGCCCAGCCGCCTCGATGCCGAGTTGCTGATCCTATGCAACGCTCTGCGCGAGGGTGGGCCGCCGGTCCACCTGCAGCTGGTGCCGCAGCCGAACTATGCACGCAGTCTCGCCGAAGCGCTGGCGGGAAGGCTCGACCTGCCCTCGCAGACGATCTGGGCGCGCGAACTCGATGAGCACGCGCAGGCACTGCTCCGCTCGCTGCCGGTCATCCAGGCCGGCGAATGGCAACTCGGCCTCTACACCACCGAAAACCGCACCGACGTTCTGGCCGTGAGGACGCTCGAGCAATTGCGCGGGCTCGTCGGCGTAGCACCGCGCAGCTGGGTCGAGGATTGGCGCGTCCTGGCTTCTCTGGGCCTGAAGGAACTGATCGACGTGCAGAACAATGACGGGATCTTTCCGATGATCCAGGCCGGCCGTGCCGATTTCACCCTCTACAGCTTTTCGACCGAGCCGGATCTCGGCTCGCAGCCGAGCTATAGCCCGAGCCGCATCTTGCCGATCCGGGGCTTCAAGGTGGCGCTGCCGGCGACGCGGCACTTCGCCGTGGCGCGCGTCGCACCGGACGCGCAGGCGCTGGTCGAGCAGCTCGACAGCGGGCTCTCGCGCCTGCGCGACAGGGGTGCCATCGCAAGAGCCTTCGAGCGCAGCGGCGTGTTCGACCAGCGGGTCGCCGACTGGCAGCTGATCGGAAACAACTGAAACAAAAATGGGCCGCGGCGGAAATCGCGCCGATACTCGACGGTGCTATCGCCCTTAGAGGTGCAGGAGCCGGCCAAGGACCATGGAACCGAAGCATCACGTCGCGGTGGTCGACGACGAGGTCGACCTGCGCAGGTCGGTTGCGGAATATCTGCAGCTGCAGGGCTTCACGGTGAGCCAGGCCGAGGACGGGCCGAGCCTGCGGGCGCTTCTCAAGTGCGAAGCCATTGATCTGGTCCTGCTCGATCTACGCATGCCTGGCGAGGACGGGTTCGCGATCCTGCGCAACGTGCGGGAGATATTCAACGTGCCGGTGATCATGGTCACGGCGATGGGCGACCCGGTCGATCGCATCGTCGGCCTCGAGGTCGGTGCCGACGACTATGTCGTCAAACCATTCGAGCTACGCGAGCTCCTGGCAAGGATTCGCTCCGTGTTGCGGCGGACGACCTGCGCGAACGCCACCAGCCCGCCACTCCAACCGGTCGATGCCGCCGCCAGCCGCGTGCAACTGGGCCGGCTCGAGCTCGACTTGCTCGCGCGCCGCCTTATCGACCCGGACGGCAAGGAGGTGCCGTTGACCGGGATGGAGTTCGATCTGCTGCGGGTGCTGGTCGATCATCCCAATCGTGTGCTGACCCGCGATCAACTGCTCGAGCAGGCCCACAACGACAGCTGGGAACCCTTCGATCGCAGCATCGACATCCGCATCGCCAGGCTACGCAAGAAGATCGAGCGCAACCCGGCGAGCCCCGAAGTGATTCGCACCGTCCGTGGCGCCGGCTACATGTTCGTGCCCGACACGCGCGACTGACGAGGCCGTGGCCGAGCGGCGCCGTCCATGGACAAGTCGCTGGAGCCGCGACCGGCTGGCTGTCCGTCAGGTCGCCTATGCCGTCATCGTCTCCCTGGCCGTGGGTGCCGTCTTTGCGCTGGTGCAGGTGGCGCAGGACTATGTCCACGAGCGGCAGCGGATCGAGGCGGCCGGTCGGGGCGTGCTGGCCCTGATCCGCGCCCCGGCGGCAAGGGCGGCCTTCACCCTCGATCCCGAACTTGGCGCCACGGTCGTGCAGACGGCGCTCGACGTGCCGTTCGTCGTCCGCGCGAAACTCGATGACAATCTCGGGCGGCTGCTGGCGGAGGCGAGGCGCGAACAAGCGGTGCTGCCCCTTCGCTGGCTGACCGACCGCCTTTTCGGTGCGCATCTGATGCATCGGGTGAGCGTCGATCGGTACGGCGCCGGCCTGACCGACGACCAGGCTTCGGCACGGGCCGTGGGCGTGCTGGAGATCGAGTTCGACACCCGCGTTCTCGCTGGGGATTTCCTTGCGCGCTCCTGGCTGCTGCTGCTCACCGGGATTGCGCGGACCCTGATCCTCGGCCTCGTGCTCGCCGTGGTCACGCACCTGATGGTCACGCGCCCGCTCGCGCAACTGGTGGCTGCGGTGGAGCGGGTCGATCCGAAAGCGCCGGAGCCGCTGACCGTCCGTGTCGACCCGTCGCACGAGCGCGACGAGCTCGGTCGCCTGCTGAGCGCCCTGGACCGGCTGATCGGCCGATTTCGTGCTGCCCTGATGCAGCGGCAGGAAGCTTTCGGCCGGCTGCGCGCCAGCGAGGCGCGCTACCGCGCGGTCGTCGAGACCCAGACCGAGTTCATCGCGCGCATCACGCCCGATGGTCGGCTGAGCTTCGTCAGCGATGCCTACTGCCGGTACTATGGCCGTCGGCGCGAGGAGCTGCTCGGGCACAAGCTGGACGAATTCACGCTGACGGTGCCCGAGGACCGCGAGCGCGACCGGGTGCACCTGGCCTCGCTGACGCCGGAGATACCGTCACGCACGATCGAGCTGCGGCGCCGGCTGCCCGACGGCAGCATCCGCTGGGTGCAATGGACCGATACCGCCCTGTTCGACGAGCAGGGGCGGCGCACGGAAATCCAGTCGGTCGGCCGGGACGTGACGGAGCGCGTCGCCGCCGAGGCGCGCTTCCTCGCGGCCGCGGAGACGCTGCCCGATGCCCTCGCCATCTTCGACGCCGACGACCGGCTGGTCTACCACAACAGCCGTTACCCCGAGCACCAGACGCCGCCTCTCCGCGCTACCCTGGCGCTCGGCAAGCGTTTCGAGGACTGGCTTCGCGACGGTATGGCCTCGGGCCCGATCCATCACCCCGACATGGGCGACGGCTTTGTCGAGCGGTACCTCGCCATGCGCCGCGCGGATCAATGTGATCACGCGCAGCACCTCGTCGATGGCCGCTGGGTACGCATCCGTGAAGCGCGGATGCCCGACGGCGGCCGCGTCGTGCTCAGCAGCGACATCACCCGGCAGCGATCGCTGGAGGCCGAGTTGCGGCAGGCCGAGAAGCTGAAGGCGGTCGGCACCCTGGCGAGCGGCATCGCCCACGACTTCAACAACATTCTGGCCACGATCTTCACCTCGACGGAGGTCGCCCTGTTGCATCTGGCGGAGAACCCGGCGGCACGGGTCGCGCTCGAGCGCGTGATGAGCGCCGGCAAGCGCGGACGGCAGCTCGCCGGTGAAATCCTGACGTTCAGCCGCAGCGAGCGCACGCCCCGGGTCGCGATCGACCTCGGCGCCGCCGTCGCTGCGGCACTCGATCTATGCCGGCCGGCACTCGGTGGTGGTGTCGAGCTGCACTATAGCAGACCCGCCGAGCCCATCTTCGTCGCCGCCGACGAAACCCAGATCCATCAGATCGTCAGCAATCTCTGCTTCAACGCCGCGCATGCGATGCCCGACGGCGGAAGGATCTCGCTGCGGATCGACAGCGGCGGGGGCAAAGACGGCCAGCGTCTGGCCAAGATCCGGGTCGCGGACACCGGCAGTGGCATGGATGCCGCGACCGCAGCGCGCGTGTTCGAGCCGTTCTTCACCACCAAGCCCGTGGGCGAGGGTACGGGTCTGGGGCTCGCGGTCGTCCACGGTACCGTGAAGGTGCTCGGCGGGCGAATCCGCTTAAGGACCGCACCCGGGCGTGGCAGCGTGTTCGCGATAACGCTCCCCTGCATTCGGCGGGATGGTGCCGATTCGGCGCTGCCGAACGGGCCGATTCCCTCGGGCGAGGGTCGGACCGTGCTCCTGGTCGAGGCGGACGACGACACGGCCGAGGCGGTGGGTGGCATCCTGCGGGCCGCGGGCTATCGGGTGGCCCGGCACACGAACCCGACGGACGCGCTGGCCGGCTTGTCCGCCCACCGGCAAGCTGCCGTCCTGGTGGCGGCGTTGTCTTTTCCATCGACGAGCGGCATCGAACTCGCCGAAGCCATGCGGCGGAAGGTGCGGAAGCTCGGGGTCATCCTGCTGGCATCTTCACCCCCGACCGCCGCGGCCATCGCTGCCGCCGAGGCTGCCGGGGTGGCGATCATCGCCAAACCGGTGCTACGCCGCGAGCTGGCTGCAGCCGTTGCCCGGCAAATCGCCTGGCTAGGCGGTAACGATCGGTCCGCTGCCTCCTAGTGCCCTGCTCGTGAAGTCCGTATCAAGCCGTGTCTGGCATTGGCCTCGGCACCGGCGCGGCGATCTTGGCGCAGGTCGCGGCCAAGCAGCCGCGACCACGCCATGCGGGAGCCCTTCTGGCCATGGAAGGCGCAGCGCCTCGACCAGCCGGGCTTCAAGCTTGTCCTGCCATAAATCCTCAGGCCGAGAGCATGGTGATCCCGGGCGCCGTGCACGGGGTCGAACGCCCAGCCGGGGTCGGCATTGCGCCGTCAGTCGGCAACGATGGCAATGGCCGCGACAACAAGGAGGCGGCCCGTAACTGTATGCAGCAAACGGCAATCTCAGCCGGAACCTCGCCAATGAACTTGGCGAAGTCCCGGCCAAGTATTGTCGGTGTAGTCGAATATGGCTATTCGCAGGTCACGAGCAGATGAAAGCTTCTATTCGCACGTGCGCCACCCGGCGCATGTGTCGTCACGAACACGCCGTTCACGCTACTGACGCTGCGGACCGTGGTGATGAGACCGGGCGATTCAACCCCCGAGATACCACATAGACCAATGGTCGCCGTCTTGACGCAGCGCGTAACATCGCGATTGAAGAAGACGATATACGTACCCGTAGCAATCCGCGATACGCCGGTAGCACCCTTCTGGTAGGCGATGGAGCCGGTTCCATTGACGCATGCCGCGCGATCACCGGCCGTGCTCTCCGGCTGGGCGCCGCTGCTTTGGACCGGTGTGCCTCGATTGTTGACGTCGCCAGCGAACGCCGGCATCGATGCAGTCGCCATCGCAGCCGCGGCGGCGAACGTTCCTAATGCCAAAGTATAGCCAAACAGACTCTTCGGGACGTTCATGATCTGCTCCCAACATGAGACCGTCGATCCACCTGCGCATGCAGGCAGAGGCTTGGACAGGGCCGAGGAGCAACGAAGCCGTTGACGGGTTGCCGTCGTTCTTGTTTGCAGGGTAAAACCTAGCAAGAAATTAATTGATCTGCAAGCCTGATGCTGTGATTCAGTGATCTTGGCATCGTCTATGGCCATGATCGGTGGATCCGACGGGCGCATGCGCAGCGTCTGCACCCTACGGTCGACGACACGGTGCACACTCGGGTCCGCGCCAACGCGCATAGGTATGGACCGAACCCGCCACCCAACTTCTTGGTTGCGGATACGGAACAAGCGGACAGAACTGCGCGCCCATTTGGGTCGATACTTCCGACCCCCATCGGCAACGGGAAGGCTGGCCCGGACTACGTCGCCCCAGCAGACGTGATCGGCGGCGGGGTCGCACGTCGATCCGGTCTCACCAGCGCATCCATCCTGCGATGGCCGGCACCTTGACCATGGTCGCGGCACGCCGATATAGTAAGCATGCTTATAGTCGGTAAGGCACACGATAGCCATGGCTACTGATCACGCGAGCTGGAGCGAGCCCACGCTCGGCTTCCTCGTTCACGACGTCGCGCGGCTGATGCGCAAGCGGCTGGAGCAGCAGGCCCGGGCCGCCGGCATCGGCTTGACCCGCGCGCAGTGGCAGGCCCTGGCCTACACCGCGCGCAGCGAGGGCCTGAACCAGGCTTGCCTTGCCAGCTACCTGGACATCGAGCCGATCACGCTCGGTCGGCTGGTCGATCGGCTCGAACTGCTCGGGCTGATCGAGCGGCGGCGCGATCCGCGCGACCGGCGGCAGCACAATTTGTTCCTGACCGAGAAGGCGTGGCCGGAGCTCGAGCGGATTCGCGTACTCGGCGCCGAGATCCGCGAGGAGGCGCTCGGTGGGCTGGACGACGACGAGCGCCGGCAGCTGCTGGCCCTGCTCGGCAGGGTCAAGGGCAACCTGCAGGCCTGCCTCAGCGGCGTGGACGAGCTGAGCGAGCGGAGTGTCGGCCATGGCTGAAGTCGCCGAGCAGCCCAAGGTGACGGCCCTGCGCAAGCCGGAGCCGGCACCGGTCCTGCCGCATGCGCCGCTCCGGCGCCGCGGCCGGGTGCAGCTGGTGCGCTGGAGCCTGCTCGTCGGCGGTCCGGCGCTGCTGGTGGCCGGCGTCGCCTGGTTCTGGCTCGTCGGCGGCCGCTTCGTCTCGACCGACAACGCCTACGTCCAAGCCGACATGATGGATGTCGCCACCGACGTCGACGGGCTGGTGCGCAGCATCGAGGTGCACGACAACGAGCGGGTGGGCAAGGGCCAGGTGCTGCTTACCCTCGACGATTCGACCTACCGCACGGCGCTGGCTTCGGCCGCGGCCAATCTGGCGGTGGTCGCGACCGAGCTGCAGGCGCTGCAGAGCAGTTACGCGCAGAGCCAGGCCCAGATCGACAAGGCCGAGGCCGACGTCGCGTTCTACACCAAGGAGGAGCAGCGGCAGCGCGATCTCGTCGCCCGGCGGGCCACGGCGCAGGCGCAGCTCGACGCGGCCCAGCACGACCTCGACAGTGCCCGCGCCCAGCTCGCGGCCCTGCGGCAGCAGCTCGCCGGCATCGCCGCCCAGCTCGGTGGCGATCCGACCGCCCCGATCGAGCAGCACCCGCGTTACAGGGCCGCGTTGGCGGCGCGCGACCGCGCCGCGCGCGATCTCGACCATACCGTGGTGCGTGCGTCGATGGATGGGATCACCGCCAAGGTGCCCTCCTTGCAGCCCGGCGAGTACCTGGAGGCCGGCAAGGCGGCATTCGCCCTGGTCTCGACCGACCATGTCTGGGTCGAAGCCAACCCGAAGGAGACCGATCTGACCTACGTTCAGCCGGGACAGAAGGTGACGGTCACCGTCGACACCTATCCCGGCCAAGTCTGGGAAGGCACCGTCGGCAGCCTCAGCCCGGCGAGCCAGGCGCAGTTCTCGCTGCTGCCGGCGCAGAACGCGAGCGGCAACTGGGTCAAGGTCGTGCAGCGCATCCCGCTGCGCGTGCTGGTCGAGACCCGGCCCGGCGAGCCCGAGCTGCGCGCCGGCATGAGCGCCGAGATCGAGATCGACACCGGCCATCAGCGCCATTTGCGCGACCTGGTCGGCGGCTGGCTCGGCTGAGGGTCTGATGGACGCGCCCGAGGCGACGGTCGCCAGCTACTGGCCGGTCACGATCTGCGTGATGCTGGCGACGATCATGCAGGCGATCGACACCACGATCGCCAACGTCGCCTTGCCCTACATGCAGGGCTCGCTGTCGGCGACGATGGACCAGGCCAACTGGGTGCTGACCTCGTACATCGTCGCGGCGGCGATCATGACCCCGCCCACCGGCTGGCTTGCCGGTCGCTTCGGGCGCAAGCGGCTGTTCATTTTCCAGGTAACGGGGTTCACGATTGCCTCGGTGTTGTGCGGGGCAGCCCAATCGCTCAACCAGATCGTGTTGTTCCGGCTCCTGCAGGGCATGTGCGGCGCCTCGCTGGTCCCGTTGTCGCAGGCCGTCCTGCTCGACACCTGGCCACGCGAGAAGCACGGCTCGGCCATGGCCTTGTGGGGGGTGGGCGTGATGGTCGGCCCGATCCTGGGGCCGACGCTCGGCGGCTGGCTCACCGAGAGCTACAGCTGGCGCTGGGTGTTCTATGTCAACGTGCCGGTCGGGATCCTGACCGTGCTGGGCCTGCTCACCTTCCTCAGCGAGAGCAGGCGGCAGCAGGTCCCGTTCGACTGGCTGGGCTTCCTCACGCTGAGCCTCGCGATCGGCTCGCTGCAGCTGATGCTGGATCGCGGCGAGCAGCTCAACTGGTGGGGCTCGGCCGAGATCGTCACCGAGGCCATCGTCTCCGCCACGGCCTTCTACCTGTTCCTGGTCCACACCTTCACCGCCGAGCGGCCGTTCGTGAACCCGCGGCTGTTCCTCGACCGCAACTTCTCGGCCGGACTCGTCTTCATCTTCCTCGTCGGCATCATCCTGCTGGCGACGCTGGCGCTGCTGACGCCCTATCTGCAGAATCTCATGGGCTACCCGGTCCTCACCGCCGGCATGGTGCTGGCCCCGCGCGGCATGGGCACCATGCTGATGATGTTCGTCGTCGGCCGGTTCGTCGGCAAGGTCGACAGCCGCCTGCTGATCGGCGCCGGGCTGCTGCTGACCGCGGGCTCGCTGCACGAGATGTCGCTGTTCACCCCGGATGTCGCCCAATGGGAGGTCGTCCGCACCGGCTTCACGCAAGGGCTCGGCTTCGGCCTGATCTTCGTGCCGTTGAGCACGGTCACCTTCGCCACGCTGCCGCCGGCGTCGCGGACCGAGGCCACGGCGCTGTTCAGCCTGATGCGCAATCTCGGCAGCAGCATCGGCATCTCGATCGTGGTCAGCCTGCTGTCGAGCAACACCCAGGTCAACCACGCCTGGATCGCCGGCAACGTCACGCCGTTCAACGCGCAGCTGGCGAATCCGGCCGTCGGCCAGTATTGGGATGCCTGGACCGCCGCCGGCCAAGCCGCCTTGAACGCGGTCGTCACCGAGCAGGCGCAGATCATCGCCTATGCCGACGACTACCGCCTGATGATGTTTCTGTGCCTGGCCGTGCTGCCGACCCTGCTCCTGATGCGCCGGCCGCAACGGGCCGGGGCAGGAGCACCGGCGCATGCGGCCGTGCCCGACTGAGGCATCGGGCGGCGCGCCCTCACAAGGTCTCCAGATATTCGAGCAGGGCCGCCTTGTCGGACGGCGACAGGGTCGTGCCATACTCGCGGCCGCAATTGCTGTTGCCCGAGTTGATGTTGCTGCAGCCCGTCGCTTGGAACGTGTAGCCGAACTTGGTCCGTGTCGACGCGAGCCCGACATTGACCGGATCGTAGTTCGGGCCGACGGCCAACGACTTAACCCGATGTGCCGCCGGCGTCAGCAACTGCGCCAGCGTCGGCACCGAGCCGTTGTGCAGGTAGGGCGCTGCGGCCCAGATACCCTGCAGGACCCGGGACTCGTACGCGGCATCGGCCGAGGCCAGCCGGTACAGTCGTTTCAGCCCGCCGACCTTGGGGCGCTGCGACAAGCCGACGGAGTTGCCGTCGACGGCGCACGTGATCGGGTTCCCCAGGCGATAGTGCTCGATCGAGCCGAGCACGGCCATGCCCAGAATCCTGATCGACGAGTCGACCGGCTTGATGCCGTGACGGTCGCCACAGCCTCCATGCGCGGTCGAGCGGCTGAAGACGGCTTGGCCGCGGTCGGCCAGCGTGCTGTCGACCGTCCATGGCCATTGCGGCGGCCCGATCTTCTTGATCAGCCCCTCCAGCGTCAGCAGGCCTGGAAAGTTGGCCGAGTTCATGTCGAGATGGTCGATGCCGTACCAAGCGTTCTGCGGCGGGAAATTGGCGAGCACGCCGCATACCTCGCCAAGATTGCGGGCGAGGCTCAAGATCGTGTCGCCGTTGCCGGCGAAGCCCGGCCACTGCGTGTGATCCTGGATCGCCGCGTTCCACAGGAACGGATAGCGGACCGGAGCCACCGCCTTTTGGATGTTGCCGGGAATCAGCCGGTTGAAGATCATGGAGACGGCGTCGAGGCGTCCGGGGCCTCAGCCGGGTGTCGGCAGGGCGTTCTTCATCAGCGTGTCGAAGCGCAGGAACCAGGCCTGGACAGCAGCTTTCAGGGC
>JBDHTW010000097.1:0-15256 GCA_039808865.1 Geminicoccaceae bacterium
AGCGCCAGATCACGCTGGTTGCTCATCCCCTTCGTCGGCTGAACCGAAATCTTCCCCGGTCGCGGATAACGGTGATACTCCAACGCCGCTTGCGACAAACTATCGTCCAATGCTCGCCTCCCTGCCATGTGCGCGCCGTATCGAGCGGCATCGATTCTTGCGTATTGGGCAGCTTCGGGCCCCCCGAACCTGCATAGCACCGCTGCCGAAGCGTGCCAAAGAGCATCGCGCGGTGGTAGTTGCCAGCCCGTCAGGCCACCCGATATTGGCCCTGGCTACAATCCCAAGCAGCGCAGGAGCCTCGCCATGCAGGGCCTCAAGGTCGCCATCGTGCCGGTGACACCGTTCCAGCAGAACTGTGCCATCATCTGGGATGAGGCGAGCAAGCGCGGCGCCGTGATCGATCCGGGCGGCGACGTCGAGCGGATCCTGGACGCCGTCGGCAAGCTCGGGGTCGCGGTCGAGAAGATCGTGCTGACCCACGGCCACATCGATCATGCCGGCGGGGCGGCCGCGTTGCGCGAGCAGCTCGCCGCGGCCGGTGGCGAAGACCCGGTGCCGATCGAGGGCCCGGACGAGCGGGACCGCTTCCTGCTCGACGGCCTGGCGCAGCAGGGCCGGGCCTACGGCATCGTGGGCGCGCGCAACGTGCTGCCCGACCGCTGGCTGGTCGAAGGCGACACGGTGACCGTGGCCGGGCACGCGTTCGCGGTGCTGCACTGCCCTGGGCATACGCCCGGGCATATCGTGCTGTTCAACCTCGAGGCGCAGTTCGCCATCGTCGGCGACGTGCTGTTCCGCGGCTCGGTCGGCCGTACCGACTTTCCCTACGGCGACACCGCCGCGTTGCTCCGCTCGATCCGGGAAAAGCTGTTCCCGCTGGGCGACGAGGTCGCCTTCGTCTGCGGCCACGGCCCGGGCTCGACGCTCGGGATCGAGCGCCGCACCAACCCGTTCGCCGGCGAGGGCGCGCGGTGACGCGACGGTGGCAGCGGGCTTGCGCGGCTGGACCGGCCCTCCGGTTCGGCTAAGCTCGCGGTCTCAGACGGCAAAGCTAGCGGGAGACGGTCATGGCGGTGCTGGTACGCGGCGGGACGGTGGTCAATGCGGACCGGAGCTTCCGGGCGGACGTGCTCTGCGCGGACGGCAGGATCGTGGCGGTGGGCGAGGGCCTGGACGCGCCGACCGGCGCCGCGATCGTCGATGCCGGCGGCGCCTACGTGCTCCCGGGCGGCATCGACCCGCACACGCACATGGAAATGCCGTTCATGGGCACGGTGGCGGTCGAGGATTTCTTCTCCGGCACCGCCTCGGCCCTGGCCGGCGGCACCACGATGATCATCGACATGTGCCTGCCCTCGCCGCAGAGCCTGACCGAAGGCCTCGACCAGTGGTCGGAGTGGGCGAAGAAGGCCTGCGCCGACTACGGCTTCCATGTCTCCATCACCGGCTGGACCGACCGCACCGCGCAGCAGATGGCCGAGTGCATCGACCGCGGGGTGAACAGCTTCAAGCATTTCATGGCCTACAAAGGCGCTCTGATGATCGACGACGAGATCATGTTCCAGAGCTTCTCGCAGTGCCGCGAACTCGGGGCACTGCCCCTGGTCCATGCCGAGAACGGCGAGGCGGTGTTCCGCCTGCAGCAGTCCCTGCTGGCCCAGGGCATCACCGGCCCGGAGGGGCATGCGCTGTCACGGCCGCCGCACGTCGAGGCGGAGGCCGCCAACCGTGCGATCATGCTGGCCAAGATCACCGGCGTGCCGCTCTACATCGTGCACACCTCGTGCCGCGAGACCACCGAGGCCATCGCCCGCGCCCGCGCCGACGGCCAGCGCGTGTTCGGCGAGCCGTTGGCACAGTATCTCGTGCTCGACGAGAGCGTGTACCAGAGCCCCGACTGGGAGTTCGCGGCCTCGCGGGTGATGAGCCCGCCGTTCCGTTCCAAGGAGCACCAGAAGGCGCTCTGGGACGGGCTGGTCGCCGGCACGCTGCAGACCACGGCCACCGACCACTGCGCCTTCACCCTCGAGCAGAAGCGGATGGGCCGGGACAATTTCACCCAGATCCCGAACGGCACCGGCGGCCTCGAGGAGCGGATGAAGATCTTGTGGCATTTCGGCGTCAACGCCGGCCGGCTGACGCCCAACGAGTTCGTCGCGGTCACGTCCGCCAACTGCGCCAAGATCTTCAACATCTACCCGCAGAAAGGTGCGGTGCAGGCCGGCTCGGATGCCGATCTCGTGGTCTGGGACCCCAAGGCCAGCCACACCATCAGCCAGAAGACCCATCACTCGAAGCTCGACGTCAACGTGTTCGAGGGCATCACGGTCACCGGTGCGCCGATGGTGACGCTCAGCCAGGGCAAGGTGGTCTGGCGCAACGGCCAGCTCGACGTGACCCGTGGCGCCGGTCGCAACGTGCCGCGCCCGCCGATGGCACCGATGCACGAGGCGCAGGCGAAATGGAACGAACTCACCCGCCCGCGTGGCGTGAAGCGCTCCGTGCAGATGCACCAGACCCCGTGAGCCCGGGGCCCGCTCAGTCGAACTCGACGCTCACCGTCGAGGGGTCGGCCAAGCCGGAATAGGTCCGGCTGTGGCCGAACCGGTCGCTCACGGTGAGCGTCGCGAGCCCGTCCTGGTTCGCGCAGGCCGCCACGGCCACCGAGGCGTTGTCGAGCAGCTGGCCGGTATAGGCGAGCTGCTGGCAGACCACGTCGTAGATCTCGACCTCGAGCGGCTGGAAGGTGCGGTTGACGACCTCGACATCGACCGGGCCGCTCTGCGCCGATGCCGGCGGCACGAGCGGGCCGGCCGCGAGCGCGAGGCCCAGCCCGATGCGGCCTGCGAGCGGTCCGCGGCGGCTCACGCGCCGACCGGGATCTCGTGGATGTGGATGTCGTGCGCCGAGTAGCGGGTCAGGATGGCCAGGGCGTCGCGCTCCCGCTCGGCGGTGGTCGTCCGCACCCAGAGTAGAATGCCGCCCCGGTTCAGCTGGCCCTGCAGCCAGTCGGCATGGCGCTGGTCCATCCAATGCGTGAACACCGTGCCGAGCAGGGCGCCGGTGAGCGCGGTCCCGACAATGGCTGCGGCGACGGCGCCAGCCGAGGCCACCACCGTGCCGGCGGCGATCACCGTCGGCAGCACCGTCAGCGACCCGAGCAGGCGGTTCTCGCGCTCGCCCAGATGCTTGCTCGACACGAAGGCGGTCCGCGGCGCCCGCGGCTCGTCCTCGAGCTCCTCCACCCGCTGGTAGACGTGGCCGAGCTTGCGCTCGACCGCATCGTCGCCGGCCAGCAGGCTGATCTCCGCCTCGGCAAAGCCCGCGGCATGCAACTCCTCGACCGCGGCCTCGAGCGCCGACACGTCCTCGAACACCGCCACCGCCTCGCGCACCTTGTCGCCGCTGGTCGTCGCCGTCATCGCGCTTCCCGTCCTGTCAGCCATCACGAAGCTAGGCTAGGCCGGCTTGCATCGCAGTTGCGTTGATGGAGATCAAGCCCCTTGGCCGACGGGTGCGGCCAAGTCCTCCGCTCGTCACTCCTTGGGCAGCAGGAAGATCGCCGTGGCCATGGCAAGGCCGCCGAAGGTGACCGCAAACCCTGCCGCCGCGAGCAGAAGCGCCAGCCAGCCCTGCTCGGAACTCGCCATCAATTGCCCCAGCCGGGCGACGTCGAACCAGAGCAGGGTCGCGAGGACGGCCCAGCCGGCGGCGATCCCCATGGCGCAGTGACGCGCGAGGAAGCGCAGGAGCGTGCGGTCGTGGACGGGCATCGGCGGCTGTCCTCTCCTTGGCCGGCAGACTAGCAGGAAGCGGGGACCGCGGAATGCCCTGCTGGAATCGCTGCAGGCGCCCGGCGTGGCTTGGCCGCACTTGCCAATAGGTTGGGCGTCGACTACCGACGCTGTGCTGCGGTCAGGCCATTGGCGGTCAGATGCGATCCTTGAGCTTGCTGGCGATCCTGCTGCTCGGCTGTCTGGTTCCCGCCAGCGCCCAGGCACGCTTGATGGGTGTCTACGACTATCCTTTCGTCAGCGCCCTGGCGGCGACCGTGGCGGCGACGCCACCGGCGAACCAGACGACGCTGCTCGATGCCGCCCGGCTCCGCGGCGTGATCTCCAACCGGCATCTGCGCGTCTTCCCCGACCGCCGGGTGCCGCCCGTGTTCTGGTACTACGGCGACGGGATGCCTTACGCGGTGCTGAAGCAGAACCGGCCCAGCGCCCCGTTGTTCTTCATCATCGGCGGTACCGGCGCCGGCTTCGATTCCGCGAAATCGATGACGCTGGCGAACGTGATGTACCAAGCCGGCTTCCACGTGGTGACGCTGCCGAGCCCGACCCATCCCAGCTTCATCGTCACCGCCTCGTCCGAGGGCGTACCCGGCCAGCTCGAGGTCGATGCCAAGGATCTTTACAACGTGATGGTGCGGATCGCCGAACAGTTGCAGGGCGAGATCGGCATCAGCAGCTACTACGTCGGCGGCTACAGCCTCGGCGGCACGCACACGGCCTATGTCAGCTACGTCGACGCCAAGGAGAAGCGGCTGAACTTCCGCAAGGCGCTGATCATCAACCCGGCCGTCAACCTGTTCAATTCGGTCTACCGGCTGGACAACATGGTCGACAAGCATCTGCGCGGCGATCGCGCTGCCGTCGACAGGTTCATCGAGCATATTTTCGACCAGGTCATCGCCCTCTACAGCTCGAAGGACGATATCGACTTCACCGACAGCGCGTTCCTCTATCGGGCGTACACGTTCCTCGAACCGCCCGAGCAGGAGCTCGAGCTCTTGATCGGCTTGGCGTTCCGGCTGACCTCGAGCGACATGAGCTTCACCAGCGACGTGATGACGAACTCCGGCTACCTGGTGCCGAAGAACGCGCAGCTCACGTCGACGACCTCGCTCACCGACGTCATGCTGCAGGCTCTCCAGCTCAACTTCGTCGACTATGTCGACGCGGTCTACGTGCCGTTCATCCAGCGTCGGGAGCCGGGTGTCAGCCGCGACGAGCTCATCGCCCGGGCGAGCCTGCGCACGATCGAGCCCTATCTGCGCACCGATCCACGGGTGGTCCTGATCGGGACCCAGGACGACGTCATCCTGTCCCCGGAGGAGGTGGCCTGGCTCGAGAAGGTGTTCGGCGAGCGGGCCCGGCTGTTCCCGACCGGTGGTCATTGCGGCAGCATGGACCAGCGCGAGTTCGTGCGCACCATGCTCGAGCTGCTCTGGCTGCCGGAGGCGCGGTCGTGATCCGCCGCGGCCTGGCCGCCGCGGCGCTCGCCATGACACTGGCCGGATGCGCGGCGACGCCGGCCTATCAGCTGGGCACCGCACCGGCGCGCTTCGAGCTGTCGCCCGAGGATCGCAACGTGACGTTCCCGCTGCGGATCTATGATCCCTGGGAAGGCACGAACCGCGCGGTCTACAAGTTCAATGCCCAGTTCGACCGCTACATTTTCCTGCCCCTGGTCGATGCCTACGAGTTCGTCACGCCCGATTTCCTGCAGCGCCGGGTCACCAGCTTCTTCTCCAACCTGACCGAGTTCCGCAACGCGACCAACGGCCTGCTGCAGGCCCGTCCCGACGTCACCGGTCGGGCCGTCTTGCGGTTCGCGCTCAATTCGACGGTGGGTCTGCTCGGCTTGTTCGACGTGGCGACGCCGCTCGGCGTGGCGCAGCAGCCGCAGGATTTCGGCCTGACATTGGGCCATTGGGGCATGGGTAACGGCCCGTACCTGGTCGTGCCGGTGCTAGGTCCGTCCAACGTGCGCGATTTCAGCGGCTTCGTCACCGATTCGGTGATCGCCGCCACGGTGCCGCCGCAGTCGATCGTCACCGACTGGGTATACTTCAACCCGATGATGTACGTTCTTTACGCCGTGGATTTGCGGCGGAACGTCAGCTTCCGCTATTTCGGTTCGGGTTCGCCGTTCGAGTACGATCTGGTGCGCTTCCTGTACACCAAGCGGCGCGAGCTCGAGCTGCGCGCGGCGAACCCGGCGATCGCCGGCGAGGCCGGGACGCCGCCGCCACGCGGACCGACCGAACTTCGCAGTTCGCCGGTTCCAGCCGCGAAGTTCGTGCCGTAGACGGGTTTGCTGCCGTCAGCGCGGCGCGGTGTGGCGTGATCCGCGCCAACCGTCGCGCAGTGCCAGCCAGAGGACGATGAAGGCCAGCCCCGCCGGCGGACCCCAGCCGGCCAGGATCGGGTTGAGCAGGGCCACCTCACCCAGCGCGCTCGCCACGCCGCTGGTGATCAGCAGGGTGAAGCCGATGCCGACCGCGGTCATGAACACCGGCGCGATCGACGCCGTGCGGCTGAAGCGGCGCACCAGGGCGAAGGCCAGCATCATCAGGAACATCGGCACGAAGGCGCCGGCGATCCGCTGGTGCAGCCACGTCAGGTAGGGCTCGCGGGCGCGCAGACCGTAACCGCCGGCAGCCGCGATCGCCTGGAGCTGGGCGAGCTCGAGCTCGCGCGGTGGCCGCGCCAGCAGCCTGATCCGCTCGACGTCGATCTGGCCCGGCCATGCCAGGGTCGACAGGCGGTCGACGACGTGACCCGCGACGCGGGCGCGGACGACGTCGTGCAGCTCCCAGCCCTCGCTCGTTTGCGTCGCGCTGGCGGCCTGCAGCCGCTCGGTGAGGATGCCGTCGCTGCCGCGGCGGAAGATGGTGACGTCGCTGATCTCGCCCGCCGCCGCGGCGTTGGCCGACATGCGGACGATGTCGTCGCCGGCACGGATCCAGTAGTAGCCGCCGACCTGGCCTTCGGCGAGCGTGTGCCGGTACTCGCCGATACCCCAGAGGCGCAGCGCATTGGCGGCCCGGGGCAGGGCCTGGTCATCGATGACGAACTTGAGCGCCACCAGCGCGAGGCCGGCCGGCAGCAGCATGCGCAGGATGCTCACCGGGCGCACCCCGCTGCTCCAGATCACGACCAGCTCGCGGTGGCGCAGCAGGTCGGTCACGGCGAGCAGGCCAGCGATCAGCGCGGCGATCGGCATCAGCTCGGACAGCATGATCGGCAGGCGCAGGCCGAAATAGCGCAGGCCGGCGGCGAAAGCACCTTCCGGTGCGCGCGCCAGCTCGGCGCCGACGTCGATCAGGTCGATCACCGCGGCGAAGCCGATGACCGCGAACAGGACGACCAGGAATCGCACCAGGAACATGCGATTGAGATAGATCGTGAGGACCTTCATCGCGGCACCGTCGCCCGAGCGCGTCGGCGCGGCAGGAGCTGGCCGATCCGGTCCATCTGGGCGTCCAGCCACAGGCCCAGCCGCGGGTCGGGCACGCGCGTCGCCGCACGCACGAACAGCAGCGCCGACAGCACGGCGAAGACCACGAACGGCACCCACAGGGCGAGCCAGGACGGCAGCTTGTTGTTGTCGGCCAGCGATTCGCCGACCTGGATGATCTGGTAGAACGCGATCAGCACGGCCAGCCCGGCGACGAGCCCGTAGGAGCGCTGGCCGCGGACCCGGCCGATCGCCAGCGGGATCGCCAGCAGCGGCAGCACCGGCATGATCGCGATGCGGACCAGCCGGCCGTCGAGCTCGGACTCGATCTCCCAGGGGTCGACCTGCGGCGGCGGGTTGCCCCTGGCCGCCCACAACTCGGGCAGCGTCATCTCGCGCTCATCCTCGCCACGCGGACGGAAGTCGTCGTCGGGGTTGGCGAACGTGGTCTCGAACTCGCGAAAGCGGATCACGACCTCGCCCGAGCCGTCGCCGGCGTTGGCGGGAACGAGCTGCTGCACGCCATTCTGCAACTTGAGCACGATCGGGCTCATCGGATCGCTGCGCTCGGCACGGCCGGTCATCGAGGTGATCGTCGCGCTGTCGCTGCCGGGCTTGCCGCGGAATAGGAACACCTTCTCCATCGCCGTCTTGTCGTCGGAGATCTGCTCGACCATGTAGGTCGTGTCGCCGAGCGTCGTGAACAGCCCGTTCTGCAGCAGCGTGGTGAACGAGGCGTTGGTCAGGGCGTAGGTCGCGGCCCGATAGGCATAGCGGGCATAGGGCTGCAGGAGGCTGACGAGCAGCGCCGCCACCACCGCCAAGCCGATCGAGGCCACGAAGATCGGCCGCAGGAGCTGCCACATGCCGAAGCCCGAGGCGTACATCGCCGCCAGCTCGCCTTCGCGGCCGAGGCGGTTGAAGGTGAGCAGGATGCCGAGGAAGAACGAGACCGGCAGGGCCAGGCCCATATAGTGCGGGACGAGGTAGCCCAGCATCTCGAAGACGACGAACAGGCTGCCGCGCCAGCCGACCACGAGGTCGATCACCCGCAAGGTGCGCTCGGCGAGCAGCGCGATCAGCGCCACCAGGATGGTGGTCAGCATCGGGCGCGCGATCTGGGTCAGCAGGTAGCGGCTATAGATCGACATGCCCGGCTCCGTTGCCTCGTCGGTCGGCCCGGGCGACGGCGAACCATCGTCCGGCCGCACTTGGCCTGAGTGCAGCGCGATGGCGACGTTCGCCGTCAGCCGGTGGCCTGCAGGCAGATGGCGACCGGGCCGACGCCGGGCTGCAGCCGGCGCTTGAACACGCGGGTGAAGCGACTGCTGGTGATATCGAAACGCCGCAGCTCGAGGTCGATCTCCCAGGTGCCGCCGACGAATTCCAGATCATAGAGAATGTAGCCGCCTTCATGGTGACGGTCGCCGCCGTGCAGCGAGGCCGATGGGGCACCGACGACGGGGATCGAGGTCTCGGCCGTCGGCAGGGCGCCGAGCTGGAAGATGTGCTGATGGCCGCAAAGGACCAGCTGCACCGGCCGGTGCCGCAGAACCGCGGCCAGCTCGTCGCTGTCGACCAGCCGTCGGCGATAGTCGGTCATCGTTGCGACCGGCGGATGGTGCAGCAGGAGCACTTGGCAGAGCTTGTCATCCGCGAGGCCGTCGAGCAGCCGCGCCAGCGCCTCGATCTGCGGACGTCCGAGCCGGCCGGTGGCGAAGGTCGGCGGAGTCGCCACGGCGGTCGACATCCCGATCAGGGCGACTTCGCCGCGCCGGCGCAGGAACGGAAAGCTGGAGGCCTCGCCATTGCCGGCGCCGGCCTCGTCGCCGCACATGTAGTCCGACCAGTGCGCCCAGGCCTCGCGCCACTTGACCTCGACATAGGCGTCGTGATTGCCCGGAATGACCGTGACCCAGTCGGGCGTGCCGAGCTGGTGCAGCCACGTCGCGGCCTGCACGAACTCGGCCGGCAGCGAGATGTTGACCAGGTCTCCGGTGATCGCGACATGGTCCGGCGTCTGCTCGCGCAGGTCGGCCACGAGCGCGTCCAGCACCTCGCGCCGATGCACGCGGTAGCGCCGCCGCTGCCAGGAGACGTAGCCCAGCATGCGCTGGTTCATGAGCGCGCGCGGGTTGACCCGGGGCATCGGTCCGAGATGCAGGTCGGAGAGGTGGGCGAGGCGAAAGCTCATCCTGGCAGGCCCGAGCCGCTGCCCGCAGGACGGCCGCCGTCCACGGGCCAGCGACGGCTAGCGGTTCAGCCCCCGTGGGCGGTCTCGGTCGTCAGCTGGCGGACCCGATGCGTCACCTGCAGCAGGTCGTCGAGCGGCCGGGCGGTGGCAACCGAGGATGCGGCCCCCAGCCGTGTCGCCAGGCCCCGGGCTTCGAGCGAGCGATAGAGGGCCTGCAGGTCGCGCGGCCGCGACCACAGGCCCCGCGTCGTCAGCCAGTCGAGCGCACGCCCACCGGCATGCTGCTGCAGCGGGGTGCCGCGGTAGGTGTCGCCGCCGAACAGCTTGAGCACCGCTTGCACCAGCGGCCGGATCACCGGGATGCTCTCGTGCCAGCGCGGCAGTTCGAACATGACGAGCGGCCGCCCGGTCGTCGCCGCCTCGGCCAGGGTCCGGCCGTCGCCTGCGACGAGGATCAGCCGGTCGGCTGCGGCCAGCAGCTCGCCGTGTGGATCGTGCTCGTCGGTCGCCATGTGGAAGGTCGCGCGCTCGCCCAGCGTGCTGCGCAAGGCCTCGACGAGCTTCTTGGGCGTGGCGGGCGCCACGGCCACGGCGAGCGAGCCGCCGTGCCGGTCGAGCTCGGCCAGGGCCGCACGCCCGAGCTCGCGCGCCGCGGCCTCGTCGAGCCGCCACGGATGGGTCCGCCCGGTCAGGAACAGCACGGCCAGCGGCCGCTCGCTGGCGGCGGCGGCGGGCGGTGCCGCTGCCGGCCCGGCGAGGGGCGCCGCCACCTGCACCACGTTGCGGCGGATGGGCAGCCGGTCGTCGGGAGCCGCCACGATCAGGTCGTAGGCGGCGAACGGGCCGGCCGGGCGGCCGAGATGCACCAGCTTGGTGCGCCCCCCGGACTGCGTCTTGATCCAGCGCGCCACCGGCAGGCTGCGGCGGCCGCTGGTGATCAGGATGTCGGGCCATGGCGGGTCGAGCGGCGCCGAGCCGGCCGGATCGAGCACGCCGGCCGTGGCCCCGAGGAGCCGGCCGCGCACCGGCGCGAGCGGGCCGAACGCCACGCGCTTCTCCGCGAACCGCCAGCCCAGGGCCTCGCCCAGACGGCAGGCCTGCCGATCGGCGAGATCATCCTCGCCGGTCAGCGCCCAAACCAGTGGCACGGGCGGGGAGGCGATCCGCTGCACCTGGCTCGTCGCGACCGCGAGCGAGCCCGTCGGCAGCAGCTCCACCGCATCGAGATGCCAGCTGACCAGCGGGTAGTGGGCGCCGATCGCCTCGATCCGACGTCGCCACCAGGCGGCGCTGCCGACCCCGGCCGCACCCGTGACGGCGATGCGCAAGATCAGCGCGCGTTCGGCGGCTCCGAACAGCGCGCGCAGGACCCAGTTCGCGTCGCCACCTGGAATGCGCTCGAAGATGCCGGCGGCGACGACCGCATCGAACCTTCCCTCGGGCAGCCGGCCCTGCGCCTGCGCGAAGTCGTGCCGGACGATCTCGGCCCCGGAGGCCGTCAGCGGCGCCGTGCTCATCCCGGTGAGCCCGGTGAGCAGCACGCGTCGGGCCTCGGTCCGGCGCAGCAGAGCCTCGGCCGCCGAGGACAGCAGGCCCTGCGCCGGGGGCGGTGCCTCCGACGGCCGGTTCGAGCCCAGAGCCGCGCGGAAGCCCGGGCTCGGCGCCTCGGCGGTGAAGACCTCGAATCCGGCCGTGTCGGCCGACCGCTCGAGGTCGTGCCAGATATAGGCCAGCGGATTCTGGTGGTAGGAGAACACTTCCGGGAACGGGTTCCACGGCTGCTGGTGCAGGGCGGTGTAGTGCAGGCACTTCGTCCTGCCTTCGTGGTACTCGAGGTCGCGCGCGTTCCAGTGCGGGTCGAGCTCGCCCCACAGCCCCGGCACCTCGGCCGGCTTGCTGGTCAGCGGGCCCTTGGCGCCCGGTGCCGAGGCGGCCGCCCGGTTCCACCATGGCAGCATCTTCGCGCAGTCGATCAGCATGACCGAGGTGTCGCGCGCGTCGATGGCGAGATAGCCGTGGCCGTCCAGATCGAGATCGAACAGCAGCGCCGGGTCGGCCAGGTAGATCTGGTCGACGTCGTTGTAGATCGCCTTGCCGCTGCCGCCGGCGAAGTCGGGGATGGCGAACCGGTAGCAGGTGAACCCGGTCCGCCAGCCGCGGCGGTCGAAGCCGGCGACGTTGTTCATCAGGTGGATCTCGTAGATCCGGCCGGGGTCGCGGACCTGGAGCACCGACCAGACGAAGACCCGCTCGGCGCGGTACTGGCCTTCCTCGGTGCCGAGGAAGATCCGCACCGGTGGCTTGGGCGACGGCTCCGCCCCTGGCACGACACCGAGGATCACGCTGTCGGGATGCTCACGGTAGTAAGGCCACGCCCCTTCGAGCTGTGTCGACACCGATCTTGATCCCCAAGGTGCTTCCCACCGCCGGGTTCTTACGCAGTTGCAGGAAAAGCGTCAAACCTGCTCCCTTGCGATCGGCTTGGAGGTGTTGCCCCGTGCCGGCCGGCGGCGACTTGGTTTTGCCGGGTCGCGTCCTTATATGTGCGGCGCAGCAGCATGCCCGCTGTCCCTCCGCAACATCCCGCCCGAGCGAGTTCCATGGACCTGCGCAACATCGCGATCATCGCGCATGTCGACCACGGCAAGACCACCCTGGTCGACCGACTGCTGCAGCAGTCCGGCACCTTCCGCGCCAACCAGCAGGTGCAGGAACGGGCGATGGACAGCAACGACCTCGAGCGCGAGCGCGGCATCACCATCCTGGCCAAGTGCACCTCGGTGGTCTGGCAGGACACCCGCATCAACATCGTCGACACCCCGGGCCACGCCGATTTCGGCGGCGAGGTCGAGCGCATCCTGTCGATGGTCGACAGCTGCCTTTTGCTGGTCGATGCGGCCGAGGGGCCGATGCCGCAGACCAAGTTCGTGCTCGGCAAGGCGCTGCGCAAGGGCCTGCGCCCGATCGTGGTGATCAACAAGGTCGACAAGCCGGAGCAGCGCTCGAGCGAGGTGCTGGACGAGATCTTCGACCTGTTCGCCGCCTTGGACGCCGACGAGCAGCAGCTCGACTTCCCGCACATCTACGCCAGCGCCAAGCATGGCTGGGCCGTCCGCGAGCTCGACGACGAGCGCGTCGATCTGGCCCCGCTGTTCGAGCTCATCGTCCGGCACGTCCGGCCGCCGCAGGCCGATCCGGACGGTCCGTTCCGCATGCTGGCCACGACCCTCGAAGCCAATCCCTATCTCGGCCGCCTGCTCACCGGCCGGATCGAGTCGGGCCGCGCGCGGGCCAACATGGCGGTCAAGTCGCTGACCCGCGACGGCAAGCTGATCGAGCAGGGCCGGATCTCGAAGATCCTGGCCTTCCGCGGCCTCGAGCGGCAGCCGGTCGACGAGGCCGAGGCCGGGGACATCGTGGCGATCGCCGGCTTCACCAAGACGACGGTCGCCGACACGCTGTGCGAGCCCGCGGTCGAGAGCCCGCTGCCGGCGCAGCCGATCGACCCCTCGACGATCGCGATGACCTTCTCGGTCAATGACGGTCCCTATGCCGGGCAGGAGGGGACCAAGGTCACCTCGCGGCAGATCTGGGACCGGCTGTGCCGCGAGGCCGAGGGCAACGTGGCGATCCGGGTCAAGGCGAGCGAGGAGCGCGACGCCTTCGAGGTGGCTGGCCGTGGCGAGCTGCAGCTCGCCGTGCTGATCGAGACCATGCGGCGCGAAGGCTTCGAGCTGTGCGTCGGCCGGCCGCGTGTGCTCTACCAGACCGATCCGGCGACCGGCGAGCGGCTGGAGCCGATCGAGGAGGTCGTGATCGACGTCGACGAAGAATATGCCGGTGTCGTGGTCGAGAAGCTGGGCGCGCGGCGGGCCGAGCTCAAGGACATGCGCCCGGCCGGCGCCGGCAAGCAGCGCCTCGTGTTCCATGCTCCGTCCCGCGCCCTGATCGGCTATTTTGGGGAGTTCCTCACCGACACGCGCGGCACCGGGGTCATGAACCGCGTCTTCGTCGGCTACGAGCCGTTCAAGGGCGCGATCCAGCAGCGGCACACCGGCGTGCTGGTCTCGTCCGAGCAGGGCGAGTCCACGGCCTACGCGCTGTTCAGCCTGGAGGATCGCGGGCCGCTGTTCATCGGCCCGGGCGAGAAGATCTACGCCGGCATGATCATCGGCGAGCACACGCGCGGCAACGATCTGGACGTCAACCCGCTGCGGGCCAAGAAGCTGACCAACATCCGGGCGGCCGGCAAGGACGACAACCTGCTGCTGACGCCGCCGGTGCGGATGACGCTGGAGCGGGGTATCGCCTACGTCGCCGACGACGAGCTGGTCGAGATCACCCCGGACGCCGTCCGCCTGCGCAAGCGCTACCTCGACGTCAACGAGCGCAAGCGCATGGCGCGCCAGAAAGAGGTCGCCTGACCATTGCCGGCATAGGTGGCGACTATGGCAGGTTTGCAACCTTAGCGCACGGTTCGTCATCCTCCGGTCGACGGCGCTTTGCGTCGCCTCGATCATCGCGCACATTCCGCCCCTGCTAGGGAGTGCTCACCATCGGCGGCCGCGCGATGGCCGCCGGTCGCGGTTCGTTGCGCAGGAGGTGGATCGGTCATGACCAGGCTCGCCCGCGGACTGGCCGTGACCGGCTTGGTCGTCGCCGCCACGGATGCCCGGGCCGCCGGGTTCGCGTTGAAGGAGCAGTCGGCATCCGCGCAGGGCAGCGCCTTTGCCGGGGCCACCGCCGGGGGCGACGACGTCAGCCTGATGTTCTTCAACGCGGCGTCGCTCGGCTGGGTCGAGCGGCCGCAGCTGGAGGCCGTGGCGACCCTGGCGGCGCCGCGGGTCGAGCTCAAGAACGCCGGGGCCAGCACCGTGCTCGGCACGCCCATCGGCGGCACCGACCACAACAGCGACATCGCCGCCGATGCCGTGCTGCCGGCCATCTACGGGGCGCTGCCGCTGGCCCGGGGCGTGCGCCTCGGCCTCGCGGTCAACGTCCCGTTCGGCCTGGAGACGAATTACCCCGACGGCTGGGTCGGCCGCTACCATGCGGTCAAGTCGGAGCTGGAGACCGTCAACATCAACCCGGCGATCGCCTGGCGGGCCGCCGACTGGCTGTCGGTCGGGGCCGGCTTCCAGGCGCAGTACGCCAACGGCACGCTGACCAACGCCATCGACTTCGGCACCATCGGCGCCGGCGCGGGCATTCCCGGCGCCGTTCCCGGCCAGCAGGACGGCTTCTCACGGCTCGAGGGCGACGACTGGGCCTACGGCTGGAACGCCGGTGTCATCGTCCAGCCTCTGGCCGGAACCCGGATCGGGCTCGCCTACCGCTCCGAGATCGACCACACGCTGCGTGGCGACGTGGACTTCACCGGCGACGATGCCGGCATCGCCAACACCCTGCGCGGCCTCAGCGGCGCGTTCACGGACACGAACGCGAGCCTCGGGCTGACCACGCCGGCGAGCCTGTCCGTCGGCCTGCACCAGGACGTCACCGCGCAGCTGGCGCTGATGGCGGAGGCGCAGTGGACCGACTGGAGCTCGTTCGATCAGCTGACGGTGAAGTTCGACAACCCGAACCAGCCGGACAACGTCACCGAGGAGGAGTGGCACGACGCCTGGTTCTTCTCCATCGGCACGACCTACCGGGCGACCGACACGCTGACCTTGCGTGCCGGCGTCGCGTACGACCAGAGCCCGGTCAAGGACAAGTTCCGCACGCCTCGCATCCCCGACGAGAACCGCTACTGGTTGTCGGTCGGCGCCGGCTGGCAACCGGCCTCCTGGTTCGATCTCGATGCCGCCTTCA
>JBDHTW010000098.1:0-15061 GCA_039808865.1 Geminicoccaceae bacterium
CTTTTCGCTCCTGGTCAGCCCGTGCGTCCCGCACGACACCCCGGCCGGGCCGAACGCCACCGTTGCCCAGCTCGCGTTCTTCGCCTGGCAGGAATTCATCGCCCTGAACTGGGTCGCGATGGATCCGGCGTCGACCGGCGTGCGCGGACGGCCCGCCTCCCCCACCGATCCCAACTCCGGCTTCTTCGGCGTCGCGCCGGACAGCAGCGGCAACTACCCTTTGGTCGTCTGGCAGACCTACCGGCACAAGAACGAGCTGTTCCCGGCTGGCGGGAACACCGATCCCACCTTCGACTCGCCGATGCCCAACTACAAGTACCAATCCCAGCCTACGGCCGCGACGGGTGGTCCGCTTCCGAGCTTCAATCTCTTCAACAATCTCGACGAGACGAGCCAGATCGGTCTCGCCAACATGTATGCCCACGCCGCATCCGAGGTGCAGCCCCCGAGCACGCCGAACATCTTGATCCCACCCGACCAGACCACGACCGGAACCCCCGGGCCCGCGACCGGGATCCGTGTGGCCTACGAAGCAAAAGTCAATCGCGCGATCTTCCAATATCTCGTCAATAATCAATATACCGTCCTCGGCGCGGATCCAAACAACAAGTATCCAATTCTGTCGGCCGCACGTAACAATACGGCAGGCTTCGATCCCAACACGGGTGAGCCGCTTCTCGACAAGAACGGTGGCATATGCAACACCACCAGCACCCAGCCGATCGTGATGCTGCCCTGCGGTGACATCGAGTTTGCGGGTGATTCGGGAGAGGGTGCGATCGAAATCAAGGCGGCGTGGCGCCAACTGACCGCCGACGAACAGAAAAGCGGTCGCTTCTTCACGCGCAAGGTCATTTTCTACACCGGCCCGCAAGGAAACCAGCGCTACAACAATGCCGTGTGGGGGCTCATTGCCCTTCACATCATCCACAAGACCAAGTCGTTTCCGGCATTCGTCTTCGCGACCTGGGAGCAGGTCGACAATTACGACGACGATGCCACCGGTTCCGAGAACCCGAATCCCGAGACCCTGGCGTTCCAGAATCTGCCGCTCTTGGACGATGGGACGACCTCGGTGCAGAACATCGCAACGAGGCGAGCCCACGCCATCCACCCGCAGGTGGCGTCGACCAACGACAATGTCCATGCGGCGTTCAAGGCGGCGGATCCCAATACCGTCTGGCAGTACTACAAGCTCGTCGGCGTCCAGGGCACGCCCGTCAGCGGTCCACCACCCACCGGCACGTCGGCCGACGATCTCAGCTACTACTATCTCGCCAACATCGTGGTCGAGACCAACCAGGCCCTGCAGAATTTCTTCGGCAAGGTCGGCAGCAACGGATCGCCGAAGACGTTCGAGAACGTCTATCTCAACGGTGCATCCGGGAGCCCCTTCGTGATGGGCGGCTGCCAAGGTTGCCACGGCTTCCAAGGGCAAAACTCGGGCGGGGACATGAGCGTGCTCATCGCCCAGGCAGGGGAGAACGCGCAGCGGGCCGAGTCGATCGACTCGTCTCCGGTGACCTCCGTCCGGACGGTCATTCGCCGGGCCAGGGATCTGTTGCACGGCGATGGTCATTCGATTCGCGAGTTCGAGGAATCGCTCAAGGGCAGCGGGCACGGCACCTCGACGGGTCATTGACCTCAGACTATCCCCGCGGTGCTCGACGCCACGCCGCTGGCGCCGGGCATCCCGGCACCGCCGTCCCTCACGCTCGCAGGCGCTCGCGATTCGGCAGCAGACCGGGTCGGCCGATGGAACCGGGTTGCGGGCCGCCATCCATACGGGGTTGACGGTGACCGCCGGGACGGCAAGGCGCAGCGGCGACGTCCATCGAGCCCGCCCGCTCGCCGCCATCGAGGAGCGCCGTACCACACCGGCGCTCAGCGCAGGTCGCGGACGACGGCCGCCATCTGCGCCAGGGGGACCGCCAGCCAGGCCGGAACCGGCGGCTTGAGGATCATGAGAAGCACCAGCAGGCTGGTGCCGATGAGAAACAGCAAGGACGGTTCGTTCCGTGCCGCCGCCCGTTCCCGCCTCGTCCGCTTCGGCCGGCACGGCGGCTCGAGCTTCGCGCCGGCCGCCGTCTCGATCACCTGACGCGCAGCCTTGGCGGTGCAGCGGAAGAACTCGCGTCGTCCCGAGACCCGCCGATCGGCCAGCATCCGATGCACCGCGGCCTCGACGGCCGCGCAATCGGCGACCCCCCGGCACCAGGCGAGCGCGAACGGCGCGGGCACGCCGCTCGCCTGCGTCAGCTCGGCCGCCCGGGCCTGCGGGTCGCGGCTGGTCAGGCCGATCTTGACCAGCCCGGGCATGGCCGGGTTGGTCAGCACATAAACCCAGCCGGACTGCACGGCCCGCCGTCGGCGCGGCGCTGTCGCCGGTCGTGACGGGGGTCGCGATTCAGGGCGCGTCGCTCGGCTCATCGAACGGGCTATGGAGACGCATGCTCTCTCCGTTGGCAAGGACGCCATTGGTCCGATGCCGCATCCTCTATCGTGCCGCGTGGCGCCCTCGGTCTGGAAAGTGGCGCGGTGCATGCGAACCATGCGGATGGACCTGCTGTGGACCTTCACCGCGGTGACGGAACTCGGCAGTTCCACCACGGCCGGCGAGGCGATGGGCGGGACCCAGCCCGCCATCAGCCCGTAGATCAAGCGGCTCGAGGAACTGATCCAGGCGCCGCCGCTCGGATGAGCGCCGAGGCGCAGCTCGACATGCCGGTGCGGCATCGGCGCCCGCGACCGGCCGGCCGGGGAGCGCACGGCCATGACCGGCCAGCTGCTTGCCCTTCCGCTCGAGCACGAGGTCGCCATCCCGCCGGGCCGGCGAAAACCGCACCGCCGGCTCGCGGCGATGATCGACCGGGGGGCAGCCTGTCCCTCGGCCCGCGGACACGGCTCCTGGTCGAGAGCATGCGGGCGCAGTGGGCCGAACTCGATCGATCGAGGCCTTCGAGATCGTGCGGAGCACACGCAGCGAGCCACGGCGCGCAGGACAGGGAGCTCGGGCGACCGGGCGTGTCGCCGCGGTACACCGCCTGCCGCCGCGCCACGTCACCCGATGTTCCTTGCGCTTCTACCGCGGAGCGACAGTCCTCCAGGCTGGAGCGACCCAAGCCCACCATCCTGATCGTCGCGCCATGGCTTGGCGTGCTTGCTGATCGTGGCGCCAAGTGCCACGGTGCGCGAAACGTGCTCCGTTCCGGACCTGGGTCGATGCTCGGAATTCTGTTCCTCGTGCTTGTCGTGCTCGTGTTTGGAGCATTCAAACTTACGACCGGCCTGTTGAGGATGGCGTTGCTCGCGTTCCTGATCCTGGCGTCATTTGCCCTTGTCGGTTGGGGCATGACCATGGGCATGGCGCATGCGACCGAGATGGTCGGAGCCTTTGCCGCCAACTATCCTGTCGTGCCCCTCGCCGTCGGCGTGGTGCTCACGGCCATCGGCGTGATGTGCATCGACGCCGTGCCGGGCATGGTGGGTCTTGCCGCCGGTCTCGTGCTGATCGCGTTTGCTGCCACCAGCCTGAAATGAAGAGTGCTTGCCGGCATTGGCGATCCTGGCAAGGAGGCAGGAAGTTTCGAGGCGCTCGATCAATTGCGGACAAGACTGACCCGCCTCGGCAGGAGAATGCCAAGCCGCTGCGGGTGGCAGAGCGGCCCGAGCGTCGCTCGCCAGCGGCTGTCGCCGTCGTCCCGTTCGATCGGGAGGGCGAAGGCCTTGCCCGTGAACCACCATCCCTCGGGGATCGGCGGGGGAAAGCCTTCCAGCGTCGGTCGGGAAGACGTTGCCACGGCGTGGCGATACTTGCCGGCCGTCGAGCACGCCCGCCTCAGCTTGCACCGTAGCGCATGATCGACGTGCTCACGGCCAAGCCGCGAACATCTGCCGGCGCAGCGGCTGTGTTGCCCAACTGGCCGACCGAGGAGGTGCGGACACCGCTCGCATCCCGTCCCGCCAGCACCGCGGCCCGCTGGTGAGCGAGGCTCGCGACCGACAATGGCCGCGGGTGTTGGCACCATCACATCGACGCAAACGAGCCCGCCGCCGCGCCGACCGACGGCGAGCCCATCGGGCCGGGATCGCACCTGGCCATCAAGCGGCCGACCGGTGGCCCCGATGTCGCATGGCATGGATCGGCGCCAGGGAATGCCGGGGCGCATGCCCGGATCGGCGCCGCGATCGGTCGCAGGCGTGGTGACGCGGTCGGCAGATCGAGCCGGTTGCGCTAGAACGGCGCCGACGAAGGGGCGCGACTGTCCCGGGGGGACGTGAGATCAGCTGCGGAAGTGTCATGCATCGAGCGCTCGGTCGGTTCATCACCGCCGCCCTTCTTGCCGTCCTCCTGACCTGCAGCAGCTCCGTAAGCGCCCAGCCGACGCCGGCGCCCGAGCAGGTGCGCTCCCTCGTGCAGCTGCTCTCCGACCCCACGGTCCGCGCTTGGCTCGAGCGGGAGATGCAGGAGCCGGCGCACACGCCGACGCCGACCGAGGAAGCACCGCCGACCACGTCCGGGTTGACCGGCTTCGTCGAATGGCGCCTCGTGGTGATGAAGGCGCACGTCGAGGCGCTGGTCGCCGAGATGCCGCATCTCCCGCAGGAGGTCGCCGGTGTCTTCGACCGGATCCGCGACGAGCTAGCCGGCCACGGGGCGTTGAAGATTCTGCTGTTGCTGGCCGGCTTCGCTGGCCTCGGCTACGGCGCGGAGCTGTTGTTCTGGCGGGTCTCGACCCCTTTCCAGGCCCGTATCGCCGCCATGGCCGTCGACCGGCCGGCCGGCCGTGCCCGCGCGGCGCTCGCCCGGTTTCTTTTTGGCCTGGCTTGGGTGGCCTCGTTCGCGGTCGGCAGCATCGGTGCGTTCATGCTGTTCACCTGGACCCCGGGCCTGCGCGTGCTGGTGCTGGGCTATCTCGCGGCGATCCTGATCGTGCGCACGATGCTGGTGGTGGGACGGCTGCTGTTCTCGCCGCGCGACGCGCGTTTCCGCGTTGTCCCGATGTCCAACGCCGCGGCCCGCCTCTGGCACGGCTGGGCTGCCGCGTTCATCGGCTGGGGCGCCTTCGGCTATGTCACGATCCAGCTGCTGCACCGGTTCGGCATGAGCGAGCAGGGCACGCAGATCATGGCCTACCTGCTCGGCGGCGTGCTGCTGGCGATCGCCTTGCGCCTGATCTGGCGCCCTGGCTCGTCGAGTGCCTCCCGGGTTGCCGGGACCGCGCTCGCGGTGCTGATCTATCTCGCCTGGGTGGTCGGTGCGCAGTTCGTGCTATGGGGCCTCATCGTGGCGACGGCGCTGCCCGTGGCGCTGCGTGTCACCCATCGCTCGGTCCGGCATCTGTTCCGGCCCGGGCAGGCGATCGAGGCGACCGAGCCGGCCGCCCCGGACTCGGCCTGGGCGGTGGTCGTCGATCGTGCGCTGCGCGCCCTGCTGGTCGTCGCCGGGATCTGGGTGCTGGCCCGGGGCTGGGGCCTGGACCTGATCGAGTTCGCCGGGCGGGATACCCGCTCGACCCGGTTTCTGATCGGCGCCTTGAACGCGGTCGTCATCCTGCTCGTCGCCGACCTGCTCTGGCAGCTGGCCAAGACCTCGATCGACCGCAAGGTCGCCGAGGCGGCGGTCGACGAGCATGGCCACGAGGGCGGCGAGACGCTGAGCCAGGAGGAACTGCGGCGACGCAGCCGGTTGCGGACACTCCTGCCGGTGCTGCGCATCGTCCTGATGGTCGTCCTGGGGGTGATGGCGGTGCTGATGGCCCTGTCCGCCTTGGGCGTCGAGGTGGCCCCCCTGATCGCCGGTGCCGGCGTGGTCGGCGTCGCCGTCGGCTTCGGCTCGCAGACATTGGTCAAGGACATCATCTCGGGCATGTTCTACCTGCTCGACGATGCCTTCCGCGTCGGCGAGTACATCGTCAGCGGCAGTTTTCGTGGCACGGTGGAGGGCTTCTCGTTGCGCTCCATCCGCCTGCGGCATCATCGCGGCCCGCTGTTCACCGTCCCGTTCGGCACGCTGGGTGCCGTGCAGAACCTCAGCCGCGACTGGGTGATCGACAAGATCTCGTTCAACGTGCCGTTCGACACCGATGTGGCCCAGGTGAAGCGGGTGGTGAAGCAGGTCAGCAAGGACATCATGGCCGACCCCGACCTGTCGAAGGGCATCCTCGAGCCGCTCAAGTCGCAGGGCGCGGCCACCATGGGCGACTTCGCGATGCAGGTGCGGGTGAAGTTCAAGACCCGGCCCGGCGAGCAGTTCGTGGTGCGACGGGCGGCGATCGATCGGATCAAGCGGGCGTTCGCGGAAGCCGGGATCAAGATTGCGGTGCCGACCGTGAGCGTGACCAGCGGCGAGGGCCCCGCCAGCACCGCGGTGGCGCAGCAGGCGCTCAACATGCTGCAGAAGCCGGCAGCGGAGTAAGCGCCCGCGGTGCCGTACCGGGTGCGGCTGCAGGGCCGCTGGCGTCGAACCTCGCATTCAACGGGAACCCCACTCTGCCCCTATCGTTCTCCCCGGCACCAACCACCGTCCAGGAGGCGAAGATGGCGCAGCTCGATACCGACAGCACCGAGACCGGCCGGCTGATCGCGTCCGACAAGGTCGAGGGCACGGCGGTCTACAACACGCAGGGCGAGCGACTGGGCTCGGTGTACAATTTCATGGTCGACAAGCGCTCGGGCCAGGTCGAGTACGCCGTGATGTCGTTCGGCGGCTTCCTCGGTATCGGCGACGACTATTATCCGCTGCCGTGGAAGGCCCTGAAATACGACACCACGCTCGGCGGCTACGTCGTCGACCTCGACAAGGACCGTCTGCAGCAGGCACCGCACTACGCGCGCGCCAGCGAGGAGGAATGGCGCGACCCGGCCTATGGCACCCGGGTCAGCGACTACTATCTGGGCTCGCTCGGCGCCTACTGACTCCGTGGACTTCGGGACGGCCGGAAGGGTCGCTGCGGTGCCCTACGGCTCGACCCAGCCGGTCGCCCGGACGGCGAGAGCGTGCTGCCTGGGATCGCGGCCGAAGACGAGGCCGCCTCTGCTCGCCGAGTGCGCCGGCACGTAGTCGAGCACGGCCTCGCCGGTCTCGAGCAGGTCGCGGTCATGCCACAGCTCACCGACAACCCGGACCCCGGCCGCGGCGGCATCACCGCCGTTGGCCACGGTGAACGTCACGAGATAGCCGGCACCAGCCTGTGGCGCCATGGAGGTGACGCGAACCGCGAGGGCCGGTGGCGTCGCCGTTTGGGTCAGCGCGTGCCAACCGACATAGCTGAGCGTGCCGGCGACCAGGAGCGCGCCGAGTACCGCCACCGCGTTCTCCCAGACGCGCGCGCCGCTGCCACGGCGTGCCGGTGATGCAGCACCATCCTGCCCCTCCTTGCCCGTGAGCGTCATGGTCCTGCTCCCGTCAGCTCTCAGAGGACGAGGCGCGCGCTGGCCGCGCCGATGGCACCCGGGAAGGCGAGCACGACCGCGGCGCTCACCATCTCGGCGCCGCCCAAGCCGTCCAGCCGCCCGAAAGTCCACAGCATGTAGGAGCTGACCACGAGCACGACGGCGTAGCCGGCAACCGAGAAGCGCAAGAACAGGCCGAGCGGCGTCGATTCCGCGGGCGGCTGCCGCTGGCCGCGGAAGTTCACGGCATAGACGAAGGCATGCATGGCGACGATCGAGAGGATGGCCAGGGCCAGCTCGCGTCCGGCCGACAGCTGGAAGGCGATGCGGACCATCTCCTCGGTGGGCGCCATGTTCAAGGAGAGAAACAGCGCGCCGACGCCCATCAAGAACAGCTCGCCACCATAGCCGGGCTGCCAACGGCGCCGCTCCTGCCCGTCGCCACCGAGCTGGCTCTGCGCAAGCAGGGCACCGATGCTGGCCGCGACGGCCTGCAGCGCCACCGTGCCGACGATCGTGTCGGCCGACATCTCGCTCTCGATCACGCCGAACAGCCACAAGAGGCCGCCCGCGGTGACGGTACCGATGGCTAGTGCCACCAGCGCGTCGCGGACATCGTCCCGCCACGCGAACGTTGCCTCGAAGCCGATGAAGTGGGACAGGCCGACGAGCAGCGGCAGGGTGAGGACGAGCAGGAGGGCGAGGCGCAGCCGGTCCATGGTGAAGCCGAGGGACCACATCTCCATGGTCATCAGCATCGGCAGGGCAAAGAGCAGGGCTCCGGCCGCCGCCCGGCCGAGATTGACGGCGACGGTCGCGAGGCCCGGCTCGACCCGTCCGGCTACCAAGCTCGCGCCACCATGCGCCACCGTCGCTGCTCCCCCCACCGCCACCGGCCCGCCGGGCCGCGCCTGGAAGCAGAAACGGCTGCGCCCGCGCGCGGTTGCATCGCCGCCGCGGCGGCGATCTGGCCGGCCGGCGCTACCCGCTCAGAGCGGGATGTTGCCGTGCCTCTTCCACGGGTTCTCGACCTTCTTGTTCGCCAGCCAGCGCAGCGCCTGGGCGACGCGGCGGCGGGTGCCGTGCGGCATGATCACGTCGTCGACGAAGCCGCGCTTGGCGGCGATGAACGGGTTGGCGAACTGCTGCCGGTATTCCTGGGTGCGGGCCTCGATCTTCTCCGGGTCGCCCATGTCGGCGCGAAAGATGATCTCGACCGCGCCCTTGGGGCCCATGACGGCGATCTCGGCCGTGGGCCAGGCGTAGTTGACGTCGCCGCGCAGGTGCTTGCTGCTCATGACGTCGTAGGCGCCGCCATAGGCCTTGCGGGTGATGACGGTGACCTTGGGCACGGTGGCCTCGGCGAAGGCGTAGAGCAGCTTCGCCCCGTGCTTGATGATGCCGCCATATTCCTGCGCCGTACCCGGCAGGAAGCCCGGCACGTCGACGAAGGTGACGATCGGGATGTTGAAGCAGTCGCAGAAGCGGACGAAGCGGGCGGCCTTGCGCGAGCTGTCGATGTCGAGGCAGCCGGCCAGCACCATCGGCTGGTTGGCGACGATGCCGACGGTCGCGCCCTCGATACGGGCGAAGCCGGTCAGGATGTTCTTGGCGAAGTCGGGCTGCAGCTCGAAGAAGTCGCCCTCGTCGACGACCTTCTCGATCAGCTCCTTCATGTCGTAGGGCTTGTTCGGGTTCGGCGGGACCAGCGTGTCCAGCGACGGGTCGACCCGGTCGCCGCTGTCCTCGGTCGCCCGCACGGGCGGCTTCTCGCGGTTGCTGAGCGGCAGGAAGTCGACGAAGCGGCGGATCTCGTGCAGCGCCTGGACGTCGTTGTCGAAGGCGAGGTCGGCCACGCCCGAGCGCGCCGTATGGGTCGAGGCGCCGCCCAGCTCCTCCTGGGTCACGCTCTCGTTGGTCACGGTGCGCACGACCTCGGGCCCGGTCACGAACATGTAGGAGGTGTCGCGGACCATGAAGATGAAGTCGGTCATCGCCGGCGAGTAGACCGCACCACCGGCGCAGGGGCCCATGATCACGCTGAGCTGCGGGACGACGCCGCTCGCCTGGACGTTGCGCAGGAACACGTCGGCGTAGCCCGCGAGCGAGGCCACACCCTCCTGGATGCGCGCACCGCCGCTGTCGTTGAGGCCGATCACCGGCGCGCCGATCTGCACCGCGCGATCCATGATCTTGCAGATCTTCTCCGCGTGCGCCTCGGACAGCGAGCCGCCGAACACGGTGAAGTCCTGGCTGAAGACGAAGACCAGCCGGCCGTTGATCGTGCCCTGGCCGGTGATCACGCCGTCGCCGGGGATCGTCTGCTCGGCCATGCCGAAATCGACGCAGCGATGCTCGACGAACATGTCGGTCTCTTCGAACGAGTCCGGGTCGAGCAACAGCTCGATCCGCTCGCGCGCGGTGAGCTTGCCGCGCTTGTGCTGGGCCGCGATCCGCTTCTTGCCGCCACCCAGACGCGCCGCCTCGCGCTTGGCCTCGAGCTGAGCCAGAATTTCCTGCACCGGCGCCGTTCCCCGTCCTGACGCAAAAGTGACGCAGGGCGTAGCATGGCCGTCCGGACACGGCAAACCGTGCGCCGCGCGGCAAATTGCCGGCTGGCGAGCGGACGGGCCACGGCCAAGGTCGCGGCGGCGCCGCCGGGGGTGCCAGCGAGGAGGCGACATGCAGCATGCCGCGCCGTTACCGATCCTGCGCCTGATGGGGGCGGCCCTGCACGACGTGTTCGGCAATCTGACCGGGCTCGTGCGCATCGCTTGGCCGTACTACGCCTTGGCCGGGCTGTTCGCGCTGCTCGGGCTCTATCTCGCCCGAGGCGATCTGCTGGGCGATGCGGTCGCGGCCATCGCCGGTGGCGGCACGGCGCAGCTGATCCTGTCCCTGGCCGGCCTCGCCTGCATCGTCGCCTGGCAGCGGCACGTGCTGCTGGCCACGCCGCTCAGGGGCGTGGCCCCGCTGAACATGCGGGTGCTGCGCTACGCTACCTGGAGCTTCCTGCTCACACTGCTCTGCAGCCTGCCGATCATCGCGGCCGGGCTGCTCGGCTTCGCCACCGACCTGATCTGGCACAACCCCGCCGACGGCGCGCCGTTCAGCATCGGCATGCCCGGCATCGGCCTTTTGGCCCTGGGGGCGCTGGCGACGCTCGCGCTGTTCGTCCGGCTCAACCTCGTGCTGCCGGCGATCAGCGCCGACGACCGGGCGACCGGCCTCGGCCGCTCCTGGGCGCTGACCCGTGGCCACGGGCTGCGCCTGTTCGGGCTGTTCCTCCTGCTGCTGTTGGGCCTGTGGCTGCTGGGGGCGCTGGCCGGCATGCTCGATGCGCTGCTGCGCGCGATCGCCGACAGCTCGGCCGAGGCCGACGGCGCACCGGCCGACGTGCCGCTCATGCTGGGCGCCGCCCTGGACAGCGCGCTGGATCTGGTCAGCGCCATGCTCGGCGCCAGCCTCACGGCCGGCGTCTATCGTCACCTGGCCGGACCGCCGGCCTAGCCCGCGGGCACCGATGCCGGCGCGCGCAGCAGCTTGAGAAAACGCTCGGCGGCACGCAGATCGGCGCGCAGCCGCTCGTGGCGCTTGGTCTGCTCGGCATCGGTGCCCCACTGCTCGATCTCGAACAGCTCGTCGAGCAGCGCCGTGTCGAGCAGGCGATCGGCGTCGGCCTCGCCCTGCTCGAGCGCCAGCCCCAGCACCAGCGAACCCAGGAGCGTCACCGCAGCGTGCAGGCCGACCAGCCGCCAGTCGTCGAGCCGGGCCACCGCCGCCTCCAGCGCCCGCAGCGCCGCCGCCGGCTGGATCACCGGCATCACGCCGGCCACCGGCACCAGATGCGCGTCGAAGCGGCGCTCGGCCCAGTCGAGCCATGGCTGCCATGCCGCCGCCTGCCGCGCGGCGAGTCCGGCCGGGGCCGCCGCGCGGTAGCAGAGCAGGTCGGTGCCGGCGAACGCCGCGGCCTCGGCGATCGCATCGGCCCGGCGCGCCGGCATGAGGTCGACCACGGTGGTGGCGAGCCGGGTCAGCCGCATGCCGTCGGTGTCGAGCGTCTCCCCTTGCTCGCGCCATTCGGCGGCGACGGCCTCGGCCAGGGGCGCGCATGGCAGGCGCAAGGCTCGCCGGGCGGGGGTGCGCACCGGCTTGCCGTCCAACAGGACCGCATGGCCGTCCTCGCTCGGCCCGACGGTGACGGCGGCATAGAAACGTCTCAACGGCGATCGACCTCCAGCTGGGCGCGGCGGCGCGAGCCTAGCCGGCAATGCCGCCGGGTTGAAGGGCGGCTAGGCCGCCAGCGCCCGGCCGGGCCGACCCAGCCGCCGCTCGGCGTCGCGCACGACCGACAGCGTGCGCAGCAGCGCGTCCGGGGTCACGCTGAGCGAGTCGATGCCGTGCTCGACCAGGAACTCGGCGAGCTCGGGATAGTCCGAGGGTGCTTGGCCGCAGATGCCGCTGTGCCGCCGGTTGCGCCGCGCACCGACCACGGCCTGGCGCAGGAACTCGGTCACGGCGGGGTCGCGCTCGTCGAAGTCGAAGGCGACGATCTGGCTGTCGCGGTCGACGCCCAGCGTGAGCTGGGTCAGATCGTTGGAGCCGATCGAGAAGCCGTCGAAGCGCTGCGCGAAGGCGTCGATCAGGATCACGTTGGCCGGAATCTCGCACATCACGTAGATCTCGAGCCCGTCCTCGCCCCGGCGCAGGCCCTCCTCGGCCATCGCCGCGAGCACGCGGTCGGCCTCGTCGAGCCGGCGGCAGAACGGGATCATCAAGCGCAGGTTGGTCAGCCCCATCGTCTCGCGGACCCGGCGCATGGCGGCGCACTCCAGCGCGAAAGCCTCGCGGTACGCCGGATGCGCGTAGCGCGCGGCGCCGCGGAAGCCGAGCATCGGGTTCTCCTCGTGCGGCTCGAACGCGGCCCCGCCCAGGAGTGCCGCGTACTCGTTGGTCTTGAAGTCCGACAGCCGGGCGATCACCGGCCGGGGCCAGAACGCGGCGGCGATGGTGCCGACGCCTTCGGCCAGCCGGGTCACGAAATAATCGCGGCCCGATGGCCAGCCCTCGAGCATCGCCGCCACCGCGGCGCGGTCGCCGGCCGCCACGATCCGCTCGGGATGCAGCAGCGCCATCGGGTGTGCCTTGATGTACTCGTTGATGATGAACTCGAGCCTGGCCAAGCCGACCCCGTCGGCCGGCAGCCGGGCGAGGCCGAAGGCCAGCTCCGGATTGCCCAGGTTCAGCATCACCTGCGTCGCCGGCCGCTCGATCCTGGCGACGTCGACGGCCCGCGCCCGGAACGGCACCGCGCCGGCATAGATGCGGCCGACATCGCCTTCGGCGCAGCAGACGGTGATCGTGCCGGCGCCGGCGAGCTTCGCGGTCGCCCCCTCCGCGCCGACCACGGCCGGGATGCCGAGCTCGCGGGCGACGATCGCGGCGTGGCAGGTCCGCCCGCCCCGGTTGGTGACGATGGCCGCCGCCCGCTTCATCACCGGCTCCCAGTCGGGCGTCGTCGTGTCGGCGACGAGCACCTCGCCGGTGACGAAGTCGGCCAGCGCGCGCGCATCGGCGACGAGCCGGACCGGACCCGAGGCGATCTTGGTGCCGATGGCGCGGCCGGTCGCCAGAATCTGGCCTCCGCCCTCCAGGCTGAACTCGTGGACGATGCCGGCCGCGCGCTGCGAGGCCACGGTTTCGGGGCGCGCCTGGACCACGTAGAGCCGCCCGTCGACGCCATCCAGCGCCCATTCGATGTCCATGGGCATGGGCCGCCCGGCCTTCGCGCTGTAATGCTCCTCGATCCGGATCGCATAGCCGGCGAGGGTCAGCACCTGCTCGTCGGAGAGACAGAAGCGGCGCCGCTCCTCGGCGCTGGTGACCTTGTTGACCACGGGCTCGCGCGTGCGGCCCTCGGCATAGACCATCTTGATCTTCTTGGCGCCGAGCACGCGGCGCAGCACGCAGCGATGGCCGGCGCGGAAGGTCGGCTTGTGGACGTAGAACTCGTCGACGTCGACCGCACCCTGCACGACGTTCTCACCGAGACCCCAGGCGCCGGTCACGAACACCGCGTCCGGAAATCCGGTCTCGGTGTCGATCGAGAACATCACCCCGGCGCTGGCGAGGTCGGCGCGGATCATCCTCTGCACCGCCACCGACAGCGCCACCTGGAAATGGTCGAAACCCTTGTCGATGCGGTAGGAGATCGCCCGGTCGGTGAACAGCGACGCCTGGCAGCGGCGCACGGCATCGAGCAGCGCCTGGGGGCCGCGCACGTTGAGATAGGTGTCGTGCTGCCCGGCGAAGCTCGCCGTCGGCAGATCCTCGGCCGTGGCCGACGAGCGCACCGCCACCGCCGGTTCGTCGCCATGCTCGCCCGCGAGCCGCGCATAGGCCGTCAGCAGCTCGGCCTCGATCTCGGGGGCCAGGCCGGCGCCGTAGACGATCGCGCGGCAGCGCCGCCCGGCCCGGGCCAGGGCCGCGACGTCGGCCTTGTCCAGCCCGTCCAGTTCGGCGTGCAGCAGCTTCCATCCGCCGATCCGGTCCAGGGCGGCGCGGAAGGCCGCCGCGGTCAGCGCGAAGCCGTCGGGAACGGGCACGCCCAGGGGCACCAGCTCGCGGTAGAGCTCACCCAGGCTCGCGTTCTTGCCACCGACCAGACCGACATCGGCCATGCCCAGCTCGCCGAACCATCTGACGTAGCGCGCCCGATCCATCGCACCCTCCCGATCCCATCGGCCGCCGACGCTACCTTGGATGGGAGGTGGTCACCTTGCGCCAGATCAATCCCTTGGCGCGGTCGACTCTGCTTGCGGCCGCGCCGCCCTCAGCCCTCCCTCGCCGGCAGCAGCTCGTGCAGCTCGTCGAACCGGTCGAGTACACGGATGGCGCCGGCCTCGGCGAGCTCGGCGGCGGCATGGTTGCCCCAGCTCACGCCGACGGGCAGCGCCCTGGCGGCACGGGCCATCAGGATGTCGAAGGTGGTGTCGCCGATCAGCATCGTGCGCGCCGGCGCGGCCCCGGTCTCGGCCATCGCCGCCTGCAGCATCGCGGGATGCGGCTTGCTCGGGTGCAGGTCGGCGGTCTGCAGGGTGACGAAGTAGCGCTCGAGACCGTGCTGCTCGAGCACGAAGCGCAGGCCGCGCATGGCCTTGCCGGTGGCGACGCCCAGCAGGAAGCCGCGCTCGAGCAGACGGTCGAGCAGCTCGCGCGTGCCCGGAAACAATGGCTCGTGAAAGCCCGGGGTCGAGCGGTGCGCGAAGAACGCCGCCTTGTAGCTCTCGGCCAGCCGCAGGCCGAGCGTCGGGTCAGGGTCGCGGCCACCCAGCAGCACCAGCATCGCCTCGACCAGGGACAGGCCGACGATGCGGCGCACGGCCTCGGGCGATGGCGGCGCGAGGCCTTCGGCGCGGAACGCGGCCTGCGCGCAGGCGACGATGCTGGCCTGGCTGTCGACCAGGGTGCCGTCGCAGTCGAACACGATCAGCTCCACGATGCTTCCGTCTCCGTCGCGGTAGAGGCCGTCGCCGCCTCGTCAGTCCGACCACTCGTCGAGGCTTGCCCCCGGCAGCTCCGGCGCCGCGAGGCCCAGCCAGCGCAGGGCCGCCGTGAACGCCGGCGGCGGCTCGGCCACGAGGCGCAGCCGGCCGCGGCCGGGCAG
>JBDHTW010000099.1:0-14766 GCA_039808865.1 Geminicoccaceae bacterium
GCCGCGAGCTGCTGCAGGCACGCGCCGCACAGGCGGAAGCGCAGGGCGTGGCCGCGGCGAGCGCGCAGCGCCTGCGCCGGGCCGAGGCGGCGCTCGTCGAGCTGCAGCAGAGCATGGCCAGCCGGAACGAGCAGGACGCAGCCCTGCGCCGCGAGATCGCGCGCCTGTCGGCGTCGGCGGCACCACCGGCGCCGGCGCGGCTGGCATCCCAGGAGCCGTGGTCCGGCCGCCTCGACGGGGCCGCGTTCGTGCCCGGCAGCGCCGTCCTGCAGCCAGCGGCGCTTCCACAGCTCGCGGCCATGCTCGCCACGCTCGACGCCGAGCCGCACACCCGGGTCCGAATCGTCGGGCACACCGATTCCAGCGGCGACGCGCAGGCGAACCAGACACTGTCCCTGCGCCGTGCCGAAGCCGTGCGCGATCAGCTCGTCGCCACGTTCGGGCTCGATCCTGCCCGCTTCGAGGTGATAGGGATGGGCGAAGCGGAGCCGTTGGTCTCGAACGATACGCCGGAAGGCAGGCGGGCCAATCGGCGCGTCGAGCTCAGCCTGGAGCCGGAAGGCGCCGGATCAGCTCAATGAACGGCGCAGTCGGCTGGCGGCGCGCGCTTGAGGTCGCAGGCGGCCGTCGCGAACAGCGTGTCGAACGCCGCGCTCGCCGCTGGAGGATGCCGCACCGACCGGGCCGCATCCCAATTGGCCGGATCGTTGCCGACGACGATCAGCGCCACCATCCCGACCTCGTAGCCCGCCGGGCACTTGACGCCGTACACACCGGGCTCGTCCAGATGCACCGTCACTTCTTCGCCCATGCGGCCCCGCCAGGGCGCGGCACCGGCCGGCAGCATGCCGGCCACGGACTTGACCCCGTGCATCCGGCTCTCGGGAACGAACTTCACGGTATCTCCGGGTGCCGCCATGAGCAGCGACGGCTCGAACAGGAAGCGGCCCTGGTCGCCGTCGGTCACCAGCCGGATCACGTAGTCGGACGCCATGGCCGTAGGTGCCGCGGCCAACATGACGAGCGCGGCCGCCAGGGCCGGGCCCGTCCGTGTCAGCCTAGTCGGCGAAGGGTGGATCATTGCTCAACCAGTGCTGCAAGCTGAGCCGACAGATAGGACACGAACGTGCGGCTGACGAGGATGCGCCGGACACACACCCGGCCACGGCGCATCACATGGGCGTGCGGCAGTAGATCTCAGTAAGGCGAGGCGACATCCCCGAGCTCGACGTACACGCTCTTCAGTTGCGTGTAGTGCTGGATCGCCGCGGTACCGTTCTCACGGCCGATGCCGGAGCGCTTGTAGCCGCCGAACGGCATCTCGATCGGGGTGATGTTGTAGTTGTTGAGCCAGCACGTGCCGGCTTGCAGCTTGGCGATCACGCGGTGGCCACGGGCGAGATCGCGGGTGAACACGCCGGCCGCCAAGCCGAACTCGGTGCCGTTGGCCCGGGCCACGACCTCCTCCTCGCCGACGAAGGTGAGGACCGACATCACCGGACCGAAGATCTCCTCCTGCACGATGCGCATGCCGTCGTCGCAGTCGGTGAACACGGCGGGCCGTACGAACCAGCCGTCCGGGCAGCCGGGCACCGTGACCCGCTCGCCGCCGCACAGGAGGCGGGCACCGGCGGCGCATCCGTCGGCGACGTAGGCGAGCACGCGCTCCATGTGCTGCTGGCTGATCAGGGCCCCCACCTGGGTCGCCGGATCGAGCGGATCGCCCACGACCATCCGCTCGGTACGGGCCAGCAGCCGGTCGATGAACGCGTTGTGCAGCGAGCGCTCGACGAAGACGCGGGTACCGTTCGAGCAGATCTCGCCCTGGGTGTAGAAGTTGGCGAGCATGGCGGCGCTCACCGCGTTGTCGAGGTCCGCGTCGGCGAACACGATCAAGGGCGACTTGCCGCCGAGCTCCATGGTGACGTGCTTGAGCGTTCCGGCCGCCGCGGCCATCACGCGGCTGCCGGTAGCGACCGAGCCGGTGAGCGACACCTTGGCGACGCCCGGATGGGTGACCAGCGGCTGCCCGGCGCGCCGGTCGCCCTGCACGACGTTGAACACGCCCGGCGGCAGGCCGGCCTCGGTGAAGATCCGGGCCAGCGCCAGCGCGGTCACGGGTGTCAGCTCCGATGGCTTGAACACCATCGTGTTGCCGCAGGCCAGGGCAGGGGCGGCCTTCCAGCAGGCGATCTGCAAAGGATAGTTCCAGGCGCCGATGCCGGCGCAGACGCCCAGGGCCTCGCGGCGCGTGTAGAAGAACGCCTGCCCGCCGAGATCGACATGCTCGCCGGCGATGCTGGCGGCGAGCCCGGCGAAATAGTCCAGGCAGTCCGCACCGCTGTCGATGTCGACGGCCATGGCCTCGGCGATCGGCTTGCCCGTGTCCAGGACCTCGAGCCGCGCCAGCTCGTCCCGCCGCTCCCGCAACAGCTCGGCTGCTCGGCGCAAGACCCGGCCGCGGGCGGTGCCGGTCAGGCCGGACCAAGCCGGAAACGCGGCGGTGGCAGCCGCGACCGCACGGTCGACGTCGCCGGCATCGGCCAGATCGACGGTGCACAGCGCCTGCCCGGTAGCGGGGTTGAAGCTGGTGAACCGTTCGCCGGAGCCGGCCCCGCAGGCCTGCCCGTCGATGAACAAGGTCTGATGCTCGAGCTGCATGTTGCCTCCACGATCGACCCGCTAAAGGCATGCGCTTTCTTGGTTGCTTGATCAATTAAAAACCCGCATGTTGCTCCGATCCAGCCAGGGACGCCCGGATGCCGAAGCTCGGCATGGAACCGATCCGCAAGCGGCAGCTGATCGAGGCCACCATCGCCTCGATCCACGCCCATGGCTTCGCCGACACGACGATGGCCACGATCAGCCGGGCCGCCGGGGTCTCGCCCGGGATCATCCACCACTATTTCGGCGGCAAGGCGGCGCTGCTCGGCGCCACCATGCGGATGCTGCTGGTCGAACTGCGCCTCTACGTCGTCACCGCGTTGCGCTCGGCCGCCGGGCCGCGGGAGCGGATCGAGGCGATCATCGATGCGAGCTTCACCGATCGGCAGTTCCAACCGCAGGTGATCGTCACGTGGCTCGCCTTCTGGAGCCAGGCGCCGCACGACGGCACGCTGATGCGGCTGCAGCGGATCTACGCGCGACGGCTGCAGAGCAACCTGCGCCACGATCTTCGCCGGCTCGTCGGCGACGGCCGGGCCACGATGGTCACGCAGGGCATGGCAGCGATGATCGACGGCCTGTGGCTGAGCTTCGCGCTCAGCCATCGCGGCGACGGTGCCGCCGCGGCGCGTCGTCTGGCCAAGGACTATCTCCACCGGCAGCTCGGGGCCTGACGCATGGCGGTGTGGCCTGCCTTCGACTACGTCATCGTCGGCGCCGGCTCCGCGGGCTGTGTCCTCGCCAACCGGCTCAGCGCCGATCCGTCGGTGCGCGTGCTGCTGCTCGAGGCGGGGCCGCGCGACCGCGGCTGGAAGGTCGCGATGCCGGCGGCGCTGACCTACAATCTGATGAACGACCGGCTCAACTGGTACTACCTGACCGAGCCGCAGCGGCACATGGACGGCCGCAAGCTGTACTGGCCGCGCGGGCGCGTGCTGGGCGGGTCGTCCTCGCTGAACGCCATGGTCTACATCCGCGGCCACGCGCTCGACTACGACCGCTGGGTCGAGGAAGGAGCGGCCGGTTGGTCGTACGCGGACGTGCTGCCCTACTTCAAGCGGGCGGAGACCTACTCCGCCGGCGGCGACCTCTACCGTGGCGACAGTGGCCCGCTGCACGTGACCCGTGGCACCACGGCCAACCCGCTGTTCGACGCCTGGATCCGCGCCGGCGAGGAGGCCGGCTACCCGCCGACCGCCGACATGAACGGCTACCGGCAGGAAGGCATGGGCCGGATGGACATGACCATCCATCACGGTCGCCGCTGGAGCACGGCGCGAGCCTACCTCCGTCCGGCGCTGGCGCGGCCGAACCTGACCGTCTGCACCGGCTGCATGGCCACGCGCATCCTGCTGGAGCAGGGCCGGGCGGTCGGGATCGCGTACGTGGAAGGTGTCGCCAGCAAGCAGGCGCTGGCCACCCGCGAGGTCATCCTGGCCGGCGGTGCGATCAACTCGCCGCAGCTGCTGATGCTCTCCGGCATCGGCCCGGCCGCGGATCTGCGGGCCGCGGGCGTCGCGGTCGCGCACGACCTGCCGGGCGTCGGGCAGAATCTGCAGGACCATCTCGAGTTCTATTTCCAGGTCGAGTGCCTCGAGCCGGTGACCCTGCTCGAGGCGATGCGGCCGCACAACATGGTCAAGATCGGGCTGCGCTGGTTTTTGTTCCACGACGGCCCGGCCGCGTCCTCGCAGCTCGAGGCCGGCGGGTTCATCCGCTCCGGCGCCGGCGTGCGCCATCCCGACATCCAGTTCCATTTCCTGCCGGCGCTGGTCGAGGACCATGGCCGCTCGAAAGGCCGGATGCACGCCTTCCAGAGCCATGTCGGGCCGATGCGCCCGGCCAGCGCCGGCTGGCTGAAGCTGCGCTCGGCCGATCCGCGCCAGCATCCGGTGATCGAGCCCAACTACCTGGCCGAGGCGCGCGACCGGGCGGAGATGCGAGCCTGCGTGCGGCTGACCCGGGAGATCGTGGCGCAGCCGGCCTTCGATCGCTACCGCGGCCGCGAGCTGCAGCCGGGCGCGGCGGTGACCGACGATGCGGCGATCGATGCCTTCGTCCGCCGCAAGGCGGACAGCGCGTACCATCCCTCCTGCACCTGCAAGATGGGAACGGATGCGCTGGCCGTGGTCGATCCGCAATGCCGGGTGCGCGGGCTCGACGGCTTGCGCGTCGTCGACGCTTCGATCATGCCGAGCATCGTCTCCGGCAACCTGAACGCGCCGACGATCATGATGGCCGAGAAAGCGGCCGATCTGATCCTCGGCCGACCGGCCCTGCGGCCGGAGCAGGTGCCGGTCTGGGAAGCGGAGGACTGGCGCACCCGCCAGCGTCCCGGCAGGATGATGGCAGGTCCGGAACCAGCCCGCGCCGAGACTGGTCTCGGCAGCCAAGCCGAAATGGCGTGAAGGAGGTGGCGATGATCACCAGGACTCTCATGGGTTTGGCGGCGACGCTGCTGCTCGGCGGCACCGCCATCGCCGCCGAGCCGGCAAGCTGCAAGACCGTCCGTTTCTCCGATGTCGGCTGGACCGACATCACCGCGACGACGGCGCTGACCTCGGTCGTGCTGGAGGGCCTGGGCTACGCGCCGAAGGCCGACATCCTCTCGGTGCCGGTCACCTACCAGAGCCTGAAGAACGGCGACATCGACGTGTTCCTCGGCAACTGGATGCCGACGATGGAGGCCGACATCGCGCCCTACAAGGAGGATGGCAGCGTCGAGACCGTGCGCGCCAACCTGGAGGGGGCCAAGTACACGCTGGCGGTGCCGACCTACCTCGCCGACGAGGGCCTCAAGGACTACGACGACATCGCCAAGTTCAAGGACCAGCTCGGCGGCAAGATCTACGGCATCGAGCCCGGCAACGACGGCAACCGGCTGATCCAGAAGATGATCGACGACAACCAGCACGGCCTCGGCGGCTTCGAGCTGGTCGAGAGCTCCGAGCAGGGCATGCTGGCGGAGGTGCAGCGCGCCTCGCGTGGCAGCAAGGCGATCGTGTTCCTCGGCTGGGAGCCCCATCCGATGAACACGAACTTCAAGCTGACCTACCTCACCGGCGGTGACGACGTGTTCGGCCCGAACTTCGGTGGCGCCACGGTCTACACCAATGTCCGCAAGGGCTACCTGCAGGAATGCCCGAACGTCGGCAAGCTGCTGCAGAACCTGGCCTTCACCTTGAACATGGAGAGCCAGGTGATGGGTGGCATCCTCGACGACGGCAAGGACGGCGACCAGGCTGCCGCCGACTGGCTCAAGGCGAACCCGGCGCCGCTCGAGACCTGGCTGGCCGGGGTCACGACCGTCGACGGTGGTGACGGTCTGGCGGCCGTCAAGGCGCATCTCGGGCTCTAGGGTCGCGTACCATCGATAACGGCCCGCCACACGCGGGCGGGAGGACGTCATGGACTGGCTGACCGCCTACAAGATCCCGCTCGGCACGTGGATCAAGTCTCTGGTCGACCTGCTCAACGCCCATGCCGCGGGCTTCTTCGACCTGATCTCCTGGGCCCTGGGCGGGGTGATCGACGGCATGACCGCCGGCATGCTGGCGATCCCGCCGCTGCTGCTGATCGCGCTGTTCGCGCTGCTCGCCTGGCTCTTGCACCGGTCCTGGCAGCTCGTGGCGCTGGTCGTGGTCTCGCTCCTGCTGATCGGCAATCTCGGCTACTGGACCGAGACCCTGCAGACCCTGGCGCTCGTGGTCTCGGCCACCGTCGTCTGCATGGTGATCGGCATCCCGCTGGGCATCCTGGCGGCGCATCATCCGCGCTTCTACACGGTGCTGCGACCGATCCTCGACCTGATGCAGACCATCCCGACCTTCGTCTACCTGATCCCGACCCTGATCCTGTTCGGCCTCGGCGTCGTGCCGGGCCTGATCTCGACGGTGATCTTCGCGCTGCCGGCGCCGATCCGGCTCACCTATCTGGGTGTCAGCCGGGTGCCGCAGCCGCTGCTCGAGGCGGGGCTGAGCTTCGGTGCCAGCCGTTCGCAGCTCCTGTGGAAGGTCGAGCTGCCGCACGCCATGCCGACGATCATGGCGGGCCTCACCCAGTGCATCATGCTCTCCTTGTCGATGGTGGTGATCGCCGCCCTGGTCGGTGCCGACGGCTTGGGCAAGCCCGTCGTCCGGGCGCTCAACACCGTCAACATCGCCCGCGGCTTCGAGGCGGGCCTGGCGATCGTGCTCGTGGCCATCATGCTCGATCGCCTGTGCCGGCGGCCGGGCTCGACCGGGGAGGGCTGAGCCGATGCCGGCCGTCAGCTTCGAAGCCGTCGACATCGTCTTCGGCGATCGGCCGTCGACCGCCCTGCCGCTGCTCGACCAAGGCCTGAGCCGCGAGCAGATACTGGCCGAGACCGGGCAGGTCCTCGGCGTCGCCGGCTGCTCGCTCGCGGTCGAGCGCGGCGAGATCTGCGTGCTCATGGGACTTTCGGGCTCGGGCAAGTCGACGCTGCTGCGGGCGGTGAACCGTCTGAACAAGGTCGTGCGCGGCGCGGTCAAGGTCGACGACCAGGGCAAGACGGTCGACGTCGCCACCTGCGATGCCAAGACGCTGCGCCATCTGCGGATGCGCCGGGTGGCCATGGTGTTCCAGCAGTTTGCGCTGCTGCCGTGGCGCACGGTGGCCGAGAACGTCGCCTTCGGCCTCGAGCTGCGCGGCGTGTCACGGGCCGAGTGCCAGAAGATCGTCACGGAGAAGCTGGCGCTGGTGCATCTGGAGAAGTGGGCCGACAAGTTCGCGCACGAGCTGTCGGGCGGCATGCAGCAGCGGGTCGGGCTGGCACGCGCCTTCGCCACCGACGCCGACATCCTGCTGATGGACGAACCGTTCTCGGCCCTCGACCCGCTGATCCGCGACAAGTTGCAGGACGATCTGCTCGAGCTGCAGGAGCGGCTCGGCAAGACGATCATCTTCGTCAGCCACGATCTCGACGAGGCGCTGAAGATCGGCAACACGGTGGCGATCATGGAGGGTGGCCGGATCATCCAGGCCGGCCCCCCGGAATCGATCGTGACCAGCCCGGCGACGGACTATGTCCGCAGCTTCGTCGCCAACGTGAATCCGCTCAACGTGCTCAAGCTCGGCACCTTGATGCGGCCGCTCGCGAAGCTGCCGCTGGAAGGCGCGGCGATCCAGCTCGACCGACGGATCGGCCTCACCGCGGCGCTGGACGCGGGCGGCGGCATCGCCAAGGTCGACGGCGCCGGCCTGCCGCTGCGCCGTCTCGGCGAGATCGAGCCGTTCACCGATGGGACCTTGCCCTGCGACTGGCTGCTCGTGGCCTCGGCCGATGCGCCGATGCGCCTGGCGATCGAGGCGCTGCGCAACAGCGGCTGGCCGGTGCTGGTCGTCGACGGCGAGCAGCGCCTTCTAGGCTTGGTCGGCATCGACGAGCTGCTGGAGGCGCTGCGACGACGCAACAATTGAAATCTCGGTCTATATCAATAATTTGCCGTCTTGCGCTGAGTCATCGGTAGAGATTGCCGTGCGCGCTCATGGGCTCGGGCAAGCAGGCAAAAATCTCCTAATGGTAGAATTGGTTTGAGTTCACCCTTGCTCTGAACTAAGTTTCGGCTTGCTCGCTCGGTGGGCGCGTGGGGGTTTCCGTCCAGTCAGTCTTGCTCGTCCAGTACCGCAACCGACGGTGCCAAGGGAGCGACCGACATGGAGAATCGTGAGGCAGGTGGTATCGCCGGGGGCGGCGCGGCGTCCGGAGGCGTGCATCCCGAGCCGCCGACGGGCCTGCCGCCGCGGCCGCGACGGCAGCGTCGGAAGCTCGAAGGGCACGAGCTTGCCACGCCGCTGACGGCGAGCTTCCTCGGCCTGCTGATCGTCCACGGCCTGCATCCGGTGGCCGCGGCCGAGGTCCAAGGAGCGGCGGGTGCCGGTGCCGCGAGCGAGCCGCTGCCGGCCGATGCCGAAAGCATGGTGGTGCCGGCGGCGATGACTTCGCCGCAGCCGGCCGCCATCGTGCCGACGGCTGTGCCCGCCGCACCGCTCGCTGGCGACCCGCTCGCTGGGGATGGGCTGACCCGGATCGACGACGGCGCGCCGTTCGCTTTCGCGCATGGCGACGCGCCACACGCCGCGACGGACGGATCGCCCGCCCTGGCCATGGCCAGCTTGGCCACGCCGACGACGGTGAGCTTCGACCTGGGCCAGGGGGGCTTCGAGCTGCCGGCTTGGCCGAGCCTCGGCGAGACCTCCACCGCGCCGGTCGAGGAGCCCGTCGGTCCGATCGGCCGGTACGTCCAGGGTGACGGCACCGACCGTACCGTCGTGCTCACCGATGCCGACGACATCTTCGTCGGCGGCGACGGCGACGAGCACGTGCTGGGCCTGGGGGGTGACGACCGGCTGGACGGTGCCGGCGGCGACGACTGGCTCGAGGGCGGGGCCGGGCGTGACATCCTGTCCGGGGGCAGCGGCGCCGACTTGCTCGACGGCGGTGCCGGCGACGACCGGCTCGACGGTGGCGAAGGCGACGACCGGCTGCTCGGCGGCGGCGGCGCCGACCTGCTCGACGGCGGCAGCGGCAGCGACGTGGTGGATGGCGGTACCGGCACCGACGTGCTCGCCGGCGGCACCGGTGACGACGTGCTGATCCTGCGCGACGTGCGCGACGCCTCGACGGAACTGGCCCTCGGCGCCGATGCCGGTGGCAACGACACCGTGGTCGTCGCCGACGGCTACGGCGCGAGCTTGGCGCAGGCGCTGCCGGAGACCGCCGGCAAGGCCACCTTCGTCCTCGGCCGGCCCGACCTCGCGAGCTTCCCGCACGACGTCGCCGGCTTCCGCCAGCAGATCGACCCGGACATCGAGAACATCCGGCTCGAGGGCACGGGCGGGCACGACGTCGTCGGCGACGACCGCGACAGCATCATCGTCGGCAATGCCGGCGCCAACCATCTCTACGGCGGCGGCGGTGTCGACCGCATCGCCGGCGGCGGCGGGAGCGACTGGCTGCATGGCGGCGCCGGCGACGACTGGATCGACGGCGGTGACGGCAATGACTGGATCGACGGCGGCGCCGGTGCGGACACGCTGTACGGCGGTGCCGGCGACGACACGTTCGTGCTCGGCCTGCACGAGGCCGCGGGCGATCAGATCTTCGACCATCAGGGTCGCAACACGCTATCGTTGCAAGGTGCGGACCCGGGCCAGCTCGTCGCGCAGATGCGCGGCGACGACCTCGTCCTGACCTACGCCGACCAGGACGTCGCGACCGTGCACGGCTACGCGCAGCATGCCGACGCCTATCGCGGCATCGATCTCGGGCACGGCGTCCAAGCGATCGATGACTTCATGGCCTCCGCGACCACGGCGATGCGGGCGGAGTCCGCGGACTGGCTCGCCGACTACCTGCCGAGCCCGGCCACGACGGGCGACGATGCGTTGCCGGAGCCGTGGGCCGATGCCGGCGCCGACATCCTCGGCGGGACCGTTCCCATCGCCGCGGCGCCCGGGCAACCCCTGCCGCCGGACCCGCCCGGCGACGGCGACATGCCGGCGTCGACCCCGGCGGTATTGCCGGCGACGGCCGACCCGATCGTCGGCGCGGATCTGTGGCTGCCGGTCGATCCCGAACACGGTGCGGGCGCTGCCGCCGATCTCGACCCCGTGCCGGCGGACGGCAGCGAAATCCACGCCGACAAGCAGCATCCGGCTACTGGCTGAGGCCCTTCGTCTGTCCCCATCGCGTCGCCCTTGACGGTCGCCGCCGGCAGGTAGACGCTCGCGGCCGGGGAAGAACAAAGTCCGGCACGCGCCGCGGTGGGGCAGGTCGCATGAGACGACGTCGAGCGGAAGCGTTGCTGCCGCAAGGGAAACGCTGACATGCTCCGCTTCCTTGCCAGCCGTCTTGCCGTGCTCGTGCCGACGTTCCTCGGCGTCACCTTCGTCGCCTTCATGCTGATCCGCTTGGTGCCGGGCGACCCGATCTTGATGATGGTCGGCGAGCGCGGCATGAGCGAGGCACGGCATGCCGAGCTGATGACCCAGTTCGGCTTCGACCGGCCGCTGATCGTGCAGTACCTGAGCTTCCTCGGCAACCTGCTGCACGGCGATCTCGGCAGCTCGATCGTCACCCGCCAGCCGGTCCTCAACGAGTTCTTCGCGTTGTTCCCGGCCACGGTCGAGCTTTCGGTCGCCGGCATGCTGCTGGCGCTCGTCATCGGCCTGCCGGCCGGGGTGATCGCCGCCGTGCGGCGCGGTTCGGTGTTCGACCATACGGTGATGGGTATCTCGCTGACCGGCTTCTCCATGCCGATTTTCTGGTGGGGCCTGCTGCTGATCATCCTGTTCTCCGGCATCCTGCAGTGGACGCCGGTCTCCGGGCGGATCGCGCTCACCTACTTCGTCGAGCCGCAGACCGGCTTCATGCTGATCGACAGCCTGCTCAGCGACGAGGACGGGGCGTTCCGCTCGGCCCTGTCGCACCTGGTGCTGCCGGCGGTCGTGCTCGGCACCATCCCGCTCGCGGTGATCGCGCGGCAGACCCGCTCGGCCATGCTCGAGGTGCTGGGCGAGGACTATGTCCGCACCGCCCGCGCCAAGGGCCTGCCGCCGTCGCGCGTGATCGGCCTGCACGCGCTGCGCAACGCGCTGATCCCGGTCGTCACCGTGGTCGGCCTCCTGGTCGGCACGCTGTTCGGCGGAGCGATCCTGACCGAGACCATCTTCGCCTGGCCCGGCGTCGGCAAATGGCTGGTCGATTCGATCTCGCGCCGCGACTACCCGTCGGTGCAGGGCGGGGTGATCCTGATCGCCAGCATCGTCATGCTGGTCAATCTCGCGGTCGACCTGCTCTATGGACTGATCAACCCGCGCATCCGGCATGCGAGGTGAAGCATGGCAACCGAGCCCGCCGCCGCCGCGATCGAGCCCGTCACCTCCCTTGCGCCGCCGTCGCGGCTGGGTGAGTTCTGGTACTATTTCCGCGAGAACGGCGGCGCCGTCGCCGGGCTCGGGGTGATCGTGCTCGTGGTGCTCGCGGCGCTGCTCGCCGGAATCATCGCCCCGCACGACCCGACCATGCAGTACCGCGAGGCGTTCCTGAAGCCGCCGGCCTGGTTCGCGGACGGTTCTTGGACCTTTCCGCTGGGCACGGATGCCGTCGGCCGGGACATCTTCTCGCGCATCGTCTACGGCTCGCGCTTCTCCCTGCTCATCGGCATCATCGTCATCACGCTCTCGCTCAGCGTGGGCATCCTGCTCGGGCTCGTCGCCGGCTTCGCCCGCGGCTGGACCGAGGCCATGATCATGCGGCTCATGGACATCGTGCTGGCCCTGCCGAGCCTGCTGCTGGCGATCGTCATCGTCGCCATCCTCGGTCCGGGCCTGATCAACGCCATGATCGCGGTGGCGGTCACCTACGTGCCGCAGTTCACCCGCCTGACCCGCGCCTCGGTGATCACCGAGCTGTCCAAGGACTATGTCGTCGCCAGCCGTGTCGCCGGCGCCGGTACCTTGCGGCTGATGTTCAAGACCGTGCTGCCGAACTGCTGGGCGCCCTTGATCGTGCAGGCGACCCTGGGCTTCTCCAGCGCCATCCTCGACGCCGCGGCACTCGGCTTTCTCGGCCTCGGCGCCCAGCCGCCGACCCCGGAATGGGGCACCATGCTCGCCGACGCGCGCGAGTTCGTGCTCCGTGCCTGGTGGGTGGTGACCTTCCCGGGCCTCGCCATCCTGATCACGGTGCTCGCGTTCAACCTCGCCGGCGACGGCCTGCGCGACGCGCTCGACCCCAAGCTGAAGCGGAGCTGAGCATCATGGCTGCACCGCTGCTCGAGATCAAAAACCTCTGCGTCGAGTTCCGCACCTCGCTGGGGCCGCTGAAGGCCGTCGACGGCGTCGACCTCACCGTGGACACCGGCGAGGTGGTGGGCGTGGTCGGCGAGAGCGGGTCGGGCAAGAGTGTGGCCATGCTGGCGGTCATGGGCCTGTTGCCGTGGACCGCCAAGATCACCGCCGACCGGCTGGCCTTCCAGGGCGAGCCGCTCCTGCAGCTCAGCCCGCGGCAGCGGCGGCGGCTGGTCGGCAAGGACGTGGCGATGATCTTCCAGGAGCCGATGAGCTCCTTGAACCCGTGCTTCACGGTCGAGTTCCAGCTCACCGAGGCCCTGCGCTACCACGAGCGCATGGGCCGGCGGGCGGCGCGCGAGCGGGCGCTGGAGCTGCTCGACTTCGTCGGCATCCCGTCGCCCAAGGACCGGCTCGGCGTGTTCCCGCACCAGCTTTCCGGCGGCATGAGCCAGCGGGTGATGATCGCCATGGCGATCGCCTGCAACCCCAAGCTCCTGATCGCCGACGAGCCGACCACGGCACTCGACGTCACCATCCAGGCGCAGATCCTCGACCTTCTGCTCGACCTGCAACGCGACCGCGGCATGGCGCTGATCCTGATCACCCACGACATGGGGGTGGTGGCCGAGACCGTCGACCGGGTCGTGGTGCAGTATGCGGGCCAGCAGGCCGAGGCGCAGGGTGTGCAGGGCCTGTTCGCCGATCCCATGCATCCCTACACGGCGGCGCTGCTGGCGGCCCTGCCGGAGCGCTCGTCCGGCCGGCTGCTGCCGACCATTCCGGGCGTGGTGCCGGGCGTCCTCGACCGGCCCGCCGGCTGCCTGTTCAGCCCACGCTGCGGCAACGCCACCGAGCACTGCCGGCGGGTGCAGCCGGCATTCGGCGACGGCCCGCGCGGTCGGGTGCGTTGCCACTACCCGCTGACCGGCGGGGTGCCCGAAGGTCACCCCGGCCGGGCGGGGCTCGCCGCATGAGCGCCGAACGCGTCGTCACCGGGCACGGGCTCGAGCGCCGCTACCAGGTCGGCGGCAGCCTGTTCCAGAAAGCCGGCGAGGTTCAGGCCCTGCGCGGCATCAGCTTCACGCTCGACCGCGGCCGCACGCTCGCGGTCGTTGGCGAGTCCGGGTGCGGCAAGAGCACGCTCGCCCGCCTGATCACGCTGATCGAGCAGCCGAGCGCCGGCCGGCTGGAGATCGACGGCGTCGATCCCGCCGGGGCCGACGCCGTCACCGCGCGCCGCCTGCGCCGCACGGTGCAGATCGTGTTCCAGAACCCCTACGGCTCGTTGAACCCGCGGCAGAAGATCACCGACATCCTGCAGGAGCCGCTGGTCATCAACACCGACACCGCGGCTCCGGCGCGTGGCGAGGCGGTGGCGGAGATGATGCGCCGCGTCGGGCTGCGGCCGGAGCAGGCGCAGCGCTACCCGCACATGTTCAGCGGCGGCCAGCGCCAGCGGATCGCCATCGCCCGGGCGCTGATGCTGCGGCCGAAGGTGGTCGTGCTCGACGAGCCGGTCTCGGCGCTCGACCTGTCGATCCAGGCGCAGGTGCTCAACCTTCTGGTCGAGCTGCAGGACGAGTTCGACCTCGCCTACATGTTCATCTCGCACAACCTGTCGGTCGTGCGTCATTTCGCCGACGACGTGCTGGTGATGTATCTCGGCCGCGCCGTCGAGCACGGCAGCCGCGACGCGATCTTCGAGGCCCCGCAGCATCCCTACACCAGGGCCTTGCTCGCGGCCTCGCCGGTGGCCGATCCGTCGCGGCGCGGCTTTCGCGCCAAGCTCTACGGCGAGCTGCCGTCGCCGTTGAACCCGCCGCCGGGCTGCGTCTTCCATCCGCGCTGCCCGCTGGCCAACGTCCGCTGCCGCGAGGAGGTGCCGGCGCTGCAGCAGCTCAACGGCCGCCTCGTCGCCTGCCATGCGGTCGAGGAGGGCAGGGAAAATTGACCATTCCCGGATGCCAAGACATCATGCCGCCAGTAGTGCAGATGCAGGCTGGTGGTGATGATTTTGCATTGGAGATCCTGCAAGGCTGATGGAGGAAGAATCCCAGCTTGCTGCATAGGCAACGAGTGCGCTGGTGCCGAGTGGAATGCAATCCATCATTATATAGGACTCATTGGGCAGTTGCTTGTCTTGCCAAGCCCGATTGGCTTGAGCGAACTCGGTGTGGACACGTCGGAATTGCCGAGTGCGGAGGTTCGGTGCGGAACGAGCAGCCGGCGCGCCCAGAATTAGCTTCAAAAGCAAGCAAGATCGTCTTCGTTGCAGCTTCAAGTTTT
>JBDHTW010000100.1:0-14676 GCA_039808865.1 Geminicoccaceae bacterium
GCCAGCGTCATGCTCGTGACGGTCGTGGCCCTGCTCGGACCATGGATCTACGCCCGCTACGGCCGTGCCGGCGGGAGGCGCGCATGAGCGCGAACACGCCACAGGGCCGGCGCCCGCGCCGCCTCACCGCCGCCCGCGTCGGCATCTATGCCTTCCTGCTCACCGCGGCCGTGTTCTTCCTGCTGCCGCTGTGGATCATGCTGATGACCTCGCTCAAGACCATGGACGAGGTCCGGCTCGGCAACATCCTGGCCTGGCCGACGGCGGCGACGCTCGAGCCTTGGGCCAGGGCGTGGGCCGAGGCCTGCACCGGCCTGTCCTGCAACGGAATCAGCGTCGGCTTCCTCAACTCGGTGCGGATCCTGGTCCCGTCGATGATCCTGTCGATCGCCGCCGGCGCCATCAACGGCTATGCGCTGTCGTTCTGGCGGGTCCGCGGGGCCAACCTGATGTTCGGCATCCTGCTGCTCGGCGCCTTCATCCCCTACCAGGTGTTCCTGTTCCCGCTGGTGCGGATCTTCTCGCAGATCGGCATCTACAACTCGCTCGCCTGCATCGTGCTGGTCCACGTCATCTTCGGCCTGCCGGTGATGACCCTTCTGTTCCGCAACTACTATGCGGGGCTGCCGGTCGAGCTGTTCAAGGCCGCCCGCGTCGACGGCGGGGGCTTCTGGACCATCTTCCTGCGCGTGATGCTGCCGATGTCGACGCCGATCCTGGTCGTCGCCGCCATCCTGCAGGTCACCGGCATCTGGAACGACTTCATCTTCGGCCTGACCTTCGCCGGGCGCGAGAATCTGCCGATGACCGTGCAGCTCAACAACATCGTCAACTCGACCCAGGGCGAGCGTGCCTACAACGTCGACATGGCGGCCACCATGCTGACGGCACTGGTGCCACTCGTCGTCTACCTCGTCTCCGGGCGCTGGTTCGTCCGCGGCATCGCCGCGGGCGCTGTGAAAGGCTGACACCATGGCTGCCGTTTCCGTGCGCGACGTCGCCGTCGCCTTCGAGAGCGTGCGCGTCTTCGACGGCCTGTCCTTGGACATCGAGCAGGGCGAGTTCATCGTGCTGCTCGGCCCCTCGGGCTGCGGCAAGTCGACCCTGCTCAACGCCATCGCCGGCCTGCTCGAGGTCGCGACCGGCCAGATCTGGATCGGGGACAGGAACGTCACCTGGGAGGAGCCCAAGGACCGGGGCATCGCCATGGTGTTCCAGTCCTACGCGCTCTACCCCCGGATGAGCGTGCGCGAGAACATGTCGTTCGGCCTGCGCATGGCCAAGACCCCCAGGCCCGAGATCGAGCGGCGGGTCGCCGAGGCCGCTGGGCTCCTGCAGATCACGCATCTGCTCGACCGCCGGCCCGATCAGCTCTCCGGCGGCCAGCGGCAGCGGGTGGCGATCGGACGCGCGCTGGTGCGCGATGCCGCCGTGTTCCTGTTCGACGAGCCACTGTCCAACCTCGACGCGCAGCTCCGGAACGAGCTGCGCGTCGAGATCAAGCGGCTGCATCACCGGCTGGGCGCGACGACGATGATCTACGTCACCCACGACCAGATCGAGGCGATGACGCTCGCCGACCGGATCGTGGTGATGAAGGACCAGAAGATCCAACAGGTGGGAGCGCCGGCCGAAATCTACCATCGACCGGCCAACCTGTTCGTCGCGGGCTTCGTCGGCTCGCCGCAGATGAACTTCGTCCAGGGCCGGCTCGAGCAGAACGGCAGCGGCCCCGCGTTCGTGGCCGGCGAGCGCCACCTGCCCTTGACCACCTACCCGTTCCGCACCGCACCGGCGGCCGGGCAGCCGATCACCTTGGGCGTGCGGCCCGAGCATCTGGGCATCGGCGGGACCGGCACCTGGCCGGGCTTCACCGTCGACATCGTCGAACCCATGGGCGCCGACACCGTGATCTGGTGCAGCGACGGCCGGCACGCCGTCCAGGTGCGCACCGGCGGCGATCGACCGGTGACGCCGGGCGACCGGCTCGGCCTTGCCGTCGATCCCCAACGCGTTTCGCTCTTCGCCTCCGACACGGGCCTGCGCCTGTGACAACCACGAGTAGGACAGCATGAACATCGCCGACGAGCTTTCGATCCAGCTCTATTCGTTGCGCGACTTTGGCGACCTCGACCGTCAGCTCGACGCCCTGGCCGAGATCGGCTTTCGCCGGGTCGAGACCGTGGGCGCGCATCTGGCCGATGCGCAAGGCACGCGCGCCAAGCTCGATGCCCGCGGCATGACGGCGCCGACCGGCCATGTCGGTCTCGCCGATCTCAGAACACGGCTCGACTGGGTCGTCGATCAGGCCAAAATCATCGGCATCGAGCAGCTGTTCATGCCCGCCGTGCCGGTCGAGGACCGCGCGCAGCCGGCCGATCGCTGGCGCGCCACCGGCGAGGAACTTGGCGCGATGGCCGAGCGGCTGGCCGGCAAGGGACTGATGCTCGGCTATCACAACCATCATTGGGAGCTGAAGCCGTTCACCGACGGCAGCACGCCGCTCGAGCTCCTGTTCGAGGGCGCCGAGGGCTCGCCCCTGACCTTCGAGGCCGATCTCGCCTGGCTCGTGCGCGGTGGCGCCGATCCCCTGGACTGGCTCGAACGCTACCGTGACCGGCTGACCGCCGTGCATGTCAAGGACATCGCCCCGGCGGGGCAGAACCTCGACCAGGACGGCTGGTGCGACATCGGGCAGGGCGTGCTCGACTGGCCCGCCCTGTGGCGCGAGGTGCGCGCGCTCGGGGTCGAATGGATGGTGCTGGAGCACGACAAGCCCAAGGATCCGGTGGGCTTCGCCCGAGCCAGCCGCACCTTCCTGCTGCCGCTCACGGCTTGAAGGAACGCCCCATGGAGCAGATCAAGCTCGGGATCATCGGCTGCGGTAACATCAGCGAAGCCTACCTGAAGGGAGGCGCGCGCTCGCGGCTGGTCTCGGTCAAGGCGGTGACGGACATCGACCCACAGGCGGCCCGGGCCCGGGCCGAGGCCTACGGCGTCGCGGCCGTGAGCGAGGCCGAGCTGCTGGCCGATCCGGACATCGCGATCGTCGTCAACCTCACCGTGCCTTTGGCCCACGCCGAGGTGAGCCACCGGATCGTGGCGGCCGGCAAGCACGTCTACTCGGAGAAGCCGTTCGCCACGACCCTCGCCGAAGCGCGCGAGCTGGCGGCAGCGGCCGCCGCCAAGGGCGTGCGCCTGGGCTCGGCGCCCGATACCTTCCTCGGAGCCAGCCACCAGGCAGCGCGTGCCGCGATCGACGCCGGTCGGATCGGCCGCGTCGTCGGCGGCGCGGTCTGCTTCGCCGGTCCGGGCATGGAGGGCTGGCACCCCAACCCGTCCTTCTTCTTCAAGCGCGGCGGCGGCCCGGTGCTCGACATCGGCTGCTACCCGGTCACCCAGCTGGTCAATTGCCTGGGTCCGGTCGAGAGCGTGGTCGCCCAGGCGTCACGGGCGCACGCCACCCGCACGGTGACGAGCGAGCCGCGGCGCGGCGAGGTGATCGAGGTCGAGGTCCCGACCACGGTCAACGGCGTGCTGGCGTTCGCCAATGGCGCCAACGTCGCCGTGACGATGTCCTGGGACATCTGGAAGCACGCGCGCCTGCCGATCGAGCTCTACGGCACCGAGGGCAGCCTGCTGAACCCGGACCCCAACTTCTTCGGCGGGACGGTGCGGGTGTCCGAGCGCCATCAGGACTGGCAGGAGCTGCCGATCGACGGTCGGCCGTTCGGGCAGCCGAACCGGCGGGCCGGTTCCGGCCTCGAGGTCGCCGACTACCGGATGGTCGGCGTGCTCGACATGGCCTGTGCGATCGCCGCGGGACGACCGCATCGGGCGAGCGGCGAGCTCGCCCTGCACGTGCTCGAGGTGCTGGAGGCGCTCGAGCGCGCCGCCGTCGAGGGCCGCCGGCTACGGATCGAGAGCAGCACCGACCGGCCGGAGCCCGTGCCGCTTGGCGGCGGCGAGGAGGTGTTCGCGCCAGCCGGCGAATGACGTAGGCGCATGCGGCCGGCGCGGCGGCCGCATGCGCGCCCGGCTCAGCCGTCGAGCACCACCAGCAGGTCCTTGGCGTCGATCGGGCTGGCGGCGTGGACCAGGACCTCCTTGACCGTTCCATCGCGCGGCGCGTGCAGTGCCGTCTCCATCTTCATGGCCTCGATGGTCAGCAGCACGTCGCCGGCCTTGACCGGCTGGCCGGGACGGACCGAGATCGTCGAGACGGAGCCCGGCATCGGCGCGGCGACGTGGGCGTCGTTGCCGTCCTCGGCCTTGCGGCGGGCCGGCAGCTTGGCCACGGCGGCGCGGTTGGGGACGCGCGCGATGCGCGGCTGACCGTTGAGCTCGAAGAAGACGCGGACCTGGCCCTCCTCGTCGGTATCCCCGATCGCCTGCAGGCGGACCACGAGCGTCTTGCCCTTCTCGAGCGAGATCGTGATCTCGTCGCCCACCGCCATGCCGTAGAAGAACACCGGTGTCGGCAGCACCGAGACCGGGCCGTACTTGCGCTCGGCGGCGGCAAAGTCGGTGAACACCTTGGGATACATCAGGTACGCGGCGAGCTCCGCCTCGTCGAGATGGCGGCCGCAGCGCTTCTCGGCCTCGGCACGCACCGACGTCAGATCGGCCTCCGGCAGGAGCGAGCCGGGCCGGACGGTGATCGGCGCCTCGCCTTTCAGCACCTTCCTCTGCATCGCCGGCGGCCAGCCGCCCGGGGGCTGGCCGAGATCACCGCGCATCATCTCGACCACCGAGGCCGGAAAGGCGATCTCGCGGGCCGGATCGAGCACGTCCATCGACGTCAGGCCCTGCGAGACCATGACCAGCGCCATGTCGCCCACGACCTTCGAGGAGGGCGTCACCTTGACGATGTCGCCGAACAGGTCGTTGGCCGCGCGATAGGCGCGCGCGACCTCGTGCCAGCGGGTCTCGAGGCCGAGCGAGCGGGCCTGCTCCTTGAGGTTGGTGAACTGGCCGCCCGGCATCTCGTGGAGGTAGACCTCGGATGCGCCGGCGCGCAGATCGCTCTCGAACGCCGCGTACTGCGCGCGCACCGCCTCCCAGTAGAAGCTGAGCTGCCGGATGGCCTCGGGGTCGAGCCCGGAGTCGCGCTCGGTATGGCGCAGGGCCTCGACGATCGAGCCCAGGCAGGGCTGCGAGGTCAGGCCGGACATGGCGTCCATGGCCGCGTCGACCGCGTCGACCCCGGCCTCGACCGCCGCCAGCACGCTGGCGGCGGCCGTGCCGGAGGTGTCGTGGGTGTGGAAATGGATCGGCAGGCCGATCTCCTCCTTCAGGGCCTTGATCAGCACGCGGGCCGCCATCGGCTTGAGCAGGCCCGCCATGTCCTTCACGCCCAGGATGTGGCAGCCGGCGCGCTCCAGCTCCTTGGCCAGATCGACATAGTAGCGCAGCGAGTACTTGGCGCGGTCGGGATCCAGAATGTCGCCGGTGTAGCAGATCGCCCCTTCGGCGAGCTTGCCGGTCTCACCCACCGCGTCGATCGCGACGCGCATGTTCTCGACCCAGTTCAGGCAGTCGAAGATGCGGAACAGATCCATGCCGGCCGCGGCGGCCTGGTGCACGAAGTGGCGCACGACATTGTCGGGATAGTTGGTGTAGCCGACACCGTTGGCGCCGCGCAGCAGCATCTGCAGCAGCAGGTTGGGCACACGCTCGCGCAGCACGGCGAGCCGCTCCCACGGATCCTCCGACAGGAACCGCATCGCCACGTCGAACGTCGCCCCGCCCCAGCATTCGAGCGAGAAGAGCTGCGGCAGGCCGTGCGCGTAGGCCTCGGCCGCGGCGACGATGTCGTGGGAACGCATGCGGGTCGCCAAGAGCGACTGATGCGCGTCGCGCATCGTGGTGTCGGTCACCAGCACGCGGGCCTGCGCGCGCATCCACTGCGCGAAGCCTTTGGCCCCCAGTTCGTCGAGCAGGTTCTTGGTGCCCGGCGCGCCACCCGCGCCATGGGCGAAGTGCGGCGGTTCGGGTGCGCGCGCGTCGATGCGCGGTCGTGCCCGGCCGGCCACCTCCGGATGGCCGTTCACCGTGACGTCGGCGATGTAGGTCAACAGCTTGGTGGCGCGGTCGCGCCGCTTGCCGAGCTGGAACAGCTCGGGCGTGTCGTCGATGAACCGCGTCGTGTAGTCGTTGGCGCGAAACTTGGGATGCTCGATCAGCGTCTCGAGAAAGGCGAGGTTCGTGGCCACGCCGCGGATGCGGTACTCGCGCAGCGCCCGGTCCATCCGGGCGATCGCCTCCTGCGGCGTCGCCGCCCAGGCGGTGATCTTCTCGAGCATCGGGTCGTAGTAGCGGGTGACCACGGCCCCGGAATAGGCCGTGCCGCCATCGACCCGGATGCCGAAGCCGAAAGCGCCGCGATAGGCGGTGATGCGGCCATAGTCCGGGATGAAGTTGTTCTCGGGGTTCTCGGTCGTGATCCGGCACTGCATCGCGTGACCGTTGAGGCGGATGTCCGCCTGCGGAGGTATGCCGGTCTCGGCCAGCGCGCCGATGTGCCCGCCCTCGGCGATCTTGATCTGCGCCTTGACGATGTCGAGCCCGGTGACGACCTCGGTCACCGTGTGCTCGACCTGGATGCGCGGGTTGACCTCGATGAAGTAGAAAGCGCCGGTGTCGGCATCCATCAGGAACTCGACCGTGCCGGCGCCGACATAGCTGGTGGCCCGCCCGATCTTCAGCGCCGCCTCGCACAGGGCGTGCCGCTGCGCATCGTCGAGATAGGGCGCCGGCGCGCGTTCGACGACCTTCTGGTGGCGCCGCTGGATCGAGCAGTCGCGCTCGAACAGATGCACGAGGTTGCCGTGACGGTCGCCCAGCAGCTGCACCTCGACGTGGCGGGCGCGCCGGACCAGCTTCTCGAGATAGACCTCGTCCTTGCCGAACGCGGCCTTGGCCTCGCGCTTGGCGCTCATCACCGCGTCGAGCAGGCGCTCCTCGCCGTCGATCGGCCGCATGCCGCGCCCGCCGCCGCCCCAAGAGGCCTTGAGCATCACCGGGTAGCCGATCTCGGCCGCGAGCCTGCGCACCTCCGCCGGGTCGTCGGGCAGCGGGTCGGTCGCCGGCATGACCGGCGCGCCCACGGACACGGCAAGGTTGCGCGCCGCCACCTTGTTGCCGAGCGTGCGCATGGTCTGCGGCGTCGGCCCGATGAAGACGATCCCGGCGGCAGCGCAGGCTTCGGCGAACTCGGGACTTTCGGACAGGAAGCCATAGCCCGGATGGATCGCATCGACCTTCGCCTCCACGGCGACGCGGATCACCTCGTCGATCGATAGATAGGCCTCGAGCGGGCCCTTGCCCTTGCCGACCCGATAGGCCTCGTCGGCCTTGAAGCGGTGCAGCGAGAGCTTGTCCTCTTCGGCATAGATCGCGACGGTCTGGATGCCGAGTTCGGCCGCGGCCCGGAACACCCGGATCGCGATCTCCGATCGGTTGGCGGCGAGCAGACGGCGGATGCGGTGGGGCTTGCTGGAAGCGATCATCGGGCCTCGATGGCAACGGATGGACTACAAGCGGATCCGTCCCCACCGCTGGTCGGTGGCGGCACAGGTCCACAGGTCGATGCTTGGCCCGGCGCTATGCGCCAAGATCACTACAGCCGCCGGTGGAAGTCCAGCCGCTCACCGCCTGTTCGCCACGACGGACCGCATCATTGCGCCAGGAAGTCGATGACCGCGCGGTTGAACAGGTCCGGGTTCTGCAGCATGGCGAAGTGGCTGACGCCGGGCAGGATCAGCAGCTTGGCGCCGGGTATCTCCCTGGCCAGCTCCTCGGTGTGTTCGCGGCGGATCGCCTCGTCGTGCTCGCCGTCGGCGATCATGGTCGGCGTCTTGATCCGGCCGAGCTGCTCGGGGGTCCAGTTCGGCTGCGACGCCCACATGCCGCCGATCTGCGTGAGGAAGGCGTCGTACTCGTTCGGGGTCGGCGACAGCTTGGCGTATTCGGTGCCGGCCCGCTCGATGAAGGCGGCGAAGTTCGGGTTCTGGTCGAAGCCGTCCTTCAGCCCGGCCAGGGTCGAGTTGGCGCCGAACGCGAACAGCTTGTCGATGCGGTCGGGATGGTTCATCGCGATGTCCAGCCCGATGATCCCGCCGTCGCTCCAGCCGACGATGTCGGCCTTGGGCAGCTTGAGATAATCCATCAGCCCGATCACGTCCGATGCCATCAGGTCGTAGCCGTAGGGCTGGGCGTCCCGCGTGCTGCGGCCATGGCCGCGGCTGTCCATGACGATCACCTGGTAGCGGTCCGCCAGCGCGGGGATCAGGTTGCCCCAGTAGTCCGAGTTGGCGAGCCCGCCATGCAGCAGGATCACCGGCGCGCCCTTGCCGTAGACGGCGTAGTACAGCTTGATGCCGTTGACGGGCGCATGGCCTTCTTGGGCAGCGGGGGGACGGGTCGGCATCGGTGGCAGCGTCTGCCAGACCTCGACCGCTTTCCCCTCGGCGGCCGCAGCCATCGCGATCACCGCGACGACCAGAATCCGACGTACATAATCGAGTATGGCCGGCATCGGCGTTTCCCTCACCAGGCTCCCGGCGGGACCGTCGACGCTCGATGCGGGGTTGTCAATCGCGAGCCATCGGCAAGGTCGCACCGCAAATTCGGTGCGCGCGGCCCCTGGACCAGGAAACGGCCGACCCGTTCAGAGCCGCTTGATCAGGTTCTGGATCCGGCTGTGTCGCCGGGCGGCCTCCTGGCCGGTCGGGGCATCGTCGGCACGCACCACCATGGTCGAGACCAAGCGCTGCACCAGCGCGGCCATCCGATCGTCGTCGAGGTGCGTGGCCGCGAAATCGGCACATTGCTGCATGAGCGCATCTTGACTGGTGCGGGTGATCTCGGGGCCGATCATCAGATTCTGCATGTGCAATCCGTATTATCATTCCGTTCGAGTTTCGAGGTATGCTCAAGCATAGCTGCCACCAGCCACGGCGTAAGGGGCGATCGCTCGGCCTGTGGCGTCCATGACGGAATGTTCATCCATCGGCCAGTTGGCAGCCCGTTCTTCAACCTGAAGTCGGCAGGCCGATCCAGCGGCGCAATGTCCAGCCGAGCAGCAGCAGCCCGACCGCCGCGATCCAGCTGCCGAGCACCCTGATCCCGATCCGGCCGCCGCGTGCGCGAAGCGGCAGCACGATCGCCACGACGAGCGCGAAGAGCACGAACACGCCGGCCGCAATCGCCAGCATCGCCGGTACGGCCAGCGGCATCGCGGCCCCGTTCGCATAGCCGTGCGCAAGCCCGACCAGAGCGGCGAGGCCCCCCATGGCGGCCGGCGGCAGGGCCGCATCCGCGGCGACGAGGCCGCCCAGGGCGACGAGCGAGACGGCGGGCACGACATCGTCGACCGGGATGCCCGACAGGCGGCCGAGCATGGCGCCGACCAGCCAGCCGGTGGGCAGGGTCGGCAGCACCCAGCGCGCGGGCCGTGGACCGTGCAGCCCGGCGAGCAGGGCCAAGCCGGCCACCGCCAGCCAATCCTCGGGCGAAGCGAGAAGATGCACGATGCCGTCGTAGACGGGACCCAGCCCCGTCGTCACCAGATGGGCGTCGGCCGGCCGCGCAACCAGCATGGTGCCCAGGCACGGGCCGATGATGGCAACGCGTCGCGACCATGCCGCAGGCGCCGTCATGCGCATGCCTGCCAGAGGAAGAACAGGCCGCCCAGGGCGACGCCGGCCCCGGTGCCCTGCAGCATGCGTGCGCCCCAGCTCCAGCGATGGGCGAGCCCGGCCGTGATGCCCAGAAGATGCAGGCAGCCGGTGGCCAGCACGAAACCCAGGCTGTAGATCAGGCCGCTTTCCCCAGGCGGGAGCTCGGTTCCGTGGGCATACCCGTGAAACACCGCAAAAGCGGCGACGACCAGCAGCGCGGCGGCGAGCGGCGGACGCCATTGCAGCAGGATGGCGGTGCCGAGGCCCAGCGCGGACAGTGCGATGCCGACCTCCACGCCGGGCAGCGGCACCCCGAGCAGACCCAGGAACCCGCCGATCGCCATCATCATCGGGAAGGCCACCGGCAGCAGCCAGAGAGCCGGGGCGCCGAGCTGCGCGCCCCAGATGCCCACCGACACCATGGCCAGCACGTGATCGAGCCCGGAGACCGGGTGCGCCAGGCCGGCGAGGAACCCCGTCGCCGTGCCGGGCAGGAGGTGGGCGCTGGCCTCGCCCGGCCATAGCAGCAGCATGCCGACACCGAGCAGCGGCCATGCCAGTCTGCGGCTCATCCCGTTCCCCCGAGCATGGCGGCGATCCGATCGAACGTCCAATAGGCCCCGAGCGTGCCCACGGCATAGACCGGCAGATAGGGCAGCGGCTGCGGCCAGCGGATCTCGAGCAGGCGAAACGCCCGCGCCAGCAGCAGGACCAGGGCCACGAACAGCAGCTGCCCGGCCTCGACGCCGAGATTGAACAGCAGCAGCGCCATCGGGATGTCGGCCCGCCGCAGGCCGAGATCGACGAGCCCGCTGGCGAAGCCGAGTCCGTGCAGCAGGCCGAAGGCGAAGGCGAGCAGCCACGGCCGGCGCGCAGCGAGGCTGCCGGCGCCCCGCTGCGCGCGGGCGGCCTCGACGCCGAGGCAAAGGATCGACAACGCGATGGCGGCGTTCAGGGGCGGCGCCGGCACGTGCACGAGCCCGAACGTCGCCAGGGCCAGCGTGATGCTGTGCGCCACGGTGAAGCCGGTGACGGTCTTCACCAGCGTCCACGGATCGCGGACGAGCAGCAGCAGACCCAGCACGAACAGCAGGTGGTCGACGCCGAACAGGATGTGCGCAAGACCCAGACGGAAGTAGACCCAGGCGCCGTGCGACGTGGCGCCGGCGGCCGGCACGACGAGCGACGGCGCCTCGGGCGTCAGGCGCGACACGCTCACGGTTTGGTCGGCGATCCGCACCAGAAGGTCGGTCACGCCCGCATCGAGACCTACCGCCGTCACCCGCGTTCCGGCGAGACCGTCCGCGCAGCGGATCGTCCAGGCGCGATCGAGGCGCATGGCGGTGTCCGCATTGCTCACCGTCCCGGCCGACGTGCAGCGTGCGTCGAAGGTGACGTCCACCTCGGTCGGAATGCCGTCGGGCGCGGGCATCGTCCAGTGTACGCGATATTCGTCGGATTCCACCCGCTGCACGTCCAGATAGCCGGTGCGGATCGGATGGGCGGCAGCACCATCGGCGATCAGCAGCCCGACCGCGGCCACGAGCAACGCCACGCCGCGCGTCACCGCGTCACCCCGGTCGAATCGGCGGTGGCGGCAGCGGTCAGCGGCGCAACCGCCTCGATCACGACGCGGTAGTGCTGGCGCAGGGCCGCGTAGGCGCGATCGCGCACCGCCTGCAGCTGCTCCGCCTGCCATTCCTCCCGCACGGCGTCGCGGACCTCGTCGAACGGCTGCATCGGCGCCTCGCCCCAGCCGGCCAGCCGGACCAGATGCATGCCGAACGGGGAAGAGAACGGACCCGCCCATCGCCCGGGCGCCAGTTCGGCGAGCTTGGCCGCGAACTCGGCACCGAACATGGCCTGCAGCTGCTCTTCCGGCAGATCGACATAGTCCGGCGGCAACTCCGACGGATCGCCACGAGCAGCGGGATCGTCCTCGTCCACACCGTTCTGCAGCCGGGCCAGCAGCTCCGCCGCATCGTGCTCGAACGCGGTACCATGCTGGGCCGGATCGAGCACGACCTGCGAGAAGGAGACCGTCCGCCCGCCACCGAAGGCCTGCTTCCGCTCATGGTAGAAGGCCAGCAGCTCGGCCTCGCTGGGCTCGCCGATGGCCTCGCCATGCTCGGCGAGCAACTCCATCTTCTCGCGCAGCAGGGTGCGGATCGCCGGGTCGCCGCGATCGAGCCCACGCGCCATCGCCTCGCGCGCCAGGACCTCGCTGCGCACCTCGTCCTCGATCAATGCCGTACGTTCGCTCGGCGACGGCGGCCGCTGCCACGACTGCGTCCAGCCGTCGACGAGGCTCTGCACCGTGGCGGCAGGGATCACGATCTCCGGGGCATCGGCCGTCGTCGCGGGCGGCTCCAGCAGTGGATAGACCACGAACAGCGCCCCGCCGAGCACGAGGAAATGCAGCGTCGGTTCGCCCAGCCAGCGCCGCCACCAGGGGCGCACGGCAGGGCTATCGTCCGGTTGACCGGTATGGCTGCTGAACCGCATCCGCTCCCCGGAAGCTGAACATCTCAACCGAGACTGACCGCATGCAACATTGACGTCAACCATAGGGGCAATTGGTTCGCGGCACTCCCATCATGCCACCGCGGCGAGCGTGACCGTGGGAGCACGGCTACGGGAGTTCGGGAACTGCGTGCCATCTCGCCGCTTCCCCTCACGGCAAGCGATCGCAGCTGCGAGACGCCGCCGTCTGCCCTACCATGGCCGCGCGGTACAAGATACCGGCCCGGGCGCCGGCATGATTTCGGGGATAACGCTTGATGTCGTCCAGCCGCGTCCTGAAGCTCGTCCTGCACGCGGTTCTGCGCCTGCTGTACCGCTACGAGGTGAAGGGCCGCGAGAACGCAGCGGTGGTCCGATCGGGCGCCAAGGTCCTGGTCGTGGTCAACCACGTCTCGTTCCTCGACGGTGCGCTGCTGCTGGCCGCCATGGACCAACTGCCGGCGTTCGCGGTCAATACCGCCATGGCCAACCGCTGGTGGCTCAAGCCGTTCCGCCGGATCGCCAACATCTACCCGCTGGACCCGACCAACCCGCTGGCGGTCAAGAACCTGATCGGCCTGATCAACGCCGGCCAGCCGTGCGTCATCTTCCCTGAAGGCCGGCTCAGCGTCACCGGCGCGCTGATGAAGATCTACGCGGGGCCGGCCTATATCGCGGACCGCACCCAAGCCACCATAGTCCCGGTGCGGGTCGAGGGTTCGGAGCTGACGCCCTTCACCCGGCTCAAGGAGGGCCAAGTCACCCGGCACTGGTTCCCCAAGATCACGCTTACCATCTGTCCGCCGCGCCAGCTCAGCGTCGACCCCGAGCTGCGTGGCAAGCAGCGCCGGCAGCGCGCCAACCTGCAGCTCTACGACATCATGTCCGACATGGTGTTCCGCACCACCGACTGGGGCAGCACCCTGTTCAGCGCACTGCTGCGGGCACGGTGGCGGCACGGCTGGCGCTTCTCGATGCTCGAGGACACGAGCGGCGTCCACCTGGACTACATGAAGCTGGTGGCCGGGGCTCTGGTCCTCGGCCGCAAGCTCGCGGCCCGTACCGAGCCCGGCGAGCGCGTCGGCGTCCTCGTGCCGAACGTGAACGCCGCCGCCGTCGTCTTCATGGCGCTGCAGGCCTTCGGCCGTGTGCCGGCCATGCTCAACTTCTCGGCCGGCCCGGCCAATCTCGAGGCGGCCGTGGTCACCGCCCAGATCCGCCTTGTGATCTCGTCGGGCGAGTTCGTCGGCAAGGCCAAGCTCGAACCGTCGATCGCAGCCATCGGAGGCCACGCGACATTCCTCTGGCTCGAGGAGCTGCGCGACCAGATCGGCACCGTGCAGCGGCTGCGCGGGCTGTGGGACGGACTGTTCGCCTATCGTCTCCATGCCAAAGTCGGGCTGAGGCGCGACGATCCTGCCGTGGTCCTGTTCACCTCCGGCTCCGAGGGGCGCCCCAAGGGGGTGATGCTCAGCCACGGCAACATCCTGAGCAATCTCGAGCAGATCTCGGCCCGGATCGACTTCAATCAGCAGGACAAGGTGTTCAACGCGTTGCCGGTGTTCCACAGCTTCGGCCTGACCGGGGCCATGCTGCTGCCGATGCTGGGTGGCGTGAAGATCTACATGTACCCGTCACCGCTGCACTACCGGATCGTGCCGGAGATGGTCTACGACAGCAATTCGACCATCATCTTCGGCACCAACAGCTTCCTCAAGGGTTACGGGCGCATGGGCGACCCGTACGACTTCCGCTCGCTGCGCTACGCTTTCGCCGGTGCCGAGGCGGTGCAGGACGAGACCCAGAAGCTGTGGTTCGACAAGTTCGGCATCCGCATCCTGACCGGCTACGGCGCCACCGAGACGGCGCCGGTGATCTCGCTCAACACGCCCATGCACTACCGCTGGGGTTCGGTCGGCCGCTTCCTGCCCGGCATCGAGTGGCGCCTCGAGCCCGTGGCCGGGCTCGACCGTGGCGGCCGGCTCTGGGTCAAGGGCCCCAACGTCATGCTGGGCTACCTGCGCTACGAGCATCCGGGCGTGCTCGAGCGGCTCGTCGACGGCTGGTACGATACGGGCGACATCGTCGACGTCGACGTGCAGGGTTTCATCACCATCCTCGGCCGCGCCAAGCGATTCGCCAAAATTGGTGGCGAGATGGTGAGCCTGGGTGGCATCGAGGAGTTCGTGCACCGGCTGCGCCCCGATGCCCAGCACGCCGTCGTGGCCCTGCCCGACCCGCGCAAGGGCGAGCGTATCGTGCTCGTCACCACGGATCCGGATCTGCAGCGCGAAAGCCTGCTCAAGGCCGCGCGCGAGGCCGGCATCGGCGAGCTGATGGTGCCGGCCGAGGTCGTCCGGCGACCCGACCTGCCGCTGCTGGGTACGGGCAAGACCGATTATCCGAGCCTGCAGAAGATCGTGACCAGCTACCTGGCGGCGGCATAAAGTGCACGAACTTGCCGGCAGCAGGCAGATGGTAACGGCTGGCG
>JBDHTW010000101.1:0-14633 GCA_039808865.1 Geminicoccaceae bacterium
CAGGTTCTCAACGTAAAGGAGCTGAAGCGGATCGCCGACGAGAAGGAAACGGCGAAGCTGCAGGAAGTCCTCGATCGCCGCCGCAAGGAAGAGGAAGAAGAGAGCCGCGCCCGCCAGGATTTCATGGAGCGCGAGATCCAGCCGGACGGCATCGATCGTTTCAATCTCTGGGTCAAGCGGGCGGCCGAGCAGGGACAGTCCGAGATCCAGATCATGCGCTTCCCATCCCAGTACTGCACCGACCACGGGCGCGCGATCAACAATTTCGAGGAAGGCTGGCCGGACACGCTGACCGGGATGGCCCGCCGCATCTACGAGGCCTACGACACCCACCTCAAGGCCCAGGGCTACAAGATGCGGGCGCAGATCCTGAACTATCCCGACGGCGGGCTGGGCGAGGTCGGCCTCTATATCGGCTGGTAAGCCATCGCTCCACCTGCGTGTCGCCGCCGTCGGCTCCGGACGACGGCGACCTGCGCTTCCCGCTCCCGCGCCACCATCGATGGGGCACGCCGTCCGACCCGCATGTCGGCGCTCAGAGAACTCGCCCGGCTTGCCACGCCGGGGTCGACATGATAGTGAAGTAAATGCTTAACCAATTATCGTCGCTCGATCTCGTGTTCCAGGCGCTGGCCGATCCGGGACGGCGCGACATGGTCGAGCGGCTGAGCCAGGGTCCGGCCTCGGTCAGCGAACTCGCCCGGCCGCTCGCCATGTCGCTGTCGGCGGTGGTCCAGCACCTTCAGGTGCTGGAGGCGAGCGGACTCGTGCGGTCGGAAAAGGTCGGCCGGGTGCGGACCTGCCGGATCGAGCCCACGGCCCTGCGCACCGCCGAGCAGTGGCTGGCCACGCGCCGGGCGCTGTGGGAGCGGCGGTTCGATCGCCTGGGCGACTGTCTGGCCGAGCCGGGACCGGACGAGCAAGGGAGCGGATCATGACCGACTACGGCGTGCAGCACGACATCATCCGGATCGAGCGGACCTATCCCGCCTCGCCGGCACGGGTGTTCGGCGCCTGGGCCGACCCGGCAGCGCGGGAGCGCTGGTTCGTGCAGGAGGACGGCTGGGTGTGCGAGTACCGCCAGGACTTCCGGGTCGGCGGCCGGGAATCGGGCCGGTTCGTGCAGCCGGCGGGTACCGCCTACCACAACGAGACGGTGTTCCACGACATCGTGCCGAACCGACGCATCGTCTTCGCCTACAGCATGGCGCGCGGCGACGACCGGATCTCGGCCTCGCTGGCAACGGTCGAGCTGGCGCCGGTGGCAGCCGGCACGCGGCTGCTGTTCACCGAGCAGATCGCGCTGCTGGACGGGCGCGACCAAGCCGCGGATCGCGAGGCCGGATGGCGCGACCTGCTGGCCAAGCTCGCGACCGAGCTCGACCGCACCACGACGGCGACATGACCGGCATCGTCTTGCGCGGCCTTGACCGGCGTGCTTCGGTGGCGTATTAAACCGATCAGTTATTTAACCATCCAGTTCTGCAGCGCATGACCTCGGATCGCCTCAGCCTCACCTTGGCCGCCCTCGCCGACCCGACCCGCCGGGCCATCCTGGCCCGGCTGGCGCTCGGCGAGACCTCGGTCACCGCGCTGGCGGAGCCGTTCGCAATGAGCCTGCCGGCCGTGTCCAAGCATCTCAAGGTGCTGGAGCGGGCCGGACTGATCACGCGCGGCCGCGCGGCGCAGTGGCGGCCGTGCCGGCTCGACGCCGGCCCGCTGCGCGACGTGGCCGACTGGCTCGAGCACTACCGCCAGTTCTGGGACGAGAGCCTGGATCGTCTGGACGCCTTTCTGCAGGCGGAGGGCGACGCGCCCGGGGATGGATGAGTTCCGCCAACCGGCCCGCCGGAGCTACGCCGGCGCAGCCCGCAGGGAGTGGAAATGATGCAGCATACGGTCGTCACCCGTGACGAGTGGCTTCAGGCCCGCCGCGCGCTCCTGATCCGGGAGAAGGAGATGACGCGGCAGCGCGACCGGCTCAGCGCCGAGCGTCGGTCGTTGCCCTGGGTCGAGGTCGACAAGCCTTACGTCTTCGCCGGCCCCGATGGCGACCGCACGCTCGCCGATCTCTTCGACGGGCGCAGCCAGCTCGTCGTCTACCATTTCATGTTCGGACCGGGTTGGGCGGAGGGCTGCAAGAGCTGCTCGTTCCTCGCCGATCACCTGGACGGCGCCCGCGTGCATCTGGCGCAGCGGGACGTGACCCTGGTCGCCATCTCCCGTGCGCCACTCGCCGACATCCTGGCCTTCCAGCAGCGGATGGGCTGGCAGTTCCCCTGGCTGTCGTCGTTCGGCAGCGACTTCAACTTCGACTATCACGTTTCCTTCAGCGCGGAGGAGCGGGCGAACGGCGAAGTCTACTACAATTATGACATGACCGCGTTCCCGGTCGAGGAGGCCCCGGGTCTGAGCGTGTTCCACCAGGACGAGGCACGGCGGATTTTCCATACCTATTCGACCTATGCGCGCGGCCTCGACATCCTGCTCGGCGCCTACAATGTCCTCGATTGCGTACCCAAAGGGCGTGACGAGGCCGGATTGCCATTCAGCATGGACTGGGTCCGGCACCATGACCGCTACACCGATCCGCGGTCGGCAGCACGAGCGTGCTGCCAGCACGGCTGAGCCACGACCGTTCCGCTCAAGCGAGGCCCGGCATGACGAAGATCCTCGTGCTCGTGGGCACCAGAAAGGGTGCGTTCATCGTCGAGAGCGATGTTGCGCGCCGCTCGTGGACGGTGCGCGGCCCGTTCTGCGAGACTTGGCCGACGAACCATGTCGTCGGCGATCCCGATAGCGGAACCATCTATGCCGGCGGCGGCAGCGAATGGTTCGGACCCGCGGTCTGGAGGTCGACCGATCTAGGTGCCAGCTGGACACATTCGAGCGCGGGCTTGGCCTACGCCGTGGGCGAGGAGCCGATCAAGTCGGTGTGGAGCCTCGCGGCCGCGCACGGCGAGCTGCATGCCGGCGTCCAGCCGGCCGGGCTGTTCCGCAGCGAGGACGGTGGCGCGAGCTGGTCGCACGTGCGCGGCCTGCGCGACCATCCGACCCGACCGGAATGGCAACCCGGTGGCGCCGGCCTGATCCTGCACTCTTTGGTGCCGCATCCGCGCGACGCGGCCAGGCTGTGGGTCGCGATCTCGGCCGCGGGCGTGTTCTACACCGAGGATCGAGGCTGTACGTGGCAGCCACGCAACCGCGGCACGCGCAACGACTACATGCCCGAGGAACAGCGCTACCCCGAGTTCGGCCAGTGCGTGCACTGCCTGGTCGTCGCCCCGCGGTCGCACGATCGCCTCTACCAGCAGAACCATTGCGGCATGTACCGCAGCGACGATGGTGGGCAACGCTGGGAGAGCATCGAGGCCGGGCTGCCGTCGAGCTTCGGCTTCGCCGCGGCGGCGCACCCGCGTGATCCCGACACGCTCTATCTTCTGCCGCTGAACGGCGACTCGGTCGGCCGCTACGTGCCGGACGGCAGGGCCGCGGTGTGGCGGACGCGCGACGCCGGCCGGAGCTGGCAGGATCTGCGCGCAGGACTGCCGCAGGAGAACGCGTTCCTCACCGTGCTGCGGCAGGCGATGGCCGCCGACCGGCTGGAGCCCGCCGGAATCTATTTCGGCACCCATACCGGCCAGCTCTACGCGAGCACCGACGAAGGCGAGACCTGGTGCTGCATTGCACCTTATCTGCCGCCGATCTGCTCGGTGGAGACCCTGGTGGTCGAGGCCTAGGCGGCGATGCCCGGTGGCGGGATGGTGCTGGTGATCCTGCCGCCGGCTCTCGTGCGCCTGTTCCCGGGCGCCACGATGCACGTGGAGCTCGCGGCGGCGACCGTGATCGAGGCGATCGACGCCTTGGACCGGGCGTGGCCCGGCATGCGTGACCGGCTGTGCGACAGCCGCCCGAGCTTACGCCGGCACATCGACGTCTTCGTCGGCGGCCAGCGGGCGACCCTGACCACCAGCCTGCCGGCCGGCACGGAGCTGCACATCGTGACGGCCATGCTCGGCTGAGACGACGCGCCACTTCTCTTTGGAACGGCAACGGGAGCGACGATGACGATCCAGCCCTATCTGTTCTTCGCCGGCCGCTGCGACGAGGCGATCGCGTTCTACCGGGGCGCCTTGGGCGCCGAGGTGACGATGCTGCTGCGCTTCAAGGACAGCCCCGAGCCGCCGTGCGGCGACCCCGACCCGGCGACGGCCGAGAAGATCATGCATTGCAGCCTGCGCATCCGCGACTGCGAGATCTTCGCCTCCGACGGGTGCGATCAGGATTCGCCGGCGCATCGCGGCTTCGCGCTCTCGCTCACGGTACCCGACGTCGCCGAGGCCGAGCGGACGTTCGCAGCCCTGGCCGTGCAGGGAGAGGTGCGCGCGCCACTGACCAGGACCTTCTTCTCGCCGGCCTTCGGCATGGTGGCGGATCGCTTCGGGATTCCGTGGCTCGTCGTGGCCACACCCGAGCCGAGGGGCGCGGCGCCGGCGTGACAGGCGCGCCCGGTCTGCGCTACCCCGGATGGGCTAGCGGGAGATCCTGATGATCCTGATCGGGCAGTATGATTCGCCGTTCGTCCGGCGCGTGGGCATAGCGCTGCACCTCTACGGCATGGCCTACGAGCACCGTCCATGGTCGACCTTCGCCGACGGCGAGCTGGTCGCCCGCTACAACCCGCTGCGGCGGGTGCCGACGCTGGTGCTGGACGAGGGCGAGGTGCTGATCGAGAGCGGCGCGATCCTCGACCATCTCGACGAGCTGGCCGGCCCGGAACGGGCGCTGATCGCGCGCAGCGGGCAGCGGCGGCGGCAGATGCTCAAGGTCTGCGCGCTGGCCACCGGTCTCGCCGACAAGGCCGTGAGCCTGTTCTACGAGAAGGCGCTGCACGAGGTGAGCTCGCCACGCTGGGCCGAGCGGTGCGCGGCCCAGATCGCGGCCGTGCTCGACACGCTCGAAGCGGACCGCGCCGGACGCGCCACCGCCTACTGGTTCGGCACGGCCATCGGCCATGCCGACATCGCGGTCGCGTGCGCGCTGCGCTTCGTGGGCGAAGCCCACCCGGCACTGATCGAGCCGCAGCGCTGGCCGCATCTCGCGGCGCATGCCGCAAGGTGCGAAGCCCTGCCGCCGTTCCAGACGGTGGTCCAGCCGTTCGCGCCGCCGGCGTGAAATGCGAACGGGCGGCCGAAGCCGCCCGCAGCTTAGTCGATCCGACCGAGGCGCCCCGAACTCGGGGCCGGGCTGCCTACGGCTGCGCCGTGGCCGCCTTCTCGCCACGGCGGAACCATAGCGCGTTGCGGTTAAGGTTCAATGACAAGATTTGCATCCCTCAGTTCACCGCGGCGGCGGGTCCGAGGCGCATGAACAGCGTCTCCCCGCTGGCGCCGTCGACCCCGTCATTGTCGGTGACCGCCACCATCTGGCCGTCGGCCAGCACTGCCAAGCCCTCGACCTTGTCGGGGACCCAGCCTTGGCGGCGCCGCAGCGCCGGCAGGAGATCGATCGCCACCTGCTTGCGCAGCACCGGCAGGTCCCGGCCCAGCGGCTCGGGCCCGACACCGGCCAGGGACACGGTCGTGACCGTCTTGATCGCCGCCGCCGGGCCCGGCTGGTTGTCGCGCTCGATCAGCGCGAAACGGTCGCCGCCCAAGGCCGTGATCTCGGACAGACCGACCCAGCCGCCGGCTGGCGCGCCGGGCGCGGACAGCGGGTAGCGGACGAACGCCCAGCTCCGCTGCGCCGGATCGTAGATGGCGAGCTTGGCCATGCCCTGCGGATCGTCCTTCCACTCCCGCTGGATGGCCAGGACCACCTTCTGCGCCGCGCCCTCGCCCCAGGTGGCGACACCCTCGACGCCGAAGCGGCCCGCCTGCTGCGCCAGCGCCGCGGGCAGCGCGATCTCCTCCTCGACCGTGCCGTCGGCGGCGACGGCGAGCAGGAGGTTCTGGCGCAGCTGCGGGCTCTTGCTTTCCGGGTTGCCCTCCGAAGCCAGCCAGAAGCCGCCCGGGCGGAGCGCGATCCCCTCGAGGTCGTAGCTCGCCTGCTTGCCGTCCTTCCGCAGCTCGACGAAGGAGGTGATGCGGGCCGGAACGGCGGCAGCGTCGATCGTGTAGATCCGCGCGCTGTCGTAGTAGCTGTCGCTCACCGCATAGACCCGGCGCGCATCCAGGGGATCGGCCGCGAGCCCGGACAGCGCCCCCCAGCCGATCGGCGCTCCGGTCGCGGGATCGAGCGCCGATTCCAGGGTCGGATAGGCCGGCGCCACGGCGTCACGCCGATAGATGCCGATCGTCGCCCGGACATTGTCGGCGGGCTCGTCGAGCTCGTTGGCCACGGCGATCAGCTCGCGCCCGGGAATGGCCACCACACCTTCGGGGCTGATGCCGGTGGGCAGGAACTGCACGAACGCCGGCGCCGCGCTACCGCCCCTGTCGGCGAAGACGGCGACGAAGTTGGCGCGCTCGGCGTTGACGAAGATCAGCGGCGTGCCAGCGAACCTGCCGATCTCGATGCCCTCGGGCTCGACACCCTTGGCCTTGGCCCGCTTGACCGGGTAGTGGCCGGCGCGCATCGCCAGATGCTCGAGCAGATTGCCCGAATCGTAGAGCACCTTTCCGGCGGTGTCGAAGATGGTGAAGCCACGGCTGCCACCCTGGTAGTCGCCCTCGTTGGCGGTCACCAGCCGCTGGGTGTCGAGCCAGCCGATGGCGTCGGGCTCGCGCTTGATACCGCTCTTCGCGCCGGTCGCGGCGATCACTTTGTCCCCGTCGGCATCGATCCGCTCGAGATCGACCGTGCCGGCCGAGAAATGGCCGGTGACGCGACCCGAGGCCAGATCGACCAGGACGACATGGTTGTTCTCCTGCAACGTCACCGCGGCGACGTTGGCGGCATTGACGTCGACGAACTCGGGCTCGGGATCCTCCGGCGCCAGCTCGGCGAGCCCGGTCATGGCGGCGATGCGTGCCTGGTCGCAGTTGGTGGGCTTGCCGTCCGCGCCGAGATCGAAGATCGCAAGATGACCCGGCGGGAGCTGCGGCAGCTTGCCCTCGTTCACCTCCTCGTCGCGCTCGTTCTCGACGGCCACCGCCAGAAAGCGCCGATCCGGGCTCGCCGCCACGGAGTCGGGCTGGCCGCGCACGTCGCACGTGGCGACGACCGCCTTCGTCGCCAGATCGACGACCGCGACGTGGCCGGCAGGCGCCGCCTTGCTCGGCGAGCGGTTCACCGCCACCAGCGCCACGTCGCTCACCACCGTGGCCGAGGTCGGCTCGCCCTGCAGCGGCAAGGAGCCGGCCGGCGTCGGCGCCGTCGGATCGGCGATGTCGACGAAGCCGAGCCGCTTGCCGGGGCTGTCGGTGAAGATCAGGCGCATGCCGTCGGGCGTGGCCGCGATGATCTCGGCCGATGCCGGCGTCGTCGGATCGACCCCGGCCGGCAGCGTGGCATAGACCGGCAGGGTCGCGGCACGGGCGAAGTAGGCATCGGCGGCCCGGGCCGGCAGCGCCGCCGGCATAATGAAGGTGGCCGCCAATGCAGCGGCGAGGCCGCGCGTCCGGCGGCAGTCCGTGGTCATTGGTTCGTTTGCTCCTCGTCCACCGGGCCAAGGCAGGCACGGGCGGGAATGGACTGCACAGGTGATCGAAGCCGGGCCGCGACGGCCGCCCCGATGCGGATTCGAGCGAACCGGCTCAGCTGCCGATTTCGCCGCCGTCCGCCTTGACGACGACGACGAGCGCCGGCCGTGGCGGCATGCCGGCCACGAAGTCCGGCCAGCGCGTCGCCGGCTGCTCGAAGGTGCCGGGCTTGCCCTCGGCATCCTCCTCGCCAGGGTGCTGCACGGCGAGGAACAGCGTCTTCGTGTCGGGCGTGAACATCGGGCCGCACATCTCGGCCCCGACCGGGCAGCGGAAGAAGTACCTCGACGTGCCGCGAGCGGCACCGTCGGTCTCCATCGCCCACAGGCCGTCGGTGCGACCGGTGGCCTTGGCGCTGTTGCCGTCGGTGGCGATCCAGAGCCGCCCGGCGGCATCGACGGCGCAATTGTCGGGCATGCCGAACCAGCCGTTCGCGCTCGTGGCGGCGTTGAACGTGGCACCGACCTCGGCGATGCTCGGATCGCCGCAGCGGACCAGGATGTCCCAGGCGAAGCGGTCCGCGGCATGGTCGCCGTCCGGCGGCGTCAGCTCGACGATGTGGCCGAACAGGTTCTCGGGGCGCGGGTTGACCGCGTCGACCTGCTCCGGCTTGCGCTTGTTGTTGTTGGTCAGCATCAGATAGACCTTGCCGGTGACGGCGTTGGGCTCGATGTCCTCGGGTCGGTCCATCTTGGTGGCGCCGACGAGGTCGGCGGCGCGCCGGGTCTCGATCAACACGTCGGCCTGGCTGTGGAAGCCGTTGGCCGCGGTCAGCGGACCCTGGCCGAACACCAGCGGCAGCCATTGCAGCGAGCCGTCGGCATCGAACCGCGCCACCGCCAGCGTGCCGTCGTCGAGCAGGTCGCGGTTGGCCGCGCGGTCGTTCGGGACGTAGCTCTCGCGGGTGACGAACCGGTAGACATAGTCGAACCGCTCGTCATCGCCCATGTAGGCCACGACCCGGCCATCCTTGCCGACGATCGTCGTCGCCCCCTCGTGCTTGAAGCGGCCCATGGCCGTGCGCTTCCTGGGCGTGCTCGCCGGGTCGAACGGGTCGATCTCGACCATCCAGCCGTAGCGGTTGGCGGCGTTCGGCTCGGCCGCGATGTCGAAGCGGCGGACATACCTGCCCCAGCCATACTCGGCCGCACCCACGCCATAGCGCTTGTAGTTTGCCGCCTCCGGATGGCCCTCCGGCAGCGCACCCGTGAAGTAGCCGTGGAAGTTCTCCTCCGCGCTGAGCCACGTGCCCCACGGCGTCATGCCGCCGGCACAGTTGTTGATCATGCCGACGACGCGCGTGCCGGTCGGATCCTCGCTCGTCCGCAGCCGGTCGTGGCCGGCGGCCGGGCCGGTCAGTTCCATCTCGGTATCCAGCGCCGTGATCCGGCGGTTGTAGGCGCTGTCCGGCACCACCCGCCAAGCACCGTCCAGCTTGCGGATCTCCAGCACCGAGCCGCCGTGCGCCGCCATCTCGATCTCGGCCAGCTCCGGCGTCAGGTAGCCGAACTTGTCGGCCTTGCTGATCTTCGCGGCGGCACCCGGGAACATCAGCTCCTCGTTGGTGTACTCGTGATTGACGACCAGAAGGCCGTGCTCGCTGGAACCGTCGAGCGGGAAGTAACCGACATAGTCGTTGTTGTAGCCGAACTGCTGCTTCTGCGCCGCCGCCGTCTGGTTGCCTGGATCGAAAGCGGGTGCGCCCGGCAGCACCGGGTCGCCCCAGCGGATCAGCACCTCGGCCACGTGGCCGGCAGCCACGTGATGGCTTTCGTCGGTGCCGACCGCGACCTCGGCGAAGCCGAAGCCCGGCACGGCCGCCCGTGCGCCGCGCGCCGCGGCCAGGGCGAGCGGCCCCATCGTGGCGCCGATCGCCGTCACCGCGAGCGCCCCCCGCAGCAGGTCGCGGCGGCGGTAGCGGCTGCCGATCACCTCGCCCATGGTCGGGTTGCCGCTGGCGTTGCGCCCGATATCCTCGGCCAGCTCGCGCGCCTGCGCCCGTCCCGCCCGCATCGTCCCGTCCATCCCGGCCTCGCTCTCAGCGCCATGGTCGGGCCGGCCATACCGGGCGATTGTGGCGAAAAGATGACGCGAGCTTCATCCGGCGTTCAAATCTGCGGTGCGCCCTCGACGGGAAACTGGACGCGGATACGGCGCATCAGCAGGTCGCGCAGGCTGCGGTAGGCATCGAGCCGCGTCTCGCGCGAGCCCTCGACCAGGCTCGGATCGGGCATGCGCCAGAACAGCAGCTCGCAATGGCTGTTGCGGGTCAGCTCGACGGCGCTGTGCTGCGCTTCCGGCGACAGCGAGATCACGACGTCGAAGTAATCGTCCTCGAGCTGGTCGAAGCTGCGCGGCTGGTGATGCGAGATGTCGATGCCGATCTCGTCCATGACCACGGCCGCGAACGGATCGAGCTCGCTGGGACGCACGCCCGCGCTCTGCACGTAGATCCGCCGGCCGTGGAAGTAGCGCAGGATGTTCTCGGCCATGGGGGAGCGGATCGCGTTGTGCGAGCAGGCGAACAGCACGCTGCCCGGTAACTCGGCCATCAGCCCCGGATGTGCAGCACGCAGAGCAGGGTGAACAGACGCCGCGCCGTGTCGTGGTCGATTTCGACGCGGCCGTCGAGCGCCTGCTGCAGGAGGTCGGAGCCCTCGTTGTGCAGGCCCCGGCGGGCCATGTCGATCGCCTCGATCCGTGTCGGCGTCGCGCCCTTGATCGCCTGGAAGTAGCTGTCGCAGATCATGAAGTAGTCCTTCACGACCCGGCGGAAGCTGCGGATCCCCAAGGTCACCTCGACGGGCTGGGTGCTCCCCTCACCTTCCACCCGCATCACCAGCGTGCTGTCGCGCAGGCTCAAGAACAGCCGGTAGGGACCGTGGCAGCCGTCGACGAGCCGGAAATGGTTGCTCTCGAGCAGGTCGAAGATCGCGACGTCGCGCTCATGCTCGATCTCCGAACTCCAGCGCACGATGCTCTTCTGGTCGAGCTCGAGGGCGACGATGCGCGCGGTGTCCTTGCTCATGCGGCGCTGCCGAGCCTCTGCTCGACGGCCAGCGCGTGCGCCTCGAGCCCTTCGGCCCGGGCGAGCCGCGACGCCGCCGGCGCCAGCCCGGCGAAGCCCGCAGCATCGCAGCGCAGGATGGTCGTGCGCTTGAGGAAGTCGAACACCGCGAGGCCCGAGGCGAACCGGGCCGTGCGGCCGGTCGGCAGCACGTGGTTGGGGCCGCCGACATAGTCGCCGATGACCTCGGGCGTGAACGGGCCGACGAAGATCGCGCCGGCGTGGCGGATGCGCTCGGCCAGCCGCTCCGCCCCCGGGCCGATCAGCTCCAGATGCTCGGGCGCCAGCGCATCGACCAGGGGTGCTGCGGCCTCGATCCCCTCGACCACGATCATGGCGCCGTGGTCCCGCCAGCTCGTCCGGGCGATGGCGCTGCGCTCGAGCCGCGTCAGCCGCTCCTCCACGGCCCTGCCGACCGCGCGCGCGAAGCCGGCATCGTCCGTGACGAGGATCGCCTGCGCCCGCTCGTCGTGCTCGGCCTGGGACAGCAGGTCGATGGCGACCCAGCCGGGGTCGACCCCGGACTCGGCCACGACGACGATCTCGGACGGGCCGGCGATCATGTCGATGCCCACCCGGCCGAACACCTGCCGCTTGGCCTCGGCGACGTAGGCGTTGCCAGGCCCGACGATCTTGTCGACCGGCGCGATCGACGCCGTGCCGTAGGCCAGCGCGGCCACCGCCTGGGCACCACCGATGCGGTAGATCTCGTCGACGCCGGCAAGCTCGGCCGCGACCAGCACCAGCGGGTTGACCACGCCGTCCGGCGTCGGGACGGTCATCACCAGCCGGCCCACCCCGGCCACGCGGGCCGGGATCGCGTTCATGAGCACGGAACTCGGGTAGGCCGCGGTGCCGCCCGGAACGTAGAGACCCACGGCATCGACCGGCCGCCAGCGCAGCCCGAGACCGACGCCGCGCTCGTCGACGTAGCTCGCGTCCGCCGGCACTTGCCGGGCATGGAAGGCGCGGATCCGTTCCGCCGCCAGCACCAGCGCCTCGTACAGCTCCGGCGTGCAGCTTTCCCGTGCGGCCGCGATCTGCGCCGGCGTGAAGCGCAACCGGTCGGCGTCGAGGTGCATGCGGTCGAGACGCGCGGTCAGCTCGACCAGGGCAGCATCGCCCTGCCGGCGGACCGCCGCCACGATCTCGGCCACGGTCGCACGGACGTCCGCCTCCTCGTCCCGCCGTGCGTCGACGAGCGCCGCGAAGGCCGCCGCGAAGCCCGGCTCGCTCTGGTCCAAAAACAGCGTCATGTCGGCGCCACCTTGATCCAGCCTTCGCTCAGATGATCGCACGGCGTCACCTTCGCGAACTCCGGCGCGCCGAAATCGTCGAGCCGGCACGCGATGTGGTCGGTCCGCAGCTGAATCTGGGCTTCACCCTCGAAGATCAGATCGATGTGGATCAGATGCGACTTGCCGGGCTCGGTGGCGATGGTCAGCAGCACGAGCTCCTTGTCCGGCTGCGCCGGGTCGAGGCCGCGATACTTGACCTCGGCGATTCCGTCGAACACCAGCGCGGAGAGACACTCGGTCAGCCCCTCGCAGTCCGACCAGTTGGGCAGCCGCTCGCGCCGGTAGCGCTTGAAGGCCGCCACGAACCGGCGCTCGGTGGGCGTGAACAGCATCTCGCGTAAGGTGACCCGCGCATCCTGCAGGCAGGCGGCGATCACGGTCAGATCCTCGGGATCCCCGGCCTTCAGCCGCAGCTTGTCGGTCATGGCCTCTTCCCTCACGGCACGCGCTCGATCCTGGCGCCGACGGCGCCCAGCTTCGCCTCGAGCCGCTCATAGCCCCGGTCGAGATGGTAGATGCGGTTGATCTCGGTCTCGCCGCTGGCGGCGAGGCCGGCCAGCACCAGCGACACGGACGCGCGCAGGTCGGTCGCCATCACCGGCGCCCCCTTCAGCTCGCGCACGCCGCGCACCAGGGCGGAAGCGCCGTGGACGTTGATCTTGGCCCCCATCCGCGCCAGCTCCGGCACGTGCATGAACCGGTTCTCGAAGATGGTCTCGGTGATCATCGCGGCCCCTTGGGCCACGCACATCAGCGCCATGAACTGGGCCTGCAGGTCGGTGGCGAAGCCCGGGAACGGTCCGGTCAGCGCGTCGCTGCCGACGAGCCCGTCCCGGCCGAGGCCGGCCTCGATGCCACCTTCGGCCACCTCCAGCACCATGCCGGCCGCGCGCATGACCTCGGTCGCGGCGCCGAACAGCTCGAGCGACGCCTGCTGCAGCCGCAGGCGCCCGCCGGTGATCGCCGCCGCCATGGCGTAGGTCGCGGCCTCGATGCGGTCGGGAATGATGCGATGGCGGGCGCCGTGCAGCGCCTGCACGCCCGTGATCCGGATGTGGCTCGATCCGGCCCCCTCGATCCGCGCGCCCATCGCCATGAGGCAGGCGGCGAGATCGACGATCTCCGGCTCCCGCGCGGCCCCGGCGATCAGCGTCTCGCCACGTGCGAGGGTGGCCGCCATGAGCAGATTCTCGGTGGCGCCGACCGACGGCTGCGGCAGACGGATCTCGGCGCCGACGAGTCCCTGCGGCGCGCGGGCGCGGACATAGCCGTCCTCGAGGTCGATCCGCGCACCCAGGCGTTCCAGACCCATCAGATGCAGGTCGATCGGCCGTGGCCCGATCGCGCAGCCGCCGGGCAGGGACACGCGGGCCTCGCCGGTCCGGGCGAGGATCGGCCCCAGCACCAGCACCGAGGCGCGCATCTTGCGCACGAGGTCGTAGGGCGCGGTATGGGTGAGGATGGTGGGCGCATGCAGGACCATCCGCCCCGCCTCGCCCGCGACATAGGTCGCCGAGGCACCCAGATGCTGCAGCAGGCGCTGCGTCGAGGCGATGTCGGCGAGATCCGGCACGTTGCCGAGATCGAGCGGCTCGGCCGTCAGCAGGCAGGCGGCCATGATCGGCAGGGCCGCATTCTTCGCGCCACTGATCGCCACGCTGCCCTCGAGCGGCACGCCGCCGCGGATGACGATACGGTCCATGAGCGGATCTTGGGTCCTTGGCTAGAGCCGGGGCAGCGTCACGCCCTTCTGCCCCATATATTTGCCCTTGCGGTCCGCATACGAGACCTCGGGCGGTTCGGCTCCGCGCAGGAACAGGAACTGGCAGATGCCCTCGTTGGCGTAGACCCGCGCCGGCAGCGGGGTGGTGTTGGAGATCTCGAGCGTGACGTGGCCTTCCCACTCCGGCTCGAGCGGGGTGACGTTGACGATCATGCCGCAGCGCGCGTAGGTGCTCTTGCCGAGGCAGATGACCAGCACGTCGCGCGGGATGCGGAAATACTCGACCGTACGCGCCAGCACGAAGCTGTTGGGCGGAATGACGCACGATTCGCCGTTGCGCTCGACGAAGCTCTGCGCGGAGAAATGCTTGGGGTCGACCAGCGCGTTGTCGACATTGGTGAAGATGCGGAATTCGGGTGCCACCCGGGCATCGTAGCCATAGGACGACAGGCCGTAGGAGATGACGCCCTCGCGGGTCTGCCGGTCGACGAACGGCTCGATCATGCCGTGCGCCCGCGCCATTTCGCGGATCCACCGATCCGGCATGATCGACATCGTGTCGCACCTCGCTGGTCTTGCGTGGGCGCCCTTGTAAGGGATCGTTCAGCCTTGCTCAACCGGCTCCTCGGCAGTCGCCGTCGCCGCGGCCCGGGCGCGCTGCTGTGCCTTGCGCCGCTGCAGGTTGGCGCGCATCGCCGCCGCGAGCCTGGCCTCGCGGGATGCGGCTTCGGGCGGCTGGGGCTTGCGTTCGTCGGGCATGAATCGAAACCAACTTGCATGCGGCAGGACGGTGTGGCATCACCCCGGCCACCGCAAGCCGCCATAGCTCAGTGGTAGAGCGCACCCTTGGTAAGGGTGAGGTCGATAGTTCAATCCTATCTGGCGGCACCATCTTTCCAATG
>JBDHTW010000102.1:0-14620 GCA_039808865.1 Geminicoccaceae bacterium
GATACTTCAGCCGGAACCTGCAAGCGCGCGCACGGCGTCGGCGAGGCCCTTCTTTGAGGATATCACGACCGGGGACATGTCGAAGCGGATGAATTGGACGGCAACGCCAGTCACCGATGCAGCGATGTCCTCCAATGGACAATATCGAATCTCACGTTAACAAAGATTCATTTTCTGTCAAGTTGAGATGAACGACAAAATCTCAACCATAGGCATGGCGAGCACTACTGGTGCGGTCAGCTTTGCCATTCCGGAACGACACCGTCGGATCGGCGGTCGAGCGAGATCGCTACTTGATCGACGCACCATGGTTCCCCGCCGAGCCACGTGCCGGCAGAAGAACTCCAGCCCGTTCGGCGCATCGAGGCCGGCTGGCGATCATCCGGCCGCCGCCAGTAGGCGAGCCTCGAGCACGCCGGTGGATCGACAGGCGCGATCGAAGCTCGCGGCCGTCTCCGGATTGTCGTAGGCGCCACTGAAATCGGCGTCGACGTCGATCGTGGTGGCTTGGCCCACGGGCGTCAGCACCACGCGTAGCGAGACCCGCCTCGATCGGACGGTCACCATTCGTTTGCTCTCGTTGGAACCACCGCGGCCGACCAGGACCGGTGGACACCTTGCCCAATCGCCGGGTACCTGCAGCGACCGGGCCACGATCGTACCATCGTCGCGCACGGTCGCGACCAGGCCGTCGGCCCGCATCGCCATCTGCACACGCTCGCGGACCGTGGTCGGATCAGCCGACACGACCCGGCTCGAGGGCGGTGGCGCGCTGACGCACCCGGCCAGGAGCACGGCCATCGCGGCTGCCACGATGCCCGGCATCGGTGAACTGAGAGCGGACAAACCACCGGCTCCCGTGCAGGCTGGCTGGAACATGCATCGTCAACGACGGTCCGCCGGCGATATTCCAAATTACTACGGCGAGCCTATGGCCCGCCACCTCGGCCTCAAGACGGCGCTGCCATCGCTTCCACCCTACCCGACCGCCGTGACCGTCACCTCGCCCCAACGTATCTCGTCGCCGTGCTTGCCGGTGCCCTTGCCGTGCAACGCCACGACGAGCCATGGATTGGACGGCTGCACGCGAACCGTCAACGTGCGCCACGCTCCGGGCGTGGCCGTGGTAGCGGCACGGTCCGCCAAGCCGTTGAGCCGCTCGAAGCCCGTGGCCCGAAGCGTCGCCGAGCCGCCGGTGACGAACACCTTGGCGGCAACTTCGTACGTGCGACCCGGTGTCAACTGGTCGGCGACCTGTCGAACGACCAGCTCCCGCCGATGGCCAGCCAGATCCATCCGGCAATAGCCGCTGCCGCTGAACGCGCGGGAACGGTCGCGCGGGAACGTCACCAGCGTCAGCTCCACGGGCTCGACCGCCCTGGCCGACCGGCAGACGAACCAGTTGCCGGAGCCATCTTCCGGGTCGGCGAAGCTGCCGTTGGTGAAGGGCCGCACCTCGCCCCAACTCGCACGCACGGCATCCCAGACCGGCTCGAGCGGAACGTAGGAGCCGCCATCGGCGTCGAAGTCGGCGATCCGCCACGCCTGCTCGCGCTGCTTCCAGCGGTCGAGATCGAACAGGAGCACATGGTCGAAGCCGAACGCCTTGGCCTGCACCCGGAACTGGCGAAAATGATCGGCGCGCCATGCGTCGCGCCCGCCTGGATAGCCGTCCGGCGCCCACTCGGCGATCACGCCGCTCTCGGAGATGACCACCGGCAGGTCGACGATGCCCAGCGCCTGCAGCTGCGCCCAGGGATAGCGGATCCGCGCATCGTCGATCTGATCGTTGTAGCAGTGCGTGCCCAGCACGTGGCAGCACTCGCCAAGGCCCGCCTCCAGCATCAGGCGGAGGTAGCTGCTGTCGATGGCCTTGACCGGCGGGCTCTCGATCCGGCAACGGTCCTCGATGCCCAGATCGTGAAGCTCGTCCCAGGCGATCCGGGTGAAGGTGACGCATTCCTGCGGCGTCGGATGATAGCCGCCGAAACCCAGTTCGGGCTCGTTGTCGATGATCCAGGTATGGACGTGGTCCCGATAGCGATCCAACGCGGCGCGGACGAAGTAGCGCCAGTTGCGCTGCCAGTCGGCCGCGTTCGGCCGGTCGACGTGCTCGCGAAAGCTGAGGATGCAGTGGATCTGGAAGCCGGCGGCACGGTAGCGCTCGAACGCGGCGTCGCGCCGGGCCCAGGTGAACGCGGCACCGGCATGACGACCGCCGACCGTGTTCATACGCTGGCGCACGGCTTTCAACCCGAGCGCGTCGCCGGCGCGCAGGCAGGCGGAAAGGAACGGCTCGTCGGGAAAGAAGCCGGTACCGTGGTTGATCCCGGCCCAATGCACGGGCGGGCCGAGCCGTGGCCTCGCGTCGGCCCGCGCCCGGCGGCCCAGCGCCAAACTGCCGGTCGTGGCAACGGTGCCGACGAGCAGCGACCGGCGATCGAACCTGCTCCGCGTCGGGCGGGAAGCGTCCACCTCAGCCTACGCCATGCGCCACCGGCAGCCGGTGCCCTCGACCCACGCCGCGCCAACCGACGTGTGTCACCGCCAGCTATGCCTTTGCCCAGGCGACGAGCTGCGGTGGCAGCGGAGCCGAACGCGCCGCGGCCTTGGCCTTGGCCTTGTGGAAGCGCTGGCCGGCCATGATCAGGCCGGTGAAGGACCAGAACACCATGCCGACCGCACCGCTCAGCACGTTGAAGAACACGAGTTGGACGAAAATCGCGACGATGACCGAGCGCGCCGCGAGGCCGAACTCATCCGACGTCGTCTTGAAACCGTAGAGCGCGCTCAGAAACGCCAGCAGCAGCCCACCCACGTACAAGAACGAGCCGGGCCAGCCGAAAGCGTACATGATCTCCAACACGCCACTGTCGATCACGCCCAACTGGTTGAGCTTGCCGTTGTTGGACAGCTTCGTGGCAACATTGGTGGCGCCGATGCCGCTGCCGGAGACATTGCCGGCAGCCACGGCGAAGAACTGCCCGTAGAGCAGCATGCGCTCCTTCAGGCTGTGATCGTTCTGGCCGTTGGCCAAGCTCATGATACGTGGGACCGCGACACGCTCGATCGCATCGATCTGCAGCAGCGGCAGCGTCGTGATGATGACGGCGACGGCCGCGGCCAGCAGCTTGAGATTTCGCCCCAGCGGCATCCGCACCATCATCAAGATCAAGCCGACGCCGTAGCCCAACCAAGCCGAGCGCACCTGGCTCAGCAGGAAGCCGAGCCAGACGGCGGGCAGGACCCAGACGTCACGACCCTTGGTCCGATGGCTGAAACCGATCAAGAGCCCGGTCATCAGGAAGATCGCGAACACGCCGGGCGCATTGAAGGTGCTGAACACGCGTACCGCGAACGGCAGCGGCAGGCCGATCGACGCCATGTCGGCGTTCTGCATCCAGTAAGCATCCCAGGACGGCAGGAAGACGAACTGGATGATGCCGTAGATGCTGGTCAGAACGATCCCGAGCCTGAAGGAGGCGATCGTGGCCGCACGCCAGAGCTCGTACTGCCGCCAGTTGGCAGCCAGTGCGAAGCCGAACAGCACCGGGACGATCCAGGTCAGCAGCGCGAAGGTCGCCGGTGCCGAGCCGACTTGGCCCGCGCCGATGACGTAGGCATAGGCGATGCCGCTCACGGTAAGGCCAAATGCCACCAGATGCGTGGTCGCGAGACCGCCGATATGCCGCAACAGTCCGGGTACCGCCACCAAGCTGACCAGATACGGCGTCAGCATGATGGTGCTGACCGAGGTCCAGCCGACATGGTGATCGACGAGCCGGCGCACGAGCGGCGTCACGAACCATATCCACCACGTGAAGTTCAGGTACCCGAACGGGTCCTGCACGTAGAGGAACGCGGCCACCAGCAGCGCCAGGAACGGGAAGCCGAACTGCAGCACCCCGCCGAACCCGCCGAGCAGAGGCAGGACCGTGACCGCGACGACCCCCGTCACGCACAGCGTGCGCAAGGGAAAGCGCCCGTTGAACAGGTGCCGCAGGAGGCTGGCCCCTCGCGGGCGGGCCAGCCGGTGGGGACCCAGCACATCAATGGCGGCCATCTCGATTTCCGTCCATGTGGGCACAATCGTCTCGGGCGATCCGCCTTCTGCCGTTCATGCGATCGCCTCGGCGTAGACCGCCTTCACCTGACCGGCGACGATCGGCCAGTCGAAGCGCCGACGCGCATAGTCGATGCAGGTCGCCGAAGTCGGGAGCGGCAGCGCCCCGCGCAGCGCCGACACGATGGCATCGGCGATCGCCGCATGGCCAAGCTCGGGCAGGACCAGCCCCGGCTCCAGATCGTGGACCACCTCCGGCAAGCCGCCGATCGGGGCGACCAGCGCCGGTGTACCCGATGCCAGCGACTCGACGCTGGTCAAGCCGAAGCCCTCGAGCGCGATCGACGGCACGATCGAGAGGTCGGCGGCACGGTAGAGCGTCGGCAGCAACGGGTCGGGCACCCGGCCGAGCAGGCGAACGGCGTCTTCCAGACCATCGTTCGCGATCTGCGCCTGCAGGCTGCCGAACAGCGGACCGCCACCGGCGATCACCAGGAGGGCGTCGGGTACGTGCCGGCGCACGGTGGCGAAGGCCGCGACCAGCTCCTGCAGGCCCATGCGGCGGGCCAGGCGGCGCACCGCCAGCACGAGCGGGCGGTCTTGCGGCAGAGCGGCGATCCGCCGTGCCTCGGTCCGCGACGTCACCGGCGCGAACCGGGCCATGTCCACGCCGCCCGGCACGATCCGCACGCGTTCGGGGTCCACCCCATATTCGCGCTGCAACACGTCGGCGAACGCCCGCGACAGCACGACGAACCGGGTGCCGTGTCGGTAGACCAGGCTTTCCACCATGTGCTTGGCGCGGGTCGCCAAGGGATGACCGCCCTCGACGACACCCTCGCCGGCCCAGGGGCCGTGAAAATGGACGACGAGGGGCGTCGAGCGCAGCGCACCGATTCCGAACAGCCCGAACAGCGAGAAATGCAGGGCCACGACATCGGGCGACAACCGGCGGGCTGCGTGACGCAAGCTCCGGCCGGCCCGGAAAGCGCGCAGCGGCAATGGATCGGACAATCGGGCGAAGGTGGTGACCCGGCCCGCCGACAGCTGCTCGACCTCGGCCCGCCCCGCCACCAGACCACGCGTGGCCACGCCCGCCTCGGGCAGGTGGTGCAACAAGTTGGCGACCATGCGGTTGAGACCGCCCGGTTGCTCCTCGTACCAGCCCATGCCGACGTGCAGGCTGCGCAGCGTCGCCTCGCGCCACTCGGCCGCCAACGCTGGCCACGCAGCCGGCGACGGCCCTTGCCGTGACGCACGCGGGTCGTCCTGGCGACCGGCAAGGCGCGAGGTGTCCGCCAGACGTGATGCATGCATCCGGATCAACCTCCGGCTCGATGGCAAGGATCATTCGGCCGTCCGCCCGGATTGCCGATGCGGGCGGAAATCAGGGCCATGGAAGCGCGTGGGGCGCCGAACAACTGCCGCCGCAGACGCCGCTGCCACGTGATCAGCCGAGGGTCGATCGACCAGCCGACGTCGCGTGCGAGGCCCTTGAGGTTCACCCACATCGCCATCGAGCGCAGCAGCTCGACATAGCAGCGCAGCCGCTCGGCCGGGGCGCCGACATGCCGCCGAATCGCCTGCAGGTGGGCGCCGTACAGCGCCCATTTGTGCCAGACCCGGGTCGCATGCCTGCCGGGATCGTACCAAGCGACAACCGCCTCCGGATCGTCGTCGATGGAGCGATAGTAGCGGCCGTCATGGTCCCGGTTGATGAACAGCGGCTCGTCGATGCGGACGAACGGACCGAGCAGCGCGAGTTCGGCCACGATGGCGATGTCGGTGCCGCGAAACGGCCGATGCAGCATGGTTCGGGCGATCGCCTCGCGCCGCATCACGCCGTAGAGCTCGGTCCAGTTGCAGTAGAACGTGCGCACCACGGCGCCGAAGCGTAGGGCGGCCGAATTCGACTGCGTGCCGTGCAAGGGCGAGTTCCACCGCTCGAGCTCGTAGCCGCGGCCGTTCACCCGGCGCGCGCCAGTGATGCACAACACGGCATGCGGCTGCGCCTCCAAAGCCAGAAGCGACTTCTCCAGGAAGTCCGGCGCCAGCTGGTCGTCGTGCGCCTGCCACTTGAACAGTGGCGCACGGGCCAGCTCGAGCACGAGATTGAAGTTGGCGGCAGCGCCCGCATTCTCCTCGTGCCGGACGTAACGGATGCGGCGGTCCTGCCGCGCATGGTGCTCGCAGATGCGCTGCGTGGCATCGGTCGAGCCGTTGTCGGCAATGATCAGCTCGAAGTCCGCGAACGTCTGGCCGCAGATCGAGCGCAGGGTTTCCTCCAGGAAATTCTCGCCGTTGCGGACGGGCAGGCCGATACTCACCCGTGGTGGGGATCCGGCCCGGCTGGAACTGTCGGATACGTCGGTCATCGGTCATTCGCTCATGAGACGGCTGGCGTTCGTGTGCGCATCAAGAACCTGAGGTCATCGACGCTAAGCCAGAGTCGTGGCAACGGAATCCCGAGTATCAGTGGGAAGCAGGCCAAAGTAACGATCAAGCGAATGATGGTGCCGGCAAGCAAGGCAGCGGAAGCACCATATATCCCGTAGGCTGGCACCAATAGAACCAGCAGCGCCACCCCGGCGAGAAAGCTCACCAGCTGCAGCGAGGCGACGACACCCGGGCGACCGACGGTCATGAAGGCCTGGGCTAGTGTTCCGGCAATGGCGCTGAGCGCGCCTTCCACCACGAGCAGCTGGAACGGCTGCGTCGCTTCGAGGAAGGCATGGCCGTAGAGGAGGCTGATCAGATAGGGCCCCATTATGGCCAAGGGAACGGTGATGATGGCGGCGACCACCGCGCCCACGCGGGTCGCCAGGGCAGCGAGTTCGACGGCGTCGTCCGATGACAGCGCGCTGGCCTTGGGGAACAGCACGGTGTTCAGCGCATTGGCGAACACGATCGTCGGCTTGGCCGCACTGCGCGCCACCATGTAGAGCCCGACCGCGGCAGGATTGAGCGCCCGCAGCACGAAGAAGCTGTCGAATTGTAGCGCCAGGGTGCCCAGAATCTGAATCCCGCACGACCGCAACCCGTAGTGCAGGAGGCGCTCGGTGTTGGCCATGAAATCGGTCAAACAAGGGCGCTGGTGACGGCAGAGCCAGATCAGGTTGGTCACGAATACCGGCAGCGGGGCCAACATGGTCACCAAGGCCGCGGCATGCGGGGTGAAGCGATGGGTCGCGGCCAGGGCGATGAGGCCGGCCAGCGCCAAGGACGGCTGCAGGTAGAGATTGCGGTTGTAGAGGGCGAACATGCCATGCGCCTGCAGGCAGGCGTTCACCGACCACATGAACATGATGATCGGCGACAGCAGCATCACCCCCTGCGCCAATCCGACGACACTGGCATCGTACTGGGTCAGCCAGAACGGGATCACCAGCAGGCCGACCGCCGTCGCGACGAAGCCGAGACCGACGCTGAGCAGCAGCGACGCACCGGCTATCGCCTGCCGCTCCTCAGGTTGCCGAACCATCGTGAAGGTCGTGGCCTGCGGCAGGCCCAGCGTTATCAGGCTCGCCAGGAACTGCGGCCACAAGATCATCGCCGCGAGTTCCCCGCGGCCCTGCGGCCCGAGATACTTGGCCGTGAGCAGGCCGGTGCCCAGATTGATGCACAGCACGACGAGATTGACGACGCTGGTGCCCAGCGTCGCCCGAACGCTGCGCCGCTTGGCTACGCCATCGAACAGGCTGGACCAGGATGCACGCAAGCGCCTAGCGCACCACGGTTGGCATGCCGGCATAGCCGGCCGTGACGGCACGGCGCGTCAGCGTGGTGCTGCGCCGGCTGGGCGGGCGCTCCTGCAGCTGCGCGGCGATCGAATCCGCGAACTCCGAGCAGAACCGGGCATGGCCGAAGCGCTCGGCATTCCGGCGGCAATCCGCCGAGCTGATGCGGTGGCCGTCCATCTCGAACCGGTCGAGGGCCGCGATCAGGGCTTCCGCCGACTGCTCATCGAACAGCACCCCGGTGGGCTGCGGATCGTCGAGGTCGCGGACCACTTCCGGAGCGCCGCCCTTGCCGTAGGCGATGACCGGGGTGCCGCAAGCCTGCGCCTCGACCATCACGATGCCGAAGTCCTCTTCGGCCGCGAAGATGAAGGCGCGGGCCCGCTCGACTTGCGCCTGCATGCGGTCGGCCGGCAGGAAGCCCAAGAGCTCGACATTCGGCGGCGCCATCTGGCGCAGCTTGTCGAGGTCCGGCCCGTCGCCGATCACCTTCAGCCGGCGCCATGGCGTTTGGGCGAACGCCTGGATGAGCACGTCGACGCGCTTGTAGGGCACCAGCCGCGAGACAGTGACGTAGTGGTCGTCCTTGTCGGCGACCAGATGGAAGCGCCCCAGATCCACCGGTGGATAGATGACCTGCGCCGGCCGGCGGTAAACCTTCCAGATCCGCCGCTCGATGAAGCCGGAATTGGCGATGAAATGGTCGACGCCATTGGCGGTGCGGCTGTCCCACAGGCGCAGACGGTGCAACATCGTCCGGGCGAGCCAGCCCATCGGCCCGTGCGTGATGCCGGCCTGGCTAAGGTACTGATGCTGCAAGTCCCAGGCGAAGCGCACGGGCGAGTGCACGTAGGCGATGTGCAGCTGGTCGGGTCCGGTGATCACGCCCTTGGCCACGGCATAGCTGCTCGAGACGATGAGATCGAAGCCGGACAGGTCGAACTGCTCGATCGCCAACGGCATCAGCGGCAGGAAGCGCCGATATTGCTGTTTCGCGAAGGGCAGTTTCTGCAGGAACGACGTGTGCACCGTGCGACCGCCGAGGAAGGCTCGTTGGCCGGTCGGGACGAAGTCGATCAGGCTGAACAGCTCGGCATGCGGCAGAATTGCCAGGATCTGTTCCAAGACACGCTCGGCGCCACCATAGACGGTGAGCCAGTCATGGACCACGGCAACCTTCAACCTGGCAAAATCGTCCGGCAACAGCCGTGGCTCGGTCTTCTGCAGAGTATTCACGAACATCGGTACGTTACACCTGCCACCGGTTGAAATGACGTCGAAACCGCATCCGGCCGGTTTCCCGGCCCGCCTGCATCCCACCCGATGCGGCAAAACCGTGTCATATATTAACTATCGTGTCTATAGAGTTTAAAAGCATACTGCATCCTGCACGAGCGATGGGCCGACAGTGTGACCGCGCGGCACATCAGTAGGCCGTCGGCTGGGTGAAACCCACGAGCAAGGTGCGATAGAAAATCTGGAGATCCAGCCATAGCGACCAACGATCGATGTACTCGAGATCCAGCTCGATTCGACGCCGCATATCCGCCAGGTTGCGCGTCTCGCCGCGATAGCCGTGCACCTGGGCCCAGCCGGTCATGCCGGGCTTGACCCGATGGCGGCCGAGATAGTCGTCGATCAGGTCCGCATAGTGATTGTCATGCGCCACGGCATGCGGTCGCGGCCCGATGACCGACATCTCACCCCGCAGGACATTGAACAGCTGCGGCAGTTCGTCGAGGCTCGTCCGCCGCAGCCACCGTCCGGTGCGGGTCACACGCGGGTCATCGCGCGAGGCCTGCTTGACCTCGGTCGCATCCGGAGCATCGCAGCGGTCGACGTACATGGAGCGAAACTTCAGCAACGCGATCGGCTCGCCCGAGAAGCCCCGACGCTGCTGACGGTAGAAGATCGGTCCGGGGGAATCGAGCTTCACCAGAAGCGCGACCACGAGCATGGCCGGTGCCGCCACGAGCAGCATGCCGGCAGCAAGCAGTCGGTCCTCGACGCTCTTCAGCACGTAACGCCAGCCATCGAGCGGTCGCCGCAGCAAGCAGACCAGAGGCATGTCGCCGATCTGGGCCACGCCCAGAACGGGTGTGCGCAGATCCGGCAGCTCCGGCGCCCAGCCGATGTCGATGGGGAGATGCCGCAAGGCGCGCATGGTGGATTCGAACAGGTTGCCCGCCCGGCTGGGCATGGCCAGCACGATCTGGTCGACCGCACCCGCCAGAACCTCGGCCTCGAGATGCCGAAAGCCTACAAGCGTCTTGATGCCCGACGGCCAACGCTGCGTCGGCGCGTCACCAAGTTCGAGTGCGGCCACGACCAGAACGCCCGCATCGGCGCCACCGACCTGGGCGATCACCGACTGCAGGCGGTCGCCAAGGCCGACGACGGCGATGCGCCGGACCATCACGCTGGCGGTGTCGCCACGGTTCCAGGTCCAGGCCAAGACGAGCCTGGCGCTCGCCATGGCGACGGCTCCGCCCACGAACCACGCGCCGAGCCACAGGCGGGGCACCAGATGCGACATCTTCATCGCGAACAGGGTGGCGATGACGATGATGATGGTCATCGCCCAACCCAGGACGGCACGGCCGATGCCGATGCCGGGATGCAGCAGGTGCTCGATCCTGTAGGCACGCGAGAATGGCAGGATGTTGGCCGCCAACAGGCAACCGATGATCAGGGTCGCGCCGATGGCGTCCGTTGTCTTGGCGCTGCTGATGGTGGCGACCGTGCCGCCGGCAAGCGCGATCGCCGCGATGTCGACCACACGGGCGATGTCACTGGCCAAAACCCGCCAGCCTGCGGCCGACAGGCGCCGCTTGCTCGTCGATGCTACATCGGAAAGCAGCAGTTCCGCTTGCATGACGCTGATCAATCCATCTCAATCGATGTCTTGGGACATGGGAAACAGGTGCAGATCAGCCGAGCCATTGGATGACGCGTGAAATCGCCAGCCCCAGACCGGCAATGCCTGCGCCGAGCATCACCAAACCAATAGTTACGACGACCTTGAACAAGGCGGGTGCCGGCACGGCCTCGCCTTCGTGAACACGTATCTCCTCGAGCAGCTGGCCCAATTCGACCTCGGCCGCGTGCAGCTCGAACGGACCGCAGTCGGATCGACAGGATGGCCGATCCTGCCGGTTGCTGGAGGGAGAGTGCAGGTCCAACGCGAATGACAGGGGCGGCATCTCGATCTCCTCGACCGTCCGGCCGTCCAGGTGACGGCAACCAGGCATCGAGAGCGGCCTGCATCCAAACGTGTAAACACTATCATGTCAATGGACATATTGGATAGCAAACTAGCCGGTGATATGTCCACTAAGCAGTTGATATAAAGAGTTTATGCTAACCATCTGGGTAAGCAGGGTCGGGGGGTGTTTGGGACAAGGAGCAAGAATTTATTTTTCTCTATTGATTTAATGGATTATCTCTCGGCCCGTAAGGCCGGCCCGCGCGATCGCGGCCAGGCAGGCGAGGACAGGGTCGATGGTTGCGACGCCAGCAGCGAGGACGCGCCGGAGTTTCGTCCAAGGCGTGGCGACGACGGCAGCCGGCGCTGCCGTAGCGATGCCCTTCGTCCGCGCATCGAGCGGCGCCCCGGCCAGCGTGGTCGGCGCGTGGTCGGCGGTCCACGCATGGCCGGACGTCGCCATCCACCTGCACTACCTGCCGAACGGCAAGATTCTGACCTATGCGGACGACAATCGCCCGGATGGGCGCTTTGGCGGCTTTTCGAAGGCGTTCGTGGTCTCGATCCCGCAAGGGCAGGCACCCTCGTCGGTGTGGACCTACGTGCCCAACGACGTGACCAATCTGTTCTGCAGCGGGCACAATTTCCTGCCCGATGGCCGGCTGTTCGTCGTCGGCGGTCATCGCGGGCCAGACAATTACGGCTCACCCAACACGACGATCTTCGACTATGGCCCCTATCGCTGGACCACCCGCACCGATGCGCCGATGGCCGGCGGCCGCTGGTACGCCAGCACCTGTCTGCTCGGCAGCGGCGAAGTCCTGGTCCTGGCCGGCTCGAGAAATGGTGGGCAGGATCAGAACCCGCTGCCACAGGTGTGGCAGACCAACCACGGTGGCGGCTGGCGCAGCTTGACCACCGCCCTGCATGCCGGCCCTTACTATCCACCGCTGTATCTGAAGTCGAACGGCAACGTGGCGATGGTGGGCTGGGCACCGCAGACATTGTACTTGAATCCGTCGGGCACGGGTAAATGGAGTCCCGGCCCCAACCGCAACGCCGGCACCCGGGACTACGGTTCCTCGGCAATGTACGACGTCGACAAGGTGATCTATGCGGGCGGCGGCTTGAATCCGACCAATGCCTGCGAGACCATCGACCTCAATGTGCCGGCGCCGGCGTGGAAGTACACTGCGGCGATGGCCTACAAGCGGCGTCATCTGAATCTGACGCTGCTGCCCGATGGCAAGGTGCTGGCGACGGGCGGGTCGAGTTCGCCCGACAATGACGCCACGCTGGCCGTGACGGCAGCCGAGATGTGGGATCCGGCCACCGGCAAATGGACGCTGCTGGCCAGCAGCACCGTCAAGCGCGTCTATCACTCGACCGCGCTGCTGCTGCGGGACGGGCGGGTGTTGTCGGCAGGCGGCGGCCGGCCACCCCCATCGGGCATCGGTGGCGGCGTCAACAACGAGAACGCCGAGATTTACTCGCCGCCGTATCTGTTCAAAGGCCCGCGTCCGCAGGTCCTCGCGTCGCCGACGGTGGTCAAGTACGGCTCCACCTTCGCGATCGGCACGACGAATTCGGCCGACATTACCGACGTGAACCTCGTCAAGCTCGGCTCGGTCACCCATACCTTCAACATGGCGCAGCGGATCAGCAGGCTGAGCTTCGCGCGGACGTCGGTGAGTTCCTTGCAGGTACAGGCCCCGACCAACCCCAACGCCGCGCCGCCAGGGCACTGGATGCTGTTCGTGCTGAACAGGGCCGGGGTCCCATGCGTCGCCCCGGTCATCCAGCTTTTGCCCTGAAGGCGGCACGGCACTACACGGCGGCGCCCGTCGGTCAGCACGCACGTCGACGCCGCGGGCCGTGCCCGTTCAGGCACGGCCCTTCGCGAGCACCTCCGCGACGTAGGCGTCGATCCGCGCGAGCGCGGCATCGAGCCCGAAACGCTCGAGCGCGCGCTGCCGGCCGGCCTCCGCGAGCTGCAGCGCCAGCCGCGGCTCGTCGAGCAGCCTGCGGATCGCCGCGGCCAGCGCGCGCGGATCGCCGGGCGGAATCAGCATCCCGCTCCGGCCGTCGTCGACGATCTCGGGCGCACCACCGGCCGCGGCAGCGATCACCGGCCGCCCGGCCAGCATGGCCTCGACGATGACACGCCCGAACGGCTCCGGCGCAATCGAGGTGTGCACGACGATGTCGCACAGCTGCATCAGCGCCGGTACGTCCGCGCGGAAGCCGGCAAGATGGATGCGATCGGCGTGGCCGGACCGCTCGATCACGGTGTCGAGGCGCGCTCGATAGGCGTGCTCACCGAACAACGCCTCGCCGACGATCAGCGCTTGGACGTCCTCGAGCTCGTCCAGCGCCTCGACCAGGATGTGTTGCCCCTTCCACTCGGCCAAGCGTCCGAACACGCCGATGGTCGGGCGATCGCCGAGCCGCAGCTCGCCTCGCAGACGTGCGAGGGTCGCTAGGTCGATGGGCGCCCAGGGTCGCGGATCGATCCCATTGTGGATCGTCACCAGCCGCTCGCCCTTGCCGCCCAGAGCGAGCAGGGCGCGGGCCGTGGCGTGCGAGTTCGCGATCACGTGGACATGCGGCAAGCGCACCAGATGGCGCACGAGCTTCAAGATGCTCCGGCTGAAGTGCTCGGGGCTGAGAATGTCGCGCAGATGCCAGATCACCGGCCGCCGCGCGACCAAGCCGGCAAGCGCGCTGGCGACGAACGCCTTTTGGGTGTTGGCGTAGAACAGATCGTAGCCGGTACCCAGCCGCGCCAGCCGCAGCACGAGGCGGCCTAGTCCCCACACCGCCGCGAGCGATGCGCCAAGCCCGGCCTCGCGGCGCAGCTCCAGCACCGCCGCCGGCGCGTTCAGGTGGACGGCATGCACGCCCACGGCCGCCATCGCGTCGACCAATGGCCCGGTCGTGAACAGCACGACCTTGCCGGTGGCGGCGTAGTGACGGGCGATATCCCGCAAGGACAGCTCGGCGCCGCCCAGTTCGGCGGTCTGGTCGACGAACAGCGGCCGTGGCTGGCAGGTTCGGCGACTCCCAGGCGCCGGCACGGCAGGCGACATGGCGATGCCGAGCTCGCTATGGTCGGTCGCCATCAACGGCGGCCACGGGCGCACCCGGGCGGCGGCACGGAGCGCTCAGGCGGAGCGCCGCATGCGTGTACCCCGGGCATCGTGCGAAGTTTGCCGGGCGCACTCATCGCGGTCGTTGCGTCGTCGCGTGGAGCCCGCGGCAAGTTGCACCCCGCCGCACGGCGTCGATCGGACTTCGATCTCTGCATAAGAACATTCTGTCCAGTGATGGCGCCACTACGGCACGGCCCAGGCGCATCCACTCGCAATCTCCGCTCAATGCAGGTCCATGGTCCTATCAGACCGTCGTTGACGCTCAACCACAGCACGGGTATAGCCTCAGGATAAACACACTAGATCAATAAAGTCTATTTATCTTATAGCCTAATTTGGTGAATGCGATGCGGTTGAGGCTTTCTTCGATGATGCAGGTGATCGGCTGCGCATGGTCGCCTGTTGCGCACGGGCGCGCGCTGGTGGCGCTGCTGGGCTGGGCGCTGCTGGCGCTGGCGCGGCC
>JBDHTW010000103.1:0-14594 GCA_039808865.1 Geminicoccaceae bacterium
TCTGCCCGGACTTCCACGCCATCGCACCACCCCGATCCCGTCTCCAACCGAAAAGCGTCAATCACGTCCTGGAGGATCTGTGAATCGGGAACGGATTCCGGTCAGAGGGAAAACGCTCTAGGCCGTGGCGTCCGCATGCTCCTCTTGCATCGGCGCCAGCCGCGCGATGCCGCGGCTGCCGACACGGGCTTGGCGCTCGGCCAAGACTTGGATCAGCCGACACAAAGCCTCCTGCTCGCTCAGGCTTTCGATGGCCAAAAAATAACGCACCAGATTCCCCAGCATACGGTGGTGCTGGGTCTGCACCGTGGCGGCAGCACCATCGAAACCCTCGTAGAAATAGTCGATGCGCACACCCAAGACCGCGGCGATGACCGGCAGGCGCGCCGCGGGCACCCTGTTCGTGCCCCGCTCGTACTTATAGGCCTGGGGGTAGGTCACGCCGATGCGTTCCGCCAGTTGCTGCTGGCTCAGCCCCAGCAGCCGACGTCGTTCGCGTATCCTCGCACCGATATGTTGATCGATAGGCTCGACCCGCCTTGCCCGCTGCACTCCCATATCCAGCTTCGATCTTCCCGCTTGCCGTTGTCACCTCGATCCATGGCAAGGAAATAGCCGATAGGTGGCGAGGTTCCGGCGACGGGAACGTCGGCATGGGGGAGCGGGGTTGGCAGGTGCCCGGCCGCGCGCTGCAGACGTGGCTCAGTTCAGCCGCTGGATGCGGGACCCGTCGCGCTCCGGCGGGGGCAGCGGACGTTCCGCCAGGGCACGGCACAGGCGCATCAATGCCTCGTTGAGGCAGACCTGCGTGCGCAACGCCGTCCAGAGCGCCGGCACCGGATCGGTTCCCCCGCTCAAGACGCGCTCCACCGCCTCCAACCGCGCCTGTGCGAACCAGCTGGCCTCGAGGGCCGCCTCGATCGCCTCATCGACGTCAGCACGCATTGCCATGCCTCCCCTGCCTTGCCGTTCACTTGCGGCTGAGGTGCAAATATTCGTCGCACGGCGACGTTCCGCGCCGCGTGGCGATGTTGGCCGCCCGGCACGGTCACAAGGTCGGGATGCTGAAGTCGGCGCCGGCGCTGGTGAAGCTCGGCCAGCGCGAGGTCACGGCCTTCAGGCGGGTATAGAAGCGCACCCCTTCCATGCCGTGGGTATGGTGATCGCCGAACAGCGAGCGCTTCCAGCCGCCGAAGCTGTGAAACGACAATGGCACCGGGATCGGGATGTTGACGCCGACCATGCCGATCTGCACGGCATTGACGAAGGTCCGGGCGGCGTCGCCGTCGCGGGTGAACACGGCGCAGCCATTGCCGTACTCGTGCGCATTGACCATGCCGACGGCGGCCTCGAACGACGGCGCGCGCACGACCGACAACACGGGGCCGAAGATCTCTTCCTTGTAGATCCGCATGTCGGTGCCGACGTGGTCGAACAGGCAGCCCCCCAGGAAAAAGCCGTTCTCGTAGCCCTGCATCTTGAAGGTGCGGCCATCGACGACGAGCTCGGCACCCTCGGCGAGGCCGAGCTCGACATAGCCCCGCACCTTCGCCAGGTGCTCGGCGGTGACGAGCGGTCCCATCTCGACCCCGGGCTCGGTACCGGGGCCGATCTTGAGCTGGCGCACACGCGGCGCCAGCCGCTCGACCAGGGCAGCCGCGGTCCTCTCGCCCACCGGCACGGCCACGGAGACCGCCATGCAGCGCTCGCCGGCCGAGCCGTAGGCCGCACCCATCAGCGCGTCCACGGCCATGTCGAGATCGGCGTCGGGCAGGACCACCATGTGGTTCTTGGCCCCGCCCAGCGCCTGGACCCGTTTGCCGTGGGCGGTGCCGGTCGCGTAGACGTACTCGGCGATCGGCGTGGAGCCGACGAAGCTCACCGCGGCGATGTCGGGATGGGTCAGAAGCGCATCGACGGCGGCCTTGCCACCGTTGACCACCGACATGATCCCCTCGGGCACCCCAGCCTCCAGCATCAGCTCGGCCAGGGCCAGCGGGCAGGACGGGTCGCGCTCGGACGGCTTCAGGATGAAGGCGTTGCCGCAGGCGATCGCCAGCGGCGCCATCCACAACGGCACCATGGCCGGGAAATTGAACGGCGTGATCCCGGCGCACACCCCGAGCGGGTGGCGCACGGACAGCAGGTCGACGCCGCTGCCGACCTGATGGCTGAACTCGCCCTTCATCAGCTGCGGCAGGCCACAGGCGAACTCGACCACCTCGATGCCGCGCGTGACCGAGCCGCGCGCATCCTCCAGCGTCTTGCCGTGCTCGGCCGTGACCAGCCGGGCCAGGCGGTCGAGGTCGCGCTCGAGCAGCTCCTTGAGCTTGAACATCACCCGCATGCGGCGCAGCAGCGGCGTCGCCGCCCAGTCCGGCTGGGCCCGCCGCGCCGCCTGCACCGCGGCATCCACCTCGGCCGGCCCGCCCAGCGCCACACGGCCGGTCTGCTCGCCCGTGGCCGGATCGAAGACCGGCGCGTGCTGGCCGCTGCTGCCCGGCATATGCCGCCCGGCGACGAAGTGCCCGATCTCGTTCATGGCCTGCCTCCCCTTGCGGCCCCGCGCCGGTCTCTGACCGCCACGGCGGGACTCCCGTTTGGCGTCACGCCGCCAAGCTCTTGCTCGCGATCTCGTAGGATGCCCGCGACAGGCCGGGCGCCGCGACCACGCGCTCGAGCTCGCCGCGCATCAGCACCTGCCGGCCCGCATCGTAGCGGCGCCAGCGCCCCAGGGCACCCAGGAGCCGTGCGGCCACCTGCGGGTTGCGGCCGTCGAGTTCGAGCACCTTGTCGACCAGCAGCCGGTAGCCGGCACCGTCGCGGCGATGGAAACCCACGAGGTTCATCGTCGAGAAGGCGCCCAGCACCGCGCGCACCCGGTTGGGGTTGGTCCAGGCGAAGGCCGGATGCGCCAGCAGCTTCTCGATGCGCTCGGGTGCATCCTCGACCTCGGTCGTGGCCTGCAGGGAGAACCACTTGTTGACGACCAGGGGCTCGTGCTGCCAGCGCTCGTAGAAGCTGGCGAGCGCCGGCTCGCCTTCCGGCAGCCCGGCCTCGGTCAGCAGCCGCAAGGCCGCGAGGCTGTCGGTCATGTTGTCGGCGGTGGCGAACTGCCGCTGCGCCAGCGCCCGTCCCTCGGCATCGGCCGCGCGGACATAGTAGGCCAAGGCCAGATTCTTGAGCGCGCGCCGCCCCATCGCCGCCGTGTCGATCGAGAACGGCCCCGAATCGACATTGGCGTGGTAGGTCGCGAGCCAGCGCTCGCGCAGCACCGAGCCGAGGCCGGACCGGGCTTGGTCGAGCGCGTAGCGGATGCCCTCGACGTCGATCACCTCCATCTGCTGGCCCAGATAGCCGCTGCTCGGCAGCGCCAGGGCACGCGCGGCGAAGGCCGGATCCTCGGCGGCACGATCGAGGGTGGCGGCGAAGGCATCGATGAGACGCTGGTCGAGCGGTGCCGCCGGCCGGTTCTCGCTGTAGGCCTGCACCAGCGCCAGCAGCACGTTGCCGGCCAGCCGCTGACCGGCGTCCCAGCGCGTGAAATCGTCGGTGTCGTGGGCCAGCAGGTGTGCGAGCTCGGTATCGCCGTAGCCGGCCTCGAGCTTCACCGGCGCGGAGAAGCCGCGCAGCAGGGACGGCACCGGCTCCGCCTCGACGCCGAGGAAGGTGAAGCTCTGGTTGGGCCAAGTCAGCTCGAGCACGCGGTCGGTGCCCTTGGGCTCGTTCTCGCCCTCCAGCTGCAGCGGCAGCGGCGAGCCGTCCGCCGCCAGCAGCCCCATCCGGATCGGGACGTGGAACGGCAGCTTCTCGGGCTGGCCAGGGGTCGGCGGCGTCTTCTGGCTGAACTCGAGCGTGTAGGCCTGCCGGCCGGGATCGTAGCTGCGGGTCACCGTGAGCTCGGGCGTTCCGGCCTGGGCGTACCAGCGCATGAACTGGCCGAGGTCGCGCCCGGACGCATCCGCCATCGCCTGCACGAAATCCTCGCAGGTCACGGCCTGCCCGTCGTGCCGCGCGAAGTAGAGCCGCATCCCTTCCTGGTAGGCGTCCTCGCCGATCATGGTGTGCAGCATGCGGATCACCTCCGCACCCTTGTTGTACACCGTGCCGGTATAGAAATTGTTGATCTCGATGTAGCGGTCGGGACGGATCGGGTGCGCCAGCGGCCCGGCATCCTCGGCGAACTGGGTGTCGCGCATGAAGGTGACGTCGCCGATGCGCTTGACCCCGGCCGAGTGCATGTCGGCGCTGAACTGCTGATCGCGGAAGACCGTGAGGCCCTCCTTCAGCGTGAGCTGGAACCAGTCGCGGCAGGTGACCCGATCGCCGGTCCAGTTGTGGAAATACTCGTGCGCGATGATGCGCTCGACGTTGACGAAGTCGAAATCGGTCGCCGTGGCCCGGTCGGCCAGGGTGGCCGAGGTGTTGAAGATGTTGAGCCCCTTGTTCTCCATCGCGCCAAAGTTGAAGTCGTTGACCGCCACGATCTGGAACAGATCGAGGTCGTACTCCAGCCCGTAGCGCTCCTCGTCCCAGCGCATCGACTTCTTCAAGGAGGCCATGGCGTGGTGGCATTGGCCGATATTGGCCTGCTCGGAATAGATCCGCAGCTGCACGGTGCGGCCCGACGCGGTCACGAACTCGTCGGCGAGGCAGGCGAGATCGCCCGCGACCAGCGCGAACAGGTAGGACGGCTTGCGGAACGGATCCTCCCACAACGCCCAGTGCCTGGCCCCCGGCAGCTCGCCGGTCTCGAGCAGGTTGCCGTTCGAGAGCAAGACGGGGAACGCGGCGTGGTCGGCCTCGATGCGCACGCGGTAGGTCGACATCACGTCGGGCCGGTCCTGCGACCAGATGATCCGCCGGAAACCTTCCGGCTCGCACTGGGTGCAGAAGATGCCGTTGCTGACGTAGAGGCCCATCAGGCTGGAATTGGCCTTCGGGTTGATCCGGCTCGTGACCTCCAGCGTGAAGGCCGCCGGCGGCTCGGTGATGATGAGCCGGTCGGCTTCGATCCGGTAACGCGCAGCCGGGACCGGCACGCCGTCGATGCGCAGCGCCAGCAGCTCCTGCTCCTCGCCGAACAGCACGAGCTCGCCCGTGGTGGCGGCGGCCGGGTTGCGCTCGAAGCGCTGCCGAGCGGTCACCAGCGTCGCTTCGGGATCGAGCACGAAGTCGAGCTCGACCGTCGGGGTAAGAAAGGCCGGCGGCCGGTAGTCCTCGAGCAGGACAGGCTCGCGCGTCGGGGCCAGGCTCATGCAGAATCGCCTCGAATGTCGGGTGCTACCGCCTTATGGCGTGCCGACGGTCGCATGGCAACGCCGGGGCCGGACCGCCTTCCCCGGCCACGATCGTTCACCACACCGGAGCAAACGCATGGTCAACGCCGCTTTCGTCGGCCTGGGCGTCATGGGCTTCCCGATGGCCGGCCACCTGCAGAGCAAGGGCCACCAGGTCACGGTCTACAACCGCACCGCCGCCAAGGCCGTGCGTTGGACCGAGCGCTTCGGCGGCCGGGCCGCCGCCACCCCGCGCGAGGCGGCGCTCGGCGCCGACATCGTGCTGACCTGTGTCGGCAACGACGACGACCTGCGCTCGGTGGTGCATGGCGAGGACGGCATCCTGGCCGGCATGCCCGCCGGCGCCATTCTCGTCGATCACACCACGGCGTCGGCCGACGTGGCCCGCGAGCTGTTCGCGGCCGGCCGGCGGCGCGACGTGCGCTTCATCGACGCCCCGGTCTCCGGCGGGCAGGCCGGCGCCGAAGCCGGCACGCTCACGATCATGTGTGGCGGCGATGCCGACGCCTTCGCGACCGTCGAGCCCGTCTTGCGCGTCTATGGGCGCGCCGTGACGCACATGGGTCCGGCCGGCGCCGGCCAGCTCACCAAGATGGTCAACCAGATCTGCATCGCCGGCCTGTTGCAGGGCTTGGCCGAAGGCATCGCCTTCGCCCTGCGTGCCGGTCTCGATCCCGCCCAGGTCCTGGCCACGATCTCCAAGGGCGCCGCGCAGTCCTGGCAGATGGAGAACCGTTGGCCGACGATGGTGGCGGGCAAGTTCGATTTCGGCTTCGCCGTCGACTGGATGCGCAAGGATCTGGCGATCGCCCTCGACGAGGGGCGGCGGAACGGCGCCCCGCTGCCGGTCACGGCGCTGGTCGACCAGTTCTACCGTCTGGTGCAGCAACGCGGCGGCGGCCGCCTGGACACGTCGAGCCTGATCACCAACCTGCGTGATGAATAAGTCATGCTGCGTTGCGAAATTGCCGTGCCCGTGCTGCAACGGCACGGCTGTTGCAGGGTGACCTTGGCGGCGGCGGTCGATCGACCCCATATCTGGCGAGCGGGGGCGTCGATCGATCGGCTTCCAAGATCTCAAGGCGCGCCGCGGCGACGGCGGTCTGGCAGCGAGGCGGTCCATGGAGTCGAAACAGGCGAAATTCACGATCGGTCAGGTGGTCAAGCACCGGGTGTTTCCGTTCCGCGGCGTCATCTTCGATGTCGACCCGGTGTTCAGCAACAGCGAGGAATGGTACGAGGCGATTCCGGCCGACGTCCGGCCGGCGAAGGATCAGCCGTTCTACCATCTGCTCGCCGAAAACGCGGAGAGCTACTATGTGGCCTACGTGTCCGAGCAAAATCTGTTGCCGGACGCGCTGGGCGGACCGGTCGGGCATCCGCAGATCGACCAGCTGTTCAACGAGCTCGAGAATGGCCGCTACAAGCCGCGCTCGACCTACGCCAACTGAGCGGCCGGCTTCTCGCCTCCCGCCCGTTGCGATAGTCTGCCTGAACATCGAGCAGGGAGGCTAGAGGCGACATGAAGTTCTTCGTCGACACGGCAGACGTCGCCGAGATCGCGGACCTCGCCGCGAGCGGCTTCGTCGATGGAGTGACGACCAACCCGTCGCTGGTCGCCAAGTCCGGCCGCAACTTCGTCGAGGTGATCAAGGAGATCTGCGAGATCGTTCCCGGGCCGGTGAGCGCCGAGGTCACGGCCGTCCACCACGACGAGATGTTGGCCGAGGGACGGCGGCTCGCGGCGCTCGCGCCAAATGTCTGCGTGAAGGTGCCGCTCACCTGGGCCGGGCTCAAGACCTGCCGCGCCCTCGCCAACGAGGGCACGCAGGTCAACGTCACCTTGTGCTTCCAGGCCGCGCAGGCGCTGCTCGCCGCCAAGGCGGGGGCAACCTTCATCTCCCCGTTCGTCGGCCGGCTCGAGGATATCGGGCACGAAGGCATGGAGCTGATCTCGGACATCGTCGAGGTCTACCGCAACTACCCGGAGACGCTGCGAACGGAGGTGCTGGTTGCCTCAGTGCGTGGCGTCAACCACGTGGTCGAGGCGGCACGCCTCGGCGCCCACGTCGTCACCCTGCCCCCGAAGGTGCTGCGCGACATGGCGCTGCATCCGCTCACGGACAAGGGACTGGCCGGCTTCTTGAAGGACTGGGAAAAGACCGGGCAGCGCATTCTCTAACGGCAGCGGCCATGAAGCACCCCAGCGCGGCATTGATTCTCGCCATCGTGGCCACGGCAGCCGCGGCTCCGGTCGGTGCCGGCCAGCCGCTGGGCAGCCTGCTCGATCAGCTGGCCCCGGCGAAGGTGCCGGAAGGCTCGGTCGAGGTGCTGAGCTGGATCGAGCGTGACGGGGGCCAGCCCGAGCTCGTGGTCACCCTGGCGCCCAAGGGCGCGGTGAAGCTCGTCGCCAATCCGGGAATGACCGTGACACCGGTGGCACGTGACGGAATCGCCTGGGCCAGCACCGCGCCGGTCAGCGAGATCGATCCTGCACGCGACTACTTCCCCGCGCCGCCGACGATCCGGCTGCCGTTCACCGCCGAGGACGGCAAGCCGGTCGAGGCCGGAGTCGAGTACGCCTATTGTCTGGTCGACTACCAGTGCCTGTTCGGCGAGGCCAAGATCAGCGTGCCGACGCGCGCGACGCAAGGCTGAGCCGAAACTGACCGTGCCCGCGGCCTCGGCAAGGCTGGCGGTCCGACCGCGTCACGCATCGCGTGATGATCGCGGTCGGGCCGAATAGCCGGCTGACCCGTCCGGTTCTGCCTCAACGGTTGGCGGAAACCCGCCAGATGGTGTGGTTCGCATCCTCGGAGACGTAGAGCGCACCGTCCTTGCCAACCGTGACACCGACCGGCCGGCCCCAGACATGGTGGTTCTTGGTCACGAAGCCGGTCATGAAGTCCTCGTAGTACGGCGCGGCCTTGCCGCTGCCGTCGAAGATCAGCCGGATGACCTTGGAGCCGGTCGGGCTGGCGCGGTTCCAGGAGCCGTGCTCGGCGACGAACAGGCTGCCGCGATACTCGCCTGGGAACTGGCTGGCCGTGTAGAAGGCCGAGCCGAGGCTCGCCGAGTGCGCCTGCAGCAGCACGGTCGGGATGCTGACCGTCCCGGCATTGCGCGGGTAGCTGTCGCGATGGCGCGGATCGATGTGGTTGCCGATGTAGAACCAGGGCCAGCCGTAGAACTGGCCCTGCCGGACCGAGGTGACGAAGTCCGGGACGAGATTGTCGCCGAGACCGTCGCGCTCGTTGACCGATGTCCACAGCGCCCCGTTGACCGGCGAGACCGCCAGCGAGACCGGGTTGCGCAGGCCCGAGGCGAAGATGCGCCGGTTCGAGCCGTCCGGGTTGTAGGCGAGGATCGCGGCGCGCAACGTCTCGTCCTCGCCGTTGGCCTGGGCATTGGAGTAGGAGCCGACCGACACGTAGATGGTCTTGTTGTCGCGCGAGACGGCGATGTCGCGGGTCCAGTGCCCCCGCCCCGGCAGATGTCCGGCGCCGCGCGGCAGTTGGGCGATCAGCGTGGGCTTGCCCTTCGCCACCCGGTCGCCGTTGCGGTAGGGGTAACGTACGACGCGGTCGTTCTCGGCGATGTAGACGTAGTGCGGGTCGCCGCCGCGGGGGTAGAACGCGATCCCGAACGGACGGTTGAGGCCGGAGGCGAAGGTCGCGATGCTGGCGAGGCTGCCGCTGGCGGACGGGCGCAGCACGCGCACCCGGCCGGCATAGCTCTCCGCGACGAAGATGTCGCCGTTGGGCGCCGTGCGCAGCACGCGCGGCGGCGTGTTGCCCTGGTGGAACAGCTTGACCGTGAAGCCCGCCGGCACCTGCGGCCAGGCCCCGCGCGGCCGCTGGATCACGTGCGCATAGTTCTGGTGGCTGCCCAACACGCGCGGCAGGTCGCCCGGCCGGATTTCCCGGCAGAGGCCGGGCCTGTCATCGCTCCAGTCGCTCTGCAGCGCAGCCGCACCCTTGAGGTGACCGGCCGAGCACGCCGCCTCCGCCGGCACGTCGTGCAGCAGCGCACCCAGACCCACAGCAAGGGCAAGGCCCATCCATCTCGAGCGCATCTCCTCGGTCTCCTTCTTGTCGGCGCAGGCGTGCTGAGGCGAACCCGCCGGCCCTCCTCGACGATCACGCATCGGGGTTCCCGCCACCCCATCGGTCCTGGGAGAAGACTATATTCGCGTACGCGTTCCCGGGTACGATAGTCTTGAGAAGGTGCGCATTCGTCGCGGGAAAGAACCCACGCGATTGTGTCCGGGCAGCCGGCCGCAACACGATCGGTCGACCCGCGCTTTTCCGGCCAGTTTTGCGTGTCAACTTACGAGCGAAGCCCGGGATCGGTGATGCCGGCAATGGCCGGCTTCGGCATCGGCTAGGAGCGCATCTCCCGTCGCCAGGATGGAACGAAACCCGGCTTCACAAGCCATCGGCCGTAACCGGCATGCGGCCTCGGAAGTGGAGAAACATCGCGAGCGCCGGCACCGAAACCATTCCAATCGATGGACATTTTTTGGTCGTGAAATGATCGCGGCCGCGGCGGAATCGTTCCGACCAGCAGCGCTGCCGACCGATTCCCGTTTGGGTTGTGAGACGGCGATGCCGATCGGTGCCTGGGGCATGGCACATCTACAGGCAACACGCCGCGCCAAAGAAGTATCCCGATAGAGAATAGAAAGACCCCAGCCGAACTGCCGGAAAGCCTGCTGGCGCGGCCCATCCAAATAAATGTCGCTATGGATACTTCATCGGCAACTCAACCTTTCGAAAATCAGCGGATCATTTTTACAACCCGCAACAGTCGTCGGTTCGTAGGATTCTAGTCATCGGCGAGCACATGCTTTCCAAATAAACTTTCAGGTTGCCAAAAAACGCGCTCAGCGCATATGTTGCGATGCTTTTTCGCCACTAAGGCGACCAAAGCACAAAGAGCGGTTCTCAGCTGCCGCCGCAGATACACGACGCGGACTGCCGAAAGGCAGTCAACCCTAGTCTGCGGCCACTAAGGACCCGGCAATTCAAATCGGGACAGTGGGGGCACAAATGTTCAACAACATATCCCGGCGTGAATTACTTTTAGGCATGGCTGGCGCGGCGGCGGGCGGGCTGACCGGAGGGCTCGGCGGCATCGCGCCGGCGCAGGCCGGGGTGGGCTGGGGCGCCGGACCCAATTCCGGTCTATCCTTCTGGCTCGGCACGCACGGTGACTACACGTCCCTGCTCGGGCTGCTGCCGACGGGCCGGAGCGTCGATCTCGTCAACCTGTGGGAGACCGAAGGCAGCTACATGGAGGTCGCCGCCCGCGATCCCGGGCCCTGGTCGAGGAGCACCGCGCACAAGATGCTCGCCGCCGGCCAAGCAACCGGTGTGCAGTGGAGCAGTTCGCCGTTCTGCAGCGGACCAAACTTCATCGTGCCGAGCGCTTGGCCGAGCACCGCCGCCGACGTCACCGCCAGCTACCATCTGAACTGCTCGAAGCCGCCGACGTTCACCGGCACCGAAGACGTGGCGACCCAGACCGCCAAGCAGCGGCGCGTCTGGCAGATCGCGGCCGACGGCTGGCTCGACCCGGTCTGGCGCAGCAAGCTGATGACCTACAAGCAGAACTATTTCGTCAAGCGCAATCTCCGCAACATCCGCATCGTGATCCGTGTGGCGCACGAGCTGAACACCTCGACCAAGTGGGGCAATACCGGCTACCGGCGTTCCTACGGCATGTTGTTGATGGCGAACGTGGCCGACTACCAACTGGTCCAGGAAGGCCTCCGCCGCTACATGGCGGTGTTCCTCGACGTGTTCGGCAACGTGCAGTCCAGCATTCCGGGCGACTTCGCCTATGCCGACAGTCAGCTCTGGCCGTACTGGAACACCGGGCCGAGCCACAAGGGCAAGGCCGACCCGCGCCTGACCTGCCCTTCCAACGCCAAGCTGGTCGGACCCGACTATTACAATTTCTGGCCGGCGACGACGACCGAGGTCGAGTGGAACACCAACCTGTATGCGCAGAGCAAGCAGGGCTGGCCGACCGGCATCGGCTCCTGGCTCAACTGGGCGAAATCGATCGACCGGCCGCTGTGCATCGGCGAGTGGGGCCTGATGACCAAGAACACCAACCCCGACGGCTCCCGTCCATCGTCGGACGGCTGGGACAATCCGGTGTTCGTCAAGGGGATGCTCGACTTCTTCGAGGCCAACGCGGCGGACATCGGCTTCGTCAGCTATTTCAACACCGACAGCGCGCCCTCGGTCGATCTGCCCGGCCATCTGATCAAGGCCTGGACCGGCATCGACGATCCCTCGGTCCTTTGCACCCGTCTGCCGGTCGGCGACAACAACCAGTGCGGCGCCCGCGCGTTCAAGGCCTGGATGGCCGCCCGTGTCTGACCAGGGTGGGCGACGGTCCACGCGCCGTCCCTAGGCTGCGAACGGCTGTGCCGATCCTCGCTCGATAGCGAGCGACGGGTGTGGTCCGGTCCGACCCGCCCGTCGCCTCCCCTCGAGCTGCCCGACGTCGGCGGCCCTAGCCGGCTCGCCGTGCAGCGACAGCCCTACCCGATCACCAGGCCCGCCGAGGCTGGGGCCGGCGCGCGGCATTGCGCCACCCGGCTGCAAATCGCCGGCACAGCCGCCTGGGCGCATGGATGCATGGCTGCTATGCTCGCACGACCGAGCCCGGATCGAGCCCATGCCAAGGGTCGCTGGGGCGTGGAGGGGAGGACGAGCGGGTGGATGCGGCATTGAAGCTGAGCGGCGCGATCGACCGTCTCAATGAGGCGATCGGCAAAGCCGCCTATTGGCTGATCCTGGTGGCGGTACTGATCTCGACCGTCAACGCCATCGTCAGGAAAGCGTTCGACGTCAGCTCCAATGCTTGGCTCGAAGCGCAGTGGCAGCTGTTCGGCGCGGTGTTCATGCTGTGCGCCGCCTACACGTTCCTGAAAAACGAGCATATCCGGATCGACATCGTCAACAGCCGCTTGCCCAAGCGGGTGCGCGACTGGATCGACCTGATCGGTCACTGCCTGTTCCTGATGCCGTTCGTGATCCTGATGATCGTCGACGGCATCCCGTTCTTCACGACCTCGTACCTGCAGAACGAGCAGTCGAGCAATGCCGGCGGCCTGCCGCAATGGCCGGCCAAGGCGCTGATACCCTTGGGCTTCATGCTGCTGTTCCTGCAGGGCATCTCGGAGATCATCAAGCGCATCGCCGTCATGCGCGGCGACATCGACGATCCGCACGGCGAGGCGCCGGTGCACACCGAAGAGACGATGGCCAAGGAGATGGCCGGAATGCCCGTGGACGGGAAGGCCTGAGCATGACCGCATTCCTGATCCACAACATGGCGCCGATCATGTTCGGCTGCCTCGTGCTTTTGCTGCTGCTCGGCTACCCGGTGGCGTTCGCGCTGGCCGCGAATGGCCTTGCCTTCGCGTTCATCGGCATCGAGCTCGGCCTGTTCCCGACCAATTTCCTGCAGGCCATGCCCGAGCGCGTCTACGGCGTGATGAACAACGACACGCTGCTCGCGATCCCGTTCTTCACCTTCATGGGGCTGATCCTCGAACGATCCGGCATGGCCGAGGATCTGCTCGACACGATCGGACAGCTTTTCGGCCCCGTGCGCGGCGGCCTCGCCTACGCGGTGATCTTCGTCGGCGCGCTGCTCGCCGCGACGACCGGCGTCGTTGCCGCCTCGGTGATCTCGATGGGGCTGATCTCGCTGCCGATCATGCTGCGCTACGGCTACGACCGCTCGCTCTCCGCCGGCGTGATCGCCGCCTCGGGCACCTTGGCGCAGATCATCCCGCCGTCGCTGGTCCTGATCGTGATGGCCGATCAGCTCGGCCGCTCGGTCGGCGACATGTACGAGGGCGCCTTCGTGCCCGGCCTGGTGCTGACCGCGCTCTATGCCGGCTACGTGCTGCTGACGACGATCATCTTCCCGAAGTCGGCCCCGGCGCTGCCGCTGGAGGCGCAGACGCTGCGCGAGCCGGAGACCCTGGAGAGCAAGGGCATCGTGCCGGTGGCGCTGCTGGTGGCGGCGGGGCTCGCCTACCTGTTCGCGTTCCATACCAGCCTGCCGGCGGTCACGCCGACGGCTTTCGGCGACTTGCTGGCCAGCCCCTATGTCTGGGCCGTGGGCCTGTTCGCCATCTTCGCGCTCGTCATGCCCGGGGTGGTACGCACCCTGACCGTCTCCATGGTGCTGATCATCGCCGCGGCTTCGGTCGTGGCCGATCTCGCCATGGGCATGACCGACGTGAAGGCCGGCGCCGACTACGTCGTCTTCATGCTGGCGATCGGCATCACGGTCGCCTTCGTGCTGGCGCTGCTCAACCGCCTGCTCGGCCTGCGCCTGCTGTCCAAGCTCGCCGAGCAGGCGGTGTTCGTGATGGTACCGCCGCTGGCGCTGATCTTCCTGGTGCTGGGCACGATCTTCATCGGCGTCGCCACGCCGACCGAAGGTGGTGCCATGGGTGCTGCCGGTGCCCTGCTCCTCGCTTTGTTCAAGCGCCGGCTCGATCTCGGCTTGCTGCGGCAGGCCATGGACTCGACGGCCAAGCTCTCGGCCTTCGTCGTCTTCATCCTGATCGGCGCCCGCGTGTTCTCGCTGACCTTCTATGGCGTCGACGGGCACAAGTGGGTCGAGGAGCTCCTGGTCTCGCTGCCGGGCGGCGAGATCGGCTTCCTGATCTTCGTCAACCTCCTGGTGTTCGTGCTGGCCTTCTTCCTCGATTTCTTCGAGCTGGCCTTCATCATCGTCCCGCTCTTGGGCCCGGCGGCCGAGCGGCTGGGCATCGACCTGATCTGGTTCGGCGTCATCCTCGGCGTCAACATGCAGACCTCGTTCATGCACCCGCCGTTCGGCTTCGCGCTGTTCTACCTGCGCTCGGTGGCGCCACGGGTCGCCTATCTCGACAAGATCACCGGACGGCGCACCGAGCCGGTCACCACCGGCCAGATCTATCGCGGCGCCATCCCGTTCGTGGTCATCCAGCTCGTCATGGTCGGCCTGGTGATCGCCTTCCCGAGCATGGTCATGCACTACAAGAGCGCCGGCACCGGGGTCGATCCGAACTCGATCCAGGATCTGGGCATCCCGCAGCTCGACGCGCTGCCACCGCTCGATCTGGGCGCGCCGGGCGGGCTGCCCGGGCTGGAACCGCCGGGAGCACCGCCGGCCTTGCCGGGCCTCGAGCCGCCGTCGGGCTCGGCGCCGGCCCTGCCCGGGCTCGAGCCGCCTGCCAATACGGCCCCGCCGGCCCTGCCCGGCCTGGAGCCG
>JBDHTW010000104.1:0-14454 GCA_039808865.1 Geminicoccaceae bacterium
ATGCCCCAAGGCATCAGGCTCAGGGCCATCAGGCGCGGCAGCCGGCCGAAATGCGAGGCGTAAAAGGCCAGCATGGTGAGGGTGACGACGAGAAAGAACAGGGGATAGATGCGCACGATGCGATGCAGCATGAACCGTGCCGGTGCCTGCTGGCGCACCAGGGTCGCCATCAGATAGCCCGAGGTCGCGAAGAACAAGGACGCGCCATACCAGCCAAATAATCCAGAAACCGCGGTCACCATCAGATCGTTTGCATAAACGATCTGCTGATAGACGGCAGCATGATAAAAACAACAAACAAGTCTGCAATTCCTCGTGCCCGATGCAGTTCTGGGTGCTTCGTCAATCTGACTGTATCATTAGTATTTATTTCAAGATGCTGAATGGCAGGATCGATGTATGTTTTGGTCCGGGGCAGTGTTGTGTCCGTTGCTGCTGTCTGCCCCGAGCGAATCATATCCATTTATTGTTCCCCTCGCGCGTGGTGGAGGCACTCACTTGTTGGCAGGCCGTGAATATACCGGCGCGCGAAAGCTTTTGGGGGTAACGCGGCTAGTGGCAATCGCAAAATGCCGTCGTAATGGGAAAAGGGCGAGCCCTGCCGACATACCGCGCGCCGAATTGCCACGAGGGAACGCGCGCCCCGTTTCGTGGTTGGTTGCGCACTGTCCGAGCCCGGGCCTCGGGCTCACCCGCAGGCTGGCTTCGTATCCGGGAGAGCAACGTGAGCGCAACGCCCAGCGGCGAGGCCGCGCTACCGCCAAGGGTGTCGATCGCCCTGACCGTCAATGGCCGCGAGGCTAACCTGGCGGTGCGGCCGTGGACGACGCTGCTCGACCTGCTGCGCGACGAACTCGGCCTTACCGGAACCAAGAAGGGCTGCGACCACGGCCAGTGCGGCGCCTGCACCGTGCTGTTGGACGGCAAGCGGGTGAATTCCTGTCTGGCCCTGGCCGTCACCAAGGACGGCGCGCAGGTCACCACCATCGAGGGCCTCGCTGCGGATGGCGATTTGCATCCGCTGCAGGCGGCGTTCATCGCGCACGATGCCTTTCAGTGTGGCTACTGCACGCCGGGGCAGATCTGCTCGGCGGCCGGCTTGCTGGCCGAGGGCAGGGCGCGCACCGCGGAGCAGATCCGCGAGTTGATGAGCGGCAACATCTGCCGCTGCGGCGCCTACGTGAACATCGTGGCCGCGATCGAGGAGGTGCTGGCCGACGGGCAGGGAGCACGGCCGTGACCGCCTTTTCCTACGTGCGGGCCCGGAGCGTGGCCGAAGCGGTGGGTGCCGTCGCCGATGACCCGGGCGCCAGCTTCATTGCCGGCGGAACCAATCTCGTCGACCTGCTCAAGTACGACGTGGCCAAGCCGACCCGGCTGGTCGATATCGGCCGTCTGCCGCTGACGGAGATCGCGGATGGCCCGGATGGTGGCCTGAGGATCGGTGCCCTGGTCAGCAACAGCGACGTCGCCTACGAGCCCCGCGTCGAGAGTCGCTACCCGCTGCTTGCCAACGCCATTCTTGCCGGCGCGTCGCCCCAGTTGCGCAACGCGGCCACGACCGGTGGCAACCTGCTGCAGCGAACCCGCTGCTACTATTTCTACGACCCCGGCACGCCCTGCAACAAGCGCGTGCCCGGTACCGGCTGCCCGGCCGTCCACGGTCTCAATCGCATCCATGCGATTCTCGGCGCGAGCGAGCACTGCGTCGCCACGCACCCATCCGACATGTGCGTGGCGCTCGCGGCCCTGGACGCGCGGGTGTGCATCACCGGCCCGGCGGGTGAACGGACGCTGCCGGTCACGGAGTTTCATCGCCTACCCGGCGATCGGCCGGAGTTCGATACCCATCTCGACCGGGACGAGCTGGTGACCGCCGTCGAACTGCCACCCGACGGATTCGCCTTGAACTGGACCTACCTCAAGCTGCGCGACCGGCAGTCCTATGCCTTCGCGCTGGTGTCGGTGGCGGCGGCGCTCGAACTGGAGGGCCACACCATCCGGCGGGCCAGGCTGGCGCTGGGCGGGGTTGCGGCCAAGCCCTGGCGCGATCCTGCCGCCGAGGCGTCGCTGGCCGGTGGGCCGGCCGACGAGGCCAGCTTCACCGCAGCGGCCGACCTCGTGCTGCGCGGTGCCACGCCGCTTCGGCACAACGCGTTCAAGATCGATCTCGCCCGGCGGGCCATCGTCCGTGCATTGAGCCAAGCCGCAGCCGGCACGCCCCAGGTGCCGAGCGTCAAGCGCATTCGATGAGGACACGCGCCATGCCGGACATCGCCACCCATGTCGGCGCGGCCCGCAGCCGTGTCGACGGGCACGCCAAGGTTACCGGAGCCGCCCGCTATGCCGCGGAATTCGCCGCGGCCGGCCTGCTCCACGGCTACGTCGTCTCGAGCACCATCGCGAAGGGCAGGATCACCACGATCGACACCGAGGCGGCACTGGCGGTGCCCGGCGTCGTGGCGGTGCTGACCCACGCCAACCGGCCGCGGACGGCGTGGCTCGACCGCAGCCATCGCGATGCGGTCGCACCACCCGGCGCGCCGTTCCGCGCCCTCTACGACGACGCGATCGTGTACAGCGGTCAGCCGGTGGCGCTGGTCGTCGCCGAGGATTTCGGCATCGCCCGGCACGCGGCGAGCCTGGTGCAGGTCACGTACGAAGCGGACGCGCACGTGACGGACCTCGATCGGCAGCGCGGCGACGCTTACGTGCCGCGGCAAAAACGGTCGGGGATCAGCCCACCCCCGAAGCCGCGCGGCGACGCGGCGGCGGCCGTGGAGACGGCGCCGGTGCTGATCCGGCAGGAGTACCGGGTGCCGATCGAGCACCACAATCCCATGGAGCCGCACGCGTCGACGGTGGTCTGGGAAGGTGACGGCCGGCTCACCATCCACGACAAGACGCAGGGGCCGCAGAACAGCCTCGACTACGTGACCAGCGTGTTCGGGCTGGCCAAGGACAAGGTCCGGGTCGTTTCCCCGTTCGTCGGCGGGGCGTTCGGCTCCGGCCTGCGGCCGCAGTACCAGCTCTACCTCGCGGTCATGGCGGCGACCGAGCTGGAGCGGTCGGTGCGCGTCGTCCTGACCCGGGAGCAGATGTTCTCGTTCGGCTACCGGCCGGAGACGATCCAGACGCTGGCGCTGGCCGCCGACCGGGACGGCAGGTTGCAGGCGATCCAGCACGATGCGCTCGCCTGCACCTCGCGCTTCGAGGACTACCAGGAGGTCGTCGTCAACTGGTCGGGCCTCCTCTACCGCTGCGACCATGTCAGCTTCAGCTACAAGCTGGCCCAGCTCGATACCTACACGCCCAGCGACATGCGGGCACCCGGTGCCGTCATCGGGCTGTTCGGCCTCGAGACCGCGATGGACGAGCTTGCGCATGCGGCGGGGATCGATCCTTTGGAGCTGCGGTTGCGCAACTACGCGGAAGCCGACCAGAACGAGGACAAGCGCTTCACCAGCAAGGCGCTGCGGGCCTGCTACGAGCAGGGTGCGGCACGGTTCGGCTGGATCCAGCGCACGCCACAGCCCCGCTCCATGCGCGACGGCCGTGAGCTGATCGGCTGGGGCATGGCGAGCGGCATCTGGGAAGCCAAGGTATCGCCGACCCACGCGCGGGCGGTGCTGACCAGCGACGGCAGACTCGAGGTCGCCACCGCCACCGCCGACATCGGGACCGGCACCTACACCATCCTCACGCAGATCGCCGCCGATGCGCTGGGCCTGCGGATGGACGAGGTGACCGCCAGGATCGGCGATTCCTCGCTGCCGAAATCACCTGTCCAAGGCGGCTCGTGGACGGCGGCCTCGGCGGGCTCGGCCGTCCTGGCCGCGTGCCGTGCTCTCCGCGAGCAGCTTCTCGGCCACGTCCGCGGCATGGAGGATTCCCCGCTGGCCAATGCCAGCCTGGATCAGGTCGCCTTTACCGAAGGCAAGATCGCGCTACGCGCCGATCCGGCGCGGGCGGTGAGCTTCGCGGCGGCGCTGCGGGCCGCAGGGCTCGAGCGGCTCGAGGCCGAGGCGTCGGCGGGTCCCGATCCCAGCGTCGACAAGGCCTACGCCGCCTACACGCATTCCGCCGTCTTCGCGGAGGTCCGGGTCGACGAGCAGCTGGGCACGCTGCGGGTGACCCGCCTGGTCAACGCGGTGGCGGCCGGAACCATTCTCAACCCGAAGACCGCGCGCAGCCAAGTGCTGGGCGGCGTGGTCATGGGGCTGGGCATGGCGCTGGAGGAGGAGACGCTGACCGACCATCGGCTGGGTCGGATCATGAACCGCAACCTCGCCGAGTACCATGTGCCGGTCAACGCCGACATCGAAGCCATCGAGGTGATCTTCGTCGACGAGATCGAGGACAAGCTCAATCCCCTGGGGGTGAAGGGGCTGGGCGAGATCGGCATCGTCGGCACCGCTGCCGCGATCGGCAACGCCGTGTTCCACGCCACCGGCCGGCGCGTGCGCGCGCTGCCGATCACCATCGACAAGATCTCAAGCTGAAGACTGATGTTGCGGCCGACCTCGACTGTGCAGCGATTTCGACAATTCTGTGATGGGTTGTCGAACGAGAATGGCGGTACTAGAGAGCTGGCGAGGGTCATCTTGAAGGCGGGGCATCCATGCGCGTCATGATTCTGGGTGGCGACGGTTTCTGTGGCTGGCCCACGGCCCTGCATCTGTCGGCACGCGGGCATGCGGTTGCGATCGTCGACAATCTGTCGCGCCGCAACATCGACAACGAGCTCGAGGTCGAGAGCCTGACGCCGATCCGGCCCATGGGCGAGCGTCTGACCGCATGGCGCGAGGTGTCCGGGCAGGAGATTCCGTTCCATCGCATCGACGTCGCCGACAATTACCACCGCCTCTTGACGCTGTTCCGGGAACTGCGGCCCGATGCGGTCGTGCATTTCGCCGAGCAGCGCGCCGCGCCCTACTCGATGAAGTCGCCGCTGCACAAGCGCTACACGGTCGACAACAACATCAATGCCACCCACAATGTCCTGGTGGCCATCGTCGAGAGCGGCCTCGACATCCACCTCGTCCATCTCGGCACGATGGGCGTCTACGGCTATGGCACCGCCGGGATCAAGATCCCGGAAGGCTACCTGCAGGTGAAGATCGATGCCGACGACGGGCGCACCGTCGAGCAGGAGATCCTCTACCCGGCAAATCCGGGCAGCGTCTACCACATGACCAAGACGCTCGATCAGCTCCTCTTCGCCTACTACAACAAGAACGACCGGGTACGGATCACCGACCTGCACCAGGGGATCGTCTGGGGCACGCAGACCGAGGAGACGCGCACCGACGAGCGGCTGATCAACCGCTTCGACTATGACGGCGACTACGGCACGGTGCTGAACCGCTTCCTGATGCAGGCGGCGATCGGCTACCCGCTCACCGTCCACGGCAGCGGCGGCCAGACCCGCGCCTTCATCAACATCCAAGACACGGTGCGCTGCATCGAGCTCGCGGTCGCCAACCCGCCCGCCGCAGGTAGCCGGGTCAACATCCTCAACCAGATGACCGAGACCCACCGGGTTCGCGACCTGGCCTATCTCGTCGCCGAGATCACCGGCGCCAAGGTCGAGCAGGTCGCCAACCCCCGCGCCGAGGCCGACGAGAACGAGCTGTTCGTCGACAACCGGCGCCTGCTGCATCTGGGTCTCGATCCGATCACGCTGTCCGAGGGGCTGCTGCGCGAGGTCAGCGAGATCGCGCGCCGCTACGCGGATCGGGCCGACCGCAGCAAGATCCCGTGCCGCAGCCTGTGGCGGCCGCGACGCCGCTGAGCCGCCGTCACGGCTGTACCGGGCATGCCGGCGGCTCTATGCTCGCCCGCCTAGGACGGGTGGGGGCCATGAATCTCGAGGATCTGTTTTCCCACTACGGGTATCTGGCGCTGATCTTCGGTAGCTTCGCCGACGGCACGCCGGTGATGCTGTTCGGCGGCTTCGCCGCCCACAGGGGCTGGCTCGTGCTGCTGCCCTCGGTGATCCTGGCCGGAGCGGTCGGCAACTTCCTCGCCGGCGCGGCCTGGTTCTTCGCCATACGGGCCATCGGCGAGCAGATCCTGACCCGGCGGCCGGCCTGGGCCGCCGAGGTCGCCAAGGTCCGCACCCACCTGGATCGCTGGGAGGTGCCGGTGATCCTGGGCGTCCGCTTCGTGCCCGGCCTCGCCACCGGCGGGCTGATCGCCGTCGCGCTGTCCAGCATCACGCCGGCGCGCTTTCTCGTGCTCAACGCCGTGGCGGCCGTGCTCTGGGCGCTGGCCTTCGGCGTGCTCGGCTACCTGTTGGGCCATGCCGTCGAGTGGCTGCTGGGCGAGATCGAGCGCTACGAGAAACCCGTGGCGCTATTGCTGCTGGCGCTGACGGCGGTGTGGATCGCCTACCAGCAGTGGGGCCGCTGGCGCCGGGCCGGCCATGGCCAGCCCGGCACGCTGCCGAGCGGCATGTGAGCGATGCGTCGATGACGGCGCCGACCGGCCGCGATCTGGGCCCGCTCGGCGCCTTCTCGCTCGGCATCGGCGGGATCGTCGGCGGTGGTGTGTTCGCCACGATCGGGCTCGCGGTGGTGGCGGCGCACGGTGCCGCCCATCTCTCGTTCCTGGTCGGCGGGCTGTTGGCCCTGCTCACCGCCTACGCCTATGTGCGCCTGACCCTGGCGTTTCCGGGCCAGGGCGGCACGGTCACCTTCGTCGCCGAGGCATTCGGCGGCGGGCTCCTCGCCGCCGGCCTGAACACGCTGCTCGTGTTCAGCTACGTGATGGTGATGGCGGTCTACGCGATCACGCTCGCGAACTATGCGGCGCACTTCCTGCCGCCGGCGCTCGACCGTACCTGGCAGCCGCTGCTCGCACCCGGCGCCATCCTCGTGCTGGCGCTGGTCAACCTGGTCGGGCCGCGCTTGGTCGAGCGCTCGGAGGGCCTGCTCAACGTCTGCAAGCTCGCCATCCTCGTCGCCTTCATCGTGGCCGGCCTCGCGAGCCCGGCCCTGACCCTCGACCGGCTCGGCCCCGCTCAATGGGTCGGGCCGGTCGACATCGTCGCCGGCGGCATGGTCGTGTTCCTCAGCTACGAGGGCTTCGAGCTGATCGCCAACGCCTCGGACCGCATCCGCACGCCCGGGCGGTCGCTGCCGCTCGCCTATTACGGCAGCGTCGGGGCGGCGATCCTGCTCTACGTGCTGATGGTGGTCGTGACCGTGGGCCACCTGTCCTTCGCCGCCATCGCCGACACCCAGGCCTACGCGCTCTCGGCCGCGGCGCAGACCTTCATGGGCGGCACGGGCTTCGGCCTGCTCGCCGCCGGCGCCGTCCTGGCCGCGGCCTCCGCGATCAACGCCGACCTGTTCGGCGCCGCCAAGCTGCCCGTCATCCTGGCCCAGGCCGGCGAGGCGCCGCGCTCGCTCGGCCGCGCGGTCTGGGGGCGCTATCCTGCGGCCCTGGCGCTGGTCGCCGTGCTCGCCGTGCTGATCACCCGCGCGGGCGACCTGCGCGCGATCTCGGCCGCCTCCAGCGCCGGCTTCCTGCTCGTCTTCGCCATGGTCAACGTCGCCAACGTGCGCCTCGCCGCCCGTACCGGCAGCCGGCGCTGGATCAGCGCGCTGGCAGCCGTGGCCTGCCTCGCGGCGCTGGCGACGATGCTCGTGCAGATCGCCCGGCAGACGGGCGGCCGCGACGAGCTGCGGCTGATCGTGGGCCTCGCGCTGCTGCCGTTCGTCTATCAGGCCGTCTTTCGGCTGGTCCCCCGGGCCTGGCATGCCGGACGCGCCGCCGACCGGCCCCGGCACGGCCTCGTCCATCGCGCCCTGGCCACGGCCGCCACGGTCATCGCCGTCTATCTGCTCCTCGCCTACGTGGCGCTGCCCTGGGCCTGGTGGCTGGCCGAGCGCGGCCGGCACCCGGCGCTCGAGGGCCTGCCCAAGGTCACGACCAATGCCGACGGCATTCCGGGCGATCCGATCAACGTGGGCCTGGTCGGCACGCGCGAAGAGCTGATCCGCGCCATGCTGGCCGCCGGCTGGCGCCCGGCCGATCCGATCACCCTGCGCAGCAGCGTCGAGATCGCGGCCAGCGTCGTGCTCGACCGCCCCGACCTCGACGCGCCGGTGAGCCCGCTCTACCTGTTCGGCCGCAAGCAGGATCTCGCCTTCGAGCAGGAGGTCGGGCGCAGCGCCGACCGCCGCCATCACGTCCGCTGGTGGCTGACCGGCCAGAGCGAGCAGGGGCGCCCGTTCTGGCTGGGTGACGCCAGCTTCGACGTCGGCAGCGGCGTCAGCCACCTGACCGGCCAGATCACGCACCATATCGATCCCGACGTCGACGCCATGCGCGATGGGCTCATGGCCGATCTCGCCCGCGCGGGCATGTTGAGCGACCAGTTCCAGCTACCGGGCCTCGGCCCGACCGTGGACGGCCGGAACGCCGGCGGGGACCGATATTTCACGGACGGGATGATCGATGTCGGTGTGCTGAAGCTGGTGGGACCCTAGAGCGCTCCGCCGGGCTGCGCGCCCACGGATGGCGCCGGCTAACGGCTGCGCCCGTTTCGGCAACGACTTGGGCGCAATATAGTGGGTATGATGCTCGTGCCCGATAACTGCAAATCGGCCGATCGTACGATATATTCGATGACCAACATTGATCTGATAAGAAGATATTTTTTAGGTAACATTTTGTGTCCATGCCTTATATCTGTGCGCAGAAAAAGTCGCAAATCATGGTAAATATCATTGCAGATGGCATGCATAAAAAGTAGAATTGCCAATTCGATATCAGTATTGATTGCTCGATATAATTTATTTGTCAAAATATTTACATGCCCGCATGTATTGATATAGAATCATGCAATGTTTCTGTGCTCAATGTGAGCCAGTTGATCATATTATATTTCAAGTTGAAAGTGTGGCTTCCTTTGTTGGTGTGGGTGCCCTTGTCAAGCAGTAGACCAAGCTTTCCATGTCGAGCAGAATCGAAGCGATGGCGACAATCGCGACGAACGATCGGCATACTCTATTGATCCGTTCGCCCTCTGAGGCAGAGGACGACGCAAAAGGCAGGTCCGGCCGGTAGCGTACCGACCGGACCGGAGCTCCTACTCCGCCGCGACACGCGCCGCCGGCGCCGGCTCGTCGACGATGGCGTCGTGCGCAGCGATGGCGGCGATGTTCAAGATGTCGGAGACCGTGGCGTTCATCGGCACGATCTGCACGGGCTTGGCGAGGCCGACCAGGAGCGGGCCGATCACCATGCCGCCGCCGAGCTGCTGCAGAAGCTTGGAGGCGATGTTGGCCGAGTGCAGCGCCGGCATGATCAGGACGTTGGCCGGGCCGGTGAGGCGGCAGAACGGGTAGAGCGCCATGAGCTCGGGGTCGAGCGCCACGTCGGCCGCCATCTCGCCGTCGTACTCGAAATTGACCTGGCGGCGGTCGAGCTCGATCACGACGTCGCGGATGCGCGCGGCCTTGGAGACCGGCGGGTTGCCGAAGTTGGAGAAGGAGAGCAGGGCCACGCGGGGCGTGAAGCCCATGCGCTCGACCGTGCGCGCGGCCTGGATCGCGATGTCGGCCAGCGTCTTCGTGTCGGGCAGCTCGTGCACGGTCGTGTCGGCGATGAACACGGTGCGGCCCTTGGCGACCATCATGGTCAGCCCGAACACGCGGCTGCCGGTGCGCGGGTCGAGCACGCGCAGCACGTCCTCGAGCGAGGAATGGTAGGTGCGGGTGAGGCCGGTGATCATCGCGTCGGCATGGCCTTGCGCCACCATGCAGGCGCCGAACACGTTGCGGCCCTGGTTGACCAGGCGCTGGCAGTCGCGGAACAGGAGGCCGGTGCGCTGCTGGCGGCGGTAGAGGAACTCGGCATAGGGCCGGTTGTACTCGGACAGCCGGGCGTTGAGGATCTCGACCCCGTCGAGCGATTCCAGCCCCATGCCCAGTAGGGTCTGGTGGATGCGGTCCTCGCGGCCGATCAGCACCGCCGTGCCGAGGCCCTGGTTGCGCCAGGCGATGGCCGCGCTGATGCTCTTCTCCTCCTCGCCTTCGGCGAACACCACGCGCTTGGGTTGCGCCTGGACGCGCTCGATGATCAGCTGCATCCGGCTGACCGTCGGGTCGAGCCGGCTGCGCAGCTCGTGGCGGTAGCGCTCGAGCGAGGGTAGCGGCCGGCGGGCGACGCCGGTCTCGATGGCGGCCTTGGCGACCGCCGCCGGCACGGCGCTGATCAGACGCGGATCGAACGGGGTCGGGATCAGGTAGTCGGGCCCGTAGCGCAGGCGGCGACCCTTGTAGGCGGCGGTGACCTCGTCCGGCACCTCCTCGCGGGCGAGCGCGGCGATGGCGTGCGCGGCCGCGATCTTCATCGCCTCGTTGATCGTCGAGGCGCGCACGTCGAGGGCGCCGCGGAAGATGTAGGGGAAGCCCAGGACGTTGTTGACCTGGTTCGGGTAGTCCGATCGGCCGGTGGCGACGATGGCGTCGGCGCGGATGGCGCGCGCCTCCTCGGGTGTGATCTCCGGGTCGGGGTTGGCCATGGCGAAGATGATCGGGTGGCGCGCCATCGATTCGATCATCGCCGGGGTGAACGCGCCCTTGGCCGACAGGCCGAGCACGACGTCGGCGCCGCGCAGGGCATCGGCCAGCGTGCGGGCCTCGGTCGGCACCGCGTGCGCCGACTTCCACTGGTTCATGCCGCTGGTGCGGCCCTGCCAGATCACGCCCTGGGTGTCGCACATGAGCAGATTCGCGTGCGGCAGGCCCATGGCCTTGATCAGCTCGGCGCAGGCGATGCCGGCGGCGCCGGCGCCGTTGACCACGACCCGGGTCGTCGCCAGCTCGCGGCAGGTCAGGTCGAGCGCGTTGATCATCCCGGCAGCGGCGATGATCGCGGTGCCGTGCTGGTCGTCGTGGAACACCGGGATCGGCATCAGCTCGCGCAGGCGCTGCTCGATGATGAAGCACTCGGGCGCCTTGATGTCCTCGAGATTGATCCCGCCGAAGGTCGGCGCCAACAGCCGGACGCAGTCGACGAACTCGTCGACGTCGCTCGTGTCGACCTCGAGGTCGATGCTGTCGATGTCGGCGAAGCGCTTGAACAGGACGGCCTTGCCTTCCATCACCGGCTTCGAGCCCAGGGCGCCGAGATTGCCCAGGCCGAGGACGGCGGTGCCGTTGGAGATCACCGCGACGAGATTGCCGCGCGCGGTGTAGTCGTAGACCGCGTCCGGATCCTTGTGGATCGCGAGGCAGGGCGCGGCCACGCCGGGCGAGTAGGCGAGCGAGAGATCCCGCGCCGTGGTCAGCGGCTTGGTCGGGGTGATCTCGATCTTGCCCGGCCGGCCGCGGCTGTGCAGCTCCAGCGCCTGCTCGGCTGTGACATGGGCGCTCTGCGCCGACTGCTCCCGATTGACGTGCTCGTCGTCGCGCACGTGCATGGCTCTTCTCCCCGACCCGTCGCGGTCCTTTTGCGGCCGCCGCCGGTAGCATGCAAGCAGTTCACCCATCGGCGAGACATCTTGGCCGCTGGCGGGCCCGTCACCACCTTTCCGGCAGCGACGCTAGCCGAGGGGAGCCGTCCATGAATCTCGCGCGCACCGGCCTGCTGCTGGCGGCGCTGACCGCGCTGTTCCTGGTCGTGGGCTATCTTCTCGGCGGGCGCAGCGGCGCGCTGGTGGCGCTCCTGTTCGCGCTGGGCACCAACCTCTTCGCCTGGTGGAACTCCGACCAGATGGTGCTGCGCATGCACCAGGCGCGCCCGGTCACCCGGGCCAGCGCGCCGGACCTCTACGCCCTGGTGCAGGAGCTGGCGCAGCGCGCCCAGCTGCCCATGCCGGCCGTCTACCTGATCGAGACCGACCAGCCCAACGCCTTCGCCACCGGCCGCGACCCCCACCACAGCGCGGTCGCGGTGACGCGCGGCCTGCTGCAGAGCCTCGGCCGCGAGGAGCTGGCCGGCGTGATCGCGCACGAGCTCGCCCACATCCGCAACCGCGACACGCTGACCATGACGGTGGCGGCGACCATCGCCGGCGCCATCGGCTTCATCAGCCAGTTCGCGTTCTTCTTCGGCGGCTCGCGCGACGGCGAGCGGCCGAATCCGCTCGCCGCGATCCTGATCATGATCCTGGCCCCGCTGGCGGCGACGCTGGTGCAGATGGCGATCTCACGCACCCGCGAATATTCGGCCGATCGGCTGGGTGCGCAGATCTGCGGCCAGCCGCGCTGGCTCGCCAGCGCCTTGCAGCGCATCGAGCAGATCGGCCACGGCCGGGTCATGCCCACGGCCGAGCATAACCCGGCCAGCGCGCATCTGTTCATCATCAACCCGCTGCGCATGGGCGGTGTCGACAATCTGTTCCGCACGCATCCCGCGACGGCGGACCGGATCCAGCGTCTGCTGGCGCTCGAGGCCGGTGGCGCCGGCATGGCGCCACCGGCGGGCGGGGTGCGCTACGGCAGCGTGCCGCGCGCCGGCGGCAGGCGCAGCCCCTGGGGCTGAGGTACGGCGCGCAGGCGGGGTTGGGTGTTCAGCCGTCTGCGGTCACGAGCAGGCTGCCGGCGTGGCGCCACAGACGGCCGAGAGCAGCACGGTGATGTTGCCGGTGGTGAAGCGTGACGCGCCCTGCTGCTTGACGGAGCCGTCGATGTAGCCCCAGCTGGTCACGCCGACGACGATGTTGTGGTCGGCGGCGCTGCCGAACGACGTGCCGGCGAGCACGGGCTGCAGGCCCAGGTTGACGGTCCACGGGCCGCCGCTCGAACCGCCCGTCTGCAGCGAGCCGATGATCGTGTTGTTCGACAGGCTGGCCGCCGTGAAGCCTTGCGAATCGGTCCGCTCCTGCAGCGCGCCCGAGTCGAGTGCCACCGGGTAGCCGATCTGGCCGATCTGCACCTGGCCCGCGCCATTGTAGCTGTAGCCGTTCCAGCCATAGCCGAGCCAGCCCGTCCGCGTGCCCGCGTAGACGCCGGATTGCGGGGCGAGGGTGATCAGCGCCACGTCGTCCTGGCAGATCACCCCGGTCTGCGCGCACGGATCGGAGCCGTTGTAGTAGGCCGTCAGCACGGTCGCCGTCTGTGCGGTCCAAGTGCCGTAAGGTGCCTTGCCGTTGTTGTAGGCCGGAACGAAGCGCCAGTTCGAGTAGAACTGCTGCCGGCCGAAATTGGCGACGCAGTGCGCCGCGGTGACCACGATGCCACGCTTGATCAGCGACGCCGAGCACAGGTAGGTGCTCGAGCCGATGTTGAAGAACAGCTTGCCGACGGCGGAATAGGGATAGTGCCGGCCGGTGAAGTCGCCTTGCGCATTGACCCGCGAGGTGGTGTAGGGCTGCCCCGCGGTGCCGAACTCCTCGGGTTGCGCGTTGCCGCCATCGGCCGTGGCGAGTGCTCTGGGCGGGGCCAGCGTCAGTGGACTCAGCTGACCGTCGCCCGCTCGCCCGGGCGAGCCGCCGGGAGTTCCCGTGGCGCTGCCCTGCGGCAACGGTCCGAGCAGCACGTCGCGCAGTGAGGGTGGCGGCGTCGCCGCCATCGGCAGCGACAAGGCCTGCGCGCCCGCATAGTCGATGTTCGCCGAGCTGCCGGCTCCCGGCGCGGTGACGACCGCACCTCTGCCTTGCGCCATCGCGGGCGGACCTGCAACCCCGGTGACGACCGCGATGGCCATTCCCGTGCCGCAGGCGATTGCGCCGCACCGGCGGCCTGCCCGTGCATGCCGCTTGCTGCCGATTGCTTCCTGTCGACTGTGCATGACTTGCACCTCTGGCTTCGGTTACGTCGCTGATGCTGAACCAATGCCTTCTGGTCGACCCGTGCGTCTGGCATCACGCACGGCTGGTCGCTGCCCTCGGAACGAACGGCACCGGGCCTGTCCGCCGCAGACGGCAGCAATGAATCACGGATTTTGAACAGTCCTCAATTTAATGAACAAATGCAAATGTCAGCATCCGTTCCGGATCAGGTTCATGTCCGGACGCCGACATTGATGACAGATGCAGCGCCTTTGCTGCCAATCAACGAAGAATAGCATACTACGCATTGCGATTCAAGCGTTGGACATTATGTCTCGCATCGAGAATGACGCCGGAATCAGCGAATACTCGTGCGAGGCAAATATTAACAAACATCAATTTGCTGGAGGCGCTACGGCGGTGACGACGGGTATCGCCGCCACGGCATGCCCGGGCACCGTCCGACCACACGGCCGTGCGCGTCCGCGCAAGGCGACCAGTCTGGACGAGCGGGCGGTCGTTCGACGAACCTCGCTGCGCGGTTGGAGCCGCTACGGGCCGAGCAGCCGGGGCGGCAACGATCACCGCCGCCAAAGGACCGGCGCCGATCGCCGCCGGACGATGCCAGCTGGCACGTCGGCGAAAGGCTGCAGGTGCCCGACGGCATCGAGTTGGTACCGCTGCTACCCATATCCCGGAGCTTCGGCCGGTGGAGCACCTGTGGT
>JBDHTW010000105.1:0-14426 GCA_039808865.1 Geminicoccaceae bacterium
GCTGCGGGCGCTGATCGAGCTGATTCGCGAGCCGGCCGCGACGAGCTGACGATCGATCGGGGAGCCGGAAAGGCAGCCGCCACGGCATCGACACGAGAAGTAACCTCAGTGGTGAATGGCAACGTTCGACGGCCATCCTTGAAGTATCCGTTCGACGTACGGCTGAATTGACGATGGATTCCACTATCGGCGCGCGCTGGACGATCAAGCGACCGACATGGCCCTGCTGTCACGCCACGAAATTCTTGCCGGACGTGACTATTCGCACTCGCGACAGCGGCTTTGCAGGATATAACTCAACTTGTTGGAGATACATGCAGTCACTCAATGCATATGTATCACCACTAGGTAGATTAATGTCTCGACCCAAGTCCCTGTCGTCACGGTGTCGGCAGTAGACCGCAAGGAACTCGAGCTGCTGAGCCTGCAGTAATTTCCTGTCATCAACGCGCAGACTTTCTGCTGCGTTTAGTATGAGGAACGTGTGATGGCCAAGTCGTTTGATTCTTTTCTTCGTCGGTCGGCGATGGCCCTGGCGATCGTCGCGCCAGCCGGTGGCGCACTACTGTCGGCCAGCGCAGCCATGGCCGCCGACCCACCCAACACCGCGCCCACCGTACAGCCCAGCCACGGCGTACCGTCGGTCAATTGCCGGATCGGCTACTTCCCGGTCGGCACGCGCCTGTGCATGACCGGCGCCCAGCCGGCCACCTCCTATGCCAATGCGGCGGCGAACTGCCTCGCGATCAGCGGCCGAGTCGCGGACTATGCCGACTGGCGCTACCGCATCCTGTTCGGTGGCGGCGGCATCGCGCCGGTCGGCTGGTGGCTCGGCCCGATCACGGCCGACAACACCGCATTGTTCGTCAACCTGCCGAACTCGGGGGATTTCGACGGCGAGACCAGCCGCTTCGACATCCGCCCCTATGCCTGCGTGCATGAGAGGTTCTGACCGCACCTAGCCGTCGCTCCCGGCGACCGCAACGGGCCACCCGCCCTGGCGCGTGGCCCGCTCGCGCCGGCTGCCGGGTCCCACGGCTAGAGCAGGAAAAGGCTCGCCAAGCCCAGAAAGGCGAAGAAGCCCACCGCGTCGGTGACCGGCGTCAGGAACACGCTCGAGGCGACCGCGGGATCCTGGCCCAACCGGTGCAGCGCGATCGGGATCGTGGCGCCGAGCACCGCGGCGACCACGAGGTTGATCAGCAGCGCGGCACCGAAGACGCCGGCCAGCGCCGGCTCCTGGTACCAGATCAATGCCAGGCAGGCGCCGGCGATCAGGAACGTGCCACCGTTCAGCACGCCGACGGCAAGCTCCTTGCGGATCGAGCGCCAGGTATTGCCCTTGGTGATCTCGCCGGCCGCGAGCGAGCGCACGGTGACGGTAAGCGCCTGCGTGCCGGCATTGCCGCCGAGACCCGCCACCATCGGCATCAGGGTCGCCAGGGAAACCAGGCGGGCGATCGTGCCCTCATACTGCGAGATCACGAAGGCACCGAGGAGCGCCGTGATCAGGTTGATGCCGAGCCAGGGCATACGTCGGCGGCTGGTCTGCACGGCCGGCACGTAGGTGTCGTCTTCGCTGACACCGCCGAGCTTCAGGATGTCGTCCTCGGCCTCCTCGTCGATGACGTCCACCACGTCGTCGATCGTGATCACGCCGAGCAGCCGGCCATCGGCGGCGACGACCGGGGCGGAGACGAGCGCGTAGCGGCGGAATGCCCTGGCCACCTCCTCCTGGTCGGTCTCGGGCGTGAAGGTGCGCAGCTCCTTCTGCTTGAGGTCGGTCAACGCCACCGCGCGCTCGCTGCGCAGCACGCGGCTGAGCGGCACGTCACCGACGACACGGAAACGCGGGTCGACGAGGAAGATGTCGTAGAAATCGTCGGGCAGGTCGGGGTGCGCACGCAAGTAGGCGAGCGTCTGGCCGACGTTCCAATAGTCCGGGACGGCCACCGCGTCGCGCTGCATCAAGCGCCCGGCGCTCCATTCCGGGTAGGCCAGCCCGCGCTCGAGCGCGGCCCGTTCCGGCAGCGGCAGTGAGGCCAGGATCGCCTGCTGCTCCGCATCGTCCAGCTCGGCCAGGATCTCGACCGCGTCGTCGGTCTCGAGCTGCGCCAGCGCCTTGCCGGCCGCCTCGGGGCCCAGCGCCTCGAGCACCTCCTCGCGCACGAACTCGTCGAGATAGGCCAGGGTGTCCGGATCGAAATCCGGCCCGAGCGTGCCGATCACGGCGAACCGCTCGTCACGCTCCAACCGTTGCAGGAGATCGGCCAAGTCGGCCACGTGCAGCGGCGCCGCGAGCGCCGCGACCAGATCGTTGTTCCCCGCCGCGATCGCGTCGCGAACCTCGGCAATCAGCGCGTCGGTGAGCTCGAGAGGGGCCGTGGCAGCTTCGGTCGGGCGCATCGTCTCGTCTCACCTTGGTGATTTACCTGCCGTCGCTCTGGTGGAGCCCATCGCCGTCAGCGGCAAGGAGCTCACCAATCGCGCACGGACCTGGCTGGCGCCCGCGGCCGCCGGGAGTTAGCAGCACCGGTCGCCCATGGACAACCGTGCAGGCGACCGTGATGCGTGCTCATAGACAAGGATCGTGACGTTCAGGCTACGTTCAGCTCTGCACGCTTATGCCAACGAGCACCGGTCGACCCAGTATCGGGCCGGAACGCACGGCCGGCCTGCGAACGATGCGATGTCATTCAGGATCGATCTTGGATCAGTCACGCCAGAACAAGTATCTATAACAGAAAATTGATGAATTATTATTAAGTTACTGTCAAATTTTATTATGGATACGATCGAAGCAATCTCTATTGGCTGGGCTAATACCTGATAATCTCGAACACTCCCTCTCTCCATCGGAACGCAACATGCAGCATCTTCCTTCCCTGCGCGCACTCACGCTGGCGGCAACGTTGCTGGCGCCGACCGTGGTGCTCGCCGCCACGCCCTCCGTCGTGAAGGTCGAGCTCAACAATGCGGGCAAGGTCGAGACCATGAAGCTCGATCGCTCGACCGTCCCGGCCGGCAAGGTGCGCTTCGAGGTGACGAACGCCTCGATGGACGACGCGCATGAGATGATCGTCGTCAAGACCGACCTGACGCCGGACAAGTTCCCGACCAACAAGGATGGCAGCAAGGTCGACGAGAAGAAATTCAAAGGCGCGAAAGAAGTCAGTGACATCAAGCCCGGTGGCATGGGCACGCTCGACATGACGCTGACGCCCGGTCACTACGTTCTGTTCTGCAACATCAAGAATCACTTCAAGGGCGGCATGTATGCCGAACTGACGGTCACGCCGTAGTATCCAGCCCGCAAGCCCGGGAACCGCCATGCCTCCGTTCCGCTACCTGCTCCCCGCCATGGCCGGGAGCCTGCTGCTGGCCGGCATAGCCCTGGCCGATACCCACGCCACCGGCAGCGTGGCCTATCGCCAGCACTCGATGAACGCCATGGCCGAGCACATGGCCGCGCTGAAGGTGGCGCTGACCGAGCAGCCGAGCCTGATCGGCGAGGTCGGCGCGCACGCGGCGGCGATCGCCGCCACGTCGCAGTTCATCCCGAACATGTTCCCCAAGGACGGCAACCTCACCGACAGCGCGGCGCTACCCACTGTCTGGGATCAGGCCACCGAGTTCGCGGCCGCCGCCAAGCACAACCAGGATCTGGCGCAGCAGCTCGAGGAGACCGCGCGCGGCGGCGACGTCAAGGCCACGCTCGCGGCCTTCGCCAACCTCGGTCGGCAAGGCTGCGGCAGCTGCCACGAGACCTTCCGCAAGGCGCAGGGCTGAACGGGCGGGCGCCGGCGCCGACCACCATGGCCGGTGCCGGCGCCGCGCGCTCACCCCGCCGTGCCGCGGGTGGCGCCGATGGCGTGCACGCAGGCCACGGCGCTCATGTTGACGATGCCGCGACTGGTCACCGACGCGTTGACGATGTGCGCCGGCAGCCGCGGACCGACCAGGATCGGGCCGACGGTGATCGCACCGGTGACCGCCTTGATCAGGTTGTAGGCGGCGCTGGCCGCATCGAGGCTCGGCATGATCAGCAGGTTGGCCGCTCCCTTCAGCCGTGAGCCCGGCAGCAGCCGCTCGCGCACGACCATCTGCAGCGCGCTGTCGGCCTGCATCTCGCCATCGACCTCGAGTTCCGGCGCCATCTGCCGCACGATCGCCAGGGCTTTGCGCATCTTGATCGCCGAGGGGGTGTCGCGGCTGCCGAAATTGCTGTGGCTGATCAGGGCGACCTTGGGCTCGACGCCGAAGCCGCGGACGATCTCGCTGGACTTGACCGCCGACTGTGCGATCAGCTCGGCGCTCGGATCGAAGCTGACGCTGGTGTCGGCGATGAACAGCGCGCCGGCGTCCAGCAGGACGGCATGCACGGTCGAAGCTTCGTGCATCTCGGGCTGCAGCCCGATCACGTCGGTGATGTGGCGCAAGTGCGCCGAGAGCTCGCCGACCGGCCCGGCCAGTGCTGCGTCGGCCTCGCCGCGCGCGAGCATCACGGCCGCGATCACGGTCCGCCGGGTCCGCAGCCGCTCGCGCGCCGACTGCGGCGTCACCCCCTTGCGGCCGACCCGGTCGAGGTAGAACGCCACGTAGTCGTTGTAGCGTGGATCGCTCGCCGGGTTGCACAGCTCGTAGTCGTGACCCAGCCGCAGCTTCAGGCCGAGCCGCTCGACCCGGGCCTCGATCACCTCGGGCCGTCCGATCAGGATCGGCCGCGCCAGCTTTTCGTCGACGACGACCTGCACGGCCCGCAGGACGCGCTCCTCCTCGCCGTCGGTGTAGACCAGGCGTTGCGGGCTGGCGCGCGCGGCCTCGAAGATCGGCTTCATGAACAGGCCGGACCGGATCACCCGCTGCAACAGCCGCTGCCGGTACGCCTCGGGGTCGGACAGTGGCCGGGTGGCGACCCCGGTGTCCATCGCGGCCTTGGCCACGGCTGCCGGCAAATCGACGATCAGCCGGGTATCGAACGGCTTGGGGATCAGATAGTCGGGGCCGAAGCTCAGCTCCTCGAGGCCGTAGGCGGCGGCCACCGATTCCGGCGGCGGCACCCGCGCCAGACCGGCCAGCGCGTCGACGCAGGCGATCTTCATCGCCTCGTTGATCGTGGTCGCCCCGACGTCGAGCGCGCCCCTGAAGATGAACGGGAAGCACAAGACGTTGTTGACCTGGTTCGGGTAGTCCGAGCGCCCGGTAGCGATGATCGCGTCCGGCCGCACCTCCTTGGCCAACTCCGGCAGGATCTCCGGCGTCGGGTTGGCCAGCGCCAGGATCAAGGGATCGGGCGCCATCTTCGCGACCATGTCGGGCTTGAGCACGCCGGCCGCGGACAGGCCGAGGAAGATGTCGGCCCCCTCGATCGCCTCGCCCAGCGTGCGCATCGCGGTCGGCTGCGCGTACCGCGCCTTCCACGGGTCCATCAGCGTCGGCCGGCCTTCGTAGACCACGCCGTCGATGTCGGTCACCGTGATGTTCTTGCGCGGCATGCCGAGGCTGACCAGGAGGTCGAGGCACGCCAAGGCGGCAGCCCCGGCACCGCTCGCCACCAGCCGCACGGTCTCGATCGACTTGCCGACCAAGTGCAGCCCGTTGCGGACGGCCGCGGCGACGATGATCGCGGTGCCGTGCTGATCGTCGTGGAACACCGGAATCTTCATGCGCTCGCGCAGCTTCTGCTCGACGATGAAGCACTCGGGTGCGCGGATATCCTCGAGATTGATCGCGCCGAAGGTCGGCTCCAGCGCCGCCACGATGTCGACCAGGCGCTCGGGGTCGCGCTCGTCGATCTCGATGTCGAAGGCGTCGATGTCGGCGAACTTCTTGAACAGCACCGCCTTGCCTTCCATCACCGGCTTGGAGGCGAGCGGCCCGATCGCGCCCAGGCCGAGGACGGCGGTGCCGTTGGTGACCACGGCGACGAGGTTGGCGCGCGAGGTCATCTCGGCGGCACTGACCGGATCGTCGACGATCCGCTCGCAGGCGGCGGCGACGCCGGGTGAATAGGCCAGCGACAGATCGCGCTGGGTTGCCAAGGGCTTGGTTGCGACGACCGCGAGCTTGCCCGCGACCGGCAGCCGATGATACTCGAGCGCCTCTTCCTGCAACCGATCCGTCATCGTCCCCCCTCTCCTCTCGCCCGTGCCCGGCAGCAAGCAGCCACGGTCGGCGTGGCGGTGGTGGTAGGTGATGCCGCCACGCGAGGCAATGGCGCAGCATGAGCGTCGGCAGATGTGGCAATTGCCTGTTGTGAGAGCAATTGCTTGATCGTAGGATGACCAGCAACCCATGGAGGGATCACAGGGGAGGCAACCGGTTTGCGGAGGCACGATCGCAAGCTCGATCTGGCTGCGCGTGCGGCTTGGCTCTACTACGTCGCCGCCAACACGCAAGACCAGATCGCCGAGAAGCTCAACGTATCGCGACAGGCCGTGCAGCGCCTGGTCTCGCTCGCGGTCAGCGAGAAGCTGATCAAGTTCCGTCTCGACCACCCCCTCGCCGCCAGCATGGCGCTGGAGCAGGCGTTGCGCGACCAGTTCGGCCTCGCCCATTGCCTGGTCGAGCCGGCCGACCCGGCGGTCGACAGCCCGATCCCGAGCATCGCCGTCGGCGCGGCCGAGCATCTCGCCACCTATCTCGGGCAGAAGGCGCCTCTGGTGCTGGCATTCTCGACCGGCCGGACCCTGCGCGCGATGGTCGACGAGCTGCCGAGCACGAGCTGCCCGCAGCACAAGCTGGTGTCGCTGGTCGGCGCCATCTCGCGCGACGGCCGGGCCAGCTCGTACGAGGTCGTGATGCGCCTCGCCGAGCGGATCGGCGCGCAGTGCTTCCCGATGCCGACACCGGTGATCGCCAGCACCGTCGAGGAGCGCCGCCTCTTGCAGACCCAGCGCTCCTACGAGGTGATCCGTGCCCTGGCGACGCAGGCCGTAGTGGCCTTCGTCGGCATCTCGCCCGTCGCGTGGCGGGCGCCGCTGCATCAGGATCATTTCGTCACCGACCAGGAAATCGCGGAGCTGATCGACAAGGGCGCGGTCGGCGAGATCGCGGGCTGGGCGTTCGATGGCGCCGGCACGATCATCGACGGCGGCAGCAACGAGCGCCATGCCGGCCTGCCGCTCGCCGAGCTGGGCCGGACCCAGATCATCGGGGTTGCAGGCGGCCCGGAAAAGGTGTTGGCAATATGCGCCGCTCTCCGCGGCGGCCTGGTTGCTGGCCTGGTCACCGACGAACGGACGGCAGCGGCCGTGCTGCAGGCCGGGAAAGGGCTTGACTACGCCGCCTAGTAATGGGACGTTCGCCCATGAGGCGAGCAATCGCTCAAATGAACAAGGGAGGTCGAGTGCTCATGCTGAAGCCAGGAATCTTTGCCGCGTTTGCCGCGGCGCTGCTTGGTGCCAGTGCGATGGCGCAGGCCGAGACCGTGACCATCGCCACGGTCAACAACGCCGACATGATCAACATGCAGAAGCTGGCGCCGCAGTGGGAGCAGGCGACCGGCAACAAGATCAACTGGGTGGTGCTCGAGGAGAACGTGCTGCGCCAGCGCGTGACCACGGACATCGCGACCAAGGGCGGTCAGTTCGACATCATCACGATCGGCTCCTACGAGGCGCCGATCTGGGGCAAGCAGGGCTGGCTCACGCCGCTGAACGATCTCGGCGCCGACTACGGCTACGACGATCTGATCCCGACGGTGATGAACGGCCTGTCCTACGACGGCAAGCTGTATGCCGTGCCGTTCTATGCCGAGAGCTCGTTCACCTACTACCGCAAGGATCTGTTCGAGCAGGCCGGCCTCAAGATGCCGGACAAGCCGACCTACGACCAGATCTCGGAGTTCGCCGCCAAGCTGACCGACAAGTCGAAGGAGCAGTACGGCTTCTGCCAGCGCGGCAAGCCGGGCTGGGGCGAGAACATGGCGTTCGTCGGCCCGATGGTGAACGCCTTCGGCGGCCGCTGGTTCGACATGGAGTGGAAGCCGCAGCTGACCTCCGAGCCGTGGAAGGCGGCGGTCACCTACTACGTCAAGAACATGAACGCGTACGGACCGCCGGGTGCGACCAGCAACGGCCACAACGAGAACCGCGCGCTGTTCGCGACCGGCCATTGCGCCATGTGGGTCGACGCGACCTCGGCCGCGGGCTACATCTTCAATCCCAAGGAGAGCCAGGTCGCCGACAAGACCTGGTTCGCCCCGGCGCCGATCCAGGTGACCAGCAACGGCTCCGGCTGGTTCTGGGCCTGGGCGCTGGGCATCCCGAGCACGTCGCAGAAGACGGATGCCGCCAAGTCGTTCGTCAAGTGGGCGACCTCGAAGGACTACGTGACCCTGGTCGGCGAGCAGATCGGCTGGGTCGCCGCACCTCCGGGCACGCGCAAGTCGACCTACGAGAACGCCAACTACAAGAAGGCGGCGCCGTTCGCCGACGTGGTCTACCAGTCGATCGCGAATGCCGACATCACGCGCCCGACCAAGGACGAGGTGCCCTATATCGGCATCCAGTACGTGGCGATCCCGGAGTTCCAGGGCATCGGCACGACCACCGGGCAGCAGATCGCGGCGGCCCTCGCGGGGCAGGTGACCGTCGACCAGGCCCTGGAGACCGCCCAGCGGGCTGCGGAGCGGACCATGAAGCAGGCCGGCTACCCCAAGTGAGCTAGCCGCCCCTACGTGCGCCCGGCGGGCCCAGGGACCTGCCGGGCGTCTCGTTCCTCCAGCCGCGAGCAACCAAGATGGCGAGCACCACCACGGCCACCCCCAGCGCCGTCGCCGCCGGCGCGAAGACCAGCCGCAGCGTCAACACCAAGCCACTGGTCGCCCCCTCGGTGATCGTCCTGTTCTTGTGGATGATCGTGCCGCTGGTGATGACGTTGTGGTTTTCGTTCCAGTATTACAATTTGCTCGATCCGACAGTGGCCGGTTTCGCCGGCCTCGACAACTATACCTACCTCTTGACCGACCCGTCCTTGTGGACGGCCATGGCGAACACGCTGTTCCTGGTGTTCTGGGTGCTGGCGATCACGGTCGGGCTCGGCACGCTGCTGGCGGTGTTGTTCGACCAGGAGTTCTACGGCCGCGGCGTCGCGCGGCTGCTCGCGATCGCCCCGTTCTTCGTCATGCCGACGGTGAGCGCCTTGATCTGGAAGAACATGCTGATGCACCCGGTCAACGGGCTGTTCGCGTTCTTCGCGCGCCTCGTCGGGCTGCAGCCGATCGACTTCTTCGGCTCCCTGCCGCTGACCTCGGTGATCATCATCGTCGCGTGGCAGTGGCTGCCGTTCGCGCTCCTGATCCTCCTGACCGCGATCCAGTCGTTGGATTCCGAGCAGAAGGAGGCGGCCCGGATGGACGGCGCCGGGCCGTTCTCGATGTTCTTCTTCATCATCCTGCCGCATCTCGGCCGCGCGATCAGCGTCGTGATCATGATCGAGACGATCTTCTTGTTGTCGGTGTTCGCCGAGATCTACGTCACCACCTCGGGCGGCCCGGGCCTCGCCTCGACCAACCTCGCCTTTTTGATCTACCTGCGCGCCCTGCGCGAGTACGACATCGGCGGCGCCTCGGCCGGCGGCGTGATCGCGGTCATCCTCGCCAATGTCGTGGCCGTCTTCCTCGTGCGCTCCATCGCCAAGAACATCGCCGACTGAGGACCCAGCCATGCACCCGAAAACCCGCGAGAAGCTGATCCTCACCGTCGTCGGCTGGGCGGTCGCTTTCTTGATCTTCTTCCCGATCTTCTGGATGGTGCTGACCAGCTTCAAGACCGAGGTCGAAGCGGTCGCGACGCCGCCCTCGCTGTTCTTCACGCCGACGCTCGAGAACTATACCGTGGTGCGCGAGCGCGCCGACTACGTCCACTTCGCCATGAACAGCATCATCATCTCGGTCGGCGCCACCCTGCTCGCGACCCTGATCGCGGTGCCGGCCGCCTACGCCATGGCCTTCTTCCCCGGCAAGAGGACCAAGGATCTGCTGCTGTGGATGCTGTCGACCAAGATGATGCCGGCGGTGGGCGTGCTGATCCCGATCTACCTCGTGTTCCGTGACATCGGCGCCATCGACACGCGCTGGGGCCTGACCATCGTCTACACGCTGATGAACCTGCCGATCGTGGTCTGGATGCTCTACACCTTCTTCAAGGAGGTGCCAAAGGACATCCTCGAGGCCGGGCGGATGGACGGGGCCAAGCCCAACCAGGAAGTCTGGATGCTGCTGATGCCGCTCTCACTGCCCGGCATCGCGTCGACGGCGCTGCTGTCGATCATCCTGTGCTGGAACGAGGCGTTCTGGAGCCTGAACCTGACCGTCTCCAACGCGGCGCCGCTGACCGCGTTCATCGCCTCGTTCTCGGCCCCGGAAGGGTTGTTCTGGGCCAAGCTGTCGGCGGCCTCGACGATCGCGATCGCCCCCATCCTCGTCTTCGGCTGGATGAGCCAGCGCCAGCTCGTGCGCGGCCTGACCTTCGGCGCCGTCAAGTAGAACAGGGAGGACCGAGACATGGCCACCGTCACGCTCAAGAACATCCAGAAGAGCTACGGCGACGTCCACATCATCAAGGGCGTGGATCTGCAGGTCGACGACCGCGAGTTCTGCGTCTTCGTCGGCCCGTCCGGCTGCGGCAAGTCCACGCTGCTGCGGATGATCGCCGGCCTGGAGGAGATCACCTCGGGCGACCTGATGATCGACGGCAAGCGCGTCAACGACGTGCCGCCGTCGGACCGCGGGCTCGCCATGGTGTTCCAGTCCTACGCGCTCTACCCGCACATGTCGGTCGCCGACAATATGGGCTTCTCCTTGCGCCTGGCCGGGGTGCCCAAGGAGGAGCGGCGGACCAAGGTCGCCGAGGCGGCCCGCGTCCTCCATCTCGACAAGCTGCTCGACCGCAAGCCCAAGGAGCTGTCGGGCGGGCAGCGGCAGCGGGTGGCGATCGGCCGCGCCATCGTCAGGAAGCCGCGGGTGTTCCTGTTCGACGAGCCCTTGTCGAACCTGGACGCCGCCTTGCGCGTGCAGATGCGGATCGAGCTCGCCCGGCTGCACGACGAGCTCAAGGCCACGATGATCTACGTCACCCACGACCAGGTCGAGGCCATGACCATGGCCGACAAGATCGTCGTGCTGCAGGGCGGCATCGTCGAGCAGGCCGGCTCGCCGCTCGAGCTCTACCATCACCCGCGCAACATCTTCGTCGCCGGCTTCATCGGCAGCCCGAAGATGAACTTCCTGCCGGCCAAGGTCCTGTCCGCCGACGGCGCCGGGGCCACCATCCAGCTCGTCGGCGGCTCCAGCCTCACCGTCCCGGTCCAGCCCGGCCGACTCAAGGCCGGCGACACCGTGACCCTGGGCGTGCGGCCCGAGCATCTGCGCCCGGCGGAGGCGGGCGAGCTCGGCGGCGAGGTGATGGTGGTCGAGCGCCTCGGCGGCGAGACCTTCCTCTACACCCAGCTCAGCAGCGGCGACATGCTGGTGATCCAGGCCGACGGCGAGATCCCGACCCGCGTGCACGAGAAGATCATGGTCAAGCTCGACCCGGGGACCTGCCATCTGTTCGATGCCGCCGGCCTCGCCGTCGGCCGCCCCGAGCGCCATCCCCTGGCCGACATCCGCCGCACCGCCAGCCGTAAGGCAAGCTAGCCTGGCCCTGCCATGCGTTAGGATGCTGCGGGGAACAAGCCGAGCGCCCCTGTCCGCCCGGCGGCGGGCCGGGGCGGAGCGTTCTCGTCACGATCAGGGAGCAAGCCCATGTATCTTGAGAAGTACGACCTGAAGGGTCGCGTCGCGGTCGTCACCGGTGGCGGCCAGGGCATCGGCCTCGCCTGCGCGCAGGCCCTGGGCGAGGCCGGTGCGAAGGTCGTCGTCGCCGAGATGCTGCCGGAGCGGGTCGAGAGCGCCACCGCCACGCTGCGCCAGCTCGGTCTCGACGCCGTCGGCTTCACGCTCGACGTCACCAAGTCCAAGCAGGTCGACGAGGTGGCGGGCAAGGTCGCGAGCCAATTCGGGCCCGCGCACATCCTGGTTAACAATGCCGGCGTGGCAAAGAGCGACGTGCGTGCCGAGGATACCAGCGACGAGCACTGGCGCTTCCACATGGACGTCAACGTCGACGGCCTGTTCTGGTGCTGCCGGGCGTTCGGCCGGCAGATGCTGGAGGCGGGGCGCGGCTCGATCGTCAATGTCGGCTCGATGTCCGGCTTCATCGTCAACAAGCCGCAGCCGCAGTCGTTCTACAACGCGTCCAAGGCCGCGGTGCACCACCTGACCCGGTCGCTCGCCTGCGAGTGGGGTCAGCGCGGCGTGCGGGTGAACGCGGTGGCGCCGACCTACATCGAGACGCCGCTGACCAAGTTCGGGATGGAGGAGAATCCCGAGATGTACAAGACGTGGCTCGACATGACGCCGATGGGGCGGGTCGGCCAGCCCGAGGAGATCGCCTCCACCGTCCTGTTCCTCGCCTCCGACGCCTCCAGCCTGCTGACCGGCAGCATCGTGCTCGCCGACGGCGGCTACACCTGCTGGTGAGCCGGTCATGAAGCTGCAGGACAAGGTTGCCATCGTCACCGGCGGTGCGCGCGGGATCGGCGCCGCGATCTGCCGCCGCTACGCCGAGGAAGGCGCGCGGGTCGTCGTCGCCGACCTGCTCGAGGCCGAGGCCGAGGGCCTGGCCGACGAGATCGGCCGCGGCGCCTTCGGCCTCCGCCTCGACGTGACCAAGCAGGGCTCGATCGACGCCGCCGTGGCGGCCGTGGTCGAGCGCGCCGGCGGCATCGACATCCTGGTCAACAATGCCGGCATCTTCGAGATGGCGCCGATCCTCGAGATCACCGAGGCGAGCTTCGACAAGCAGTTCGCGGTCAACACGCGTGGCCTTTTGTTCACGCTGCAGGCCGTGGCCAGACGCATGGTCGAGCAGGGCCGCGGCGGCAAGATCGTCAACTTCGCGAGCCAGGCCGGCCGTCGCGGCGAGGCGCTGGTCGCGGTCTACTGCGCGTCGAAGGCGGCGGTGATCAGCCTGACCCAGAGCGCCGGCCTCGACCTGATCAAGCACAAGATCAACGTCAACGGCATCGCCCCCGGCGTCATCGACACGCCGATGTGGGACCATGTCGACGCCCAGTTCGCCAAGTACGAGAATCTCCCGCTGGGCGAGAAGAAGCGGCAGGTGGGCCTGGCCGTGCCCTACGGCCGCATGGGCACGCCCGAGGACATGGTGGGCGCGGCGGTGTTCCTGGCTTCCGCCGACGCCGACTACATCGTCGCCCAGACGTTGAACGTCGACGGCGGCAACTGGATGAGCTGAAGCTTCGGGGCGCCTCCGGGCGCCCCGGCTTCCTGGATGATCGTTGCCACCCGCGCGCCGTGCAAGACTGGGAGCAGGACCGCCGCGCCCCCGACCAGATGGCACGCGTGCTGCTGACAATCGACCGGCACCTGGAAGGGGTCATGGACGCGCTGGCGGCACGAGGGCGGAGCGGACACCCGCAGCGTTGGTTCTTATCGCACTCTTTAATCGACTATAGGTAGGGTAAGCGGTAGCCCCCGTCCGGTATTCCTCCGGCATCCATTTGGCCGATCCGCCTTTGCTCCATCATGAGGCCGAGACACAATACACGAATCAAACGCTCCGCTCCCAAGTAACGCGTTATTTCGAAGGAAAGACTGCTCTGTGTATAATGCTCTGCAATTAGATTTAGAATTTGCGACATATCTAATAGTATTTCCTCAACCTGCTTTCGACTTCCGAGTATCAACGGTGTGGCGCCATGACCGACAGCCAGATCAAGATCTCGATGGGCCAGCAGGCGTTCACGCCAATCCCGGCAAAACACCGCCTTCCTTCTAACCACGTCCAAGTGTCGACGAACAACTTTCTTAATACTGCTAGCTACGAGATCGGGGAGAGCGTTTAGGGTCAGTCTCTTCAACTCGCCCCGCCTCGGGCTGTCCGTGAGTCGATAAATGTGAAGAATAGTTTGCTCCCACATAATACCGTCCAATCGCGCGAAGAAGCTCGAAGCAGATTGATTAAGCAAGCTAACTCGCTCAGGACTTGCACCAAACAAGTCGACATACTCCCTCCAATGTAAATGAAGATCGACGACTTCCTCCCATAGACCGTGAAAGTGTTCGCCCAACTCTTCTCCCATAGCAGCAATATACTCTAACCTTATTTGCTCCGACGTACGGATTTGGGACACTTTTGATCCTATCTGAACAATCGACCTATATGTACCGTACCGGATAAATATTTGAAGGTAAATCGGGCGACACGTCCGATCCGACCCTACGCTCAGAGGACAAAAACCGCCACCGAGCCGGGCCAAGCCGCCCCGCCCTCTCACGCTGTTAACACCATCCTCCCCAACAGCACCGCGGAGCCTTCATTCCGCCTCGCGGTTCCCCCGTAACATGCCGAGCCGGT
>JBDHTW010000106.1:0-14264 GCA_039808865.1 Geminicoccaceae bacterium
CGGATGCTGCGCTGCAGGACGTCGAACTCCCCCTTCTCGTTCGTGAGCTGGTAGAGGAAGATGACGTTGACGATGATCCAGCCGATCGGCATCAGCCCGAAGCCGGCACCGTAGACGGCCGCCATGCCGGCCATCCCCGCCGGCATGCCGAAACCGAGCACGGCAACGAGCAGGGCGCTGGCGAGCCCGAGAAGCGCCGCCAGATGCGCCCGCATCTCGAAGATGCCAATCGCGCCGAGCAGTACCAAAACCGGCAGCGCGGCCAGCAGCGTCGATAGCCACATGCTGCTCAACGGGTCGTAAACTTGCGACCAGATCATGGGGTTGTGTTCCTTCGGGGATTCGGCCCGGCTGTGGGCAAAGCCCGGGCGAGGCGGGGCCGGGCCACGACGCCCGCCGCCGTATCAGGCTGAAAGAAGCGAGGCTCGCGCGGCTATCCGGCCATCCTGACAGCGGCCCGCACGCCCGGGTCCGCGACCTCGGGCCACGAACAGCCACGCCAGGGAACCTCAGGCCGTGAGTTCGCGGCGTCGCGCCGGACCGCGATGCGACTGGGGTTCATGCTCTGCCAGAACATTTGTGCCCTCCCTGTGGACCACCACCGTACCGGCCAGCCGGCTTGGCAATGCATCCTTGCCATGAATTTCTGCATGGATAACTTTTTTTACCAATGCGGTCAACTTGGTCATAGATGCGACATAATGTGCGGACCTGGACATGTCGTGCGCCCAGGTTTACGTCGCTGGTTGCAAGCACGACCGAGGAAGCGGTGATGACCACGGAGACGGTGAAGCCGGCCAAGGCAGCGGAAGCGGTGGCACGCCACATCGAAGGGCTGATCCTCGAGGGTTCGCTGCGTCCCGGCGAGAAGCTGCCGGCCGAGCGCGAACTGGCCGAGCGGTTGGCGGTCTCGCGGCCGACCCTGCGCGAGGGACTGCGCGCGCTGCAGCAGGAGGGCCTCTTGACCAAGGAGGCGGGGGGCGGGGCCGCGGTGGCCAAGCTCGGGACCAGCATCACCGATCCGCTCGCCAAGCTGCTGCGCTCGCGGCCCGAAACCACCGACGACTATCTGGAGTTCAGGCAGGTGGTCGAAGGCACCGCCGCCGAGCTCGCCGCCCGGCGTGCGACCGACATCGATCTCGAGGTGCTGACGAGCTGCATGCGCCGGATCGAGGCCAGCCACGGCAAGGACGACCCGATCGACGAAGCCAATGCCGACGCCGATCTGCACATCGCCGTCTACGAGGCGGCGCACAACGTCGTGCTGCTGCACATCATGCGGGCGCTGTCGCAGATGCTGCGCGCGGAAGTATTCTACAATCGTGACAAGCTCTACTCGCGGCGCGGGGTGCGCGACCTCTTGCTGGAGCAGCACGCGGCGATCCACGCGGCGATCCTTGCCCGCGACCCGGAAGCGGCGCGGCTCGCGGCCGAGCGGCACATCAACTTCACGCGCACGGCGCTCAAGGAGATCGGCGAGGCCGAGGCCCGGGTCGAGATTTCGCTACGCCGGCTGGGCGGTGGCCTCTCCGTCGACGTCGCGCCGAAGCACGACTGAGCCTGCCGCCGTGCGACCGACGTCGGGCGCGAACGGCCCGTCCACGGACGGCTGCGCGATGCGCAGGCTCGGGCCGGATGCCGCGTCGGCGGCGGCCCGGCCGGCCGTGCAGTGGCACCGGGGAAGGCCGTGATGCCGGTATGGCCGCCATGGCGGTTGCACAAGCCGCTTGTCACATCGCCGCCACGGGCTTAAGTCGCGTGCGCGCGGCACCGCAGGCCTTCGAGGTTCCATGGCAGCGAGCGAGGAAATCCGGCGTCACACCATCGTGGCGCTCGTCGACAATGAGCCCGGCGTTCTGGCGCGGGTGATCGGTCTGTTTTCAGGCCGCGGCTACAACATCGAGAGCCTGACGGTAGCGCAGGTCGATAAGGTGCGCGACCTGTCGCGGATCAACATCGTCACGACCGGCAGCGAGTTCGTCATCGAGCAGATCAAGTCGCTGCTCGCCAAGCTCGTGCCGGTGCAGCGGGTGCAGGATCTCACGGCCGAGGGGCCGCACGTCAGCCGCGAGCTGGCCCTGGTCAAGATCAGCGGCGACCGGCAGCGGCTGATCCAGGCGCTGCGCCTGGGCGACGTCATGCACGCGCGGCTGGTCGACAGCATGCCGGGATCGTTCGTGTTCGAGATCACCGGCACGTCCGACGAGCTCGACGCGTTCATCGACCTGCTCGAGCCGGTCGAGGTGAGCCGGGCCGGCGTGGTGGCGATCGGGCGCGGCGACATCATCCTGTCGCCCGATCCGAGCCGCGCCTGACAACGAATCCGAACGAGTTCTAGGGAAGCAGCACCATGCGCGTCTATTACGATGCCGACGCCGATCTCAACCTGATCAAGGGCAAGAAGGTGGCCGTCGTCGGCTATGGCAGCCAGGGCTTCGGTCACGCCAACAACCTGAAGGACAGCGGTGTCCCCGACGTGGCCGTGGCGCTGAAGCCGGGCTCGGCGACGCGGCAGAAGGTCGAGGCCGCCGGCCTCAAGTGCCTGAGCCCGGCCGAGGCGGCGAAGTGGGCCGACGTGGTCATGGTGCTGGTGCCGGACGAGCTGCAGGCCGACCTCTACAAGGACGAGCTCGGGCCGAATCTGAAGGAGGGCGCCGCCCTTCTTTTCGCGCACGGCTTCAACATCCACTTCAAGCTGATCGAGCCGCGGCCCGATCTCGACGTGCTCATGGTCGCGCCGAAGGGGCCGGGCCATCTGGTCCGCGCCGAGTACGTCAGGGGTGGTGGCGTGCCGTGCCTCGTCGCCATTCACCAGGACGCCTCCGGCGGGGCGCTCGATCTCGGCCTGTCCTATGCCAGCGCCATCGGCGGTGCGCGGGCCGGCGTGATCGAGACCACGTTCAAGGAGGAATGCGAGACCGATCTGTTCGGCGAGCAGGTGGTGCTCTGCGGCGGTCTGTCGGCGCTGATCCAGGCCGGCTACGAGACGCTGGTCGAGGCGGGCTACGCGCCCGAGATGGCCTATTTCGAGTGCCTGCACGAGGTGAAGCTGATCGTCGACCTGATCTACGAGGGCGGCATGGCCAACATGCGCTACTCGATCAGCAACACGGCCGAATACGGCGACTACAAGACCGGCCCGCGCATCGTCACCGACGAGACCAAGGCCGAGATGAAGCGCGTGCTGGCCGACATCCAGGAAGGCCGCTTCGCGCGCGACTGGGTGCTCGAGAACAAGGCCGGCCAGGTCAACTTCAAGGCGATGCGTCGCCGCCATGCCGACCATGGCATCGAGCAGGTCGGCGAGAAGCTGCGCGGCATGATGCCCTGGATCGCCAAGGGCAAGCTGGTCGACAAGGCCAAGAACTGAGCCAGCCGCGGCGAGGGCGGCTTCCATCGCCCTCGCGCTAGCTGCTGGGCACCCAGACCTCCAGCGTCCCGACGCTCGGCAGCGGCGCGTAGTCGCCAAAATCGATCGGCGTCATCGGCGCCGCCCTGCCGGCGTTGGCGAACAGCGGCCGCAACGTGCTCACCAGCCGTTCGGCCGCGGCCCGGTCGCCGGCATGGAAGAAGCGCACGCTCGCGGTCGCGACGGGCAGCGTCACCGGCCTGATCTCGACACTGCCCAGGCCCGCCAGCGCCGCGGCCATCCGGCCGGCGAGTTCGGCCGCCGGTGCACTGGCCGCATTGTAGTGCAGCACGATGCGCACGCCGGCAACGGCCGGCCGTGCCGGTGGCGTGGCCGGTAGAGCCGGCGGATCGTCGGCGACGAGCTTGCGCGGCAGCACATGGAGTTCGGGCTCGCGGTCGATGATCGGCGCGCCGACCAGTTCGCGCGCGGATGGCGTGGGCGATCCCGGCGGCGCGGACGGCGCCGGCGCGGTCGCCGATGGCAGCGGAGTCTCGATCACCAGCGGTGCTGGCTGCGGCCATAGCCAGGCAAGGACCGTGAAGCCGATGCCGGCGATCCCGAGCCACAGCAGCAGCGCCAAAACGGTTTGCCGCCAGCGCCTGGAGCGCGATCCGCGCCGCCGTTTGACCGGGGTCGCGACGGCCGGCGTGTGTACCGGCGCGTTCGGCCGCCGCAGCCGTGAATAGACCGCCGGCGGTTCGGGATCGACCGTGCCGAGGGCGACGGGGGGCGGGACCTGTGGGCTCGTTGGTGGTAGTGCATTCCAGTGCACCACCGTCGGCGGCTCCTCGACCATCGGCGCCGGGGCCGACGGTGGCGCTGGCTGCCGCGGTGCGGCGGGCAGCTCCCGTTGCAGCTCGCGTGCATGCAGGCGCAGGCGGGCGAACAGCCAGTCCTCGGCCGCGTCGCCTCGTCCGGTGGGACGGGTCGCGATGTCAGCCAGCAAACGCTCGACCGCGCGCTCCGCCAGCCCGGCGTCGCCCAACATCCGCTCGAGCGTCGTGCGCAGCCGACCGTTCTGCCAGTCGAGCAGGGCATCGACGCTGCCGCGCTCGCCCACGGCACAGCCGGCCAGCAGCCCCTCCAGCGCCGTCTCGCCGACGAGGCTGGGCCGCACCACCGTTGGGCCGTCGTCCCGCTCGGCCACACTGTCGGTGGCGGATGCGGCCACCTTGGGCAATAGTGCTTGTCGCATCAATATCCCGACTGTCGGTGTCCAGACCGCCGCCGACCGTCGCATGCCATGCGTATGGGCGGCCGTCGCGGCTTTCCCCTCGAGCCCTCCCCAAAAGACTGCTTTTGAGCCGGCCTATTCCCCCTGTCCAGTCATCGCTGCTTGAGGTGAGGCCAGGCGACGCGCCGGAAGCGGGCTGCCGGGCATCGACATGGCATGGGGGCTGCAGGCAAGCTTGCCGCGGGCGCCCGAGTGCCGGCCATGGTTTGGAGGTCGTATGAGCGATATCACCATCGACGAGATGTTTGCCCGCAATCGTGCCTGGGCCGAACGCATCCGCGCGCAGGATGTCGATTTCTTCTCCCGGCTGGTCGCGCAGCAGGCGCCGAAGTTCCTCTGGATCGGCTGCTCCGACAGCCGGGTGCCGTCGACGCAGCTGTTCGATCTCGATCCCGGCACGGTCTTCGTGCACCGCAACGTCGCCAACCTCGTGGTGCATACCGACATCAACTGCCTGTCGGTGATGCAGTATGCCATCGGCGTGCTCGGCGTGGAGCACGTGATCGTGTGCGGGCATTATGGCTGCGGTGGGGTCCGCTGCGCCATGGAAGGCAAGCAGCACGGCCTGATCGACAACTGGCTGCGCCACGTCAAGGACATCTACGATCTGCACAAGCGGCAGCTCAACCTGATCCCCGACCCGGCCACCCGCGAGGCGCGGCTGGTCGAGCTGAACGTCCTGCACCAGCTCTACAACGTGGCCCGGACGACGATCGTGCAGAACGCCTGGTCGAGCGGCAAGAAGCTCACCGTCCATGGCTGGGTCTACCGGATCGAGGACGGCATCGTGCACGATCTGGGCTTCCGGGTCAGCTCGCCGGAAGAAATCGGCCGCATCTACCGCATGGTCGAGCCCGGCGGCTGAACGCCGCGGCGGAAGCTTGCCGGGGCCTCACGAAAATGTCATCAACGTCCCCGACACGTCGCAATGCCCGATAGCCTTGCTGCGATGTTTGACTCGGCATGCGGATCCTGATCGCCACTGACGCTTGGTTCCCCCAGATCAACGGTGTGGTGCGCACCTTGAGCACCATCGCCGAGGAGCTCGAGGCGCTGGGGCACGAGGTCGCCGTCATCGGACCGGATCGGTTCCCGACCGTGCCGATGCCGAGCTACCCCGAGGTGCGGATCGCGGTGGCGCCGGGGCGGCGCTTGGCGCGCATGATGGATGCGTTCAACCCGGAGGCGGTGCACATCCCGGTCGAGGGGCCGATCGGCCTCGCCGCCCGTCGTCACTGCCTGCGCCGCCGCTGGCCGTTCACGACCTCCTACCACACCCGCGCCGGCCTCTACTTCCAGAGCCGGTTCGGGGTGCCGGGTGACCTCGTGCTGGCCGTGCAGCGTTGGTTCCACAACGCCGGCAACGGCTTCATGGTGCAGACGGCGAGCCTCGAGCGCGAGCTGGGCGCGAAGGGCTTCGTCAACATCCGCCGCTGGTGCCGCGGGGTCGACACCAAGCTGTTCCAGCCGCGATCGCCGCTGGGTCTGCCGGAGCTGCCCCGACCGGTGTTCACCTATGTCGGGCGGGTCTCGGCCGAGAAGAATCTGGACGATTTCCTGCGCCTCGACCTCCCGGGCACGAAGCTCGTCGTCGGCGACGGCCCGCAGCTCCCGGCGTACCGCGAGCGCTACCCGTCGGCGGTGTTCGTCGGCTGGAAGACGGGCGAGGAGCTGAGCCGCTACTACACGGCCAGTGACGTGTTCGTGTTCCCCAGCCGGTTCGAGACCTTCGGTCTCGTGCTGCTCGAGGCCCTGGCCTGCGGCCTGCCAGTCGCGGCCTACCCGGTGCACGGCCCGATCGACGTCATCGGCAGGGCGCCGGTGGGCGTGCTCGATCACGATCTGCGCGGGGCGGCGCTGCGGGCGCTGGCCATCCCGCGCACGCTCTGCCGCGAGTTCGCGCTCCGCTTCTCCTGGCGGCGCAGCGCCGAGGAGTTCGCCGCCAACCTGATGCCGATCCGCGAGCGCCGGCTGCGCATCGCCGGCTGAACGGCGTGTCCGGTGGATTTCGCGGCGCAGGCGCACGATTTTCTTTACAATCGGTGGCCGTTTCGCCGATAAACACGGCCCTGTCGGTGCTCCTGTGGTTGCCACAGGCGTGATCGGAGTGGAGTTGCCGTGGTGATCGTCCCCTGCGGGAAGATCTCGTTGCTGACGATGCTCGAGTGCCGCGACGGCGCTCGGGCGGCGGCGCGCGCACGGCCGCTGGCTGCTGGGCGTCCGAACGCCGGAGAGCGACTTACCTGCCCCTGAGCCACGCAGCATGCGCTCGTGTTCAGGGGTTGCATTCATGGTCGATTCTCCACCAACAGCAGACGAGTCCGATCGATGTCGTCCGATACGAAACCGGTAGAGCAGGCCGCTCCGTCTGAGCGGGTCATCATCTTCGACACCACCTTGCGCGACGGCGAGCAGTCCCCGGGCTGCTCGATGGCCGTCGACGAGAAGCTCCGCGTCGCCGAGGTCCTCGAGGCCATGGGCGTGGACGTGATCGAGGCGGGCTTTCCGATCGCCTCGGAAGGCGACTTCCATGCGGTCAACGAGATCGCGAAGCTGATCAAGGGCAGCGTGATCTGCGGTCTGGCCCGCGCCGCCAACGGCGACATCGACCGGGCCGCCGAGGCGCTGGCGCCGGCTGTCCGCGGCCGCATCCACACCTTCATCGGCACGTCGCCGCTGCACCGCAAGTACCAGCTCCAGCTGGATGCCGAGGAGGTGCATCAGCGGGTGATCGACAGCGTCAGCCGCGCCCGCCGCTACACCGACGACGTCGAGTGGAGCGGCATGGACGCGTCGCGCACCGAGCCCGACTTCCTGTTCCGCTGCATCGAGAGCGCCATCAAGGCCGGGGCCACGACGATCAACATTCCGGACACGGTGGGCTACGCCTACCCGGAAGAGTTCGCCGACCTGATCCGCGAGATCCGCAACAACGTTCCCAACATCGACAAGGCGATCATCTCGGTCCATTGCCACAACGATCTCGGCTTGGCCGTGGCCAACTCGCTGCGTGCGGTCCAGGCCGGGGCGCGGCAGATCGAGTGCACGATCAACGGCATCGGCGAGCGGGCGGGCAACTGCTCGCTCGAGGAGGTCGTCATGGCGATGCGGGTGCGGGCCGACCGGCTGCCCTACAGCAACCGCATCGTCACCCAGGAGATCATGAAGGCGTCGCGCCTGATCTCGGCCATCACCGGCTTCCAGGTGCAGCCGAACAAGGCGATCGTCGGCATGAACGCGTTCGCGCACGAGAGCGGCATCCATCAGGATGGCGTGCTGAAGAACGCCGAGACCTACGAGATCATGCGCCCGGAAGACATCGGCCTGATCCGCTCGAACCTGGTCATGGGCAAGCATTCCGGCCGGCACGCCTTCAAGAAGAAGCTCGAGGAGCTGGGCTACGCGTTGGGCGAGAACGCGCTCAACGATGCCTTCGTCCGTTTCAAGGCGCTGGCCGACAAGAAGAAGGAGATCTTCGACGAGGATCTGGTGGCGCTCGTCGACGACGGCATCCAGCCCGCCGACCAGCGGCTCAAGTTCGTGAGCCTGTTCGTGCAGTGCGGCTCGCAGATCCGCCCCAAGGCCGAGCTCGAGCTCGAGGTCGACGGGGTGCGCCGGGCGGCCGTGGCCGAGGGTGACGGCCCGGTTGACGCGACCTTCCGGGCCATCCGCGAGATCTTCCCGCACGAGGCCGGCCTGCCGCTGTTCCAGATCCACGCCGTCACCGAGGGTACCGACGCGCAGGCCGAGGTCACCGTGCGGCTCGAGGAGAACGGCAAGACGGTGAACGGCCAGGCGGCCGACACCGACACGCTCGTCGCCTCAGCCCGGGCCTACGTCGCCGCGTTGAACAAGCTGTTGACCAAGCGGGAGAAGCACGCGCCCGCGGCGCTCTCGGCCTGAACGGTGCGGTCGTGGTACGCTGCCGCGACCGTCGTCGTTGATCCTTTTTCATCCATAGCCCCGGCGGGGCGGCCCGTGCCGCCCCGCCGGTTTGCGGTCGACCGCCTGCTTCCTGCTCGAACGGACCCCGACTAGATGTTCTCGCGACTGTTCGGCCTGTTCTCCACCGACATGGCGATCGATCTCGGCACGGCCAACACGCTGGTCTTCGTCAAGAACAAGGGCATCGTCCTCAACGAGCCCTCGGTCGTGGCCATCGCCACCCATCGCGGCAAGCGCCAGATCCTGGCGGTGGGCGAGGAGGCCAAGCAGATGGTCGGCCGCACCCCCGGCAACATCGAGGCGATCCGGCCCTTGCGCGACGGCGTGATCGCCGATTTCGAGGTCGCCGAGGAGATGATCAAGCACTTCATCCGGCGCGTGCACCCGCGGCGCAGCTTCGCCAGCCCGCGCATGATCATCTGCGTGCCCTCGGGCTCGACCGCGGTCGAGCGCCGGGCGATCCAGGAAAGCGCCGAGAGCGCCGGCGCCCGGCAGGTGTTCCTGATCGAGGAGCCGATGGCGGCGGCCATCGGCGCCGGGCTGCCGGTCACCGAGCCCACCGGCTCCATGGTCGTCGACATCGGCGGCGGGACCACCGAGGTCGCCATCCTCTCGCTCGGCGGCATCGTCTATGCCAAGTCGATCCGGGTCGGCGGCAACAAGATGGACGAGGCCATCATCAGCTACGTGCGGCGCAACCACAGCCTGCTGATCGGCGAATCGACGGCCGAATCGGTCAAGATCAAGATCGGCTCGGCCTGCCTGCCGGAAGACGGGCAGGGCGAGGTCCTGGAGATCCGCGGCCGCGACCTGATGAACGGCGTGCCGAAGGAGATCGTGATCAGCCAGCGGCAGATCGCCGAGAGTCTGGCCGAGCCGGTCAACTCGATCATCGAGGCGGTGAAGGTGGCGCTCGAGCACACCGCGCCCGAGCTTTCCGCCGACATCGTCGACAAGGGCATCGTCCTGACCGGCGGCGGCGCGCTTTTGGGCAACCTCGACTTCGTCCTGCGCCATTCGACCGGCCTGCCGATCACGATCGCCGACGAGCCGCTGAACTGTGTCGCGATGGGCACAGGCCGCTGCCTCGAGCAGATGGCGACGCTGCGCAACGTGCTGCAATCGGCCCACTAGCCCTATAGTAGAATCGTAGGGGCCAGGATGGATATTGGCGTGATCTCGCGCGGTCGGTTCGACATGTGGAGACGGTGCTGATGCCCTGGCCGGCGGCGCAGCGGCCGCGTCTGGCCGTCCTGGTCCGTTCGCTCGCCGACCGGTTCGGGCTGGGCCTGCTGGTCGGCCTGTCGGTGCTGCTGCTGCTCATGGGCAAGGCCGACATGAAGGTGGCGAGCCTGCTCGCCGACCGTCTGCGCGACGTCGCGGTGCCGGCGCTGGCGCTGCTGCGGCAGCCGGTCGTGGCGGTGCGCGCGGCCGTCGACAAGGCGACGGCGCTGGTCAACGTCTACGAGGAGAACGAGCGCCTGCGCGACGAGAACCGCCGCCTGCTCGCCTGGCAGGCGGAGGCCGCCAAGCTCGGCGTGCAGAACCAGGCGCTGCGCCGCCTGCTCAACGTGCCGGCGGTGCCCGCGGCCCCGGCCTGGACGACGGTGCGCATCGTGGCCGACTCGGGGGGCGTGTTCGTCCGCACGGTGCTGGTCGATGCGGGCGCCGACCAGGGCATCACCGCCGGCATGCCGGCCCTGGCCGCGAACGGCTTGGTCGGGCGTGTGGTCGACGTCGGCCGGCGGAGTGCTCGCGTCCTGCTGCTGACCGATTTCAATTCCAAGATTCCCGTCGTCGATGCGCGCTCGGGCGACCAGGCGATCCTCGAAGGCGACAACACCGAGCAGCTCGCCTTGCGCTTCTTGCCGCTGGGCGCGAGCTTCGCCGTCGGCGACCGGCTGCTGACCTCGGGCCATGGCGGCATGCTGCCCCCCGGCCTCGTCGTCGGCGAAGTCACCGCCGTTGCCGACGGCAAGCCGCTGGCGCGCTCCTTCGTCGACTGGCAGCGGCTCGATTATCTGTCGCTGCTGCATTACGACAGCCCGCCACCGCCGGAGGCGAGCCACGGTGGGTGACCACGCCGAGCGCCGCGGCACCCGGCTGCTGTGGAGCCTCGTCCCGCTGCTCACCGGGCTCGTGGCGATGGGGCTGGACGTGCTGCCGGTTCCGCTGCCGCGACCGCTGGCCCCTTGGGCGCTCGTCTGCGTGTTCTACTTCTGGACCCTCTACCGGCCGGATCTGCTGCCCGTGTCGGCCGTCTTCGGCCTCGGCCTCCTCGCCGACGCCGTGGCCGGGCTGCCGCTCGGCCTCACCGCCCTGGCCCTGCTGCTGGCCCGCGTCGTGATCGTGTCCGCCCAGCGCTTCCTGCTGGCGCAGCGATTCGTCGTCGTCTGGGCCTGCTTCCTGCCGGTGCTGGCGCTGGTCGGTGCCCTGCGCTGGGCGCTGGCCTCGCTGTTCTGGAGCAGGGCATTCCCGCCCGGACCGCTTCTGGTCGAGGCGGGATCGACGTTCAGCGTCTACCCGCTGATCGGCTGGCTGCTGGCCGGCCTGCAGCGCGGGCTCGCCGATGCAGCGCGAGGCTGACCGCGCCCGGACGTTCGGCCGCCGCGCGCTCGTCGTCGGCGGCGTGCAGGTGGCGGCGTTCGTGGCGCTGGCCGCGCGGCTCTACGACCTGCAGGTGCGGCACAGCGCCGAATATGCCCTGCTGGCCGAAGACAATCGGGCGAACCAGCGCCTGCTGATGCCGCCGCGCGGTCAGATCCTCGACCGGCAGGGCCGCCCACTCGCCCGCAACATCCCGACCTACCGGCTGCAGGTCGTGCGCGAGCAGGCGGGCGATCTGCGCGCGGCGCTGCTGCGCGCGGCTGGGCTCGTGGTCCTGCCGCCGGAGCGCATCGAGGCGGTCCTGGCCGAGGCGAAGGCGCGGCCGGCCTTCGTGCCGGTCACGGTGCGGACCGGACTGACCTGGGACGAGGTCGCCACGCTCGCCGTGCATGCCCCGGATCTGCCCGGCATGACGGTCGAGCCGGGCCTCCTGCGCGACTATCCCTATGGCGAGGCGCTGGCGCACGTGCTGGGCTATGTCGGCGCGGTCGGCCCGGGCGAGCAGGCCCGCGACGACGATCCTCTCTTGCAGCTTCCCGAGTTCCGTCTCGGCAAGAGCGGCATCGAGCGCAGCTACGACCGCATGCTCCGTGGCCGGGCCGGGCTGAGCCGCGTCGAGGTCAACGCGGTCGGCCGTGAGATCCGCGAGCTGGACCGCACCGACGGCGTGCCGGGCCAGGACGTCCGCCTCGGCCTCGACCTCGACCTGCAGCAGTTCTGCGTGTCCCGGCTCAGCCAGCAGCCCTCGGCCAGCGCCGTCGTGCTCGATGCGCGCAGCGGTGGCGTCCTCGCCCTGGCCTCGGTGCCCAGCTTCGATCCGGCGACCTTCACCGGCGGCCTGCCGCGCACCACCTGGGGCGAGTTGCGCGACGACCCGCGCACGCCCCTGGTCAACAAGTGCGTGCACGGCCAGTACCCGCCGGGCTCGACCTTCAAGATGATGACCGCCTTGGCGGCGCTCGAGGCCGGGATCGAGGCCACGACGGAGGTGGTCTGCTCGGGCTCGACCCGCCTGGGTGCGGCCGTGTTCCATTGCTGGAAGGAGCACGGGCACGGCAGGCTCGCCATGATCCAGGCGCTGGGCCAGTCCTGCGACTGCTACTTCTACGAGCTGGCCCGCCGGGTCGGCATCGACGCGATCGCCGCCATGGCCGAGCGTTTCGGCCTCGGCCGCCGGCTCGCCATCGACCTGCCCGGCGAGCAGCCGGGCCTGATCCCGAGCACGGCCTGGAAGAAGAAGGCGCTGGGGCAGAGCTGGCACAAGGGCGAGACCCTGGTCTGCGGCATCGGCCAGGGCTACGTGCTGGCGACACCGCTGCAGCTCGCGGTGATGGCCGCACGGCTCGCCAATGGCGGGCTCGCGGTCCGGCCGTGGCTGGGGCAGCCGCCGGCCGAGCCGCCGCCGCCGCTCGGCATTTCCGCCGATGCGCTGGCGGTTGTCCGCAGCGGCATGCGCGAGGTCGTGCACGGCAGCCGCGGCACCGCCAGGGTGGCGGATCTCGGCCTGCCGGGGATCGAGATGGCTGGCAAGACCGGCACCGCGCAGGTGCGGCGCATCTCGCGGGCCGATCGGGCGAGTGGCCGCTACAAGCGCAGGGATTTGGCCTGGGCCGATCGCGACCACGCGCTGTTCGTCTGCTTCGCGCCCTATGTCGAGCCACGCTATGCGGTGGCGGTCGTGGTCGAGCACGGCGAGGGCGGGGCGAAGGTCGCGGCGCCGATCGGGCGCGACCTGATGCGCAAGGCGCTCGAGCTCGCGCCCGCTGCCGAGCCGCCGGCGACGATGGTGGCGGCGACGTGAGCACGCTCTCGGCGCAGGGCTTCGGCTCGACCGAGCTGACGCTCGGCGACAAGCTGCGGCTGCTGCACTGGCCGCTGGTGGCCGTGCTGGCGGTGATCGGGCTTGCCGGCTACGCCATGCTCTACTCGGCCGGCGGCGGCTCGCCGAGCCCGTGGGCCTGGAAGCACGGCGTGCGGCTGGTCGTCGGCCTGCCGCTGATGCTCGCGATCGCACTCGTCGATCTGCGCGTCTGGTACCGCCTGTCCTACCTGTTCTACGGCGGCGTGCTGGCGCTGCTGGCCGCGGTCGACGTGCTGGGCGAGATCAACAAGGGCGCCCAGCGCTGGCTCGATCTCGGCCTCGTCCAGATCCAGCCCTCGGAGCTGATGAAGGTGGCGCTGGTCCTGGCGCTGGCCCGCTGGTTCCATGGGGCCTATCTCGACGATCTGCGCCGGCCCACGGTGCTGGTGCCGGCAGTCCTGCTGATCCTGGTCCCGGCCGGGCTGGTCCTCGTGCAGCCCGATCTCGGCACGGCGGCCACGCTCCTGCTCAGCGGCACCGCGATGCTGTTCATGGCCGGGGTGCGGCTATGGAAGTTCGCTGCCGTGGGCGTGCTCGGGGCCGGGGCGCTGCCGCTGCTCTGGGCCAACCTGCACGATTACCAGCGCCAACGGGTGTTCACCTTCCTCAACCCCGAATCGGATCCGCTCGGCGCCGGCTACCACATCATCCAATCCAAGATCGCGCTGGGTTCGGGCGGCTTCTGGGGCAAGGGTTTCCTGCACGGGACCCAGGCCCAGCTCAGCTTCCTGCCGGAGAAGCAGACCGACTTCGCGTTCACCATGCTGGCCGAGGAGCTGGGCTTCGTCGGCAGCCTCACGGTGCTCGCCTTGTTCCTGGCCGTGATCCTGATGGGAGTCGCGATCGCCGCCCGCGCGCCGAGCCAATATGCCCGGCTGCTCGCGATCGGCGTCGTGCTCAACCTGTTCACCTACGTCGTGATCAACGTCGCCATGGTGACCGGGCTGATTCCGGTCGTGGGCGTGCCGTTGCCGCTGATCTCCTACGGCGGCACCGCGATGCTGACGCTGGTGTGCAGCCTGGGCCTGCTGCTCTGCGCCGACGTCAACCGCAACCTGACCCTGCCGCGGTTTCCGAGCGAGTCCTAGCCGTCCCCGGACTGGGCGATGCGGTGCTTGATGTCGAGCAGCCGCTGGAGCTGCTGCACGATCACCGGCACCTCGTCGAGGCTCTCGAGCACCCGCCACAGATAGGCGATCATGGCG
>JBDHTW010000107.1:0-13645 GCA_039808865.1 Geminicoccaceae bacterium
CCCTTGCCCCCGCGCGGCTACGGCCGCCTCTTCGCCACCCACATCCAGCAGGCCCACGACGGCTGCGACTTCGACTTCCTCCTCGGCAACCAACCCCTCCCCGAACCCGAAATCCATTGAGGAGACGTGCCGCCAGCACGTTGCCGGGACCAGGCAAGTAACGGCGACGGTACTGTCGATCATTCCGTGCTTCTGATCGGGGCCAGTAGATACTTGCCCATGTCGTTGCATTTTGACTTGTCGATATGAAGCACAGCAAACGATTGACAGAACGATCGACAGCAAGGTAAAATAGAGCAAGCTAAAATATAAGTACAGATGCGAAAGATGGCGCGGTCTCGTGCGTAAGCCGCGCCCATCCAGTATGCCCAGGGAAGTAACGCTCCAGCGCAAGTCGACCGACATGTATTGGCCGGTCGATACCTGCGGATCAACGATCGATGCAGTCGACTGAGCCCGACTGCGGCCGTGAACGCGCCAAATTTTCGGCCACTGCGACACGGATCGTCTTTGCGCTCATCGGTCGTCGACAGAGACCATCTCGCCGCGAGAGGCCCACCATCATGACTGCTCCATTGAGCTTCGCTCTGAACCACATCGCAGCGCCCAAGCTGCGCTTTGCGGCCTTCGCCGGCTTGGCCCGCGAGCTGGGCATCGACCAGGTCGAGATCCGCAACGACCTGCCCGGCGTCGAGATCGCCGACGGGACCGATCCGGCCGCCGTCAAGGCGGCAGCCGAGGCCGCCGGCGTCCGGGTCCTGACCATCAACGCGCTCTACCCGTTCGACGTCTGGAACGACGAACTCGCGGCCAAGGCCGAGCAGCTGGCCGCCTACGCCGCGGCGTGCGGCGCCACGGCCCTGGTGCTCTGCCCGCTGAACTCGCGCGAGGACGAGCGTTCCGCCGCGGAGCGCGCCAATGATCTCAAGACGTCGCTCGAGGCGCTGTTGCCGATCCTGAGGCGGCACGAGATCACGGGCCTGGTCGAGCCGCTCGGCTTCGCGGAGTGCTCGCTGCGCACCAAGCGCGCGGCCATCGACGCGATCGATGCCGTCGGCGGCGCCAGCCAGTTCAAGCTCCTGCACGACACGTTCCACCACCACCTCGCGAGCGAGCAGGAATTCTTCCCCGAACGCACCGGGCTCGTCCACATCTCGGGCGTCGAGGACCGGGATCTCGCCTTGAACGCGATCCGCGACGCCCATCGCGTCCTGGTCGGCCCCGCGGACCGGCTGGGCAATGTCGCGCAAATCCGCGCCCTGCGCGCCGGTGGCTATGCCGGCCCCTTCTCGATGGAGCCGTTCGCCGAAAGCGTGCACGCGCTGCACGATCCGGCATCGGCCTTGAGAGAGAGCTTCTCGTTCGTCGCGCGCGAGGTCGGGACCACCGCCTGAGCCGCATAACTGGCCGCCATGCCATCAACAGGCGGCCGCCAAAGGAGGCATCGACGATGCATCGCAAACTACTCGCCGCCTGCGCCATGTCGCTGGCTCTCGCCGTTCCCGGCATGGCCAGCGCCGCCGAGATCGGCGTCTCGATGGCGTTGTTCGACGACAACTTCCTGACCGTGCTGCGCAACGGCATGCAGGACTATGCGAAGACCCTGCCCGACGTCTCGCTGCAGGTCGAGGACGCGCAGAACGACGTCGGCAAGCAGCTCAACCAGATCCAGAACTTCATCGCCCAGGGTGTGAGCGCGATCATCGTCAACCCGGTCGATACCGACGCCACGCCGGCGATGACCCAGCTCGCGACCGCGGCCGGCATTCCCCTGGTCTACGTCAACCGGATGCCGAGCGAGAAGGAGCTGCCGGCGAAGGTCTCCTTCGTCGGCTCCGACGAGCGGCAGTCGGGCACCTTGGAGATGCAGGAGGTCTGCAAGCTCCTGGGTGGCAAGGGCACCATTCTCGTGATGATGGGCGAGCTGTCGAACCAGGCCGCCCGCCAGCGCACCCAGGACGTGCACGACGTCATCGCCACGCCGGCGTGCTCCGGCATCGAGATCGCCCAGGAGCAGACCGGCAACTGGTCGCGCACCCAGGGCACCGACCTGATGACCAACTGGATCAGCGCCGGCCAGCAGTTCGACGCCGTGGTCTCCAACAACGACGAGATGGCGATCGGCGCCATCCAGGCGCTCAAGGCCGCCGGCGTCGACATGAGCAAGGTGGTCGTGGCCGGCGTCGACGCGACGCAGGACGCGCTGGCGGCGATGAAGGCCGGCGAGCTCGACGTGACCGTGTTCCAGAACGCGGCCGGCCAGGGCAAGGGCGCGGTCGACACGGCTGTGGCCCTGGCCGACGGCAAGCAGGTCGAGAGCTTCGTCTGGGTGCCGTTCGAGCTGGTGACCCCGGCGAACATGGACAAGTACCTGAGCCAGAACTGAGCAGCCCCGCCGCGGCACGTCCGGGGCGGCGCCGCTGGCGCCTGCCCCGGCCTGCAGCCGGATGCGCGGGTGGAGGAGACGGCACGATGAGCACGACGATGGCGGGACCCGCCGCTGCCCGCGGCACGGTCGGCAACGACGGCTACCTGCTGCAGATCGAAGGCATCCGCAAGGAGTTCCCGGGCGTGGTGGCGCTGGACGACGTCCGCTTCGCGCTGAAGCGCGGCACGGTGCACGCGCTGATGGGCGAGAACGGCGCCGGCAAGTCGACGCTCATGAAGATCATCGCCGGCATCTACCATCCGGATGCCGGCACGCTGCGCCTGCGCGGCCGGGAGATCAAGCTGGCCTCGCCTCTGGACGCGCTCGAAAACGGCATCGCCATGATCCATCAGGAGCTGAACCTGATGCCGTTCATGACCGTGGCCGAGAACATCTGGATCCGGCGCGAGCCGAAAACCAGGCTCGGCTTCGTCGACCATGCCGAGCTGCGCCGCAAGACCCAGGCCCTGTTCGACCAGCTCAAGATCCCGATCGACCCGCAGATCGAGGTGCGCGACCTCTCGGTCGCCAACCGGCAGATGGTCGAGATCGCCAAGGCCGTCTCCTACAATTCCGACGTGCTGATCATGGACGAGCCGACCTCCGCGCTGACCGACAAGGAGGTGGCGCATCTGTTCGAGATCATCCGCGACCTGCGCGCCCAGGGCAAAGGCATCGTCTACATCACCCACAAGATGAACGAATTGTTCGAGATCTCGGACGAGTTCTCGGTCTTCCGCGACGGCAAGTATGTCGGCACGCACGCCGCCAGCGAGGTCACCCGCGACGACATCATCCGCATGATGGTCGGGCGCGAGATCACGCAGATGTTCCCCAAGGAGGAGGTGCCGATCGGCGAGGTCGTGCTCAAGGTCGACGGTCTCGGGCTCGAGGGCGTGTTCGAGAACGTCTCGTTCGAGCTGCGCAAGGGCGAGATCCTGGGCATGGCCGGGCTGGTCGGCTCGGGCCGCAGCAACGTCGCCGAGACCATCTTCGGGGTCACGCCGGCGACCTCGGGCACGATCGCGATCGACGGCGCGCCGGTCGTGGTGAGTTCGCCGCGCGTCGCCATGCAGCACGGCATGGCCTTCCTCACCGAGGACCGCAAGGACACCGGCTGCTTTCTGATCCTCGACATCCTCGAGAACATGCAGATGGCGGTCCTGAACCAGGACCACGTCAAGGGCGGGTTCGTCGACGAGGCGACGCTGGGCCGACGCTGCGAGGAGATGAAGGAGACGTTGCGGGTCAAGACGCCCGACCTGCACGAGAAGATCATGAACCTCTCCGGCGGCAACCAGCAGAAGGTGCTGATCGGCCGCTGGCTGCTGACCAAGCCGCGGATCCTGATCCTCGACGAGCCGACCCGCGGCATCGACGTCGGCGCCAAGGCCGAGATCCACCGGCTGATCACCCGGCTCGCCGGCGAGGGCGTCGCCGTCCTGATGATCTCCTCCGAGCTGCCGGAGGTGCTGGGCATGAGCGACCGCATCCTCGTCATGCACGAAGGCCACGTCTCGGGCTTTCTCGACCGGTCCGAAGCCGACCAGGTCAAGATCATGGAACTCGCGGCCAAGTAGCCGCCGCAGCAGGGAGCAACCCTTATGGCAACGCAACAGGTAAGCAAGGCCGTTTCGGCCGTCCCGGCGAAGAAGCGGCGCTGGCCACCGGAAGTCAGCATCCTGCTGGTCCTGGTCGGTATTGCCCTGGCCTTCGAGCTCCTGGGCTGGATCTTCATCGGCCAGAGCTTCTTGTTCAACTCGCAGCGCCTGACGGTGATGATCCTGCAGGTCTCGGTGATCGGCATCATCGCCGTCGGCGTGACCCAGGTCATCATCACCGGCGGCATCGATTTGTCCTCGGGCTCGGTGGTCGGGCTGACCGCGATGGTGGCGGCGAGCCTGGCCCAGCAGTCCGAGTTCGCCCGCGCGGTCTACCCGTCCCTGACCGGCCTGCCGGTGATCGTCCCGGTGCTGGCCGGCCTCGCCATCGGCGCCGGCGCCGGCGCGGTCAACGGCACCCTGATCGCGACCACGGGCATCCCGCCCTTCATCGCCACGCTCGGCATGATGGTCACCGCCCGCGGCGTCGCCAAGTGGTACACGCGCGGCCAGCCGGTCAGCATGCTGACCGACAACTACGCCGCGATCGGCTCCGGCATCTGGCCCGTGGTCATCTTCCTGGCCGTGGCCGCGCTGTTCCACATCGCCCTGCGCTACACCCGCTACGGCAAGTTCACCTACGCCATCGGCGCCAACGTGCAGGCGGCAAGGGTCTCGGGCATCGACGTCGGCGCGCACCTGATCAAGGTCTACACGATCGCGGGCCTGCTCTCGGGCCTGGCCGGCATCGTCACCTCGGCCCGCGCCATCTCGGGCCAGGCCGGCATGGGCGTGATGTACGAGCTCGACGCCATCGCCGCCACCGTCATCGGCGGCACCTCGCTCTCCGGCGGCGTCGGCCGCATCACCGGCACCGTCATCGGCACCATCATCCTCGGCGTGATGACCTCCGGCTTCACCTTCCTACGCGTCGACGCCTACTACCAGGAAATCGTCAAGGGCCTGATCATCGTCGCCGCCGTCGTCGTCGACCAGTATCGGCAGGGCAAGCGCAAGAAAGCGTAAGTCGTTCGCTGCTGACCCGACCCGTCCTTCGCGGACGGGTCCTTGCTCAAGGCTCGTCCGGGCCGGCCCGTGCCTCGGACGTAGCACCTGCCGCACACCCTCGCTTCGGGACGCTTGCGATGAAGATCGCCCTTGATCCGTTCATGCACCGGCATCTGAGCCTCGAGGCTCTGCCGCGCAAGGCGCGCGAACTCGGCTTCGAATGGATCGAGCTCAGCCCGCGCAGCGATTTTCTCGAGTGGTTCAAGGCACCGCGCGTGTTTCCCGAGCGGGTGCGGAGCTTCAAGCGGGCGCTGGCGGCAGAGGGCGTGCGGATCGCCTCGCTGCTGCCGATGTACCGCTGGGCGTCGAACGACGAGACCGAGCGGCAGGCCGCCGTGCGCCACTGGAAGCGCGCGATCGAGATCTGCGTCGAGCTGGAGGTGGACACGATGAACTCCGAGTTCGGGCGCGGGCCGCACCCGGACAAGGGGTCGTGCTACTGCTGCCATACCGGCAGCATGATCGAGACCTGCGAGGATGCCTGGTGGCGCTCGATGGAGGAGCTCGTCCCGCTCTTCGAGAAGGAAGGCATCAGCCTGCACGTCGAGCCGCATCCCGAGGACTGGTGCGAGACCCTCCAGCCCGCCGTCGACATCATCCGCACGGTGAATTCCAAGCGCGTGAAATTCCTCTACTGCGCCCCGCACACCTTCTATTTCGGCGACGACACCAAGGCCATGCTCCGAGAATGCGCCGACGTGCTGGCGCATGTCCATGTCGGCGACACCTTCAACCACAAGGCCAGCTCCGGTCTGCGCTACATCGTCAATCCGCCCGGCACCACCGCGCGCGTGCACCAGCACCTGAACATCGGCCAGGGCGAGGTGCCGTGGGACGACTTCTTCGGCACGCTGGCCGAGATCGGCTTCGACGGGATCATGACCGCCTGCGTCTTCGCCTGGGAGGACAAGGCGGACGAATCCGGCCGGTTCATGCGCACCGAGATCCAGCGCTTCGTCGACAAGTATTCGGGCAACGCACGCTGATCGGCCGACCGCCGCAGCTGCCACGGGGACCACACGACATGACGGTGAACGTAGGTGTCATCGGCGTCGGCATGATCGGTCAGGATCATATCCGCCGCCTGACCAAGGTGCTGGCCGGCAGCGCGGTCGTCGCGGTGTCGGACGTCGACGCCGAGCGGACCAGGGCCGTCGCCGACGGCCTGCCGGGTGCGCGGGCCTTCGCCTCCGGGCAGGAGCTGATCGACGACAAGGCGGTCGATGCCGTCGTCGTCGCCTCGTGGGGCGGCACCCACGAGGAATACGTGCTGGCGTGCATCGCGGCCGGCAAGCCGGTGTTCTGCGAGAAGCCGCTGGCGACCTCGCAGGAGGCCTGCCGGCGCATCCTCGAGGCCGAGACCAAGTTCGGCCGGCGCCTGGTCCAGGTCGGCTTCATGCGCCGCTACGACGCGGCCTACCGTGCGCTCAAGGCGACGCTCGCCAGCGGTGCGATCGGCGCGCCGCTCATGGTGCACTGCGCGCATCGCAACCCTTCCGTGCCCGGGCACTACACCAGCGACATGGCGATCAACGACACGACCGTGCACGAGGTCGACCTCGTCCGCTGGCTATTGGACGAGGAGATCGTGGCGACGCAGGTCCTGACGCCGCGCCGCAACCGCCGTGCAGGTGAGTTGCGCGACCCGCTCCTGGTCCTGTTCGAGATGGCGAGCGGTGCCATCGTCGACGTCGAGGTCTCGGTGAACATCGCCTACGGCTACGACATCCGCGGCGAAATCGTGGGCGAGACCGGCACCGTGGCACTGGCCGAGAGCAACACCGTCGTGGTCAAGCGCGAGGGTGCCTTCGGCGGCCGCGTGCCCGAGGACTGGCGCGAGCGGTTCATCACCGCCTACGACGTCGAGTTCCGCGAGTGGCTCGATTCGGTCGCGGCCGGCACCGCCACCGGCCCGAGCACCTGGGACGGCTACGCCGCCACCGCGGTCTGCGACGCCGCGCTCGCAGCCTTGCGCAGCGGCACCCGGCAGGAAGTCGAGCTGCGCCGGAAGCCCGACTTCTACGCGACCTGACGCCGTTCCGGGCGGGACCGCGCAAAGCGCCCCGCCCAGTCGAGGACCGTGCGCATTGGCGCAAGGTAAACTCAATCATGTGACGTCCGACGTCGCTGCCGAGCGTACGCCTTCCGAGCGCTTCGCGGGATCGGGCGGGACATGGCCGGTGGCCCCCGCTTGACCTCGGCCCCCCTATCCCATCGCGTTTACGACCTAAATCCTGGGGCAGCCGGAACGGATCGTGCTGGCTGGCCAGCCGGCACCCACGGCGACGGGAAGCGAAGCCTCGATCACCCGCGAAGCGTCGGCTTTTGAATTTCCGCACGAGAGCTTGGGAGGATTTGCGATGATCAGCGGCGAGAAGCGGAGCACCGGCCCGATCCGCTGGGCCATGGTCGGCGGTGGCCGGGGCAGCCAGATCGGCTACATCCACCGCTCGGCGGCCTTGCGCGACAGCACGTTCGCGCTCGTGGCCGGCGCGTTCGACATCGATCCGGCGCACGGACGGGCGTTCGGCATCGATATCGGCGTCGAGGCCGAGCGTTGCTATCCCGACTACTCGGCCATGTTCGCGGCCGAGGCCGGCCGTGCCGACGGCATCCAGGCCGTGTCGATCGCGACGCCGAACAACACCCACTTCGCCATCTGCAAGGCAGCGCTCCAGGCCGGGCTGCACGTCGTCTGCGAGAAGCCGCTCTGCTTCACGGTCGAGGAGGCGGAGGAGCTACGGGAGCTGACGGCGGCAAGGAACCGCGTGCTCGGCGTGACCTACGGCTATGCCGGCTACCCGATGATCGAGCAGGCGCGGCAGATGATCGCCCGGGGCGATCTTGGCGAGATCCGTATCGTCAACATGCAGTTCGCGCACGGCTTCCACAGCGAGGCGGTCGAGGCGGCGAACCCGGCGGCACGGTGGCGGGTCGACCCCAAGTTCGCCGGCCCGAGCTACGTGCTCGGCGACCTCGGCACCCACCCGCTCTACCTCGCCGAGGTCATGCTGCCCGAGCTCAAGATCAGGCGACTCCTGTGCACGCGGCAGAGCTTCGTGAAGAGCCGGGCGCCGCTCGAGGACAATGCCTTCACGATCATGGAGTACGACACCGGGGCCGTCGGCACCCACTGGTCGAGCGCGGTGAATGCCGGGGCCATGCACAGCCAGAAGATCCGCGTCGTCGGCGCGAAGGCCAGCCTCGAGTGGTGGGACGAGCACCCGAACCAGCTCACCTACGAGGTGCAGGGCCGCCCGCCGCAGCTCCTCGACCGCGGCATGGACTATCTCTACCCGGAGGCGCGGATCGACGACCGGATCAGCGGTGGCCATCCCGAGGGGCTGTTCGAGGCCTGGGCCAATCTCTACTACCGCTTCGCGCTGGCCATGGACGCGACCGATCGCGGTGACGCGGCGCTGCTCGCGTCCATCCGCTACCCTGACGTCCATGCCGGCGTCGAAGGCGTGCGCTGGGTCGAGAACTGCGTCCGCTCGGCCGATCAGGGCGGCGTTTGGGTCGACTATGCGTAGCTGATCCCTGCTGCCGCTGTTGGTGTCCGGGGCGATCCGGGCTATCTCGCATGCGTCCACCGCCCAGCGAGACGCCCATGGCCGAGATCATCCGCGACCTGCTCGCCCCTCATGCCGCCGAACGGCCGGCGATCCTGGCACCGGAGCGGCCGACGCTCGGCTTCGGCGCCTTGCGCGAGCTCGCCGACGCGGTGCTGGCGAGCCTCGCCGCGCAGGGCATCGGCCGCAACGACCGCGTGGCCATCGTGCTGCCGAACGGGCCGGAGATGGCGACCGCCTTCGTCACCATCGCCAGCGGCTGCACGACGGCGCCGCTCAATCCCGCCTATCGCGCGGACGAGCTCGATTTCTACATGACCGATCTGCAGGCGAAGGCGCTGGTCGTGCCGGCCGGCGCCGACGGACCGGCCGTGGAGGTGGCGCGGCGCCACGGGACCACCGTCCTGCGCCTGCACACCGATTCCGCGAAGCCGGCCGGCTGGTTCGAACTACGCCCGGACGGCGATGCCGGCGCGGCCTCGCCGAAGCCGATCGACGTGGCCGGGGAGGACGACGTCGCCCTGGTGCTGCACACCTCCGGCACCACCTCGCGGCCGAAGATCGTGCCGCTGCTGCAGCGCAATCTCGCCGCCTCCGCCCGGCACATCCGCACCACGCTGGCGCTGACGCCGGACGACCGCTGCCTCAACATCATGCCGTTGTTCCACATTCACGGCTTGATCGCGGCGGTCTTGAGCTCGCTCTCGGCCGGGGCTTCGATCTACTGCACGCCGGGCTTCAACGCGCTCCGCTTCTTCCACTGGCTCGACGATGCCGCGCCCACTTGGTACACGGCCGTGCCGACCATGCACCAGGCGATCCTCGCCCGGGCGGAGCGCAATCCCGAGGCCGTGGCACGCGCCCGGCTGCGGCTGATCCGCTCCTCCTCGGCGTCGTTGCCGCCCCAGGTCATGCAGGCGCTCGAGGCCACGTTCGACGCGCCGGTGATCGAGAGCTACGGCATGACCGAGGCCACGCACCAGATGGCCTCGAGCCCGCTACCGCCGGCGCCGCGCAAGCCGGGCTCGGTCGGCATCGCCGCCGGGCCGCTGGTCCGCATCGCCGACCAGGACGGCCGCTTCCTCGACGGCAACGCCGAGGGCGAGGTCGTGATCTCCGGCCCGAACGTGACCCCGGGCTACGAGGCCAACCCCGACGCCAACGCCAAGGCGTTCTTCGAGGCCGACGGCCGGCGCTGGTTCCGCACCGGCGACCAGGGCCTGCTCGACGCCGAGGGCTATCTGCGCATCACCGGCCGGCTCAAGGAGATCATCAACCGCGGCGGCGAGAAGGTGAGCCCGCTCGAGGTCGACGAGGTGCTCATGGACCACCCGGCCATCGCTCAGGTGGTGACCTTCGCCATGCCGCATGCCAAGCTCGGCGAGGAGGTCGCGGCCGCCGTGGTGCTGCGCGAGGGCATGCAGGCGGACGAGCCCGCGATCCGCAGCTTCGCCGCGACGCGGCTCGCCGACTTCAAGGTGCCGCGCCGGGTCGTCATCCTCGAGGAGATTCCGAAGGGGGCCACCGGCAAGCTGCAGCGGATCGGGCTCGCGCAGAAGCTTGGCCTCGGTGAATGAGGATCGCGATCTACGGTGCCGGCGCCATCGGCGGCCTGCTCGGCGCCAAGCTCGCCCGTGCGGGAGCCGAGGTCGGGCTGATCGCGCGGGGCGCGCATCTGGCGGCGCTGCGCGCGCACGGGCTCACGCTGCGCTCGGCCGAGGAGACGTTCACCGTGCACCCGACCGCCACGGCCGACCCGGCCGAGCTCGGCGTGCAGGACTACGTCGTGGTCGCGCTGAAGGCGCATCAGGTGCCGGCGGTGGTCCCGGCGATGCAACCCCTGCTCGGCCCCGCCACGGCCGTGGTGATGGCGGTCAACGGCGTGCCCTGGTGGTATTTCCACGGCCTTGCCGGCCCCTGGGAGGGCCGGCGCATCCCCAGCGTCGATCCAGGCGATGCGCAATGGCAGGGCATCGGTCCGGAGCGGGTGATCGGCTGCGTCGTCTACCCGGCCGCCGAAGTGTCCGAGCCCGGCACGATCGCGCTGATCGAGGGCGACCGGTTCTCGCTCGGCGAGCCGTCCGGCGCGCGCACGCCGCGCATCGAAGCCCTCTCCCAAGCGCTGATCGCAGCGGGGCTGAAGGCGCCGATCCGGCCCAAGATCCGCGACGAAATCTGGGTCAAGCTCTGGGGCAACCTGTCGTTCAACCCGATCAGCGCCCTCACCCGGGCCACGCTCGACGTGATCTGCGCCGATCCGGGCACCCGGGCGCTGGCACGGACGATGATGCTCGAGGCACAGGCGATCGGCACGAAGCTCGGCGTGCGCTTCCCGATTCCGGTCGACCAGCGCATCGACGGCGCGGCCGCCGTGGGAGCGCACAAGACCTCCATGCTGCAGGACCTCGAGCGCGGCCGGCCGATGGAGATCGACGCGCTCGTCACCGCCGTGGCCGAGATGGGCCGCCTGGTCGAGGTGCCGACCCCGGCCATCGACGCCGTGCTGGCATTGGTCCGGCTGCGCGCCCGGACGGCCGGCTGCTACGGCTGAGACCGGCCGGCGTGACACGCCGGTCGGGACGAGGCGGCATGGGCATCGCGCCGATGGTGTCTTGCGCTCGACCAGCGCGCGTGAGGACATTGCGCCAGCTCCAGTAATGCTTGTACTGTCCATGTCACGAGCATGAAGAAGAAGCACCCCGAGTGCTGGAAGCGTGGCCTGCCACTTGGGGAACCAGTCGAAATAACACTGGTTACGGTCCACGTCGAAACCTCAGCACGGTAGATCGTCATGCACCCAAATGCTCACTCGTCCCGACGACGAAAGGCATCGCATTCTATTGCAACATTCAAGGCATTCGTTCTGCTGACGCTGTCGGCGCCGGTCTTGCTATCGGGCCAGCGAGCGATGGCGGTGGAGGCGGCCGACCCTCCGCCGGCCTACTTCAACGACGAGGTGGTCGATCCGAACATGGCCGGTGACGTGAAGGTCGTCGGCGACATCGACAAGGACGGGCGCCCCGATCTCGTCGTCGCCGGCAACAAGAGCGAAGGGGCGCGCTGGTACAAGTATCCGGGCTTCGAGGCCACCCGCTTTGCGACGCCGGTCGAGGAGTTCAGCCTGCAGGGCAAGCTCGAGGATGTCGATCATGACGGCGACCTCGACCTGATCGTCGGCGACGGCCGCATCGCCGACAACGTCGTCTGGCTCGAGAACCCGCTCCCGGCGCGCAGCCCGATGGGCACGATCTGGCAGCGCCACGTGATCGGTCAGGCCGGTGGCTGGGTCATGAACCTGCTGACCGCCGATTTCGATCGCGACGGCCGTCGTGACATCGCGGTGCTCGCCGGCGACAAATTGTCGATCTTCTTCCGGCAGGCGAACAACAGTTGGCAGAAGGTCGTCTTCGGCAAGCTGCCCCTGCCGCGCGAGGGCCTTGGCGGTGGCGACATCGACGGTGACGGCGCGACCGACCTCGTGATCCGGGGAGCATGGTTGCACGATCCGGGGACGGCTGCGGCGCGGGTCCCGGCAAACTGGTCGCTGCATGCCATCGGAGCGTCGCCCGAGTCGGCCGAGGCCATCGTTGCGGACATCGACGGTGACGGGCGCAAGGACGTCGTCTTCTCGAACGCCGAGGGCACCGGCGACGTCCGCTGGTGGGGTGCCGTCAACCCGATTGGCCGCTGGATCGGCCACGTCGTGCTACAGTCGGTCGAGAAGGCGCACACGTTGCAGGCGGGCGATATCGACCGCGACGGCGACACCGACCTGCTGGTGGGGCAACTCGTCACCTCCACAGCCAAGCGGGTGATGGTGCTCTACAATGGCGACCGCAAGGGCGGGCGCTGGCTCATGGAGACCATCTCGACGCAAGGGCTGCACAAAGGCGTTTTGGCCGACGTGAACGGTGACGGCAGGCTCGACGTGTTCGGCGCCAACTTCACGACCCACCCGCCGACCATGCTCCTCATCAACCGTCCAGCATCCTGAACATGCGGGCTGGCGGCTTCGGCATGCGTGGATGACGAGGCAGCCCGACCGGCGCCGGCAGCGCTGTCCAGCTCAAAACGGCAGGGTGGGTGTGAGGTCGTAGCCATCCATGACACATGCGAGGATCGCCACGAGGCTTATCGTGGCGATGGCGCCAGCGATCGGACCCAGGCGGACCATCAGCAGGGCACCGATCCCGACAACGATCAGGGTGGAGACGACGATAAGGACAATCAGGCCAATCCCGGCCAGGCCATGGCCCACTGCAGCGACGGCCTGGCCGATCGCCGTGATGGCGATCAGGGCGGCATACATGAGCGACGCCATGAATCCACCGAGGAAGACCAGGTGGAGGAAGCGCCAGAGGAAGAGCAAGAAGATGGCGAGCGCCATGCCCAGGGCCAAGGCGACGGCGGAGCTGCCTACATCCATCTAAATGGTGACATCAGCAAAGCCGACCACACTCCAGCCAGATTCGGCCAAATTGCCGACCGATTGCACAAGTTGCGCTGCCTGCTTCGGCCGCAAGCAGGTCACTTAGCTCGAAGTCCACAAGCTCGCCAAGAATGGGCCGCCTCGGGCGGCCGCGCGCGGCGATGAACCCCGCGCATCGCACCGCTCGGAAGATAGAAGCGGCCGACACCGCTCGGCAAGCTCGGGACGAGTCTGGGCGCCGACTGTGTCGTTCCTGCACCCGGCCCGGACCTGCGCCACCGCCCCGTGGCGCACCGCCCGCGCCGCGCCGACGGCGTGGTGGCCCATCGTGACGGACGCCCGCAGGCAGCACGGCGCTCGCGACGGCCTTCAGTGCAGTTTGACGTGTGGTTCGGTGCGATGGCTGATGACGCGCCCGAGGCTGCTGAGCCCGACCTTGACCCAGCCGTGCAGGGCGCGCTGGTGCATTTTGTACAAGGAGCGGTACATCAGGCGGGCGAACCAGCCTTCGATCATCATGCCCTTGCCGGCGATGAAGCCCATCAGG
>JBDHTW010000108.1:0-13557 GCA_039808865.1 Geminicoccaceae bacterium
GGAACATCTTGCGATAACGGGCGATCACCTCGCCGTCGGGATTGATCACCGGCGTCGTGTTGTAGATCCGCCCGTCGCGGCTCTCGTACATCGAGCCCGGCACGAGCCACAGGTCGAACTCGCGCGCCATGTCGCGAAGGGCGTCCTCGGCCGGGCCGGGCATGCGCTGGGCGCGCTGCAGGGACGGGCCGAACACGCACAGCTCGCTGAACACCGCCATCTGCACCCACGGATAGAGGTGCATCAGCAGATGGAGGCGGTGGCGCATGGCCTCGAGATTGTCGGCGTGATGCAGATGCATCTGCACGCCGGCGATCGCAAATGGCTTCATCGTTCACTCCGGCCCGGGAGGGCAGCGGGCAGTTAGGCACCGGGCACGAGCGAGATCAACCCCCGCCGCCGGTCATATGTTCCATGCGTCTGCGCCGTCCGCCGTCGGTCTGGCTCCGGCGGCCGGTAGGCGGTATTCCGGGTGCAGCAGATCGACCAGGGGGGCGAGGCATGACGGAGCGCGTGGCCGAAGGCCAGCGGGCGCTGGTGACGGCGGGTGCCGCCGGGATCGGCCGGGCGACCGTCGAGGCGTTGCATGCGGCCGGTGCGCGGGTCCATCTATGCGATGTCGACGAGGCAGCCATGGCAGGCGTCGTCGCAGCGCTGCCCGGCGTGACCTGCAGCCGCACCGACGTGTCCGACGAGGCCGCCGTCGACCGGCTGTTCGACGAGGCTCGCGCGAAGCTCGGCCGACTGGACGTGCTGGTCAACAATGCCGGCATCGCCGGGCCGACGGCACCGATCGAGGAGATCGAGCCCGCCGACTGGCGCCGCTGCCTCGAGGTCGACCTGACCGGCCAGTTCCTGTGCGCCCGCCGCGCGGTACCCCTCCTGAAAGCCGCTGGCGGCGGCGCGATCATCAACCTGTCTTCGGCCGCCGGGCGGCTCGGCTACGCCTTCCGCACGCCCTACGCGGCGGCCAAGTGGGGGGTCATCGGCCTGACCCAGAGTCTTGCCCGCGAGCTCGGGCCGCACGGCATCGCGGTCAACGCCATCCTGCCTGGCATCGTTCAGGGCCGGCGGATCGAGCGCGTCATCTCGGCCCGGGCCGAGCAGATGGGCCTGAGCTACGGCGAGATGGAGCGGCAATATCTCGACAAGGTGTCGCTGCGGCGCATGGTGACGGCCGAGGAGGTGGCGGCGATGATCGTTTTCCTGGTTTCGCCCGCGGGCCGGGCGGTGTCCGGGCAATCGCTGGGCGTGTGCGGCAACGTGGAGACGCTGTGATGGACCGCACGGTCGCGATCGTCGGCACCGGACTGATCGGCCGCGCCTGGGCCATCGCCTTCGCGCGCGGCGGCTGGACGGTACGCCTGTGGGACCAGGACGCCGCGGCACCTGGGCGGGCGATGCAGGCCATCGAGCCCCTGCTCGACGATCTCGCCGCCCAGGACCTGCTCGCAGGCGCCACCGCGCCCGAGCTGCGGAGCCGCTTCGAGGCGGGAGGCGATCTGGCGGCGACGCTGGCCGGCGTCGCGTGGGTTCAGGAAAATGCGCCCGAGGATCTGGAGGTGAAGCGGGCGCTGTGGCGCGAGCTCGACCGGCTGGCCGATCCGACCTGCATCCTCGCCAGCTCCAGCTCCGCCATCGTGCCGTCGCGCTTCACCGAGGAGCTCGCCGGGCGCGCCCGCTGTCTGGTCTGCCACCCGATCAACCCGCCCTACCTGATTCCGGCGATCGAGCTGGTCCCCGCACCCTGGACCTCGGCCCAGACCATGACCGAGGCGGAGACGGTGATGCGTGCCTTGGGGCAGGCGCCGATCGTCATGCGCAAGGAGCTGGACGGCTTCGTCATGAACCGCCTGCAGGGCGCGCTCCTGGAGGAAGCGTTCCGGCTGGTCGCCGACGGCTATTGCAGTGCCGAGGACGTCGACCGCGGCATCAAGGACGGCCTGGCGCTGCGCTGGTCGTTCATCGGCCCGTTCGAGACCGCCGACCTCAACGCACCGGGCGGCGTCCGTGACTATGCGGCCCGCTATCAGGGGCTCTACGAGCGGCTGTTCGCGTCGATGCAGCGCCGGATCGACTGGTCCGGACCCGTGATCGCGCAGATCGAGGCCGAGCGGCGCGCCGCCCTGCCCGCCGAGCGTCTCGCCGAGCGCCAGCGCTGGCGCGACCGCCGGCTGATGGCGCTGCTGCGCCACAAGCGCCGGGCGACGGAAGAGATCGGGGGCTAGCCCATTGACCGCGCCGCCGCTCACCGGCCGCTGCCAATGCGGTGCCGTCAGCTACTCGGTCACCGCCGTGCCCGAGGCGGTCTATGTCTGCCATTGTCGCGAATGCCAGCGCCAGTCGGCCTCGGCGTTCGGGATTTCGGTTTCCGTGGCCAAGGAGCATTTCCGTCTCGAGCGGGGTGCGGCGCGCGTCTGGTCGCGCGGCACCGACAGCGGCCGGATGCTGCATTGCCACTTCTGCGCCGCCTGCGGCTCGCGGCTGTGGCACGACGGGCCGGACTGGGACGTGCTCAGCGTCAAAGGCGGCTCGCTCGACCAGCCCGTCGATCTCAGCGACGCGGTTCACATCTGGACCTCGCGCAAGTTGCCGGGGGTGCTCATCCCCGCCGGCGCCACCCAGTTTCCGGAGGAGCCGGACTAGCGATGCCACAGGCCCGCAAGGTCGTGATCACCTGCGCCGTGACCGGCGCCATCCACACGCCCTCGATGTCGCCGCATTTGCCCGTGACGCCGGAGGAAATCGCTGACGCCGCGGTGGGTGCTGCCGAGGCCGGAGCAGCCATCGTCCATCTCCATGCGCGCGATCCGCGGACCGGCAAGCCCGATCAGAGCCCGGAAGCGTTCGCGCCGTTCCTGCAGGTGATCAAGCAGCGCAGCGACTGCGTCATCAACCTGACCACGGGCGGCGCGCCCTACATGACGATCGAGGAGCGCGTGCGGCCGGCAGCGAGCTTCAAGCCCGAGGTGGCGTCGCTGAACATGGGCTCGATGAACTTCGGCCTGTTCCCGATGCTCAACCGGTTCAAGGACTTCAAGCACGAATGGGAGCGGCAGCATCTCGAGAACAGCCGCAACCTCGTCTTCAAGAACACTTTCCAGGACATCGAGTACATCCTGCGCACCTGCGCCGAGAACGATACCCGCTTCGAGTTCGAATGTTACGACATCAGCCACCTCTACAACCTGGCCCACTTCCTCGAGCGTGACCTGGTCCGGCCACCCCTGTTCGTGCAGAGCGTTTTCGGCATTCTGGGCGGGATCGGCCCGCACCCCGAGGACGTCCAGCACATGAAGCGCACGGCCGACCGGCTGTTCGGCGACGCCTATCGCTGGTCGGTGCTGGGTGCCGGCCGCAACCAGATGCCGGTCGCGGCGATGGCGGCGGCGATGGGCGGCAACGTCCGGGTCGGGCTGGAGGATTCCCTGTGGGACGGCCCCGGCCGGCTCGCCCAGAGCAATGCCGTGCAGGTGCGCCGCGCCCGCGCGCTGATCGAGGGCCTCGGCCTCGAGGTCGCGACACCTTCGGAGGCGCGCGAGATCCTTTCGCTCAAGGGCGGCGATCGCGTGGCGTTCTGACCTTCACGGCGGCGACCACCGGGTGGACGCCGATCACGAGCTGGGAGGAGTGGCCGATGCGGCTGGCGGACAGGACGGCCATCGTGACCGGGGGCGGCTCCGGCTTCGGGGCGGCCATCGCCGCCACCCTGGCCCGCGAGGGGGCGAAGGTGGTGGTCGCCGACATCGACGGTGCCGCGGCCGAGCGTGTCGCATCCGGGCTCGGGAATGCCGTGGCGGTCGCGGCGGACGTTACCAGCGATGCCGACACCGGTCGCATGGTCGTCACGGCGACCGAGCGGTTCGGGCGGCTCGACATCCTGGTCAACAATGCCGGCGTGTCGCATTGGAATCAAAGCCTGACCGCGGTCGGCGAGGCCGACTTCGACCGCGTCTATGCGGTGAACGTCAAGTCGCTGTTCTGGGCTGCGCGCCATGCCGTGCCGGTGATGGCGGCGCAGGGCGGCGGTGTGATCATCAACATCGCCTCGACCGCCGGGCTGCGGCCGCGACCGGGCCTGTGCTGGTACAATGGCAGCAAAGGCGCCTGCATCGTGATCAGCAAGTCGATGGCCGTCGAGCTCGCCCCGCAGAAGATTCGCGTTAACGCCCTGTGTCCGGTGGCCGGGGAAACTCCCCTGCTGGCACATTTCATCGGTGGCGATACGCCGGAGAATCGGGCCCGCTTCGTGGGTACGGTGCCCTTGGGCCGACTGAGCACGCCGCAGGATGTGGCCGACGCCGCGCTGTGGCTGGCCTCCGACGAGGCGCGGTTCATTACCGGCGTGGCGCTCGAGGTCGACGGCGGCCGCTGCGTCTGAGCAGCCTACTGCCCCCGCATGGCCAGGGTGGGCGGCCGCTCCTCCTGTCTGCCGAGATGCCAGACGCGCCAGCGCCAGACGGCGCCCACCAGATCGCCTCGCTCGTCGAAGGCCACTCGGCCGAGCACGGAATCGAACCGGCCGCGATGCAGGGCGGCGGTGACGGCCACGGGGTCCGTGGCTCCGGCGCGCCGCGCCGCCTCCGCCCACACCTGCACCGCGGCATAGGCACCCAGTGTGGTCGCAGGCATCTGCAAGCCGAGCGCGCGCAGCGCTTCCACCACCGGCGTGGCCGCGGGGGCGCTCGCGACGTCGGGCCGCGCGGTGAACACGACACCCTCTCCAGCATCGCCGGCTTCCGCCCAGAACTCCGGGCCGCCCAGACCGTCGCCCCCGGCGATCTGCATCCTGGCGCCGCGCTCCCGCAGCTCCGCGGCGATCCGCCCGGCAGCCGGTCCGTAGCCGGCAATGTAGACGACGTCGATTCCTGCCGCGATCAGCCGCTCCACCAACGGCGTCTGCCGATCCGCGCCCGGCGTGTAGGAAGCGAACAGCGCCTCGCGTTCATCGTTCCGGCGCAGCTCGTCGCGCGCGGCCGAGGCGAGACCGCTGCCGTATGTGCTGCCGTCATGGACGATGGCGACGGTCTTAATTGGCTTCAGCCCGGCCAGCCAGTCGCCGGCGATGCGGCCCTGGTCGTCGTCGCGGCCGATGAGGCGGAACACGTTGGGCCGGCCTTCCTCGGTCAGGCGCGGATGAGTCGAATCCGGGGTCAACATCGGGATGCCGGCCGCCTCGTAGACCGGCGCCGCCATCAACGAGGCATGCGAGCACATGTGCCCGATCACGGCGACTACGCCGGCCTTGACGAGCTCGAGCGCCGCCGTTGCCGCCCGGTCGGCATCGCAACCGTCGTCGACGGCGACGAGGCGAACCGTGTCGCCCAGCACGCCGCCGTGCTGGTTCAGCATCCGGATGGCAAGATCGATGGTGACGCGGTTCTGCTCGCCCGATTTGGCGAGCGGGCCGGTGAACGGATTGGCGAAACCGAGGCGGACCTCGCTGGCGGCAGCGGTTCCGGCGAGCAGCGCCAGCCCCACTGCAAGCATCCGGCGCAATGCCTTCGGCATGGCGTTCGTCCCCGATCGAGCGGACGGCCATCGCAGGAGAGCGCACCCTCCGCACGCCGACCATATGTCACCTAGCGGAAATTGCAGTGCGATATCTCACGTATGGCAAGATTTTGGTCACCTGCAGTCAGCGGCCAAGCAGCGATGGGAGAGCGATCGTGACGGACAAGAAGGCCGGGGCGGCCGGCGGCTATCACGCGCATGTCTACTACGAGCCGCAGACACGCGAAGCGGCGGAACTCGTGCGCGACGGTTTGGCCCGACGGTTCGCCGTGCGGCTCGGCCGTTGGCACGACCAGCCGGTGGGTCCGCACACCCGCGCGATGTATCAGGTCCTGTTCGCCGCGGACCAGTTCGGGGCGGTCGTGCCGTGGCTGATGCTCAATCGGCGCGGTCTCGAAGTACTCGTCCATCCGGAGACCGGCGACGATCTGGCCGACCATACGCGGCATGCGCTTTGGCTCGGCGAGCCATTGCCCCTATGCCTCGAGGCACTGCGGGAGTGATGGGACGCCCACCGAGCGTTCGGCAGGAGCGAGCGAGCTCGGGCGACGGTGCCCTGGCATGGATACCGTCGGCCCGATCTCGATCACCCGCTGCGCGAATTGTCACTTACGGAACGCGATCACACGATGAAGTCGTGTCGGCCTTCGGCGAAGCCGTGCTGGATGAAATGCAGGGTCGCAGCTTCGGTGTTGGTGCCGAAAGCCGCACGCAGATCGGCATAGTTGGCGAGATACTGCGTCTCGTCGAAGGTATCGAGAGCCCGGCCTTCTCCCTGTCCGAAAGTGGCGTAGTGTGCCTGCCCGGCTGCGGCGTTGGCGCCGTAGCCCTGAATTAGATCGCCATGACTCGCAATGTACTGTAGCCCATCTATCTGTGCTGGTGACGCGACATCGTCATTGCGACCCTCCGTCATTCCATGTTGAATATAGTGCTGGGTTGCAAGTTGGACATTCGTACCGAATCCAGCCTGCAAATCAGTGTAGTTTCGAAGATACTGCGTTTCACTGAATAGGTCGACCGAGCGCCCCTCGGCATGGCCGTGATTGAGATAGTGCTGCTCGCCCGCGGCGCGGTTGGCGCCGAAGGCGGCAGCCAGATCGGTGTAGGATGCGATATACTGCAGGCCGTCGAATCCGGACGGCAGCGTCACGGCGGGAGGTGCCGCTGCGGACAGATCGAAGAGGAGCGTCGAGGTGGTGAACGTCGCCGTGCCCGATGCCGGCGCCAGCGTCAGGTCGTAGTCGAAGCGGAAGGTATTGACCGGACCGCCGGCGATCGTGTCGGAGTCCGCGAAGCTGTCGGCGACGCCGGCCGCATTGTCGTTGAACAGATTGATCGTGAGATTGTCGACGTCTCGGCCTGCCTGACCGATGTCGAGGTCGATGCTGCCGCCCGTATTGGGATTGCTGAAGCTGGTCCCGCTCATCGTGACGCTTGCGCCATCGATGATCGAGGTGTCGGCCGTGGCGCGGAACTCGAAGCCGAAATGTTGGGCAGTTCCCGAGGTCAAGGGCGTCGCGGTGCGGATGATCAAGCCGGGCTCGCTGCCCTCGATGGTCTCGATGATGACCTGGGAGGGGCTCAGCGTCGAGGACGCGTCGCGGACGAAGTTGGTCAGCACGACGTCGCCGAGATCGATCGTCGGACGCGTCTGAAGAATTTCGCGCAAGGTGTAGATCGCCACGAGATGCTCTCCGGATTCGGCCATCCACGGCCGTTGCCAAGGCTCGATCGAGGCAGGGCTACCGGGACCGGATCCTCGCGCCGCCAACCGATCCGGTCGCCGCAACGAGCAAACCCGAGGTAGAATTATACCTCGATATTCGCGCGTAAGTTGCATACTTCCAGAGGCGATGCAATGGCGTGGTGCCATACCCCGGTGGCGCTGCCGGCAAAGACCGGTTCCGTGGTCCGGATGCCACGGCGTCTTGCCTCGGCGGCCCGCTGCCGCCACAAGTCCGCCCAGCCAGTTTCTGACTCCGGGACCCTCGATGGGCTTCAACTGCGGAATCGTCGGCCTGCCGAACGTCGGCAAGTCGACCCTGTTCAACGCCGTCACCAACTCGACCGCCGCGGCGGCGGCCAACTATCCGTTCTGCACGATCGAGCCCAATGTCGGCCGCGTGCCGGTGCCGGACGAACGGCTGGATATCCTGGCGCGCCTGGCAGGCTCGGCCAAGACGGTGCCCACCCAGCTCGAGATCAAGGACATTGCCGGACTGGTCCGCGGCGCGTCGCGGGGCGAGGGCCTCGGCAACAAGTTCCTCGGCGCGATCCGCGAGGTCGACGCCATCCTCGAGGTTCTGCGGTGCTTCGACGATCCGGACGTGACGCACGTCGAGGGCAGCGTCGACCCTTTGCGCGATGCCGAGCTGATCGAGACGGAGCTGCTGCTGGCCGACCTCGAGAGCCTGGAGCGGCAGAAGGACAATCTCGTGAAGCGCGCCCGCGGCCCCGACAAGGAGGCCAGGAGCCGGCTGGAGCTGCTCGAGCGGGTGGTGCCGGTGCTGGAGGCGGGCCGGCAGGCGCGGGCTCTCGACCTGAGCGTGGACGAGAGAGCGAAGCTCGCGGAGTTCAACCTGCTCACGGGCAAGCCGATCCTCTATGTCTGCAACGTCGACGAAGGAGCGGCGGCGACCGGCAATTCCCTTACCCGGCAGGTAGCGGCCATGGCCGAGGCGCAGGGGGCCCGCCACGTCGTGATCAGCGCGGCGATCGAGGCCGAACTGTCGGCGCTGTCGGAGGAGGATAGGGCCGAGTATCTCGCGGGCATCGGGCTGGCCGAGCCCGGCCTCAGCCGCGTCATCCGCGCTGGGCACGAGCTGCTCGGCCTGCTCTCATTCTTCACGGTCGGACCGAAGGAGGCTCGGGCCTGGACCATCCGCCAGGGCGCCGCCGCACCTCAGGCGGCCGGCGTGATCCATACCGACTTTGAGCGCGGGTTCATCTGTGCGGAGGTCATCGCCTATGACGACTATGTCCGGTTGGGCGGTGAGCAGGGCGCCCGGGAGCAGGGCCGGATGCGGCTGGAGGGGCGCGACTACCTGATGCAGGAGGGCGACGTCTGCCACTTCCGCTTCAACGTCTGAGATAGCAGGGGTCGCGGGGTTGTCTTCCGTGGACGGCTCCACCACGACGCCCCGCCGGCGGCTCTTCGGCCGCCCGCGGCTTCCCTTGGCGCTGGCCCTGGCCTCGGCTTTCGGGCTCATGCTGCTGGCGACGCTGGCGGCCGTGCTCGGCCTGACTTTCTATGCGGGTGCCAGCAACACGCGGCAGCTGCTGGTGGACAAGTCGAACCTCCTGCTCGACATGCTGCAGGAGCGCATCGACGATTTCCTGTCGCCGGTTGCCAACCAGCTTCGCCTCATCAGCGGCGAGATCGCCAGCCGGGAGCGGCCGGGCGAGCTGCTGGTGCCCAAGACGACGCTGCACGGGATCCTCGCCGCCACGCCGCAGATCGTCGGTGTCCTGTTCGTCACGCCCGAGCTCCGCGTCTACCGCTATCGCGCCGAGCAGGGCGCCATTCCACCCGAGGATTGGTCGGGCAACCAGGCGTTCGAGCGGCTCGTCGCCAATGCCCGCGTATCGGACGGGGTGGTCTGGGGACCGCCCACCTGGAGCGACGAGCTGCGCAAGACCGTCATCAACGCGCATCTGGCGATCGAGCGGGAGGGCAGGCCGCTCGGCGTGCTGTTCGCCGCGGTCGGTCTCGACACCATGGCGAACTTCGTCAGCGAGCTGTCGCGTTCCGTGAATCAACCGGTGTTCGTGCTGCAGGGGCGCGACCAGGTGGTCGCCGCGCCGGGTCTCGATGTCTCCAAGGTCGGCGCCGAGCGGCCGTTGCCGTTGCTGAACGAAGCCGGCAATCCCGTGCTCGCCGCGCTCTGGACCGGGACCGCCGCCGGCATCGACGTCCTCGACCGCGGCTTGCGTGGGACGGTGCGGATGGTCGCTGCGGGCGACTCCCGCTGGCTGGCGCTCTTTCGCGAGATTCCCGGCTTCGGCGACCAATCGTGGATCATCGGCACCTATCTGCCCGCCAGCATCGCGGTGACCGAGCTCGATCGGCTGCGCTACGCTCTCCTGTTGAGTCTCGCCTGTCTCGTCATCGCGATTGCTGCGACGTTCTGGCTCGGCCAGCGCATGGCACGCCCGGTCGAGAATCTCGCCGAGGCGGCACGGCGGATCCAGCGGTTGCAGCTGGCCGATGCGCCGGAGCTGCCGCCGAGCCGCATCCTGGAGCTCGACCATGCCGCGCGTGCGTTCAACGCGATGCGCAATGGGCTGTCCTGGTTCGAGACCTACGTGCCGCGACGGCTGGTGCGCCAGCTCATGGCCAACCCGTCGCCAGAGGTGGTCGCGTCCCGGGAGGTCGAGGTCACGGTCCTGTTCTCCGACATCGTCGGCTACTCGCGGCTGAGTCAGCGCTTGGACGCGGCGGCGGCCGCCGCCTTGCTCAATCGGCATTTCGAGCTGCTGGGCGGGTGCATCGCCGAGACCGAGGGTACGGTCGACAAGTATCTGGGCGATGGCATGATGGCATTCTGGGGCGCCCCGCTGCCCCAACCCGACCATGCCGAACGCGCCATACGCGCGGCATTGCTGATCCGCGACCGCTTGCTCGCGGACGACACGGCGCTCTGCCTGCGCATCGGGCTGCATACCGGGCCGGCGCTGGTCGGAAACATCGGCGCGCGGGATCGGCTGAACTACACGCTGGTCGGCGACACCGTGAACGTCACCCAGCGCTTGGAGCAGCTCGGCAAGGAGGTGGCGCCGACAGATCGCGTGGTCATCCTGTCGAGCGCCGCGACCGCGCGGCACGCGGATGGCCTGTGCGATGTCGAGGCGCTGGGGCCATGGCAGTTGCGCGGGCGCGACGAGACGGTCGACGTGTTCCGCCTGCGTTAGCTTGGCGGTGCGCCGAATTACGCGCGACGCGTCACCTCGGCACCAGCTTGCGGTAGAGGTGCCAGGTGGCGTGGCCGAGCACGGGCACGATCACGATCAGGCCGAGCAGCGCCGGCAGCGAGCCGATGGCGAGGCCCACGGCGACGATCAGGCCCCAGACCGCGATCGGAACCGGATTGGCGAGTGAGGCGCGGACCGAGGTCTCCACGGCCGACGCCAGGCCGCAGTCGCGATCGAGCAGCATCGGGAACGCCACCACGCTGATGGCAAGGACCACGAGCGCGAACAGAAAGCCGACGCCGATGCCGACGAGCATCAGCATCCGCCCTTCGGCGCTGGTGAGGACCCCGTGGAAAAAGGCGGTGAGCGAGACGATGCCCTCTTGGCCCATGGTGGCGCGGTAGATCGTGTTGGCGGTGATCAGCCACAGAAGAAAGATGCCGACCAGAACCAGGCCGAGCACGACGATCGCGCCGAAGGCCGGCGTCGCCACCACGCCGAAAGCGTCACCCCAACCGACGCTCCTGCCGGCCTCGCGCTGCCGGCTCATCTCGTAGAGGCCGATGGCCGCGACCGGGCCGAGCAGCGCGAAACCCGATATCAGCGGAAACAGGAGCGGGACGAAGTCGTAGTTGAACGCCGACCAGGCGAGCACCAAGCCTGCGAGCGGGTAGATGATCGCGAGGAAGAGCACATCGCTGCGGCAGGCCATGAAGTCGGCCCAGCCTCGAGCGAGCGCGTCCTGGAGATCGCCCAGTCCGATCTGGCGGACGCGTGGCGTCGCCGCCGCGCCAGCCTCCTCTGGGCCAAGCACCGCATGGGTCGTTTGCCCGACGGCCGCACCGGCCGCGCGGACCTGATCCACGCCCCATTCGATAGGATTGCGGATGTGATCGTGCGTGGCCATTCCGATCCTCCCCAGTCCAGGAGGACGCCGGCCACCGGGCCGACGCCCGCCGCAGGATGGATCGTAGCATGAGGCCGCGATCCGCGCGCGGGTGGATGTGCCCCACACGCGATTTTGTCCGGCGCGCAAACGGGGGGACTGCCGCGACCCTACACGGTCGGGGTAGCGTCAATTCTCCGCCGGCAGCCAGCCGCCGTCCGGATTGTAGGTCAGCATCTGCGGGCCGATCTCGTCGGTCTTCGGCCCCATGTCGCGCTCGAGCACGATGCCGTTCTGGTTGACGAGGAAGGTCATGACCCCCGTCTCGCCATACTCCGCGGGCCAAGCAACCATGGCGAAGCCGGCGATCATGTTGCCGTTGATCACGTAGTCGTACGCGCCGCCCGGCGCGTTCGGTCCCTGTCTGGTCATGATCCGGTAGAGGTAGCCGTAGTAGGGAGTGGCCGGCTCGCGGCTTTCCGGGTGAACGCCGGCCGCGGCGAGGAAGGGACCGAACGGGCTCGCCTCCTCCGTCCCGGTGACCGGCCAGTAGAGGCCGTCGTGCTGCCCCGGCGTGCTCGCCAGCTTCTGCGCGTATTGCAGGACCGCGTCGCCGTCCCGATCCTCGCTGGCATACGCCACCTGGGCGTCGACATAGGCGTTCAGGACCCGGATCGCCTCAAGCTCGTTGCGGCCGACGATCCGGTCCTTGATGACCTCGACGCCTGCGGCCCCGTCGAACCGCCAGCCCTGGTCGTCGTGCACCAGGGGTGCGGGCATCGGCCAGGCGGCAAGGCCGACCTCGAGGATGCGCCGGTCGTCGCCGTCCGGCCGCAGGACGGTGGCCCGCTGCGCCGCGGCCAGGAAACGCTCGCGGTCGGCGGTGTTGGCCTCCGAGCCCTGGCCCTCGATCAGTTCGGCGAATTCGGGGCCCACCAGCGCGGTGATGCTCGGCCGATCACGGTCCTGCACCGCCTGCACCAGCGCCTTCACCGCGTCCTCGGGTGTCGTGAAGTAGCGCTGCGCCTCCTGCGCCAGCGCGGCGGTCGCCCAGCCAGTCGCCAGGAGCGCCGCGGTTAGTGTCAGCCTTGCCATCATGCCCATCGCGCCTGCCCCGCGGACCATGAGTTCACTTCACCGACCCCGGCTGCGCTTACCACGCGAGGCCTGCGCCTTGCCCCCGCCGCCGCCCGCCCCGGAGAGCGCGCGTCCCCCGCCACCGCCCCGCTGGGCAGTCGCCTGACGCGGGCGCTGCTGCTGCTGTCGGTTTACCGTCTGGCGCTGCGGCCTCTGGGTGGCAGCGCGCTGCTGCGTGGCAGGGCGCTGAACCTGCTGGCGGCTCTTAGCCCCGCGCACCTCCTGCTTCTTGACCGTCGAGCCGCGCTCGATGCCGGAGAGCGCCGAGTTCGCCGAGGCCTGTGGCCGCGCATTTCCCGCACGGGCCGGCGCACGTGGCGCCGCTGGTGCGGTTGCCTGCCGCGGCAGGGACTTGGCACCAGCGCTGGCCGGCGCCGCCCGGCTTGCCTGCGTGAAGGCCGGCGGCGTCGCCTTGGCGCGCCCCTGCGCCGGCACGGCCTGGATCCGGGTCGGCGACGGGGTCTTGCGCTGCACGGAGGTTGCCGCCTTGCGCGATCCCTGCGAGCGCGCCGCGAGCTTGGCCTGAGCGTCCTGGGTGTGCGCCTTCCTCACGTCCTCGCGTTGCTGCCGCGCATTCTGCCGGCCGGCCGCGGCGTCCGCCTTCGCCTGCTGGCGATCGTCGCGGGCCGCGGTGCGGTTCTCATTTGCATTGGTCCTGGCCTGCTCGCGCGCCTGCTGCCGGTCCTCGCGGCTCTGCTCGGCGAACTGCTGGCGCTCTTCGCGCGAGCTGGTGGCATAGTCCTGACGCTCGCGGCGGGCGTCGTCCCGGTCGTCGTCGATCCGGTCGACGATGTCCTCGACGTCGTCCTCGTCGAGATCGCTGTGCCAGCCGTGATAGTCGTCGTCGTCATCGTCGTCGTCACCCAGAGCGTAGCCCAGGATGCCGCCGACCAGCGCCCCGCCGGCAAAGCCGCCCACCGCCGGCCATAGGGAGCTCGAGGTCTCGGTTACCGGATAGGCGACCGGTGCCGCGTAGGTGACCGGAGCAGCATAGGTCGCCGCGGCCACCGGCTGTGGCGCCGCCTCGGCGGGCGGCGGCGCCGGGGCGGCCTCCTCGACCGGGGGTGCCGCCGCCGTCTGCGGCGCGGCGGACTCCGCCGGGGCGG
>JBDHTW010000109.1:0-13216 GCA_039808865.1 Geminicoccaceae bacterium
CGCCCAGCACAAAGCACGCCAGCAGCGCCAGCAAATCCGCCACCGGCAACGCCACCACCCAGCCCACCGCACTCCGCCGCGGCGCAGACCCCGTGCGTACGCTGGCAAGCTCCGTCGACATGGCCACGCCCTCGACATTCACGGCCGGCTCGCGCGACGGGCGGAGGCCCGGCGCGACACTCACGGCGCCGACCGCGCGCCGATCAGGACCCGGCGCGACGGATCGTGCTCGACGAAGCCGGTCGTCACGGTGATCCGGCCACCGCCGTGCCGCTCGACGAATTCCTTGATCCGGGCGACCCGGCGCTCGGCCAGCCAGCGGTTGTAGCGCGCCGCGGCGACCGCATCGTCGGTCTTGACCCCATCGTCGCTCACCGTGGCGCGCAGCTCGAGCCTGAGCGGGCGATCCTGCGGCAGATGCCCGAGGAACCGCTGCAGCGATTCGGTCGCCCCTGCAGGGAGGAAGCTGCTGTTCAGTTGGAAAGTGACTTCCATCGCTTCCTCGCGCATGGCGACCGGGGCCGGCGGAGCCGGTGGCGGTGACGCCGCCAGCAGGACCGCTGGCAAGTCGGCCGCGGGCGGAACGGCCTCGGGCCGCGACGACTCCGGGACACTTGGCGAGGCTGGCGGGACTTCCGGCCACACGGCAAGCGCCGCCTCTGGTCGACGTGGCGCCGGTGGGTTCATTCCATGCTCGGCCGACGCCTGGGCCGGCACGCCGTCGACCATGCCCGGGACCGAGCCGAAGCCGGTGACCGTTTCCGCGATCCGCTCGCGTGCGCTCTCGGAGAGCACGGTGTGCCAGGAGAGGGCCAAGCCGATCACGCAGCCGGCGAGAAGCGCCAGCGCCAGCGCGCGGTCGCCCGCGATCTTCGGCCGGCCGGTGACGATGGGGAACACCGGGGTATGGGTGCGGAAGGAGGGCAGTGTGGTCGCCATCGCCCGCTACTCGGCTGCCGCCCGAGGCATCGGATCGAGCATGGCGCTGGCCAGCACGGTCTCGCCACGTTCGAGATGCCGGACCGGGTCGAGGGGCCGCTCCCCGGCGCGAAGCTGGAAGTGCAGCTCGGCGACCTCGAGCCCACCCGACCGTCCGACGGTGGCGATGAGCTGGCCGCGATAGACCGTCTCCCCGGCGCTCACGAGCAGGCGGTCGTTGTGCGCATAGACGGTGACGAAGCCGCCCGGATGGGTGAGCAGCAGCATGTTGCCGTAGCCGGGGATCGCGTTGCCGGCATAGGAGACGGTGCCGGCTTGGGCGGCGCGGACCGGGGTACCTTCCGCGGCCTGGATGTCGAGGCCGTCGCTGCGGCCGCCGTCGGTCCTGGTGCCGAACCCCTGCAACACCTGCCCCTGGACCGGCCAGATGAAGCCCTCCGGCAACGCGTGCAGCTCGGCCGGCGTCGCCGCGGCCACCTGGACGCGCGCTTCGCTGCGCAGCCGCGGCTTCGAGCGCGGCACGATCTGCAGCAAGCCCGCCGGAATCGCGGGCTGGCCGGCCGCTTGCACCGCCATCGGATCGGGCTGCGGCCCCGCAGCGCTGGCGAACTCGGGCCCCTGACCGCCGACCATGCCGCAGCCGCCGAGCAGCAGAGCGGCCGCCAGGGCCGCTCCCCTGATCGAGCGGTGGGACGGCAAGGTCGGTTCGGGCCGGCGCGGATGGGACATGGGCGTCGCCCCTGCAGAGCGTTTCCTCGCGGGATCATGACGCTGCCGTCGGCACGGCCGGCCACTCCCTTGCCCTAGCCGCTACACGCTCGCTTGCTTCACCGAAACTTGCATGAACGTGGTACTCCCGTTCACCTTCCGGCCGATTCATACTCCCTTGGAAGTATTCGTCGCCGAGCGTGAGCCGTTGCACCCTGCCTGTTCTGCAACAGTGCGCCGGCGAACCTGCGACCTGCGGCTGCACCGATCCCTGGCCATGCGCAATCCACTAGCCGTTCTGGTAACCCTCCGGTAACGTTCGTCGTCATGAACGGCGGTGGTGCCACGACCACGGTCGGCCAATGAACATTGGGGGCAGCGATGCACAGCGCCAGCGTCCTGGAGCGTCCGACCGGATCGAGCACGATCGCGCGCGCCCGGGATGCCGCCACCGATCCCGCTGCCCAGGCCGAGGCCGAGATTCTGCTGCTCGATGGCCGTCCGCTGCTCCGCGACTGTCTGGCGCGCGCACTGCGGGCCGAGTGGCCGACCGCACGGATCGGTACCAGCAGTTGGGAAGGTTTGGGCGCCGCCGCTGCGACGCGCTGGGACGTGTGCGTCGTGTCGCTCGACGGCGAGGGGGCCGCGGTGCTCGATCGTGTCGCCGCCGCGATGGCCGGCACGGCGCTGGTCGTGCTCAGCGACGACGACAGCTATGCCGGTATCGCCGCCGCCGCCGGCCGTGGCGTGCGTGGCTATTTCTCGACCTCGGTCGATCTGCCGGTCCTGGTCCAGGGCCTGCGCCTGGTGCGCGTCGGCGGCACCGCCTTGCCGCTGCCGATCGCCCCCGCCGCCCAGGCGCCGACGCCGGCGCCCGTTCCCGTCTCGACCTCCCGCTTCTCGGCCGCGCTGTTCACCCCCAAGGAGCTGGAGGTGCTGGGCAGCCTGGCGGCGGGACGGCCGAACAAGCTGATCGCGCACGAGCTGCTGATCTGCGAGACGACGGTCAAGGTCCACCTGCGGCACATCTTCCGCAAGCTCGGCACCACCAACCGGACCCATGCGGCGCTGCTGGCCCGCGAGATGCTGCAGGGCGGCTGAGCCGGCGGCTCAGCCCAGCTCCTCGCCGGCGGCGTCCTCGTCGTCCTCGCCGATGCGGAGGCCGCCGAGCACGAGTTCGTCCGCATCGATCCGATAGACCACGGCCAGATCGGGCACGCCGGCGATCGCGGCGAGCTGCCGGTAGACGAACCACGACGTGCTGCCCGCCGCCGGCAGGGAAGCGCCGAGGCTCGGATCGCGGAGGAGGTGCCACACCAGCGCCTCGATCACCTCCTGCAGGCGTGGGGTCGGCACCACGGCCGCCGGCGGGCTCGCGGCATGTGTCCGCCGCTCGCTCTCCCTGATCGCCCACGCGACGTCGCCGGGCTGATTCTCGCCGGCCCGGCCGGCAAAGACGGTAAAATAGGGAATGGTCTCGCCCAGCCGTGCCGCCTGCAGCACGCTGTCGTGCGCTTCCCGCCCGGTGATCGACGAGCGGGTGTCGAAGCAGATGGCGCGGGTGACCGCCTCGACCAGGCTGATCTCTTCCGCGTCGAAGCCGCTGAGGTCCGGCTTCGCCAGCGACACGAGCAGATCCGGCTCGCGGTTGCCGACCCGTGCCCGCTGCGCGATCAGGCCCTTGCGCTCGAGGTCGCGCAGCACCGCCTCCAATGGCCGCGCCCAGGGTCCGGTCCGGTTGCGCACGTAGCTCGCGCCCGTCGCGACCCTGTCCCGCGTCAGATAGGAGATGCGGTCGACGTACCAGAGAATGCGATTGAGCCGGTCGAGCCCGAGCGCGCGCGGATCTTCGCAGATCCAGCACACATACTGCACCAGCGTCTCGAAGCGCCGGCGCTGGAAGGCATGACGCTGCCGGAACGACACGGCAGGCAGATCGGCGGCGTAGTCTTGCTGGCGCATGGCCTTGATCGACTTTCTAGCCCGGGGGACGGCTGCGCCGGTTCGCCGACCGGCCGGCTGCTCAACGCTGGACCGGCATCTCCTGGTCCATCCCACCGGCCCGGTCCGCCCGTATGCTGGCTCGGGCGGCATGCGCACGCGCGATCTGCTGGCGGCGGCGCAGGTTCGCCCGCGCTATGGCCAGACAACACACGGTGTAGAAGGGAAACCCGTAGAGGAACGCCCCGGTGTAGACGATCGTTCGGCGCAGCCGGTACCGTGCCGAAGGTGCATGGGTTCCGACCGGACGGCCCGGCGCCGCCGATGCCGGCAGCATCCGCGCCGCCGGATGGGACCGTTGGCCGCCGCGCCGTGACGGCAGCACGCCCGTGACGTTACCGAGCTCATGCGTCGACAGCATGCGCCAAACTCCTTCGATGTCGCCCGCCCGAAGCGCAACGGCGTCCCGGCCGCGATCTGACCGCAGGCCCCGACGCTCGTAACCGCTTCGTCATGTTTTGGTGCCGAGCCTAGCGCACATTGTCAAATTCACGATCGAAGTAGTACAGCGGAACCAAAAGCATGGCGTATACTTCGATAGTATTAGTGAACGTCCGTCCAGACGACGAAAGGGGTGACCGCTCGGCAGGGTTACCGACCCACGCTCACGCCTCGGGCGGGGCCAGCCATGCCGCCGCCAGTGGACCCGTGGCGCCCAGGGCCTTGGCCAGCCAGGGCAGGCCGGCGCTGGCCGCGTGCGGCAGCGTCCAGGGCGGGTTGATCGCGACGATGCCGGCGGCCGTCATGCCGCGCCCCGCCGCGTCGGCGACGAGGCCGAGCTCGACCCGGAACTGCCGGCGGATGCCGGTGGCGCGCAGCGCGTCGAGCATCCGCTCGGTCCGCACGCGCTCGATCACGGGATACCAGAGGAGGTAGGTACCGCTGGGAAAGCGTCGGTGCGCCGCCGCCACCGCCTCGACCACGGTCTGATAGTCGGTCTTGATCTCGTAGCTGGGATCGATCAGCGCCACGGCACGCCGCTCCGGTGGCGGCATCCGCGCCACCAGGTGGGCAAGCCCGTCCGCCTTGACCACCTGCTCACGCGGCGCCCCGGCGCGGCTCGCCGCGAGCAGTCCATGGTCGGTGCCGTGCAGCTCGACCAGCTCGAGCCGGTCCTGGGGCCGCAGCAGGGATCTGGCCAGCGCCGGCGAGCCCGGATAGCGGCGCAGCGCATCCGCCGGATTGGCCGCCCGGACCAGCGCCAGGTAGGGCGCGAGGAGATCCGGCGCGGGCGTGGATGCGCTCAGCGCCCGGGCGATGCCGGTCCGGTACTCGCCGGTCTTCTGCGCCATCGGGGCATCGAGCGCGTAGCTGCCGGCACCGGCATGGGTATCCAGGACGTAGACGGGCTTGGGCTTGCGCACCACATGGCACAGCACGTGCACCAGGATCGCGTGCTTGAGCACGTCGGCGTAGCCGCCGGCATGGAAGGCGTGGCGGTAGCTGAGCATCGGTTCTCCGCATCCTGTCCCGGGCACGCCCTATCCTGGCCGGCGCTGCAGCACTAGGAATTCCCGCATGAGCTTCTGGCACGAGAAGACGCTGGCCGAGATGTCCGAGGCGGAATGGGAAGCGCTCTGCGACGGCTGCGGGCTCTGCTGCCAGATCAGGGTCGAGGACGAGGACACCGGCGAGATCGCCCTGTCCGATGCGGCTTGCCGGCTGCTCGATCTGTGCACCCACCGCTGCTCGGACTACGGCAATCGCAAGGCCAAGGTGCCCGACTGCGTGAAGATCACGCCGGCCAACGTGCGCTCGCTCGACTGGCTGCCCTACAGCTGCGCCTACCGCCTGTTGGCCTTCGGCATGGACCTGCCGGAATGGCACCACCTCGTCTGCGGCGACCCGGAACGCGTGCACATCGACGGTCCGTCGATGCGCGGCGAGCTGGTCAGCGAGGACGAGGTGGACTGGAACCTATGAGGCTCGGCTAGCCCTTGAGCCGGCGCGCATTGGCGGTGGCCGTCTGATGCACCGGCGCCAGTGCCGCGGCCTGGGCATTCACCGCCAGCGCCGCCAGCGCCGCGGACTGCGACAGGCTCCGGGTGACGCAGCCCATGACGAACCGGCCCTGCGCGAACAGCAGGGCCGCCGGCGTATGACAATCGGCCATGGCCGCCGCCGCCTTGCAGGCGAGGACCAGCTCGCCGACGGCAAAGCTCGTCACCTGGTGCGCGATGTCGGCCGAGCGCTGGGCCAGCGCCGTGCCGGCGGCGGAAAACGCCTCCGCCTTCTCGGGAACGAGCCGGGCGAATTCCGCGTGGTCGGCATTCACCGGATCCAGCAGCGCCGCTGCACCGATCGCCAAGCGGGTCGCCACGACCTCGCCCGCGGCCAGGGCAAGCTCGCCTGCCACTCCCTGATTCACGCTGGCATCGACCAAGGTGTCGCCGATCTTGCCGGCGTAGCGCACGGCGTGTTTAAGCGGATCCATGTGATTCCCGAGCTTGCGCATTGTCCTCGGGGAGCCACATGCTGCGGCGCAAAAGCAAATGCAATGCTGGTCGGGCCGGCAAAATCAATCGGCAGACCCGCAATTCGGCATGGCACCTGTGGCTAGTCTGCATCGGGGCCTCCCGGCCGCGGCGGGGTTGGCCGAGCCTCAGGCGTTCTCGCCCGGCTGCACGTAGACCTGGGCGGGTGGCTGGGCGAGATCCTTCGGCGGCAGGGCCGGCTGTGGCGGTGCGTAGAACTTGGGCTCGCGTGCATCGAGGGTCGGTTCGAACGGCATCCGCATCCGCGCCTGGGTGCCGTTGCGCTGCGCTTCCTCGAGGGCGGTCTGCAGCTGCTGGGCCGTTTGCTGATCCCAGGGCATCCGGTAGGCGCGCGGCTCGGGCTCGCCGTCGAGCTGCAGCCAGAGATAGAGGCCCTGGCCCTCGCGCATCTGGCTGCCGAGGACCGTGGCCTCGTCGGCCCGGTCGAGCCACCATTCCAGCGCCACCGGCTTGGGCCGGCTGAGCAGGTCGCTGAAGCCGGCATAACCCAACGGCATGAACAGGGCGGTGCAGGCGACGGCCCCGAGCTTGGGAACGAGGCCACGCGGCGCCCAGATGGCGATCGAGGCCAGGGTCGTCGCCAGCAGCACGGCCAGGACGTACAGGTAGGGCAGGTCGGTCATGATTTCGTTCCTGAGCGTAGAGGCCGCTGCAGGCTGTTGACGCTGCCGGGCACGACGGTGCCGGCCTCGGTCAGCTTGAAGCGGAATACCGTCCGCTCCTCGCCTTCGCGGTCGAGGTCGACCTTGCTCATCAGCACCTGCCGGGCCGGGGCGTCGGTACTCGGCTTGGTGCTGACGACGATGGTCACCGGCACGTCGGCGATGGCGGCACGGTTGCGGTAGAGGTGAACGTTCACCGTGTACTCGCCGGGGACGATGCCACGCGAGTAGGCGCTCTCGTAGTTGAGGCCGGACAGGTCGAGCTGCTTGCCCAGATCGTCGCGCAGCAGGTTGAAGACCGCACCGCCCTTGTTCGAGTAGCCGACCGGCACGTCCCCCGGCGCCTGCACCCAGAGGTCGACGTCGCTGTCCATGCCGGGCGGCCAGTTGGCCTCGACCATGACGTTGCCGGGCGAGGCGGTGTCCTTGGCGGTCGCCGCCGCGGCCTTGGGGTTGATATGCGCCAGCATCAGCACCGCCACCGTGACGAATCCGCTGAGCATCAGCATGATCAGATCGCGGAAGACGATGTCGGCGTCGTCGCCGGATTCGTCGTCAAGCAGTTGCATGACGCTCGCCCTCCTCGATCGCGCGCGTCAGCAGGTGCACGGCGCCGCCCTCGAGCAATCGGTAGTCGACCATCAGCCAGACGTTGAGCACGGAGCCGACCAGCGTCTTGAACAGCGCCATGGCCATGCCGTGCAGCAGGGTCGCCACCATCGGTCCGATCGCCGAGGCATCGCCGACCGCGTCCTGGTTGACACCCGAAAGGGCAATGACGAAACCGATGATGGTGCCGATCAGGCCCAAGAGCACGAGCGTGCTGGCGATGTGGCGCACCGGAGCGATGCGGTGCGCGAGCTTGAGGCGCAGCACGCTGGCCAGCGCCTGCCGCGTGTCGCCGCCGCGCCCGGCGATGCCGAACATGAACGACGCGACCTTGCTCGGCCCGCTGGCGGGGCCCTCGTCGAGCGCGTTCAGCTCGCGCGACAGCATCCACACCTTCTGCGCGGACAGGGCGAGACCGATCAGGAACAGGCCGAAGATCAGCTTGCAGACGTGGGTGGTGTCGGCCTCGAGGATCTGCGCCACCCAGCCCTGCAGCCAAGCCGCACCGAGAAGCGCGAAGCCGGTGAGATTGATCAGAACAAATCGCAGCAGCAGCAAGAAGCGATAGCGATCGAGGCGACCGATGCTTTGGGTCGCCCGACCCAACTTGCCCATTACACGGTCGGGACCCAGCCCGGCCAAAGTCTCAGCTGCCAACGTACTCATGCCGACTCCATCCGCCACGGTGGATCGCATCCCGGCGTCGCGCCGGCTGACGCGAGGGCGCTGCTGCGCCTGCATGAACCATCCATATAGCGGGCGATCGTCTATGGTGCAGTGCACAAAAAGGCACAACGCACAGGTAACGATTGCACCCATCCGCGTCGGGCTGTAAATCCCTGCGATTTCAGCGAATCATATTCTGCCGCACATATAGTCTGTCTGTGCCTATTCTCACGGCAGCCCATTGTGGATCACTTGCCACATCAGGTCCATGACTGCCTAAACGGCGCGCAAGACCCTCGTTCCTATTCGCTTGATGCGGCATTGCGCCGCACTGGGTTGCCGTGCTGCGACCAAGTGCTTGGTCTAGGCGGCCGGGGCGCTCCCACGCAGCCGGCCGAGGGGGAAGCGGACCAGTTCCTGGAGCAGCTCGACGAGACAGCTGGCGGCGTGGTCGACGACCTTCTGGCCCGCGGCCGGCGTCGCCTTGGAGGCATCGCCGCACACGCCCTGGCGGTGCAGGTCCTGCGCCTGCCAGCCCAGGCCGGCAGCCCCCAAGGCGCGCAGTCGTGGATAGTCGAGATCGTCGGCGACGGTCACCGGGACGAAATCGGCGGCCGCGTCGAGCTTGACCAGATCGGGGCGCAGCGCCAGCATCATCGCCGTCTCGACCGTGCCGCCATGGATGCCGTGGCGCAGCTCGCTGTCCTCGAACAACCCGTCGGGCATGCCCCAGGCGAACCAGTTGGCGGCGACGACGAGCATGCCGTGATCGATGCGCAGCTCGCGGGCCACGATCTGCATGACCTGCGGCTGGCCGCCATGGCTGTTGAACAGCAGCAGCTTGCGCACCCCGGCGCGGCGGACCGACGCGCCGATCTCGTACCAGACCCGGCCCAGGGTCTCGGCCGACAGGGTGAGCGTGCCGGGAAAGTCGATGTGCTCGTTGCTCTTGCCGACCATGGTCATCGGCAGCACCAGCACCGGCAGGCCGGACGGCATCGTTGCCAGCGCCCGGCGCACGATGCCGCCGTTGATGCAGCTGTCGACGGCGACCGGCAGATGCGGGCCATGCTGCTCGATGGCGCCCACCGGCAGCACGGCCACGGTGGCCTCGGGATCGAGGTCCGCGAACTCGGGGCTGGTCAGGTCCTCCCACCAGCCGGGCAAGCGCAGCACCATTCCCATCTCCCGCCGGCCGTTCCCAGGCCCGTCCGGACATGGCATGACCGGTGCGCTTCCGACAAGCAACGACAGGTGCCGGCATGCGGCTGCGTCCTTTGACCCCGACCTCGATCCGTGCGCCCTTCGGCCGCTATGCCCATGCGGTCGAGGTCACCGGCGCTGCGCGGCTGTTGTTCCTCTCCGGCCAGCTCGGCATCGGCCCGGACGGCGGCATCGCGGAGGATGCCGCGGCGCAGGCTGCGCAGGCCTTCGCCAACATCGACGCCTGCCTTGCCGAGGCGGGCATCGGCCGTGGCCAGGTGCTGCGGCTGAACGTGTTCTTGACCGAGACGGCGTATCGCGAGCCCTACATGCGGGTGCGCGACGCGTGGGTCGCCGATCCGCCACCGGCGTCGACGCTCGTGATCGTGAAGGCGCTGGCGCTGCCGATCTGCAAGGTCGAGATCGAAGCCGTGGCCGCCGCCTGAACGATGCGGATCCTCTACCTCTACTGCCACCCCGTGCCCGAGAGCTTTCATGGCGCCATCCGCGCCGTGGCCCTCGCCGGCCTTGCCCGTGCCGGGCACGAGGTCGATCTGTGCGATCTGTACGCCGAGGGCTTCGATCCCGTGCTCGGCGCGATGGAGCGGCGCGTCTACCACGCCGTCCCGGAGAACCGGCGCGGGGTGGCCTCGTATGTCGAGCGCCTGGAACGGGCCGAGGCGCTGATCGTCCAGTTCCCGACCTGGTGCTTCGGTCCCCCGGCCATGCTCAAGGGCTTCCTTGACCGGGTGTTCCTGCCCGGGGTCGCATTCGACCTCGGCGATCCGGCGCAGGTTCGTCCTGCCCTGACCCGGGTCAGGAAGCTGGCCGGCCTCGTGACCTATGGCCGGACCCGCCTCGCCGCCTGGTACATGGGCGATCCGCCCCGCAAGCTGGTGATGCGCTATCTCCGCTGGTTCGTCGCACCCCAGGCTTCGGTCGCCTTCCACGCGCTCTACAACCTGAACACCGCCACCGACGGCGAGCGCCGCGCCTTCCTGCTGCGCGTCGAGCAGCAGATGGAGTGTTTCTGATGCGCATCCTGGTGGTCCTGGCGCATCCGGTGGCGGAGAGCTTCGGCCATGCCTTGCACCGGCAGGTGGTGGCGACGCTCACGGCCGGCAGCCACGAGGTGCGCGCGCTCGACCTCTACGCCATGGGCTTCGATCCCGTGCTGAGCGCCAGCGAGCGACGCGACTATCACACGCCGGCGCTGAACGAGGTCGCCGTGCAGGACCAGCTCGCCCATCTCCGCTGGGCCGAGGCGCTGATCTTCGTCTACCCGACCTGGTGGTACAGCCTGCCGGCCATGCTCAAGGGCTGGATCGACCGGGTGTGGGTGCCCTTCGCCACCTTCGAGCTGCCGAAGGGGCTGCAGCCGGTCCAGGGCCGAATGCAGAACATCCGCCTGATCGGCGGCGTTTCGACCTATGGCTCGCCCTGGTGGTGGACCCGGTTCGTGATCGGCGACCCGGGGCGCCGCATCATCATGCGCGGGCTGCGCCCGCTCTGCCACCCGCGCTGCCGGACCTTCTGGCTCGGCCACTACCGGATGGACAGCTCGACGCCGCAAAGCCGCAGCCGCTTCCTGGCGCAGGTGCAGGCGCGGCTGAGTCGCATCGGCCTATAGCCGGCCGACGAAGTCCACGACCAGGCCGAGCACGCGCTCGCCCGCCGCGTGATGCGGGGTGTGCCCGCAGCCCGGCAGCAGCACGCCTTCGGCCGGCCCGGCGACGCCGCGCACGATCGCGTCGACCTGCGCCGGCGTTCCGTATTCGTCGTCCTCGCCCTGCAGCACCAAGGTCGGGCAGACGATGCGCGGCAGCTCGGCCTCGATGTTCCAGGCGCGGAACGCCGGTGCCTGCCAGCCATCGTGCCACGCCTTGAAGATGCCTTCGGTCTTGTCGCCGTGATAGCGGGCGAGGCGCCGGGGCAGGTCGGTCGTGGCATAGGCGACGCCCGCCGCCCGGATGCCGGCCAGCGTGATCTCCTCGACGAACACATGCGCGGCTTCGGTGACGATCGCGGCCGGCACGGCCGGGAACGCGGCGGCGAACAGCAGGGCGATGCTGCCGCCGTCGCTGTGGCCGATCGGGATGCAGCGCTCGATGCCGAGTTCGCGCAGCACCGCCGGCAGGAAGATCCGCGCCTCGTCGTGCAGGTAGGTCGGAGGCCGCGGCCGATCGAGCGCCTCGGACTGCCCATAGCCCCAGCGATCGTAGACCAGCCCCGGCAGCCTCAGCCGTTCGCACAGCCGGCTCGGAAAGTCCTTCCACAGCGCGATGCAGCCGAGGCCCTCGTGCAGGAACACCAGCGTCGGTCCGGCTGCGGCCGCCTCCGGCCACAGCCGCTGCACCGCCAGCCGGCGTCCGGCCGCCTTGATCGTCAAGCGTTCCCGCTGCACCTTGCTTTCGCCCGCCGCGAACTCGTCCGGCTGGAATCTTGCCCGAACAGGGAGGGTAGGGGAAGCATGGCCGATCTGTTCCGACTCGACGGGCGGGTGGCGCTGGTGACCGGGGCCTCGCGCGGCCTCGGCCTCGCCATGGCCGAGGCGCTGGCGGCGCACGGTGCGCACGTGCTGCTCAACGGCCGCGATCCGGCCGCGCTCGAGGCCGCGGCCGAGCGGCTGCGGGGCCAGGGCTTGGCGGCCGAACCTGCCGCGTTCGACGTGACCGACGCCGATGCCACCCTCGCCGCCATCGGCCGGATCGCGGGCGTGCACGGCCGGCTCGACATTCTGGTCAACAATGCCGGCATACAGCACCGGGCCCCGATCACCGAGTGGACCGATGCCGACTTCGAGCGGGTCGTTGCCGTCAACCTCACCGCCTGCTTTCGCCTCGCCCGCGAGGCCGCCCGCCTGATGCTGCCGCGCAGGTCCGGCCGGATCATCGCCACGGGTTCGGTCAGCGCCATTCTCGGCCGCCCGACCATCCATGCCTACACCGCGGCCAAGGCGGGCCTGCACGGCTTCACCCGCTCGCTCGCAGCCGAGCTCGGCGCGCACGGCATCACCGTCAATGCCCTGGCTCCCGGTTACTTCACGACCGAGCTGAACACCGCCCTGGTCAACGACGCGGCATTCTCGGCCTGGGTCTGCAAGCGCACCCCGCTCGGCCGCTGGGCCGAGCCGCGCGAGCTCGGCGGGGCGGCGGTGTTTCTCGCCTCGGATGCCGCCGCCTACGTGACCGGCCAAGTGCTGGCCGTCGACGGCGGCCTCAGCGTCACGCTCTGAGCCCGCCCGAGGTCACGGGCGCGAGGCGCCGGCGAGGATGGCATCGGCCAGCGCCTCGTAATTGCCGTCGAAGTGGTGGCCGCCCTCCGTGCGGATCAGTTGCGCGCCCTTCAGCTCCGGGCGGGTGCAGGCGGTGTCCTCCTCCTCGACGCCGTAGAAGCACTGGATCAGCTCGGGCGGGATGCGCTCGAGCTCGGGCATGAGATCCTGCGAGCCCTCGTGGGTGTCCACACCGAGCCAGCTCGTGACGTGGATCTGCAGATCGGCCGTCTGCGCCAGCCCCAGCAGGGCCAGCCGCCGCACGTGGGCCTTCTGCTCGGCGGACAGGCGGTTGTACGCGAACGGCAGGGCGTCGGCGCCGAACGAGTAGCCGACCAGAACGACGTCGGGGCGCTGCCAGGCCGACACGTAGTGGTCGAGGATCAGGTCGAGGTCGGCAGCGATCTGCTCGGGCGGCTTCTCGGACCAGAAATAGCGCAAGCTGTCGACGCCGACCGCGGGGATGCCCTTGGCCTGCAGCCGCCCGGCTATCTCCTTGTCGATGTCGCGCCAGCCGCCGTCGCCCGAGTAGATCACGGCCATGAGCTTGCCGGGGGTCTCGACCGGGAGTTCGATCAAGGGCAGGCCGGCCAGCGTGTCGGCCGCCGCCGCGGCCAGCGGCGCCGCGATCAGGTCCGCGAGGCGGGCGCCCAGATCGC
>JBDHTW010000110.1:0-13143 GCA_039808865.1 Geminicoccaceae bacterium
GATATGGGTGCCACTATCAACGTCGACACGAGGACGGCAGGCACCTATCTGGACTATGGCCGGTTCACGCTCGTCGGGCAAAATCGCGAGCGGTGAGGGGAGGAGCATCGGCCTTCCGTTCCCAGCGACATAAATCTCCATGCGCTCGTAAACCGTAAGCTCAACTGCATTTCTCTATAGTCAGTGCTGTGGGATTAGCCGTGTCAACCGTGCCTGCGTTGGTCTCGCAGTTCAATGCGGTGGCAGCCTATGGCGCCGCCTGTACTGACTGCGACTGAAAACGTGCTTAGGTAAGTATGGCCATATATTGATCAAACGATAGTAAAAATTGATTTCTTTATTTCAAAGCGAGAAACGACATGTGCCATTTGCTCACGCAAAAAGTGTAGCGAATCGCCGTGCGGATGCAATCCATGCTCGAAGCGAGGCAGGCGATGCGGACCACTTGGCGGGTACTTCTGGCGTCCACGTTCCTGGTGGCGGGCGTGATCGTCGCACCACCGGAACCTGCCTCGGCCGCAGCCGTGATGAAATCGCAGGCGCCGTGCGGCACCGGCTCGGGCCCCTGCTTCAATTTCGGCGTCGGCATCGTCGGGCTCGGCCAGTTCTCGCTCCGCACCTACAGCTTCAAGGCGCCGAGCCAGGGTAGTGCCGAGGTCGTCTTCCACGGCTCGCTGCTCTGCAGCGCCGACTCCAGCAGCTACAAGGTGGTCGACCTCGTGACCCAGATCACCAACGCGAGCTCGGCGACGGCCTCGGCGAGCGAGCCCGGTGGGATGCGGCAGGCCATGGTGCTGGAGCCGAGCACCTCCGACACCTTCAACCTCACCTCGACCAGAGTCGTCACCTACAAGGCCGCGGGCGCGCAGACCTTCAACTTCATGGTCCGTCCGCTGCGCATCGACAGCGGCGCCAACTGCTACGTCTACAACGCCGCGTTCAGCGTGGTGTTCATCCCGTAGGGTGGTGGCGGCCGGGCCGCTGGCGCCGGGGCGCCGGGCGCGGCAGCACGTGGACATTTCTCTGTCCCGCTTCGCCGACCGGTTCCGGCCCGCAAGCCGGCCATGGACGCCGTGCCCCGCTTGGCGCTACCACGGGGCAGCGGGCCAGAAAGCCAAAGGCGGGGAGGCGCCATGATCATCGTGCCGGGTTCGGTCAATGCCGATCTGTTGTTCCGGGTCGCGAGCCTGCCACGGCCGGGCGAGACCGTGCTCTGCCCGGGCTACGCCATGGCTCCTGGTGGCAAGGGCGCCAACCAGGCGGCGGCCGCGGCCAAGGCCGGCGGCCAGGTGTGCTTCGTCGGCCATGTCGGCGCCGATGCCTACGGGCCGGTCGTGCGCGACATGCTGCTCGCCGCCGGCATCGACTGCAGCCTGCTCGCCACCAGCCCCAAGCCCACGGCGATCGCGGTGATCGGAATCGAGGATTCCGGCGAGAACGCGATCATCGTCGCCAGCGGCGCCAACCTCGACACCGCCTCGGGCCAGGTCGAGGACGCGCAGCTCGGCCCCGGTGCCACCGTGCTCTGTCAGAACGAGATCCGCACCGCCGAGACGTTCGACGTGCTGGTCCGCGCCAAGCGCCGGGGCGCGCGCACGGTCCTCAACATGGCCCCCGCGGCGGTGGTCCCGGACGAGGTGCTGGCCGCGGTCGACGTGCTGATCGTCAACGAGCTCGAGGCCGAGATCGTGGCCGGCGTCAGCGGCCGCCCGCCGCTCGAGACCGCGCGTGGGCTGGCGAGCCGGCACGGGCTGACCTGCGTCGTCACCCTCGGCGGCGCCGGCTGCATCGTCGCCGACGGCTCGGCGGCCTGGCAGGTGCCCGTGCTGAAGATCCGCCCGGTCGACACCACGGGCGCGGGCGACACCTTCGTCGGTGCGCTGACGGCCTGGCTCGATGGCGGCGCGCCGCTGCTCGAGGCCCTGCGCGCGGCCAGCGTGGCCGCGGCCTGCGCCTGCGAGCAGGTCGGGGCGCAGACGGGTCAGCCGCAGCGTGCGCAGATCCTGGCCCGGCTGGGCGAGCTGGCGGCGATCGAGGCCCTTTGACGACCGCCCCGGCGGCGCCCCGGCCTCAAGGCGTGGTGGTCGGGGCCGGCGTCGTGCCCGCGGCTGCGGCGGCCGCCTTCTGCTTGTTCTTCTGGCAGACATAGGCGGCGAGCTCGTTGCGGTCGAGCTGCCCGTCCGGCGTGATCTCGTCCATGGCCTCCTGGAAGGCGCCGTTGAACTCGTCGGAATTGATCGTGTTGTCGTTGTTGGCGTCGGCCGCCTCGAGGAAGTCGTCGAGGCCGGGCACGTCCGGGCACTCGAACCCTTCGTAGGAGACGTTGACCGGCTGGTTGGAGCAGCCGGCGGCGAACAGGCAGACGACGAGGCACATGAAGGCCGGACGGCAGAACCGCATGGTGATTGATCTCCCCCGTGTCCCATGGCGGGCGCGGGCGCACCATGCGGTAGTGTCCCAGCGGTGACAAGTGACGAAAGACCAACCACCGGGCGGCCAACTATATGTACCTTGATACGCATGAGCCGCAGCTTAACCGCGTCTTAGCGGACCATCGCCTATCCAGGACGCATCAACCGTGCTGCGAAGAGCTGGTTCATGGTCTACTGGGTCATCGCGAAGGCCGTCATTCCCGTCGCCCTGGGCGCCGGCCGCCCGGAGCGCGCCACCGTCGAGCGCCTGGGTCCGTTCGAGAGCCGGGCGCTCGCCGACCGGGCATGCCAGGATGCGGCCAGCCGCTATCGCGGTCGGGCGGGCGCCAGCCTGCAGATCGTCTGCGACTTCAGCTAGGGCGGGCGCCGTTTCGCTGGACGCTGCCGGGACGGAGCGATAGCTAGACGCTTCCGTACCCGGGAGAGAGCGGCATTGGCTGGCAAGGCGTGCAACGGCAGCGGGCGCGGTCCATGGCTCGGCTAGGGGTCGTGGGTGCGGGGTCCTGGGGCACGGCGCTGGCCATCGTCGCCACCCGCGCCGGCCACGCGGTCACCTTGTGGGGCCGCGACCCGCACCAGATCGCCGACATGACGGTGCAGCGGCGCAATGCCCGCTATCTGCCGGAGGCCGAGCTGCCGGCGGCACTGACGCCGACCGCCACGTTCGCCGATCTGCACGGCAGCGACGCGCTGCTGCTCGTGGTGCCGGCGCAGCAGGTGCGCTCGGTCTGCCGCGAGCTGCCGGCGCTGCCGGTCCCGCTGGTGATCTGCGCCAAGGGCCTCGAGCGGGCGACGGGGCTGCGGCTGAGCCAGGTCGTTCTCGCCGAACGCCCCGGTACGGAGGTGGCCGTGCTGTCGGGGCCGTCGTTCGCCCTGGAGGTCGCGCAGGGCCTGCCCACGGCGGTGACGATCGCCGCCACGGCCAAGCCTTTGGCCCAGTCCCTGGCGGAGCTGCTCGCCGGCCCGAGCTTCCGCCCCTACCCCAGCGACGATCTGCTGGGTGTCGAGCTGGCCGGGGCGCTGAAGAACGTGGTCGCGATCGCGGCCGGGGTCACCATGGGCAAGGGACTCGGCGAGAACGCGCGCGCCTCGCTGATCACCCGTGGCCTCGCCGAGCTCGCCCGCCTCGCCTCGGCGCTGGGCGCCCGCCGCGAGACGCTGATGGGTCTGGCCGGGCTGGGCGATCTGCTGCTCACCGCCACCAGCCGGACCTCGCGCAACACGAGCTTCGGCTACGCGCTGGCGGCGGGGCGGCGCGCGGCCGAGCTGCTGGCCGCCGGGCAGAAGCTGAGCGAAGGGGCCTTCACCGCCGAGGCCGCCTGCCATCTCGGCCGGCGCACCGGCGTGGAGCTGCCGATCGCCGAGGCGGTGCGCGCGGTGATCGCCGGCGAGACCAGCGTCGACGCCGCGATCGAGGCTCTGCTGGCCCGGCCGCTGGCGCTCAGCGAGTAGGCGGCGCTAGGCGGCTTCGCTCAGGCTGCGGGCCTGCTCGATCCAGCGCTCCCGCTCGACGCGGCCCGGAAACTCCAGCGCCTCGTTGATGCGCCGCACCTCGGTCGGCGACAGCTCGGCGAGCTGGCGAAACGAGGTGATGCCCAGCTCGTGCAGACGGCGCTCGATCACCCGGCCGATGCCCTTGATCCGGGTCAGGTCGTCGGCGCCTTGCGCGGCCACGGCCGTCGCCGCCGCGAGCTCGCCGCGCAGGCGGGCGATCTCCGCCTCGAGCAGCCCGGTGTCGGCCCGCGGCCCGCCGCTGCCGGCGGGCTGGCCGAGCTGCAGCGCGATCAGCCGGTCCCTGGTCTCGGCGAGCACAGCGTCGGAGTCCTTCAGCTCGTTGTGCAGGGCGGTGAGCCGGGACTGGAAGTTGGTCTCGCGCTCCAGATCCACGATGGCGTGCTGGCGCTCGAGGACGTAGGCGCAGAGGCCGATGCCGACGAGGACGCCCAGCACGAACAGACCGACTTCCATCCTCATCTCCCTGGCCGCGTGCCGCCCCCGCCGTCGACGCCGGTCATTTCTGACCCGTCACCCCGAGCTTGACAACGCTGCCGTCGCCTCGACGCCGGTGGCCGTGCTCCGTGCATGCGCCTATGTTCCGTACGCGTACGGGTCCGAACGGGAGTGGTCGGTGAAGGCACCGCGGGAGTTGAGCTGGATGGATCTCGCCCGTCTCGTGTGGCCGCATCTCTGGCCACGCGAGCCGGTCGAGCTGCGCGTGCGCGTGCTGGTGGCGCTCGTGCTGCTCATTGCCGCCAAGCTCGTCAACATCGCCGTGCCGTTCTTCCTCAAGGACGTGGTCGACCAGGTGAGCCAGCCCGGTCTGCTCGCCGTGCCCCTGGCGGCGCTGCTCGCCTATGGTGCGGCGCGGTTCGGCGCCTCCGTCTTCGCCGAGCTGCGCGACGCCGTGTTCGCCAAGGTCGGCGAGCGGGCCGGTCGGCGTATGGCGCTGGCGGTCTACGAGCATCTGTTCGCTTTGTCGCTCGCCTACCATCTGCAGCGCCGCACCGGCGAGCTCAGCCGTGCGATCGAGCGCGGCGTCAAGTCGATGAGCTTCATCCTGCAGTCGGGCCTGTTCAGCCTGGGGCCGACCATCCTCGAGTTCGTCCTGGTCGTGGCCATCCTTCTCGTCCGCTACCCGCTCTCGTTCGCCATCATCACCTTCGCCACGGTCGCCGCCTACGCCGCGTTCACGATCCTGACCACGAACTGGCGCACGCGGTTCCGGCGCGAGATGAACGCGCGCGACAACGAGTTCAGCGCCGCGGCGGTCGACGGGCTGATCAACTACGAGGTCGTCAAGGCCTTCGCCAACGAGGGCTACGAGCGCGCCCGGCTCGACCGCTCGCTCGAGGCCTACGAGCGCGCCGCGATCAAGTCGCAAAAGACCCTCTCGCTCCTCAACGCCGGCCAGGCCGGGATCATCGCCGTCGGCGTCACCGGGATCATGATCGCGGCGACGCGCCACGTGGTGGCGGGCACGCTCAGCGTCGGCGACGTCGTGCTCGTCAACGCGTTCCTGCTGCAGCTCTACCAGCCGCTGAACTTCCTGGGCGTGGTCTATCGCGAGCTGCGCCAGTCGCTGACCGATCTTGAGAACATCCACGGCCTGTTCGGCCTGCGGCCGGAGATCGAGGACCGGACGGACGCGTCGCCGCTGCAGGTCCGCGGCGGGCACGTGCGCTTTTCGGACGTCGTCTTCGCCTACGATGCCCGCCGTCCGATCCTCAAGGGCGTCAGCTTCGAGGTTCCGGCCGGGCACAAGGTGGCGGTGGTCGGTCCGTCCGGCTCCGGCAAATCGACGCTCGTGCGTCTGCTGTTCCGCTTCTACGACACGACCGACGGCGCGATCACCATCGACGATCAGGACGTCCGCGCCGTGACCCAGGCGAGCCTGCGCCGGGCCATCGGCGTCGTGCCGCAGGACACGGTGCTGTTCAACGACACCGTCGCCGCCAACATCGCCTATGGCCGGCCGGGAGCGACCCAGGCCGAGATCGAGGCCGCGGCGCGCGTGGCGCAGATCCACGACTTCATCCTGAGCCTGCCCGACGGCTACGCCACCAAGGTCGGCGAGCGCGGGCTCAAGCTTTCCGGTGGCGAGAAGCAGCGGGTGGCGATCGCGCGCGTGATGCTCAAGAACCCCCCGCTCCTGGTCCTGGACGAGGCGACCTCCGCCCTCGACAGCCGCACCGAGCAGGCGCTGCAGGAAGCGCTCGAGCGCATCGCCACCGGCCGGACCACGCTCGTGATCGCGCACCGGCTGTCGACCGTCGTCGACGCCGACGAGATCATCGTGCTCGAGCACGGTCGCGTGATGGAGCGCGGCACCCATGTTGAGCTGCTGGCCCGGCACGGGCTCTATGCCGAGATGTGGCGGCGCCAGCAGGAGAGCCCGGAGACGGCGGCCGCGGCCGAATAGGCGGCCGCCAGCGGACAGGAACGACAGGAGGAAAGCACATGGACCTGCAGCTCGGTAACAAGCGCGCCCTCGTCACCGGCTCGACGGCCGGGATCGGTCTTGCGATCGCGCAGGCCCTGGCCGGCGAGGGGGCCACCGTGATCGTCAACGGCCGCAGCGCCGCCCGCGTCGAGGAGGCGATGGCCACCATCCGCAAGGCGCACCCCGAGGCTGCGCTCGAGCCGCTGGTGGCCGATCTCGGCAGCCTGCAGGGAAGCGAGATCGCCCTGCAGCGCTGTCCCGATCTCGACGTCCTCGTCAACAATGTGGGCATCTTCGAGCCGCGTCCGTTCGAGGAGATCGCGGACGAGGAGTGGCAGAAGATGATCGAGGTCAACTTCATGAGCGGGGTGCGCCTGTGCCGGCATCATCTGCCGCACATGAAGGCCAAGGGCTGGGGCCGGATCATCTTCATCTCGTCGGAATCGGCCGTGAACATCCCGATCGAGATGATCCATTACGGCGTGACCAAGACGATGCAGATCGCCCTCGCGCGCGGGCTCGCCGAGACCACGATCGGCACCGGGGTCACCGTGAACTCGGTCCTGCCCGGTCCGACCCGCTCGGAGGGCGTCGAGCAGTTCATCAAGGACCTCGCCAAGGCCCAGGGCATGTCGCTCGAGGAGATGGAGCGCGAGTTCTTCAAGTCGGCGCGGCCGAGTTCGCTCCTGCAGCGCTTCGAGACCACGGCCGAGATCGCGGCGATGGTGACGTTCGTCGCGAGCCCGCTGGCCTCGGGCACCAACGGCGCTGCCCTGCGCGTCGAGGGCGGGCTGCTGCGCTCGATCCTGTGAGTGCCCTCGCCGGACGCTGGTGATAGCGTGGGCACGCCGGACGGGAGGAGCGGGCAGGTGGCGGAGCTTTCGGGGGTCGCCCTCGACGACAAGTACACGCTGGACAGCGGGCGGATCTTCGTCACCGGCATCCAGGCGCTGGTCCGGCTGCCGCTGGCCCAGCGGCAGCGCGATCTCGCCGCCGGGCTGAACACGGCGGGCTACGTCACCGGCTATCGCGGCTCGCCGCTCGGTACCTACGACCAGCAGCTCGCGCGCGCCAAGGAGCATCTGGACGCCCATCACATCGTCCATCAGCCGGGCGTGAACGAGGATCTGGCGGCCACCGCCTGCGCCGGCACGCAGCAGGTCGGGCTCGACGGCGAGAGCCGCTACGACGGCGTGTTCGCGATCTGGTACGCCAAGGGCCCGGGCGTCGACCGCTCCGGCGACGCGATCCGCCACGGCAACCTGTTCGGCACCGCCGAGCACGGCGGCGTGCTCCTGCTGCTCGGCGACGACCACATCTGCGAATCCAGCACCACGGCGCACCAGAGCGAGTACGCGATGGTCGACGCGATGGTCCCGGTGCTCAACCCGGCCGGCGTGCAGGAGATCCTGGAGTACGGCCTGCTCGGCATCGCCATGTCGCGCTTCACGGGTGGTTGGGTCGCGCTCAAGTGCATCCACGATACGGTCGAGAGCACGGCCTCGATCCCCGTCGACCCGTTCCGCCCGACGGTCGAGCTGCCGGCCGACTACGTGCCGCCGCCCGACGGGCTGAATCTGCGCTGGCCCGACAACGGCCTGGGCCAGCGGATGGCGCTGGCGCAGGAGCGGCGGGTCCACACCCACAAGCTGGACGCGGCCCGCGCCTTCGCGCGTGCGAACCGGCTCGACCGTGTCGTGCTGGGCGGGGCGGACGCTTGGCTCGGCGTGATCACCACCGGCAAGTCGTGGCTGGACGTGATCGCCGCGCTCGACGATCTCGGCATCGACGCGGCCCGCGCCCGGGCGCTGGGGCTGCTCGTCTACAAGGTCGGCATGACCTGGCCATTGGAGCCTTCGGCGCTGCAGGCGGCCGTGGGCGGCCTCGAGCGCATCCTCGTGGTCGAGGAGAAGCGCCCGCTGATCGAGAGCCAGGCCAAGGAGCTGCTCTACCATCTGCCGCAGCGGCCGCGGATCGAGGGCAAGCAGGACCTGACCGGAGCGCCGCTCCTGCCGAGCCACGGCCATCTCTCCGCCAACCAGATCGCCATCGTCATCGCCGAGCGGCTGCTCGCGCACGGCGAGGATGCGGGCTTGCGCGAACGCCTGGAGGCGCTGCGGCAGGCCGAGCGCGCGGCCGCCGGCTTCGCCCCGGCGATGGTGCGGCTGCCTTATTTCTGCCCCGGCTGCCCGCACAGCAGCTCGACCCACGTGCCGGCTGGCTCGAAGGCGCTGGCCGGCATCGGCTGCCACTTCATGGTCCAGTGGATGGACCGCGACACCCGCCGCTTCACCCAGATGGGCGGCGAGGGGGCCTCGTGGCTCGGCGAGGCGCCGTTCAGCACGCGCCCGCACATCTTCCAGAACGTCGGTGATGGCACGTTCTACCATTCGGGCTCGCTCGCGATCCGTGCCGCCAGGGCCGCGGGCGCCAACATCACCTTCAAGATCCTCTACAACGACGCGGTCGCCATGACCGGCGGGCAGAAGATGGAGGTCGGCAATCTCGACGTGGCGGCGATCAGCCGCCTGCTCGAGGCCGAGGGCGTGCAGGAGATCGCCGTCGTCACCGACGAGCCGGGCAAGTACCCGCTCGGCGCCGGGTTCGCGGCCGGCGTGCGGGTCCACCGGCGCGACGCGCTGGACGAGGTGCAGCGCCGCTTGCGCGAGGTGCCGGGCGTCTCCGCGCTGATCTACGACCAGACCTGCGCCGCCGAGAAGCGCCGCCGCCGCAAGCGGGGCAGCTTCCCCGATCCCGACGCACGCGTGGTCGTCAACGAGCTGGTCTGCGAGGGCTGCGGCGACTGCGGGGTGGCCAGCAACTGCGTGGCGATCCAGCCTGTGGAGACCGAGCTCGGCCGCAAGCGGCGCATCGACCAGTCGGCCTGCAACAAGGACTTCTCCTGCCTCGAGGGCTTCTGCCCGAGCTTCGTGACGGTCAGGGGCGGGGTCCTGCGCCGGGCGGGCGTGGCCGGCGAGGTGCCGTTCCCGGTCCTGCCCGAGCCCGTGCTGCCGGCGCTCACCGGCCCTTACGGCATCGTCGTCGCCGGCATCGGCGGCACCGGCGTGATCACGATCGCGGCCCTGCTCGGCATGGCGGCGCACCTGGAAGGCAAGGGCGTCGCCGCGCTGGACATGGTCGGCATGGCGCAGAAGGGCGGTGCGGTCCTCACGCACCTGAAGATCGCCCCGACCCAGGACGAGATCGGCGCGCCGCGCGTCGCCAACGGCGGCGCCCGGCTCGTCCTCGGCTGCGACCTGGTCGTCGCCGCCGGCCCGCAGGCGATACCGGCGATGCGCGCCGGCGTGACCGCCGCGGTCGTCGACGACGCGGCCACCGTCACCGGCGACTTCACCCGCGCCCCCGACCTCGCCTTTCCGGCCGGGCAGATGCGGCAGGCGATCATCCGGGCCGCCGGGCCGGTCGCCTTCGTGGCGGCCGGCCGGCTCGCGACCCGGCTCGTCGGCGACGCCATCGGCGCCAACCTGTTCCTGGTCGGCTTCGCCTGGCAGAAGGGCCTGATCCCGCTCGGCCGCGCGGCGATCGAGCGCGCGATCGAAATCAACGGCGTGCGGGCGGCCTTCAACCGGCAGGCCTTCCTCTGGGGCCGCCGGGCCGCGTACGACCCGGCCGCGGTCGAGGCCGTGGCCGGCCTCGATGGCGAGCGGCCGCGGCCGCGCGGCCTGGACGAGGCGATCGCGTACCGGGCGGAATTCCTCGAAGCCTACCAGGACGAGGCCTATGCGCGGCGCTACCGCGAGATCGTGGCCCGGGTCCGTGCGGTCGAGGCCCGGCGCGTGCCCGGCCGGGACGAGCTGGCGCAGGCCGTGGCGCGCGGCCTGTTCAAGCTGATGGCGGTCAAGGACGAGTACGAGGTGGCGCGGCTGTGGACCGACGGCGCGTTCGCGCGCCAGCTCGGGGCGGAGTTCGAGCGCTGGGACCGGCTCGAGGTCCATCTGGCGCCGCCGCTCCTGGCCGACCGCGACCCCGCGACCGGACACTTGCGCAAACGCCGCTACGGCCCCTGGATGCTGCGCGCCTTGCGCCTGCTCGCGCGCCTGAAGCGCCTGCGCGGCACCGCCTTCGACCCGTTCGGCCGCACCGCCGAGCGGCGCATGGAGCGCCGGCTCCTGCGCGACTACGAGGCGCTGCTCGACGAGATCCTGCAGAAGCTCGACCCGGCCCGGCACGAGATCGCCGTCGAGCTGGCGCGCCTGCCCGAGCGGATCCGCGGCTTCGGGCACGTGAAGGAGCAGAGCGTTGTGCATGCTAAAGAATCTGCTAAGGTGCTTCTAAGTAGGTTTCACCACTCAGAAGCAAATCGGATTGCAGCGGAGTAATCTTTTAATATATACTAAGCCCTTCGGCTGTCGCCTGCGAGCAGCGAAAGAAAATGGGGAGAGATATGCGATGATGCGTGACTACAGGGTCCATACCTCGTTTACTGAGGGCTGGTACTGTGAGAGGCATCAAGTAAGCGCGAGTTCGATAGAGGAAGCCTGCTTGGCAGCTCTTGAGGCGGTGGGAGAGTCGCAAGACAACTGGACGGTCGGGGAACCGGGCGACACCATAGTTGATCGCGTGACTGAGCTACGAGGCGACAGGGAGATTCCCCAGCCGGTTCCCGAAAGGTTTAGAGAGATCGGTGAAGTGGCTTCTCTCAGGGTCCGGCAGAAGGCCTTGGAGTATCTTATTGAGAGGATTATTTCCCAGGTTGGAGATCAGATTCAGCCAAATCTGCTCGCAGAGGTGCATACATGGCTTGTTGAGAAAGATCCACGTTAAATCAGGCGGCAGGTAAGTAGTTGAATTAGATGCTAATTTCGGTTGCATCTGACAATACATATTTTGAGCCTTTCTTGACTACTAACCTCTTCTTTATCAAAAGGCCTAACAAGGACCACGACAGATAGTCACGATTTTGACCATTCTGATCAGATTGAAGGCTAAGAATCCTAGTTATTTCTGAATTGCGTAGACCTGCTGGATGCTGTCGCAGCAACTCAATAATTGCTGTTTCAAGTAATACAATTCCTTCTTGAGCCCGACTCCTGAGTTCATTCATCTAGATATCCGATCACAGCTGATAGATTAAGCCAAGTGCGTCAATTTGATGTAAATTGTCGACTCGCTCAGCTGGAACTGGTGGACCGCACAGATTGTACCTCCTGACGTCTTGCTCGATTACAGTATCGATGACTTATTCGAGCATTATCTAAAGAAGTGGCGCCGCCTGCCCCATATGGAATCATATGATCGGCGTCAGCATCATCCACGGTTTCGATCCGCTGGCCGCAAATACCGCACGTCGCATCCTTGGCGTATAAATTTAACTTGTCCCGATAGCTAAATATTCTTGGTTCGAACCCTTTGCGATTACGATCTTTCCTACTTCATCGAGCCATCGCTGAAATCGCAGCCTAACCTTAGGAACGTCTGCCGTTGCAAGGGTGACAGATTCCACAAATTCCTGATCGATTGTCATAAGTTCGATCAGCCGCTCTCTGATAGCATCTTTAACGGGCAGGATTTGACGCTTCTCGTATCGAGTGAATACCCACATAACTGCATCAAACAGGGCTTTGTTTATGCTAGTCTCCCACATGCCATTCTTATTTTGAACGGCTCCAATTGTGTACCTGCGAAAGGCTTTGTCACCGAACACACTCCAAGCGAGATCACATGCAAGTCTGAATGCGTCTCGGTAATTCTGACATTTCTCGGCCGCAACATTTTTTCTATCGCTCATGAATTCGTTTAGAAACGACTTCATTCTTCCGTTGTAATTAAGATAAGTTTGATCGTAGAATGCAATAAATCTTAGAACTATCTCAACATCCTTCATCCTTGGAACCGATTTGGTAATGCCAAGACAATTCCTAAAGGATTGGTATTCAGAAAGCTCTCGTAGCAAGTCATTAAGAGATCCTCTGTGCAAGCAATTTCTTAGTTCTTGCTCAGATAAAGAAACAGAGCCGGTATTTAAGCGCTCGAAAATCTCGAAACGTATGTCAGGATGACTTTTCGCTCCGATTTTTATGATTGACAATGTATATTTTAGAAAATCTCGGCGAACTGGATCTGGGAGTGTCTTGAATGACTTGCTGTTGAGTTCGGTTAAGATCTTTAGAGATGTTAACTTGAAGATACTTCCATCTTTGGGAAACGTACCGTCAATGAACGAGAAAAATGTGGTCAGTCGCTGTTGACCGTCTATAACAACTTCTCGTCCATCAACTTCTTCTGCCGTATAGATCAGCGGTAACGGCACGTGCAGAAGAACAGATTCAATTAATCGGGAAGCGCGAGCTTTATCCCATACGTAGCCTCGTTGAAATCCAGGCCGTGGATCAAGATCCTGATCCTTATAGTCCCTGTGAAGATCTCGAATTCTACGATTTGATATATCGAAATCAATTGGTGTGAAGGCATTACTTACGACAGGCCCGGCATCATCTTCGCCACTATCCTCAATAAGTACTTCATCATGATCAGTATATACGGTCTCTTTAGATTCGATCATCTTGAAGGTTTGTCCGTGACAAATTTCCCACATGAGGTGCAATCTCGCATCGCACCCGTGTACATCCTTTAGCAGGTTGACTTCCACCTGTCGCTCATGTTTTGCGGCGGATTGCGGCAGAAGCTTGCACTCACCCCCGCGCGAACGCGCGCATGTGGTGCTGGGCCTGGCTGCCGCGGTAGGCGTGGCGGCGGCCGACGGGGCAGGCGAGGCGGGCCTGGCAGCCCTGGATCATGCAGGGCTGGCCC
>JBDHTW010000111.1:0-13138 GCA_039808865.1 Geminicoccaceae bacterium
CTCGGGCTCGAGCTTCGCCGCGCGCAGCTACCCGCCGATCGGGGTCACCTACTACCCCTACACCTTCCGCGACCCCGAGCATCTCCTCGCCTACACCAAGAGCGACGTGTTCAAGGAGCTGGCCAAGGGCTACGAGGACAAGACCGGGCATCACATCGTCGCCGTCACCTACTACGGCACCCGGCAGACGACCTCGAACAAGCCGATCACGAGCTGCGCCGACATGCAGGGCCTGAAGATGCGGGTGCCGGACGTGCCGGCCTATCTCGCCATGCCGCGCGCCTGCGGCGCCAACACGGCACCGATCGCCTTCGCCGAGGTCTATCTCGCGCTGCAGAACGGCACCGTCGAGGCGCAGGAGAACCCGCTCACCACGATCGAGGCCAAGAAGTTCTACGAGGTCCAGAAATACATCGTCCTCACCGGCCACATCGTCGACCATCTGAACACGGTGATCTCGAAGAATCTGTGGAACCAGCTCTCGGAGGAGGATCGGCAGATCTTCACCGAGGTCATGCAGGAGGCCGCCGAGCGCGCGACGAAGAAGATCCAGGCGCGCGAGGGCGAGCTCGTCCAATTCTTCAAGGACAAGGGCCTCGAGGTCACCGAGGTCGACAAGGCTGATTTCAAGGACGCGGTGATGAAGAACGTGTCCTTCGAGCAGTACGGCTATCGCAAGGCCGACTGGGAACGCATCCAGGCGATCAAGTCGGGCTCCTGATCCGAGCCCAGGGTCGGCCGGCCGGAGCGGCCGACCCGCCTTTCGCCGAGGGCCGGCCCGATCGGCATCCTCGCAAGCCTACGGATCACGATCAGCGGTGGGGAGAGCCATGTCCGCGACCGAGACGCATACCTCGATCACTGCCGACGAGCTGGCGCACGCCTTCGAGGACCAGGAACCGGAAATCGACCTCAGACAATATGCCATCGAGGACTGGGCGACGTTCGCCCTTTTCTGGCTGATGGCGTTTGCCGTCTTCCTGCAGTTCTTCACCCGCTACGTGCTCAACAACTCGTTCGCCTGGACCGAGGAGATCGCGACCTATTGCCTGGTGGCCATCGTCTTCCTCGGTGCCGCGATGTGCGTCCGCCTCGGCCGGCACATCCATGTCGACTTCCTGTTCCGCTACCTTCCTGCCCGTGTCGCGCGGGCGCTGGCCACCGCGATCGACATCGTCCGCACCGTGTTCTTCGCCTATGCGGCCTACCTCGTCTGGCGTTTCATGAGCCTGATCGAAGGCGAGGCCATGACCACGATCGACCTGCCCAAGAACCTCGTCTACGGGGCGGTCTGCATCGGTTTCGTCCTGATGTTCATTCGTTCGCTGCAAGTATCGGTCGAGAACTGGCGACGCGGCTATTCGATTCTCGAGCGACCCGAACAGTTCGACACCGCCGCGATCTGAGGCGCATACCATGCTCATCCTGCTCGGCTCCTTCCTGGTTCTGATGATTCTCGGCCTGCCGGTCGCGCTGGCGATGGCGGTCGCTTCGCTGCTCTACATGCTGGTGACCGGCGTCGCGCCCGACGTGGTGCTCGCCCAGCGCATGATCGCCGGCGTGGAGAGCTTCCCCCTGCTCGCCGTGCCGTTTTTCATCCTGGCCGGCAACCTCATGAACATCGCCGGCGTGACGGGGCGCATCTACCGCTTCGCGGTGGCCCTGGTCGGCTGGATGAAGGGCGGGCTCGGCCAGGTGAACATCCTGGGCTCGGTGATCTTCTCCGGCATGTCCGGGACGGCGCTGGCCGATGCGGCCGGGCTCGGCACCATCGAGATCAAGGCGATGAAGGACCATGGCTACACGACCGAGTTCGCGGTCGGTGTCACTGCCGCTTCGGCGACGCTCGGGCCGATCATCCCGCCATCGCTGCCGTTCGTGATCTACGGCATGATGGCCAATGTCTCGATCGGCGCCCTGTTTCTGGCCGGTATCCTCCCCGGCCTGTTCATGACCCTCCTGATGATGGCGACCGTGGCCTTCTACGCCTACAAGAACGGCTGGGGCAGCGACACGCCGTTCTCGTGGCAGCAGCTCGGCGAGGCCACGCTCGAGGTGGCGATCGTCATGGCCTTCCCGCTGGCGGTCTGGCTGATGATGCAGACCGGCCTGTCGACCAACGTCGCGATCGGGATCGCGCTCGTCGTCCTCCTGGCGCTCGACTGGTACTTCGACTTCTCCGCGGTGATGGCGCTGATGGCGCCGGTCATCCTGATCGGCGGCATGACGCTCGGGCTGTTCACGCCGACGGAGGCAGCCGTCGCGGCGGTGATCTGGTCGCTGTTCCTGGGGCTGGTCCGCTACCGCTCGATGACCTTGCGGACGCTGGCCAAGGCCACCTTCGACACCATCGAGACCACCGCCTCGGTCCTGTTCATCGTCACGGCGGCGTCCATCTTCGCCTGGCTGCTCACGGTCAGCCAGGCCGCCCAGCTGCTGTCCGACGGCATCCTCAGCCTGACCCAGAACAAGTGGGTCTTCCTCCTGCTCGCCAACCTGCTGATCCTGTTCGTCGGCTGCTTCATCGACACGATCGCCGCGATCACCATCCTCGTGCCGATCCTGCTGCCGATCGTGCTCAAGCTCGGCATCGACCCGGTCCATTTCGGGCTGATCATCACCCTCAACCTGATGATCGGGCTGCTGCACCCGCCGCTCGGCATGGTGCTGTTCGTGCTCGCCCGGGTGGCCAAGCTCTCCGTCGAGCGCACCACGATGGCGATCCTGCCATGGCTGGTGCCGCTGCTTCTGGCGCTGATCGCGATCACCTACATCCCGTCGCTGACGCTGTGGCTGCCACAGACGATGGGGCTGGTGCGATGATCGCCATCGCGGTGGAGAAGCCGAACCAGCTCGCCGTGCTTGCGCAATCGGGCACGGCGCCCGGGTCGGGCGAGGTGCTGGTGCGGGTGCGCCGCGCCGGAATCTGCGGCTCGGACGTGCACATCCTGCACGGCTCCAACCCGTTCGCCCGCTACCCGCGCATCATCGGCCACGAGTTCGCCGGCGAGATCGAGGCCATCGGCGCGGGTGTCGCGGACCTCGCGCCGGGCGATCGGGTCGTGGTCGACCCGGTGGTGGCGTGCGGAAGCTGCTACGCCTGCCGGATCGGCCGCCCGAACGTCTGCGCCAAGCTCGAGGTCTTCGGCGTCCATCGCGACGGCGGGTTCCGCGATCTCGTCCCGGTTCCGGCGCGCAACGTCGTGAAGCTGTCGCCCGAGCTGCCGATCGAGATCGCGGCGCTGGCGGAGCCGTTCTCGATCGCGGCCAACGTGCTTTCGCGCACGGGGTGCGGACCGGAGGACGTGGTCCTGATCTACGGCGCCGGAACCGTCGGGCTGACCGTGCTGCAGGTGGCCAAGCTGAAGGGCGCGCGCTGCCTGATCAGCGATCCCGACGCGGCCCGCCTGGAGCGGGCGCGGGCCTTCGGGGCCGACATGGCGCTCGATCCGCGCCAGATGCCGGTGCCGGACGCCGTTCGCGACGAGCTGGACGGCCTCGGCCCCTCGGTCGTCATCGACGGTGCGGGGATTCCGGCGCTGCTCGCCGAGGCCTGCCGGGTCGCGAGCCCTGCCGGGCGCATCGGCCTGCTCGGCTTCTCGGACGCGCCGTGCGCGGTGAGCCAGCAGGAGATCGTCAAGAAGGAGCTCACGCTCGTCGGTTCGCGCCTCAACCGCCGGCTGCTGCCGGAGGTCGTGCAATGGCTCGAGAGCGGCCGGCTGCGGCCGGCGGCGATGATCACGCAGACCTTCGCCGCCGCGGACGCGCGGGCGGCCTTCGATCTGGTCGAGAACCACCCCGAGCGGACGGTGAAGGTGCAGCTCGCCTTCGATCGTTGAGGCGGCCCGGGCCGCGGGAACCGAGGAAGTGGGACGAGGCATATGGAGCAAACCTGGCGCTGGTTCGGCCCCGACGACGTGGTCCGACTGGCCGATGCCCGGCAGGCCGGCGCCACCGGCATCGTCACGGCGCTGCACCAGATACCCTACGGTGTCGTCTGGTCGGAGGACGAGATCCTGCGGCGCATGGCGCTGATCGAAGCCGACGCTTCGCTCGGGCTGCGCTGGAGCGTGGTCGAGAGCCTTCCCGTGGCCGAGCCGATCAAGCTCGGCGAAGGTGACCTGGAGCCGCTGTTCGCGAACTACCGTCAGTCGCTGCGCAACCTCGCCGCCTGCGGCGTGACCGTCGTCTGCTACAATTTCATGCCGGTCCTCGACTGGACCCGCACCGAGCTGCACGCGGTGCAGCCGGGCGGGGGGCGGGCTCTGCGCTTCAACGCGCACGAGTTCGCAGCCTTCGACTGCTGCATGCTCGAGCGCCCGGGTGCCGAGGACGAGCACCCGCCAGAGGTGATGACCCGGGCACGCGCCTGGTTCGCCCAGTCGTCGGAGAACGACCGCCGCACGCTCCTCGCCAACGTCATGGCCGGCCTGCCCGGCGCGTTCGATCGCTACGACGTCCCTGGCCTGCGCCGGATGCTGGCCCGCTACCATGGCATGAGCAGGGACGGACTGCGCGCGAATTTGGCCCGTTTCCTGCGCGAGGTCGTGCCGACGGCGGAGGAGGTCGGCATCCGCATGTGCATCCATCCCGACGACCCGCCACGGCCGACCTTCGGGTTGCCGCGGATCGTCAGCAACGAGGACGATCTCGCCTTCATCCTCGCTGCCTGCGATTCGGAGGCGAACGGGATCACCTTCTGCACCGGGTCGCTCGGTGCCGGGGCCGCCAACGACGTGCCGGCGATGGCGCGGCGCTTCGCGTCGAGCATCCAGTTCGCGCACCTGCGCAACGTGGCCAAGGAAGCCGACGGCTCGTTCATGGAGGCCGATCACCTGGGCGGCGACGTCGACATGGTCGCCGTGGTGACCGCCCTGCTCGAGGAGCAGAACCGCCGGCGCGACACCGGCGACCAGCGCTGGCGGATTCCCTTTCGTCCCGACCACGGCCACGAGCTGCTGGACGATGTCGGCAAGGCAGCTTTTCCGGGCTATTCGGCGATCGGCCGCCTGAAGGGCATGGCGGAAATCCGTGGGGTCATGACGGCCGTGGCCAGCCTGCGCGGCCTGCCGATCTGAACGGCGCGGCATTCGGATCGCCGCGGACGATGCCGGAGGACTGGCGGGCCGCCGAGCGCGATCGGCGCCGCTAAGCATTTGACGTGCCCGCCCTGAACCAAGCCTGCCAGGAAGCACTTGTCCGCGCGCTCCAGTCATGGCCAAGCTGACGGCGTCCCGCGACCGACGATGGAGCAGGTGCCGGTTTGGAAGTGAAGTGGCTGGAGGATTTCCTGAGCCTTGCCGCGACGCGGAGCTTCTCGCGCTCGGCCGAGGCGCGGCGGGTCACGCAGTCGGCCTTCAGCCGCCGCATCCGCTCGCTGGAGGTCTGGCTGGGCACCGAACTGCTCGACCGCTCGACCTACCCGATCACGCTGACGCCAGACGGCCGCACCTTCCGCGAGACCGCCGAGGAGGTCGTGCGGCTGGTCTATCTCAGCCGGACCGAATTCCGCGACCGGCATCGCGGCGAGCGCGCCCAGACCCCGGCGATCGCTCTGACCGCGCTGCACACCCTGGCGATCACCTTCCTGCCGCAATGGCTGACCAGGGTCCGCACGCGCACCGGACCGCTGACCACGCGGGTGCTGCCCGAGAACTTCAACATTTGCGTCCAGGCGCTGGTCGAGGGCGGCTACGACTTCTTCTTGAGCTTTCATCATCCGAGCATCCCGATCCCGCTCGAGGCCGGCCGCTACCCGCATCTCGTCGTCGGACGCGACGATCTCACCGCGGTCGCGCGGCCCGATCAGGCGGTGACGTGGCGGACCGAAGGCCGGATGCCGCTTTTGCAATATTCACGCGGCTCGTTTCTCGGTCTGCTGGCCTCGATCGCGCAAGGCCAGGAGGGCGCACCCGCGGTCTACGTCGCCCACACCAACGAGAACTCGATGGCCGAGGCGATGAAGTTCATGGCGTTGGAGGGCCACGGTGTCGCCTGGCTGCCACGCAGCTTGATCGCCCGTGACATCGAGGACGGCCTGCTCGCCGTGGTGGCGCCGGAAATGCCGATGGAGATTCGGCTCTACCGCAACGCGGAGCGGTCGCGCCAGCTTGCCGAGCAGGTCTGGGCGGCGGCGGCCGCGCTGGCGCATGGTTATGCGCAAACGGAATAAACCAGTCGGCAATAGCATTGGCGCGCTATTTGGCGTTCAAGTATGACTTCGTGGCGGCCTAGGAAGTAATCCTTCGCCGCGACTGTGAGCACCGTCTCAAATCCGACGACGACGCGCCGCCGCTGTGCGCCCGGGCCTGGGCGTGCACGGCTCTTTGTTGCAACCCGTGGCTGCACCCGCCTCGGCGGAGCGATGCCGCATGCCCAAAGGACTGCCATGTCTGCCTCAAGTATTCGTCTTGAACATGACTTGCTCGGTGATCATGCCGTCCCGGCCGACGCCTATTACGGCGTGCATACGGTGCGTGCCGTCGAGAACTTTCCGATCACCGGCCAGACGATTGGCTCCTGTCCCGACCTGATCGTGGCGCTGGCGTGCATCAAGGAAGCGGCGGCGTTGGCCAATGCCGAGCTCGGCCTGCTGGACGCGGGACGCCGCGATGCCATCGTGGCGGCATGCCGCGAGATTCGGGCGGGTGCCTTGCACGACCAGTTCGTCGTCGACCTGATCCAGGGCGGGGCCGGCACCTCGACCAACATGAACGCCAACGAGGTGATCGCCAACCGGGCGCTGGAAATCCTCGGCCATGCGCGCGGCGACTACACCCATCTGCACCCGAACGAGCACGTCAATCTTGGCCAGAGCACCAACGACGTCTACCCGACGGCGCTGAAGATCGCTTCCTGGTTCGGCATTCACCGTCTGGTCGAGGCGATGGCCACGCTGCGCGGCGCCTTCCAGGCCAAGGCCGTCGAGTTTGCCGACGTGCTGAAGATGGGCCGGACCCAGCTGCAGGATGCCGTGCCCATGACCCTCGGGCAGGAGTTCGGCACCTACGGCCTGATGCTGGCGGAGGACGAGGCGCGGCTGATCGAGGCCGCCCAGCTGATCCGCGAGATCAACCTTGGCGCCACCGCCATCGGCACCGGCATCACCGCCCATCCCGACTATGCGGCGCGTGTCCGCGATCGCCTGGCCGAGATCACCGGCATCGACCTGATCACCGCTCCCGACCTGGTCGAGGCGACGCAGGATTGCGGCGCCTTCGTGCAGCTTTCGGGCGTGCTCAAGCGGGTGGCAGTCAAGCTGTCGAAGACCTGCAACGACCTGCGCCTGCTCTCGTCCGGGCCACGCGCGGGCCTGGGCGAGATCAACCTGCCGGCACGTCAAGCCGGCTCGTCGATCATGCCGGGCAAGGTGAACCCGGTGATCCCCGAGGTGGTGAACCAAGTGGCGTTCGAGGTGATCGGCAACGACGTCGCCATCACCTTCGCCGCCGAGGCGGGCCAGCTCCAGCTCAACGCGTTCGAGCCGGTGATCGCCTACAGCCTGTTCCGCAGCCTCGCCCATCTGCGCGCGGCCTGCCTGACGCTGGAAGCGAACTGTGTCCGCGGCATCACCGCCAACCGCGAGCGGCTGCGGGCGAGCGTGGAGCAATCCATCGGCATCGTCACCGCGCTCAACCCCTATATCGGCTACCGCCACGCCACCGAGGTGGCGATGGAGGCGCACCAGACCGGCCGGGGTGTGTACGAGCTCGTGCTGGAGAAGCAGCTGATGCCGAAGGAACAGCTCGACGCCGTCCTGCGGCCCGAGATGCTGACGCGGCCGCAGCCGATCATCGCCAGAGCCTGAACCCCTCCCGACCAGTTTGGACCATCGCAGATGCAACATGCACATCCGCCGAAAAAGAATCGGCTGACCTTGTGGATCGGGCTCGGCCTGCTGCTGGGCATCGTCGTCGGCTTCGCGTGCAACCAGCTTGCCGGCAGCCCGGACGAGGCCAAGGCCCTGGCCGCGAACTTCACCGTCGCCACCGACATCTTCCTGCGGTTGATCAAGATGATCATCGCGCCGTTGGTCTTCACCACCATCGTCTCGGGCATCGCCAGCCTCGGCGACGCGAAGACCGTGGGCGGCATCGCCACCAAGGCCATGGGCTGGTTCATCATCGCCTCGATCGTCTCGCTGTCGATCGGGCTCGTGATGGCGAACCTGCTGCATCCGGGCAGCGGGCTGAACCTGCCGATGCCCACGGCGACGGAAACCGGGCTGAAGACCGAGGCGATCAACTTCCGGGACTTCATCACGCATGTGTTCCCGACCAGCGTCGTGCAGGCGATGGCGGGCAACGAGGTGCTGCAGATCCTCGTCTTCTCGGTCTTCTTCGGCGTGGCGGTGGGTGCTCTGCCGCGGGATCTGTCGGCGCCCCTGCTCAAGGTGATCGATGCCGTCGCCTCGGCCATGTTCAACGTCACCGACTACGTGATGCGCGTCGCGCCGATCGGCGTCTTCGCGGCGATGGCCGCCGTCGTGACCGTGCAGGGGATCGGCGTGCTGGTCGACTACGGTCGGTTCATCGGCGCGTTCTATCTCGGCCTCGTCGTGCTCTGGGCGGTGCTGATCGGCGCCGGCTGGGCCATCCTCGGTGGCGGCGTCTGGCGGCTGCTCAAGCTCCTGCGCGAGCCGATGATGCTGGCCTTCTCCACGGCCTCGAGCGAGGCGGCCCTGCCCAAGACGATCGAGCAGCTCGACGCGTTCGGGGTGCGCGAGCGCATCTCCGGCTTCGTCCTGCCGCTGGGCTACTCGTTCAACCTCGACGGCTCGATGATGTACCAGGCCTTCGCCGCGCTGTTCATCGCCCAGGCCTTCGGCATCGAGATGAGCTTCGCGCAGCAGGCGACCATGCTCCTGGTGATGATGATCACCTCGAAGGGCATCGCGGGCGTGCCGCGGGCATCGCTGGTGGTGGTCGCGGCGACCGCGCCGATCTTCGGCCTGCCGCCCGCCGGTATCCTGCTGATCATGGGCATCGACCAGATCCTCGACATGGGCCGGACGATGACCAACGTGCTCGGCAACGGCCTCGCCACGGCTGCCGTCGCGAAGTGGCAGGGCGAGATCGGCCCCGAGGAGGAGGAAGGCCAGCTGAAGCTGGCCGCATGAGGCGAGGGGCATCGCACCAGCCGGTGCGATGCCCCGCTTCCTTTGCGCAGCCACAGGTGGCCGCAGCTCGTGCTGCGGCCACGTCTCTTTTCCTCGCGGCTCCTCGCGGCGCGCGGCGCGGTCGCGGCGGCGGTCCCTTATCGCCCCCAGCGCAGGACGAGAGGATCGAGGCGTCGAGCGAGTTCGAGCAGTCCGGCACGGGTGGCGGGATGGACGGCGGGGAGCGGATGGCGGACGGCGTCGGAGCGGATGACGCCGCCTTCCTGCATCAGCACCTTGCAGGTGGCGAGGCCGACCTGCCGGTTCTCGTAGTTGATCAGCGGCAGCCAGCGCTGGTAGGCATCGATCGCCTCCGCGCGTCGTCCGGCGAAGTAGGCGTCGGTGATCTGGCGGATGCCGTCGGGGTAGCCGCCCCCGGTCATCGCACCGGTGGCGCCGGCATCGAGGTCGGCGAGGAGCGTGATTCCTTCCTCGCCGTCCCAAGGACCCTCGATGGCGTCGCCGCCCAGCTCGAGCAGGGTGCGCAGCTTGGCCGCCGCCTGCGGCACCTCGATCTTGAAGTAGCTGAGATTCTCGATCTCGCGCGCCATGCGGGCGAGGAACGGGGCGGAAAGCGGCGTGCCGGCGACCGGCGCGTCCTGGACCATGATCGGAATCGTGATCGCCCCGGCGACATGGCGGAAGAAGGCATGGATCTCGGCCTCGGGCACCCGGAAGGTGGCCCCGTGGTAGGGGGGCATGATCATCACCATGGCCGCACCCGCGGCCTGCGCCCGCTTTGAGCGCTCCGCACAGACCTGGCTCGCGAAATGCGTCGTGGTCACGATCACCGGCACCCGGCCGGCGACGTGCTCGAGCACGGTGGTCATCACCTGCTCGCGCTCGTCGTCGGTCAGCACGAACTGCTCGGAAAAATTGGCGAGGATGCAGATGCCGTGCGAGCCGGCGTCGATCATGAAATCGACCGCCCGCTTCTGCCCTTCCAGATCGAGCTCGCCTTGCGCATCAAACACGGTCGGGGCCACCGGGAACACGCCACGGTACCGCCCTTGCTGTGGGGAGCTCGTCATCTCGCACCTTTACGTTGTCGGGTTCAGCCTCCGGAACGCCAGCATGGAGCGGGCGAACCGCGGCGTCGAGGTGCATCGCGCCAGCGGCAGGTTCCGGTCGGCCGATCGATCCCTGCCACGACGTACCGGGCGGCTTCGACGCCTCCAGCAGCGGCACGGATGGACTCGATGGGCGCGGCCGCCCGGCGGCAGAATCGGCTACCATCTTGCCATATACCCCCTGGGGGTATAAATGAGCATGACGAGGAGCGCTGCCTGACGCAAGGAGCAGACCATGCACGACCACGACCATCGGGGCTGTTGCGCCGCCGACTCCAAAGCCAAGGCAGGCCATGCGCATCATCATGCGTCGGCGGCTTCGGCGACGACGGTCAAGGATCCGGTCTGCGCAATGGATGTCGATCCGCATCGGTCGCCGCATCGGCACGAGCTGCGGGGACGGACCTATCATTTCTGCAGCGCCGGCTGCCGCACCAAGTTCGCAGCCGATCCGGACCGCTACCTCGGCGACCGGGCACCGGCGCCCGTCCGGCCGGATGCGATCTACACCTGCCCGATGCACCCCGAGGTCCGGCAGATCGGGCCCGGCAGTTGCCCGATCTGCGGCATGGCGCTCGAGCCCTTGGACGCGACCGTGGAGACCGGCCCGAATCCCGAGCTTGCCGACATGACGCGGCGCTTTTGGATCGGCCTGGTGCTGACCCTACCGGTACTTGCCCTCGAGATGGGTGGACATCTCGCCGACCGGCATATGTTCCTGGGGCAGCGGGCCGGCAACTGGCTGCAGCTCGTGCTGGGAACGCCTGTGGTCCTGTGGGTCGGGTGGCCGTTCTTCGAGCGCGGCTGGGCGTCGGTCAAAAGCCGGAACCTCAACATGTTTACCCTGATCGCGCTCGGCACCGGCGTGGCCTGGGTCTACAGCATGGTCGCCACGGCATTTCCCTTCCTCTTTCCCGCCGGCCTGCGCGGCCCGGACGGCGCGGTCGCGGTCTACTTCGAAGCCGCCGCGGTCATCACGGTCCTGGTCCTTTTGGGCCAAGTACTCGAGCTGCGCGCCCGCGAGCAGACCAGCGGTGCCATCAAGGCGCTGCTCAATCTCGCCCCCAAGACCGCGCGCCGGGTGCGCGCGGACGGCAGCGACGAGGAAGTGCCGCTTGACCAGGTGCTTGCGAACGATCGGCTGCGGGTGCGGCCCGGCGACCGCGTGCCGGTCGACGGCGAGGTCATCGATGGAGCGAGCGCGATCGACGAGAGCATGGTCACCGGCGAGGCGCTGCCGGTCGAGAAGCAGCCCGGGGCGAAGGTCACCGGCGGGACGCTCAATGGCCGTGGCAGCTTCGTGATGCGTGCGGAGAAGGTCGGCAGGGAGACGATGCTGGCGCGCATCGTCCAGATGGTGGCCGATGCGCAGCGCTCGCGGGCGCCGATCCAGCGTCTGGCCGACCAAGTCGCCGGCTGGTTCGTGCCGACGGTGATCGCGATCGCGGCGATGGCGTTCATCGCCTGGTGGCTGTGGGGACCATCGCCGTCGTTCACCTATGGCTTGATCGCGGCGGTCTCCGTCCTGATCATCGCCTGCCCGTGTGCGTTGGGACTGGCCACCCCGATGTCGATCATGGTCGGCGTCGGCCGCGGCGCGGGCCTCGGGGTGCTGATCAAGAACGCGGAAGCGCTCGAGCGCCTCGAGAAGGTCGACACGATCGTGGTCGACAAGACGGGAACGCTCACCGAGGGCAAGCCCAAGGTCACCGCGCTCGTCCCGCTCGCGGGGCATGCCGAGGCCGATCTTCTGCGCTTGGCGGCGGCGCTGGAGCGGGCGAGCGAGCATCCGCTGGCGGCTGCGATCGTCGCCGCGGCCGAGGAACGTGGCATCCCGGCCATGGCCCCCGACGGATTCCGCTCGGTAACCGGCAAGGGCGTCGTCGGCAGCGTCGAGGGCACCGAGGTCGGGCTCGGCAACCGCCCGCTCATGAAGGAGCTCGGGATCGACGTCGCCGCCGCGGAGACGCGAGCCGACGAGCTGCGGCGGGACGGCGCTACCGTGATGTACGTTGCGGCAGGAGGCGTGTTGGCCGGCCTGCTCGCCGTCGCCGACCCCGTCAAGGCGACGACACCCCAGGCGTTGGCGGCCCTGCGCGAGGCGGGCGTGCATATCGTCATGCTCACGGGTGACAACCACACCACGGCGGCGGCAGTGGCGCGGCGGCTCGGCATCGACGAAGTCGAGGCCGAGGTGCTGCCGGAGCAGAAAAGCGCCGTGGTCGCGCGCCTGCGTGGTCAGGGTCGTGTGGTGGCGATGGCCGGCGACGGTGTCAACGATGCACCGGCCCTGGCCGCGGCCGACGTCGGCATCGCCATGGGCACCGGCACGGACGTGGCGATCGAGAGCGCCGGCGTCACGCTGGTCAAGGGCGACCTCGCCGCGATCGCACGGGCGCGGGGCCTGAGCACCGCCACCATGCGCAACATCCGCCAAAATCTGTTCTTTGCGTTCATCTACAACGCGCTCGGCGTGCCGGTGGCGGCCGGCGTGCTCTACCCGGCCCTTGGCCTCCTGCTGAGTCCGATCATCGCCGCCGCGGCCATGGCGCTGAGCTCGGTCTCGGTGATCGGCAACGCCCTCCGCCTGCGCAGCGCGCACGTCTAGCCGGCCCTGCAGGGTACCGCTCAAGAGGGTGTGATAGGCGAGAGGCGGGCCGGCGACGATTCGCCGGTCGCCGCTGAGGCGACGCTCATTGACCCCGATCGAGGCCGCTGGTGAGCAGAATCGACAGCTAGCGCCGACACCGTTGGCAAATAGCACAGTGCACTCGCAGAATATGCTTTGTGGTTGCAAATTTGTCACCATGGCGCCCATGGAACCGATAGCGAATTGCCGACATTTCCAGCGCAGGAAGTTCGGTCGAGCTGGAGGTCGTCCATGACGGCGATCGCTGCACAGTTGCGAGAG
>JBDHTW010000112.1:0-13085 GCA_039808865.1 Geminicoccaceae bacterium
GCCAAGCGCGCACGATCACCGGCCGAAAGCCAAAGGCAGCAGGCTTCTCGCATGCGAGAAGCCTGGCACAGCCAAACCAGACGGGAAATCTTATGTCAGGAACAATCCACTAGATGGAGGAGATGCGACGTTTGACAGCTGACGTCAAAGATCCTGCCGATCGATAGATCGGACGAAGGCGATGGCATCGTGAAGAGGCCGAGACGATCGTACGTGTGGTGTTGCCGGGCCGATCGCCTGACACAGCCAGCATGGCGCGGCAGCCGAGCGCGCGCCTTGCCCTAAATGAGGGAGGCGGGCGATGCGACCTGATCGAGCGGCCGAATCCGGCAAGCGCAGGACCGTCCGACACCGTGGTCGGGCTCCTGCTCCAGGCCGCTTCCGGCTTGGTCGTCGGCATGTTCCGGTCCGCGGCGCGGACCATCGCCCGCGCCGCGGGCGCGGCTCCCGACGAAGCGAGCGGAAGTCCGCCCTAGCCGATCACCTCGACGTCCAGATCACCGACGCCGGCGACATGCGCGTGCAGCCGGTCGCCACGCTTGACCGCGGTGACACCGGCCGGTGTGCCGGTGAAGATGAGATCACCGGGCGCCAGCTCGAACAGGCCCGACAGGTAGGTGATGGTTTCCGCCACCTGCCAGATCATCTGCGCGAGATCCCCACTCTGGCGGCGCTCGCCGTTGACGTCGATCCAGATCGCCCCCGCGGCCGGATGACCGATCGTCGCCGCCGGCACGATCGCCGAGATCGGCGCCGAAGCGTCGAACGATTTCGCCACCTCCCACGGCCGGCCGGCTTGCTTGGCCACCGCCTGCAGGTCGCGCCGGGTCATGTCCAGACCGACCGCATAGCCATAGACGCAGTCCAAGGCGCGCTCGACCGGGATGTCGCGCCCGCCCCTGGCCAGCGCCACCACCAGCTCGACCTCGTGGTGCACGTCCTTGCTCGCCGGCGGGTAGGGAAAACGACCGTCGATCACGAGCGTATCCGCGGCCTTCATGAAGAAGAACGGTGGCTCGCGGTCCGGATCGTGCCCCATTTCCCGCGCGTGATCGGCATAGTTGCGCCCGACGCAATACACCCGGCGCACTGGAAACAGCCCGGCCTCACCGCTGACGGGAATGGCGACGGCCGGCGGTGGCGGAATCACGAACGAGGACGGCATCTGGGCATCCTTCTTGCTCGACGGGCTCGGTTGCCGACCATAGGCGCGCCCGGACATGCCGCCAACCGGTACCGCCGGCGGGCACAGGGCTCGGTACGGCCTAGTCGACCGCCGCCGTGAGCGGACGCCGTTCGGTGGCGCTGTTGTGGGCGTAGGTCCTCCAGGTCGGCGCATACCGGTCGTCGGCCTGATCGCCCCAGGCATGCCATCCCGGGCGCGCGCCGCGCGCGAACAGCTCCAGCCGTGGGCCAGGGCTGCACGCCTCGATGATCGCGTACAGCTCGTCCGGCTTGCGCGAATGCTCCCGCTTGCGGCTGGCGAGCAGGTTCACCTGCCGGCGGGCAGGGGGCAGCGTCCGGGCGTGGCGGCCGCGCACGCCAAACAGGACGAGCTCGGTCACGTTGCGGAAATAGAAGCCGACGCCCCGGCCGTCGCTGTGACCGTCCTTGCGTACCTTGTGCCAGACCAGATTGGACTTGTAGGTGAAGCCCCAGGCTTCGAGCACCTTGAGACCGTCGGGCAGCAGCGCGTTCGGCACCCACAGATAGAGATGGGCGACGGTATCCGCGATCTCGCCGACCGGTAGCGCGCAGATCCGCTCGAGCGCCAGGGTGCCGTAGCGCGCCAGCCGCCGGTGCTCCGGTGCCATCTTTCCCGTGCGGTTCACGAACTGCCAAGGCGGATCGGCCAGGATGCACGCGAACCTTCGGCCGGCCGCGGCATGGCGAAGATCGGCTGCCGGATCCGTCGGGCCGGCCTCGTCCTGCATCACCTCGTCTCTCCCGCCTGCGCTGGCCCACATGGCTGCACATGCCGGCCGGCGCCGTCAACGGCGTGCGGCCGCGGTGGGATGATCCGCCAAAGGTCGATCTTGTGTCGCACGCGCCGCTCGCGCAGAGAGGTGCTGTGCGTCCGCCACCGGTGCGGCCACCGAGGCGTGGAGCGAGCAGCATGAACGACGGCCCTCCGGGCATGCGGGCGGGCATTCGACGCGCCATCTCGGCGGCCGCCGACCCGGTCGTGGCGGCAGGCCATCTGCATGCCGAGCTGGCCGGTCCCGATGTCGTGCTGGTCCTGTTCTTCTGCGCACCGGAATATGAGAAGCCGGCCTTCGCCGCCGCGCTGCGACGGCTGTTCCCCGGTGTTATCGTGGCCGGTTGCACCAGCGCCGGTGAGATCGGCCCCGGCGGCTACCACGAGAACTCGGTGACGGCCATCAGCTTCGCCGCACCCGATTTTGCTGCCGTGGCCCGGCTGCTGCTGACCGAAGGCGATCTCGAGGTCGGGCGCTGCGGCGAAGCCATCGCCGAGATGCGCCACGAGCTGGACCAGCGCTGCCAGGACTGGTCGGGGGAGGTCAACCGCTTCGCGCTGCTCCTGATCGACGGCACGACGCAGCGCGAGGATGCGGTGGCGGCGTTCGTCGGCGGTGCCATGCTGGACATGCCCGTGCTCGGCGGCTCGGCCGGCGATGCGCTGGCCTTCAAGCATACCTCCGTGTTCGCCGACGGCCAGTTCCATGAGCAGGGTGCCGTGGTCATCCTGGTTGCGACCCGCCGCCCGGTCTGGCCGTTCCGCAACCAGCATTTCGTCGCCGCGGAAAAGCGCGTGGTCGTGACCGGCGCCGATCCGCAGCGGCGGGTGGTGACCGAGCTCGACGCGGAGCCGGCGGTCCAGGTCTACGCCCGCCTGATCGGCTGCCCGGAGGCCGAGCTGACGCCGATGGTCTTCGCCACCCATCCACTGGTCGTCCGCCTGGGGGGCGCCGAGTACGTGCGCTCGATCCAGAAGGCGAATCCGGACGGCAGCCTCAGCTTCTACTGCGCGGTGGACGAGGGCTTGGTGCTGACCCTGTCGGAGAGCCGCAACCTGCTCAGCCGCACCGAAGACCTGTACGCGGATGTGCGCACCTCCTTCGGCGTTCCGGACGCCGTGATCGGCTTCGAGTGCGTGCTCAACCGGCTGGAAGCCGAGCGCAGCCAGATCAAGCATCGGTTGTCGCGCCTGCACGCCGCCAACAACGTCACCGGCTTCGCCAGCTTCGGCGAGCAGTGGGGGTCGATGCACGTGACCCAGACCTTCACCGGCATCGCCATCGGGCGGGAGGCAGCCTCATGATCGCCGAGCTGGACCCGCAAGTCGCCGAGCTCGTCCGCGAGAACGCGAAGCTGCGCAAGATCCGTGACGTGCTGGTCCGCCGGGTCGAGCGGAGCATGGATCTGCAGGCTTCCGAGTTCGCCCTGTTCGAGCGCGCGACGCTGCTCGAGGCCGAGGTCCGCAAGCGCACGAAGCAGCTCGAGCAGGCCATGGCCGACCTGCAGCGCAGCAACCGGGCGCTGGAGGAGGCCCGGACGCGCGCGGATGCCGCCAACGTGTCGAAGACCAGGTTCCTGGCCGCCGCATCGCACGACCTGTTGCAGCCGCTCAACGCGGCCCGGCTGTTCCTCTCCGCCCTCGCCGAGACCAGGCTGCCCGAGAGCGCCGAGCGGCTGGTCGAGAACGTGGAACTCGCGTTCGAATCGATCGACCGGCTGCTGACCGCGCTGCTCGACATCTCCAAGCTCGATGCCGGCGTGGTCAAGCCGGTCGTCGAGAACGTGCCGCTGGACCCCCTGCTGCGCCGGCTGGTGGCCGAGTTCGCGCCGCTGGCCGAGCGCAAAGGCCTCGCCCTGCGCCTGGTGCCGACCCGGGTCGTGGTCGCCACCGACCCGGGCATGCTGACCCGGGCGTTGATGAATCTGGTCTCGAACGCGATCCGCTACACCCGCCGCGGTGGGGTCCTGCTCGGCGTGCGCCGGCAAGGGCGGAACTATCGGGTGGAGGTCGTGGATACCGGCGTCGGTATCCCGGCCGACCAGCAGGCCCTGATCTTCGAGGAGTTCCGGCGCCTCGGCGCCGACGCCGACCAGCGCGACCGCGGCTTCGGTCTCGGTCTCGCCATCGTCGAGCGGATCGCGCGGATGCTGGACCACCCGTTGGACGTGCGTTCCGTGCCGGGCCGCGGCTCGCGCTTCCGGCTGGTCCTGCCCGCGGGCACGTGCAGCCCGGCAGCGCCGGCGCAGGCTGCGCGCGACGACACCGTCGCCCGATCGCGGGGCGCGCTTCTGCTCGTGATCGAGAACGAGGCCGCCATTCGCGAGGGCATGCTCGCCCTCCTGCAGGGCTGGGGCTATGCCGTGCTCACGGCCCCGTCGCCGGAGATCGCCCTTGGCCTGCTGCGGCGGAGCCGCCGCCGGCCGGCTGCCGTGATCGCCGACTATCATCTCGACGGCTGCACCGGGACCGATGCCATCGTCATGGTGCGGCACGATTTCGGGCCGAAGATCCCAGCCCTGGTGATCACCGCCGATCGCACGCCGGAGGTGCAGCGCGAGATCGACGCCCTGGGGGTGCCGCTGCTCAACAAGCCGGTGCGGCCGGCCCAGCTCAGGTCGCTGCTGGCCGAGCTGCTGGCGGCACCGGTCGCCTAGGCGAAGTACTCGCGTGCGGCCAGGACCGCCTGGGTCCGGCTGAACACGCCGAGCTTGCGCAGGATCACGGTGACGTGCGCCTTCACGGTGGTCTCCGCGATGTCGAGTTCGTAGGCGATGATCTTGTTCGGCTTGCCCGCCACCATCAGCCGGAGGATGTTGCGCTGCTGTGGGGTCAGCGCCTGCACGCGCTCGGCGATCGGCGCCTCGCTCGGTGACTGGTCGAGATCGCCGGCAGGGCGCCAGATCTCGCCGGCGAGCACATGCTCGAGGGCCCGGGCGATCTCGGCCCGGTCGAGCGATTTCGGGATGTAGCCCATGGCGCCGGCCGCCAGCGCCTCGCGGATGATCCGCGGCTCCTCCGTCGCCGAGACGATCACCACCGGCAGGGCCGGAAAGCCACGGCGCAGCTCGAGGAGGCCGCCAAGCCCGTCCATGCCGGGCATCTTCAAGTCCAGCAGCAGCAGGTCGAGATCGGGTATCTCGGCCGCCAGATGCCGAACCTCGTCGAGCGTGCCGGCCTCGATGACCTCGAACTCGGTCCGGTCGAGCTGGCGGATGGACAGCACCACCGCCTCGCGGAACAATGGATGGTCGTCGGCGACCAGGATCTTGAGCATGGGACCGAGCCTTCCCCGTGTTGCGGCGAGGATAGGCTGCGATCGGCGGTGAGAGAAGACACTCGGCGAGCAGACGGGGCGGCCACGCGCCGCCCCGTCGTCGCATCGGTGGTCAGGAACCGTCAGTCGACCAGCTTGAAGGCCCAGACCGAGCCGCCCTGGTTGAAGTTCTTGACGATCTTGGCGACGTCACCGCCCCACAGCGGCACCGCGCCGCCCCAGCCCGAGGTCACGGCGACGTACTGCTCGCCGTCCTGCTCCCAGGTGATCGGCGAGCCGACCACGCCCGAGCCCGTGTTGTACTTCCACAGCACCTCGCCGGTGGCGTCGTCCACGGCCTGCAGGTAGCCTTCCGGGGTGCCGTAGAACACGAGTCCTCCGGCGGTGCTCAACACGCCGCCCCAGAGCGGGGCTTGGTTGTTGACCTCGAACTTGATCTTGCCGGTGGCCGGATCGATCGCTCGCAGGACGCCGATATGGTCGTCGTAGAGCGGCTTGATGTTGAAGCCGGCGCCGAGATAGGCGGCGCCCTTCTTGTAGGCGATGTCCTCGTTCCAGATCTCCATGCCCCACTCGTTGCTGGGCACGTAGAACAGGCCGGTCTTCTGGCTGTAGGACATCGGCATCCAGTTCTTGGCACCGAGGAAGCTCGGCACGTTGAACACGGCGTCGTCCTCGGCCCCAGGCGCCTTCTCGGCCGGGCTCTTCGGCCGCGAGGCCGGATCGGCCAGCGGGCGACCGTCGTCGCCGTAACCCTTGGCCCAGGTGATCTTGGAGACGAAGGGCGTCGCGCTGATGAACTGACCGTTGGTGCGGTCCAGCACGAAGAAGAAGCCGTTGCGGTCGGCCTTCGCACCGGCGTGAATCTTCTGCCCGTTCTTCTCCAGCTCGAACGGGATGAACTCGTTCACGCCGTCGAAGTCCCAGCCGTCGTGCGGCGTACCCTGGAAATGCCACTTGATCTCGCCGCTGTCGGGGTCGATGGCGAGGGTCGAGGAGCTGTACAGATTGTCGCCGGGCCGCAACCAGCTGTTCCAGGGTGCCGGCTGGCCGGTGCCGAAATACAGGAGGTTGAGCTCGGGATCGTAGGTGCCGCCGAGCCAGGTCGCCGCACCGCCATGCTGCCACATGTCGCCGGGCCAAGTGGCGTTGGTGACGCCGGTCATCGTCGAGTCCTTGCCGGCCACACGGCCCATGTGGCCCTCGACGGTCGGACGGTACCAGACCTCCTCGCCGGTCTGCGCGTCGTAGGCCTTGACGGCGCCGACGATGCCGAACTCGCCGCCCGAATTGCCGACGATCACCTTGCCCTTGACGATCAGTGGCGCGGCCGAGTTGGAGTAGCCGTCCTGGTAGTTCTCCATCTTCTTGCGCCAGACGACCTTGCCCGTGTCCTTGTTCAGGGCGACGAGCTGGGCGTCCAGGGTGGTGAAGTAGATCTTGTCCTCGTAGATCGCGGCGCCGCGGTTGATGACGTCGCAGCAAGGCAGGATGCCGTCCGGCAGGCGCGCGTCGTACTGCCATTTCTCCTCGCCGGTCCGGGAGTCCACGGCGAAGATGCGCGAGTACGAGGCCGTCACGTAGAGCGTCCCGTCGGCGACGATCGGCTGACTCTCCTGGCCACGCTGCTTCTCGCCGCCGAACGACAAGGTCCAGGCCGGCACGAGCCGCTTGACCGTGCCCTTGTTGATCTTGTCGAGCGGGCTGAAGCGCTGGGCCTTGTAGCCAAGGCCGTTGGTCAGGACGTCGCCCGGCGTCTTGGCGTCGTCGAGCAGGTCCTGGTCGGTCACGGCCAGCGCCGGCACCGAGGTCGTACCGAGCAGCGCCAGCATCGTTCCGGTCAATAGACGCGATCGCATCATCACGTAGCTCCCTGTGGTCGCGGTCATGAACAAGTCAGACGGATCCGCTTTGCGTAAGCTGGATGAAGGTCGTAGCCGCCTGTGGCGGGGCTCAGGCGAACGGCGGCGGCCTGAAGCCGATGCCGCTCTTCGCGAAGATGTCGCGGATGGTGCCGTCCCGGACGGCAGCGGCCAGGATGTCGCCGGCCGCGTAGCCCAGGTCGCGTGCGTTCTCGCGCACGGCGGCACCCACCGCCCAGCTCGTCAGGCGCAGCCCCGGCAACGGCAGCGGCGAGAGGTCGAACTTGTCGGCTGCGTCGCCGAGCCCGGCGTCGATCTGGCTGCGCAGCCCCATGAAGGCCGCGATCTCGCCGGCGCGCAGCGCCGCCAGCGCCTCGTCCGGCCGCCGGTAATGGACGAGCCCGTCACGCAGCCGGCCGCCCAGGGTCGAGCCGAGATAGTAGTCGGGCAGGCTGTCCAGCTCGACGCCGATGCGCAGCCCCTCGAGCTGGTCGAGCTCCGGCTCGCCGTCCTGGCCGACCTGGTCCGGGTCGCGCGCCACGGCCAGCGCTTCGGTGAAGTAGGGCTGGATCAGCACCGCGAGCTCGCTGCGCGTCTCCAGCTCGCGGCTGTACGGCACGTGCAGCAGCAGGTTGACCACCTCGTGGTCGACGACGGTGCCGCGCCAGACATAGTTGCGCAGGTCGTCGTCGACGCTGTCGCCGGCCTGGACCACCACCAGGTCCAGCGCGACGCCGAGACGGCTGGCGACGAGCCGCGCGATCTCGACGTCGATCCCGCTCGGGCCGGTCTCGCCCATGGTCGAGAACGGCATGAAATCGGCGTAGACGCCGATCCGCACCCGGCCCTTGGCCCGGATCGTGTCGAGGCTTTCGCCGACACTGCTCACCGTGTCGGCGTAGATCCGGGCCTGCGCCTGCGCCGTGACGGCCAGGGCCAAGCCCCCGCCCAACGCCGCGCGGCGCGTCAGCCTCATTGTTCGGCCACGCTGTCGAGCCACGAGCGGATCGACCAGATCGCCTCCTGGCTGAGCACGCCTTCGAAGGGCGGCATGTAGGTGACGCCGTCGCGGACCGAGCCGCTCATGACCCGGCCGATGAAATAGCCGTCGTCGTCGACCGGCACGAGCTGACGCAAGTCGGGCGCGATACCGCCCGAGACGGCACCGAGACCGTGGCATCGGGCGCAATTCTGGTTGAACGCCTTGGCGCCGATCTGCTGGGCCAGGGCGTAGTCGGGCGTGCCGCGATAGGGGTCCTCGGCGTGCAGTTCGTCCCCGAGCGGCGGCAGGCCCGTCGTGTCGACCGCGTGCGGTACGACGTCACCATGCGCCCAGACCGAACCGGAAATGCCGAGCCCGGCCACGAGACCGATCAGCCCCACCTGCCACCTTGGCGTCATCTGCCTTCCTCCGGCGATCGTTGTGTCTTGGCCGTCGCTCCTACGGTCGGCGGGGGAGGCTGTGGAGCCGCACCTTGGTCGGGGTCCGGCCGCACTGGCGGACGCCGCGCCTAAGACCTTGGTCGCGATTGGCGGGCACGCCCGGGCCTGATTATGCCGGACTTCTGCGCTTCACCCGAATCCAGGGAGGGATCCGATGCGCGCCCGATGCCTGACGGCGCTCGCGCTCGTGCTGGCTGCCGCCAGCGCCGAGGCCGCGCCCACCGCGTGGATATCGAACGAGAAGGACAACACCGTCTCGGTCATCGACATCGGCACGCTCGAGGTCGTCGACACGATTCCTGTCGGCAAGAGGCCGCGCGGGCTGGTCTTTTCGCCGGATTACTCGAAGCTCTACATCTGCGCGTCCGACGACGACACCGTGCAAGTCCTCGACGTCGCGTCGCGCAAGATCGTGGCCGATCTACCTTCCGGTGCCGACCCCGAGTTCTTCGATCTGGATCCGGAGGGCCGACACCTCTACATCGCCAACGAGGACGACGCGATCACCACCGTGGTCGACACCGACACGCGCCGGGTCGTGGCGCAGATCGAGGTCGGCGTCGAACCGGAAGGCATGGCGGTCAGCCACGATGGCCGCTGGGCGGTGACGACCTCCGAGACCACGAACATGGTCCATTGGATCGACACCGCGACCCACGCGATCGTCGCCAACACGCTGGTGGCGCAGCGGCCACGCTATGCGCGGTTCTCGGCCGACGACAAGCTGCTCTGGGTCACCTCCGAGATCGGCGGGACCGTGGCCGTGATCGACGTGGCCACACAGGCGGTCGTGCACGAGATCAGGTTCGCGATCCCGGGCGTCCCGACCGACCTGGTGCAGCCCGTGGGCCTGCGGCTGTCGCGGGACGGTGGCAAGGCGTTCGTGGCGCTGGGGCCGGCCAATCGGGTGGCGGTGGTCGACACCGGCACCTTCGCGGTCGACAAGTACCTGCTGGTCGGCCGCCGTGTCTGGCACCTCGATCTGACGCCCGACGGCGGCCTGCTGCTGGCGACGAACGGCCTCACCAACGACGTGTCGACCATCGACGTCGCGAGCCTCGAGGTCGTGCGCTCGACGCCGGTCGGGCGCATGCCCTGGGGCGTGGCCATCCGCCCCTGATCACCGGCTGCTACGACCAAAGTCCGTCTCCAAACTCGCCCAGGTACAGGCTACTCCAATCATCACCCGAACGGAGGGAGGATATCAAGATGCTGCTGCAGACACTCGACAAGATCAATGCGAGTTTCCCGCTGCGGGGCCGCTACGACAATTTCATCGGTGGCAAGTGGATCGCCCCGGTACGTGGTCAGTATTTCGACAATACGACGCCGATCACCGGCGGCAAGATTGCCGAGATTGCCCGCTCCACCGCCGAGGACATCGAGCTGGCGCTGGATGCCGCGCACGCGGCAAAGGCCAAGTGGGGCCGGACCTCGGCCGCCGAGCGCGCCGCCATCCTGAACAAGATCGCCGACCGGATGGAGGAGCGCCTCGAGCTGCTGGCGCTGGTCGAGACGCTCGACAACGGCAAGCCGGTCCGCGAGACCACTGCCGCCGACCTGCCGCTGGCGATCGACCATTTCCGCTACTTCGCGGCCTGCATCCGGGCGCAGGAGGGTACCCTCGCCGAGATCGACCACGACACCGTCGCCTACCATTTCCATGAGCCGCTCGGTGTCGTCGGGCAGATCATTCCCTGGAACTTCCCCCTTCTGATGGCGGTCTGGAAGCTGGCTCCTGCGCTCGCCGCCGGCAACTGCGTCGTGCTCAAGCCCGCCGAGCAGACGCCGATGAGCATCATGGCGCTGATGGACCTGATCGGCGATCTCCTGCCGCCGGGCGTCCTCAACGTGGTCAACGGCTTCGGCGTCGAGGCCGGCAAGCCGCTGGCGCAGAACAAGCGCATCGCCAAGATCGCGTTCACCGGCGAGACCTCGACCGGCCGGCTGATCATGCAGTACGCCTCCGAGAACATCATCCCGGTGACGCTGGAGCTGGGCGGCAAGTCGCCCAACATCTTCTTCGCCGACGTGATGGCCGAGGACGACGACTACTTCGACAAGGCCCTCGAAGGCTTCGCCATGTTCGCCTTGAACCAGGGCGAGGTCTGCACCTGCCCCAGCCGCGTGCTGGTGCAGAAGAAGATCTACGACCGTTTCATGGAGCGCGCGGTGGCCCGGGTGGCCGCGATCAAGCAGGGCAGCCCGCTCGATCCCTCGACCATGATCGGCGCGCAGGCGAGCAACGACCAGCTCGAGAAGATCCTGGCCTACATCGACATCGGCCGCCAGGAAGGCGCCGAGGTGCTGATCGGCGGCGCCCGGGCCGATCTCGGCGGCGAGCTGGCCAACGGCTACTACGTCCAGCCGACGATCTTCGCCGGCCACAATCGGATGCGGATCTTCCAGGAGGAGATCTTCGGCCCGGTGGTCTCGGTGACCACGTTCGAGGACGAGGCCGAGGCGCTGTCGATCGCCAACGACACCCTCTATGGCCTGGGTGCGGGCGTATGGACCCGCGACGGCAGCCGCGCCTACCGCTTCGGTCGCGAGATCCAGGCCGGCCGGGTGTGGACCAACTGCTACCATCTCTACCCGTCGCATGCCGCGTTCGGTGGCTACAAGCAGTCGGGCATCGGGCGCGAGACCCACAAGATGATGCTCGATCACTACCAGCAGACCAAGAACCTTCTGGTCAGCTACAGCCCCAAGGCCCTCGGTTTCTTCTGATCGCGCTCACGCCTCCCCTAGGGTGCGATCATGCTCGGGTGCCGGTCCGCAGGGCCGGCACCCCTTCTTCTTCACGAGCTGGAGGCTTCCCATGGTCGAGCGCGTCGTCGCCACCCCGGCCGCCGTCGAGCTGATCGAGCGCCTGCGTGCCCGGCACGGCGATCTGCTGTTCCACCAGTCGGGCGGCTGCTGCGACGGCAGCGCGCCCATGTGCTACCCGGCTGGCGAGTTCCGCACCGGCCCAGGCGACGTCAAGCTCGGCCGGATCGCCGGCTGCGACGTTTTCATGGGCGCGGCGCAGTTCGCCTATTGGTCGCACACGCAGCTGATCATCGACGTGGTGCCCGGCCGTGGCGCGGGCTTCTCGCTCGAGGCACCGGAGGGTGTCCGCTTCCTCACCCGCAGCCGGGTGTTCACCGACGCGGAAGCGGCGCTGCTGGACGGCTAGAGCTTGGCCGCGTCGAGCCCGGGTGGCCTGCGATGGCGCCGTGGTCGGCGTACGCGGGCTGGTTCAGATCCGGAAAGTAGGGTGGCAACCGGCGTGAGGCGCACCGCGAGCGTCGATGCGCCCGCACAGGCGCCTCGCGGGCAAGCGTCCGTGCGGGCCGACACGAAGTCGCCGATCCAGCGAAGAAAGAAAATCTTAGTTCTTGGCCGTGCGCTTTGCTGCGAGTTCGGGTGGCGTGGCTCCCGCGCAGTTCGGGTTGTTCAGGTTGTAAACGCCGAACGCCAGTTGAAAGGTGCCTTCCGTGACGCTTCCGGCATATTGGGCGATCTGCACCGTGTAGAAGCCGGTCGCCGTGTTGTTGATCTTGACCACCGGCATGAGGCCATTGGTGTCGTCGTTACGGTAGACGGAACCGTTCGGCGCCACAGCGACGATTTCGAGATCGGCCTGCTGGGCAATCACGTCCAGCCTAAGGCATCGGCCGGCGGTCGCTCTGATTTCCGCCGTCCACGGCTTGGGGGTATTGGCAAAAGCATTGACGATACCGCCCAGGACAATCGATGAACAGTTGGTTCCGGTGCAGGACGCGAATGACGGATCGTATATTTCCGTCGCCTGTGCAGGCCCCTTTACGGGCACCGCCATCGCTATCAGCATTGCCCCTTTGATCAGCATATCGCGTTGCATGTTGCTTGAGCCTTAGCTTGGTTGTCTGCTGGGCTGAGGCTGATTACTTCATTATAAACAAGACGCAATGAAATCTACAGATGTAGTTCATGTTTTGCAACATAAATCTATACCTTGCCGTCTATCCGCAATGATGTTTCGCTCTGGAATGTAATCGCGCAAAAGTTATGGTTGCGGCACATGCCCGTCGACCGCAGAGAGCTGTCGGCGATTGCCGAATGTTGCCGCGCCGACAGTTCCCGCATCTGCCGGCGCCCACGATCGGCCTGCCGATCACCTTTCGGGTGTCCGGCCACCGACGGTGGCAGGTTCGGTGCTGCGTCCAGCAGCGTGGCGAGCACTTCTTGGAAGTCATCGGTCGGGAACCCGCATGGGCCGAGAGGACCGGCCAGCGGCGTGTCGATGCTTCCGCCCCATCCGCATCCAGCTTCCGACATCCCTCCAAGTCTGCCGTCCGCTGGCTCATGCCGCGTGATCTCGCCAGAGAGAGCTGCCGTCAGGCCATAGATGATGCCGCCCTGCATCTGCGCGACGACCGTGTCGGGATTGACCACCGTGCCGCAATCGACCGCACAGACCACGCGTTCGACACGCACGCTGCCGTCCTCGGCCACGGCAACCTCGGCGACTTGAGCCACATAGGTGCCGAAGCCGAAAGCA
>JBDHTW010000113.1:0-13062 GCA_039808865.1 Geminicoccaceae bacterium
CGCGCGTCCGGTTCCGGCTCAGTCGTGAACGTTCTTGAGCGGTCCGGTCAGGTTGTTGCTGTTGGCGGCGTTGCGGCTGCTGAGAACCTGCACGCCTGCCGTGTGGTCGCCGTTGAACGGCGTCACGGTGGCCGGACACTGGCTCCCGTTCTTGAGCGCGTCGGCCGGCGAGTTGAACCAGATGCCGACATGGAACGTGTGCAGCGGCTTGAACGCCGGGTTGATGCTCGCGTCCTTGCTCCCGTCCGGTGTCGGGGCTGGAGCCGCCCCCGGGGCGACGGCGAAAGTCTCGTGGTTGAACCGGCTGACGAAGGTCCGGGTGACCTTGCCGTAAGCGTCGGCCTCCAGATCACCCACGTACCAGGACAGCCCGAACGGGGCATTCGGGATTTGGATGACGAAGATGTCCAGCGCCGTATGCGCGGCGAGGCCGCTGACCGTCACGGACATCTTCTCGGCGAAGTTGTCGGCGCCGGGCTGCGTCGCGACCTTGACCGTCGCGGTCGCGCTGGCGGCACAGCCGGCGGGAAGGCCGTTGGAACGCAGCAGCTTGAAGCTCGCCGTGTTGGCCTGCGCGGCTCCCGCCGCGACCATCACCATCAGGCTCGCTGTCGAGAGACTAACCCCACCTGCTCGAAGCATCGCTTTCCTCCGCGGTGAGAGGCCCATACCCTGGTCTGCGGCGGGCCGGTGCTGCAGGTCCCCGGATTCGCGGCGATGGCGAAACCCGACAGCGAAATGCGTCCTGCCTCTCGCGCCGTGGACGTTGAGGCGAACGGCGGTCCTCGTGTCGATCATACCATTCGTTCATCTGCCGGCGCCGACCTTCGACCTGCAGAATGTAATCTACCACATGCAGAGCGTACTCGACGCCAAATAATTCGTGGGCGGCCATGCCGGGTGCATTGGCGAGGACATGACGATGCGCGTCGCGTCGGGGTTGGCCGCCGGCTGTTCGCGTCTGACCCTGCGGTTGGTCATCTGCCGCCGGTGGCCCGGATCTGATGCGCCATATGGTGCGCAAGTGGACACTGCAGCGACCGTCTGGTGCCGCGACGTGACATTCGTCACTGCGGGCCGATGCGAAATGACCGATATTCGCCTTGGCGCGGACAAGGGGTGTCCGGACGAGAGGAAAGCCAAGTTGACGGCACGTCAATTCCTCATGGCCAAGCTCGCCAGCCTCGTGGCGTGGCTGTCGCTCACCTGCATGGCGCTGCCGGCGGCCGCAGCCGATCAGCCGGAGCTGGATCGTGCCAGGGCCGTGGCGCGGCTGATCGCGCAGTCGGTCTGGGGCGTGGTGCCGGAGGCGCCGCAGCACAAGCGCGAGATCCGCCCGGAGCTGATCCGCGGCTCGGCGGTGGCCGTTTCGGCGACCACGCTGCTGGCCCATTGCACGTCGCTGAGCGGCAGCGACCGCGTCGGCCTCGTGCGGCACAACAAGTTCCGCGTCGCCGGCAGCGTTGCCGCCGATCCGCACGGCGACGTCTGCATGCTGACGGTAGCCGATGCTCCCCTCAAGGTTGCCAACTGGTACCGCAGTCCCGCGGACATCGATGTCGGCGAGCCCGTCTTCGCCATCGTCAACCGCACCGCAGCGGACATCTCGCTGGTCGAGGGGCGCGTGACCGCCCTGGCCGGAGCCGAAGCGCACCTGCAGACGAGCCTCGTCCTGCCGGCTGGCGTGCTGAGCGCGATCGTCTTCGACCGTGATGCCAACCTGCTCGGCCTCGGCGCTCCGTCGATCGATGGCACGACCAGCGTGGCGCCGATCACCGCCGCTTTGGCACCGCTGCTGGAGCTGCGCCATCAGCAGGCGACGGGCGTCTCCGCGCCGGAGCGGAAATTCGCGCCGAGCAACGACTTCCAGCGGGACGCCGTGGCCGAGCCCATCGCCATGCCGCCGGCCGCGACCGCGGCGCTGCGGCTGGACCTCGTCGCTCGACAGGGTCCGCGGCCCGTCCTGAACGTCGACGAGCGTCTGCAGGCCCAGCTGCGCACGACTGGCGATGCCTACGTCTACTGCTTCTACCAGGACGATGACGGTCAGGTCAGCCGGGTGTTCCCGAATCGCTTCCAGCCGGACGCCCTCGTTCGTGCCGACCGGACGGTCGCGGTTCCCGGCGACGGAGCCGGCTTCGAGCTGGTCGCGAACCGAGCCGGCGCCAACGAGGAACTGCGCTGCTTCGCGGCCGCCCACGACCCAGGCCCTTCGCTGCCGGCGGATCTCGTCTCGACCGACCTCGAGCCTCTGCCCGTGAACGCCCTGACCGAGGTGGCGGCGGCTTTTCGCCACGTCGACGCCGCCGTCGCCGAGGCGGAGTTGCTGATCGAGGTGCTTCCCGAGACCCGCCTCGCCGTCGCCTTGGGGGTGCCGCGTGGGGCGTTGGTGACGAGGTAGAGGACGACATGAAGTTCAGCCGCGGTCTCGCCTGTCTCGGTCTGGTCGCTGCCATTGCGGGAAGTGCTCTTGCCGCATCGCCGACGTCTGCCGGCGAGGTCGTCATCTTCGACGGCCCGGTACCCGAGCCTGCCCGGCTGGCCGATCTGCTGTGGCCGAAATCGTCCTCGGCACCGCCCGAGCGGCGCACGCGCGGCATCCGTCTGACCAACACGACCGAGGCGTTGCCGCCGGCGGACACGCGGCCGAGCGCGTTTGCGTTTCTGGTCCAGTTCGGCTTCGATTCGAGCGAGGTGCTGGGTGGCTCGCAGCGTTATCTGGACAGTGTCGGGGAGATGCTCCTGCTGCCCGACGCTCTTGGCCGACGCCTCGTCATCGTCGGTCATGCCGACGCGTCCGGCACCGCAAGCTACAACCAGAAACTCTCCGAGCGGCGCGCCACCGCGGTCAAGCATTATCTCGAGAACCGGTTCGGCATCCCCTCCGAGCGTCTGAGCGTCGTCGGTATGGGCGAGACCGCACCGCTGCCGGGCATCGACCCATATGCCGAGCGCAATCGCCGCGTCGAGTTCCGTGCCGCCGGCGGCTGAACGGTTCCCACGGCGCGGCCGTGCCTGCCAATATCTGGCTCGTCGCCGTAACCATTCGCACGGTCGCTGCGTTGTAGAGGCTCTTGGCGGTGATTCTGCGGCAGCTGTTCGAGATGACGACCGATGGGCCGTGCGAAAGTTCGCTACGAGTGGCGGGCGTGGGCCAGCGCCTTTCCGGACCTGCCCAATCCCGCGACGGGACAGGAGTCCAGCGAAACATACTTCCTGCTGCCGGGGCATGACGGCTGCAACCTCAAGCTCCGCGAAGGACGGCTGGAGCTGAAGAGACTGGCCGGCGTCAGCCATGGGCTGCAACGGTGGCGGTTCAGCCCGGCGAAAGAGTTTCCGCTGGCCGTCGACGATCTGCCGCCGCCCGTGCGCGCCTGCATGGCGTCGGTCAAGTTCCTGCCGGGCGAGCACGAGCTGCGCGATGCGCTGCGCCGCGCTGGTCTGGCCGTGGTCGACATTCGGAAGTTGCGCCGGCTGTTCTCCGTCGACGGCTGCCAAGCCGAGGTGACGCTCGTCGAGCAGGCCGGCGCGACGGCCACGACGGCGGCGATCGAAGCCGAGACGCTCGATGCCGCGCGGCAGGCAGTGGCCAGTCTGGAACTCGACCGCTGGCCCAATCGCGCCTATCCGGCGGCGTTGGCGGCGTGGATCGCCGGTAGGCTGACCGAGGTGGCGCCTCCGCCCCCGGTATCCCAGCTAGGCCCGGCCACGGCGTCCGGTAGGGCCGTGACCGGCGGCGGAACCTCCCTGGAAGGGTAGCGTTGTCCGGGCTCCAGCGCCAAAGCAACGCTTCGCTTCAGCGCGGGAGGCGCCGATGCGCGCGCTCTGCTGGCACGGCAAGGGCGACATACGCTGCGACACCGTACCCGACCCGAGGATCGAGGCCCCGCGCGATGCGATCGTCAAGGTCACGAGCTGCGCCATCCGCGGTTCGGACCTGCACCTGTACGACGGCTTCATGCCCGGCATGCAGGCCGGCGACATCGTGGGCCACGGGTTCATGGGCGAGGTGGTCGAGGTCGGCAGGGAGAACCGCAAGCTCAAGGTCGGCGATCGGATCGTCGTGCCGTTCACGATTCTCTGCGGCGAGTGCGAGCAGTGCCGGCGCGGCAACTTCTCGGTCTGCGAGCGCAGCAACCGCAACAAGGACGTGGCCGACAAGGTCTTCGGCCACGCGACCGCGGGCCTGTTCGGCCACACGCATCTGACCGGCGCCTATGCCGGCGGGCAGGCGGAGTACGTGCGCGTGCCGTTCGCGGACACGACGCACGTCAAGATCCCGGCCGGCCTCGCCGACGAGCAGGTGCTGTTCCTGGGCGACATCTTCCCGACCGGCTGGCAGGCTGCGGTGCAGTGCGACATCCGGCCGACCGACACGGTGGCGATCTGGGGCTGCGGGCTGGTCGGCCAGATGACCATCCGCAGCGCCGTGCTGCTCGGGGCGAAGCAGGTGATCGCGATCGACCGCCTGCCCGACCGGCTCAGCGTGGCGGCGGTCGGCGGGGCCATCACGCTGAACTTCGCCGAGGAGAGCGTCGTCGAGCGGCTCAACGAGCTGACCGGCGGCAAGCGACCGGAGACGTGCATCGACGCCGTCGGCATGGAGGCGCACGCCACCGCCACGCTGGATTCGGTCTACGACCGGGTCAAGCAGGCGTTGATGCTGGAGAGCGATCGCCCGCACGTGCTGCGCGAGATGGCCTATGTCCTGTCGCCCGGCCGGTGTGCTGTCGATTCCCGGCGTCCATGGCGGGCTGATCGACAAGGTGCCGATGGGCATGATCATGAACAAGGGGCTGACCCTGCGCACCGGCCAGACCCACGTCGACCGCTGGACCGACGATCTGCTCGGGCGAATCGAGGAAGGCCAGATCGATCCCTCCTTCGTCATCACCCACAAGCTCGGGCTCGCGGACGGTCCCGGCATGTACAAGACGTTCCGCGACAAACAGGACGGCTGCATCAAGGTCGTGCTGCAGCCCTGGGGAGAAAGACGCCATGGCGACGACCACGGCTGGCCGGCACCACCTCGACGCGGGCGGTGGCCGAGGGCTTGGGCTGGTTCAGCATCGGTCTCGGTCCGACCGAACTGCTGGCCCCACGCGTGCCGGCGCGCACGCTGGGCATGGAAAGCCATACCGGCCTGATCCAGGCTTATGGCGCCCGCGAGATCGTGACCGGCATCGGCATCCTGTCCCAGGCCGATCCGACGCCCTGGATCTGGGGCCGGGTCGGCGGCGGCGTGCTCGATCTGGCGACCCTGGCGGCCGGTCCGTCCGACGACAACCCGCGCCGTGGCAATGTCGGTGCCGCGCTGGTTGCGGTCGGCGGCGTGGCGATGGTCGATGCGCTCTGCGCGCGTGCGCTGAGCGTCGAGCGACCGCGCGCCGGTGCCGGTTTCGACTACCGTGACCGGCGTGGTCTGCCCTTGCCGCCGGAGGCGATGCGTGGCGCCGGACGCGACGGACCACTGTCCGTGGACGCCCGTCCGTCGACGGCGGCATGCACGTTCCCGGAGGTCGACGCCGACTCGATCGGGCGCACCGACGCCCGACCGCAAGTCCCGGCAGCAGCGGCCGCCGGCATCAACCCGGGCGACGAGGCAACACCAGGCACACCGGGCGCCGGCGAGGCCATCTGTCCGGTCTGCAACGGCGCCGGAAGCAGGGACGGCCGGACCTGCGCCAACTGCGCGGGTACCGGCAAGATCATCGAGGGCATCGGTGGCGGCTGAGCGGCCGCGACCTTCGGACCGGACAGAGCACGGCGGGCCGGCGATGCCCGCCGGCAGGGAGCACGAGCCATGGGCAGTCGGGAGACGATGCCGCGGCAGCGGCAGGAACATCAACCCGGCCGCGAGGCGGAGATGCACCCCCGGCCGGACCACGCGCCGCGCCACCGCGGCTCGGACCGGCTCGAGGGCAGGGTCGCGCTGATCACCGGCGGCGACAGTGGCATCGGTCGAGCGGTGGCGGTCCTGTTCGCACGTGAAGGCGCCGACGTGGCGATCACCTATCTCGACGAGAGCGACGATGCGCGTGAGACCGCCGAGGCGGTCCGCGCGGAAGGCCGTGCCTGCTGCAGCATCGCCGGCGATGTCGGGAGCGAGGCGTTCTGCCGTGAGGCCGTCCCCCGCACCGTGAAGCGCCTTGGCCGGCTCGACGTCCTGGTCAACAACGCCGCCGAACAGCATGAGCAGGATGCGGTCGCGGACATCGACGAGGCGCAGCTCGTGCGGACGTTCCGCACCAATCTGTTCGGCTACTTCTTCATGACCAAGGCCGCCCTGGCGCACCTGCCGGAGGGCTCGGCCATCATCAACACCACTTCGGTGACGGCCTACAAGGGCAGCCCGCAGCTGCTCGACTATGCCTCGACCAAGGGGGCCATCGTCGCCTTCACCCGCTCGCTGTCCGGACAGCTCGGTGAGCGGAAGATCCGTGTCAACGCGGTGGCACCCGGTCCGATCTGGACCCCGCTCATCCCGGCGAGCTTCGACGAGGAGCGGACGGCGAAGCACGGTGCCGGCACGCCGATGCAGCGCCCGGGCCAGCCGAACGAGGTGGCGCCGTGCTACCTGTTCCTCGCCTGCGCGGACAGCTCGTACAGGTCGGGCCAGGTCTTGCATCCGAACGGCGGAACCATCGTCAACGGCTGAGGCTTGCGGTGCGTCGCGGTTGGAACCGGCCGCCAGCGTCGCTGGTTGCTGGGCGGAGACGACGGTCAGCCATGGAGGCCATCATGCCGAGGGGCGACAAGTCCGCCTACACCGACAAGCAGAAGCGCCAAGCCGAGCACATCGAGGAAAGCTACGAGGAGCGCGGCGTGGCCCCCGACGAGGCCGAGCGCCGGGCCTGGGCCACCGTCAACAAGGAAAGTGGCGGCGGCAACAAGAGCGGCTCGGGCCGCGGCAAGCCGGGCGGTGCCGCTTCGGCGGCGCGGCCGGCGGCCGATCGCGGCGCCGCCGCACGCAAGGCAGCCGCCACACGCAAGCGCAACGCCGCCGCCCGTAGCGGGGGGAGCTGACGGCAGCCCCGGTCGTTCGTCTCAGCCGTGCCGCTTCGTCCGGCCCGGCATGGCGAACGCGGTGCCCAGTGCGAACGTGGCGAACCCGGCACCGAACTGGAGCAGAAGCAGTATCAGGGCGAGCGGGCCGTCCTCGGCGCTGGCCAGCAACGTGCGCAGACCCACGGCATCCGTCGCGAGCAAGCCGCCAAGCACCAGCCAGCCGCAGCATGCTCCGGCCACTGCGTGTGCGACGAGCTGCCATGCGGCCCGCGTCGCGACGTTGCGCCGGGCGGTTGGTACAACCGGCGCCTGTCCTGCTTCCGTCGCGGCGGCGATCTTCGGAAGCGCGCGTAAGGCGGAAAGGCGAAGATGTTGTGGTAGCATGGCGGCCGTCGACACGATCCGGGTCGCGGGGGCAACCTCGGTGACGAGCCAGGGTTCCCCGGCTGACGCACGTCAATTCGGGTATGGCCTGTGATCAAAAGACAGCAAGTGCGACGGGCATGCATCGAGGCCGTGCCTCAGCCGATCAGCAACGACTGCGCCCCGTCGATCCAAACCGGGGTGCCCGTGATGTGCCGGGACCGCTCGGACAGCAGGAACAGCACGAGTTCCGCCACCTCCTGGCTGGTGCCGGCCTTGCCGCCGGTGAGCGGGATGCTGCCGGCAGGGTAGTCGACCGGCACCCTTGCGGCAGCGATGTCGCGCTTCTTGGTATTGTCGTCGATCGCGGTGTCGATCTGGCCCGGGCAGATCACGTTGACCCGGATCCGGTGTGGCGCGAGTTCGAGCGCCGCCATCTGGGCCAGCGCCAGCTGCGCCGCCTTGGTGCAGGAATAGGCGGTGGCCCCGGCATTGCTGAACACGCGCGTCCCGTTGATCGAGGCGGTGATCGCCACGGCGCCGCCGCCGGCACGCTTCAAGTGCGGGACGCTGTGATGCAGGGTCAGGTAGGTGCCGCGCAGGTTGGTGTTGACGGTGCGATCCCATTCCTCCGGCTGCAGCTCGTCGATCGGCCCCCAGACGCCGTTGATGCCGGCATTGGCGAACACCAGGTCGAGCCGGCCGAATTTGCCGACGAGCCGTTCGATCGCCTGCCGCATCGCGGCGCTGTCGGCGACGTCCGCGATCAGGGGTATCGCTTCGCCGCCGGCGCCGGCAATCTCGGTGGCGGTCCGCGCCACTTCCGCGGCGGTGTGGCTGAGCGCACCGATCCTGGCGCCTTCCTGTGCCAGACGGCATGCCGCCGCCTTGCCGATGCCTGATCCAGCCCCGGTCACCAGCGCCACCTTGCCCGCAAGCTCCATCGTCCGTGCTCCCTGCGCATCGACCGAGCCGTCGGCCGCGCGACCCCGCTGGATCGGGCGGTTCCGGCCGTGGCCGCAGCTGGGGCGGCCCATATCCCAGCAACCGACGCAACCGGCGGGCTCGTGCGAGGTTTCAATGCGGGACATGATGGATGACGGGGCCAGCGATGCCGGCGGAAGCTCGACGATGGCAGGAGCCTATGGTGGCGCACCGGCCGTCGGATGGACCCGAGCGTAGGGGCGGTGATGAATTCGCCCGCGTGATCGCGGCGGCCGGAAGCGTCGCCCGGACCGCGGCCGAGCGTGCGGCCGACCTCGACCATGACGGCGCCTTTCCGAGCGAGGATGTCGCGGCGCTGCGCACGCTGGGTCTGCTGACGGCCCCGCTGCCGCCGGACGAGGGCGGATGCGGGCTTGGCACCGCGCCGGAAGGGGCTCGCCCGTTGCTGCGGGTCTTCGGACGGATCGGCCATGGCAACCTCGCCCTCGGGCGCCTCTACGAAGGCCATGTCAACGCGCTCAAGCTGATCTTCCGCTATGGCGGCGAGACGCAGCGGGCGCTGTTCGCCCGCGAAGCGCGTGCGGGCAAGCTGTTCGGCGTCTGGAATACCGAGGCGGCAGCAGATGGTGTGACCCTGCACCCGGCTGCCGACGGGCGGTGGCAACTCGCCGGTCGCAAAATCCACGCATCCGGCGCAGGCTTCGTCGAGCGGCCGCTGATCACCGCGCGGGTCGCGGACGGCGCGGTCCGCATGGTGGTGCCCGCCCTGACCCGGGGCGAGCGGGCCGATCTGGCAGGCTGGATGGCACACGGCATGCGTGCGTCGGCGACGGGCACGCTGGACTTCACCGGCCAGCTGGTCGAGCCGGCCGAGCTGGTCGGTGCGCCCGGCGACTATCTGAGGCAGCCGCTGTTCTCCGGTGGCGCTTGGCGGTTCGCCGCGGTGCAGCTCGGCGGCATCGAACGGCTGCTCGACGAGTTGCGCCGGCATCTCGTGCAGTCCGGGCGCGACGGCGATCCCTACCAGCTCGCCCGGGTCGGTCAGGCGGCCATGGCAGCCGAGACCGCGCGGCTGTGGCTGGACCGCGCCGCGGTACTCGCCGAAACCCCTACGACCGATCCGGAGACCGCGGTCGCCTACGTCAACCTGGCCCGCCTTGCCGTCGAGCGGGCCGGGCTCGACCTGCTCGAACTGGCGCAGCGCTCGATCGGGCTCGCCGGCTTCCTGCGGACCCACCCGCTCGAGCGCGTGAGCCGGGATCTCGCCACCTACCTGCGCCAGCCGGCCCCGGACCGGGCGCTGGCCCAGGCGGCGGCACATGTGCTGCGCGCCGTCCATCCGGCGGCGGACTTGTGGACGTAGCGGCGAAGAGCGGCCACCAGTCCAGGGTGTCGGGCAAGTCCCGTGCGCTAGACCGTCTCCGCGAGCGGCTCGCGTTGCTCACGGTCGGCGGGCGCGATCGCCCGATCGGCCGGCCGCACCATCCCGCCAAGCGCCGGTGGTGCGGCCGGCCGGGGCTGCCCACGCAAGCCGGCCAGCAGACCCTCGGCCAGCTCGATCTGATCGGGCAGCTCGCGCGGTCGCAGCGGATGGAAGGCTAGCGCCGGGCTCGCCCGCTCGATGGCCGCCCAAGCCTCGCCGAAATGCTCATGCGCCAGCGCCGCGGCGAGGGCGCTCCGGCTGAGGGCGAGTTCCGCCACCCGGCCCAACGCCAGCGTTCGCGGCCGCTGCCGGTGCCATCGTCGCAGCAAGACGCGCCAGCGGGCGCGACGGATCAGGTTCGCCACCGGCTCCAGCGCCGGATCGCAGGCGATCTCGGGCCGCAACGCCCGCTCGCGGATGGTCGCGGCCATCCCGCCGACGGCCCGGCCGTCGAGCCGGCACGAGACCGCGACCTGGGCCGCGAGGCTGTGCCGCACCCGGCCGTCCCTGCGCGCGATCCGCGCGGCGAAAGCCCGATCCTCGCCGACCGGGTCCGGTGGCAGTCCGCCCACGTCGCGGTAGGTGGCGAGCGTGACGGCGAGGCTGGCGCCGGAAGCGATACGATGGCACGGCCAGGGATCGTGCGGCTGTGGGTCGAGCCGCGCCTGCAGTTCGGCCAGCAGCCACTCGTAGCGGCTTTCCATCCGGCCGCGCCGGATCACCGCGTCGGGCAGCCGCGCATGCTCGGCCCGCTCCGCCCGCACCAAGCCGGCGACGAGATCGGCACCGGCGACGATCGCGCCGAGGTTCGCCGCCAGCCAGCGCCCGCCGACGCGACCGTCGGCATCGGTGGTGAGGATCACGCCCGACCGCCCGACGCCGCGATCCGCCAGCAGATCCGCCGCGGCATCCATGGCGAGCTTTCTCGCCCAACCAGCGTGCGCCATGCCATCGGCCAACCGCCGCTCCAGGGTCCAGAGCCGGTAGGGCAGGTGCTCCTGCAGGCGACGGACGACGGCCGCCGTGCCGTCGGTGCAGTTGTTCAAGAGCAGCACGATCCCGCAAGCGTCCTGGGGCAGCGGCAGGCCGCGGGCATCGCGTTGTGCCGCGAGCGCCAGCAGGCAGGTCTCGATCCGCTCCGCCTCGTCCCGTACCGGGATGGCCACCACCGCGCGCAGGCGTTCGTCCATGAGGTGTCGGTACCGCAGTTGCCGTTCGCCCACGCCGACGGGCCGTCGCGTGCCGGCCCCCTGCCTTCGTTGCCGTCACCTGCAGGATCCATGCGCGCCGGTGACAGAACCGACGCGCATGGGGCGGGTTCCGGCCTGTGCTGGCAGCCGGCGACGCCGATCCATGCGGCCCCGGCCTTATCCCGCAAACGGATACTGCCGCGGCGCTACGGGTGGGCGCGCACGGCGCATAACCTGACGGTTATTCCTGTGCTTCGGCCGTGTCGCCGCGCAGCCGCTCGGCCACCGTCCGGGTGATCCGCATGAACTGCGCGATAACCGGCGGCGGGCGATCGTCGGCGCGCGTGGTCATGCCGACCGGTCCCAGCGTCGCAGAGACGTCGATCGGCAGCTCGACCAGGTCGCCGGCGGCCAGATCGAGCGCGACCACGCCGTGCGAGATGATCCAGACCGCGTCCGTCTGCTGCAGGTAGGCGCGGCTGAAGTCGCTGGAGACGGTGTCGATCCGCCGCTCGAGCCCGGCGATGCCGTTGGCGATCAGCAGCCGGTCGACGATCGGCCGCGTGATGTCCTCGCGGCTGGGCATCAGCACCTCGTGGTCGGCGAGCCGGCGCGCGTCGAACGGCTCGAGCGCCAGCAGCGGGTGCTTCGGCGGCACCACGACGGCCATCCGCTCGAGATAGAGCTGCTCGAAGGCGAGCCCGATCATCTGCTCGGGGTCCGCCAGCCGGCCGACGACGAGATCGAGCTCGCGGCTCTTCAGGCGCTCCAGCAGCACCCGGTTGGGTCCGGTGATCAGATGCACCGAGATATTGCCGTGATGCGCGGTGAGTTCGCGCACCGCCTCGGGCATGACGCGCACCGCGACCGTCGGCAGGGCACCGATCCGCACCTTGGTATCGCCGCGCAGCCGGCCCTGCGCCACGCTCTCGACCGCCTGCTGCAAGGCGATGATGCCGGTCGCGGCGTAATACTGGAAGGACTCGCCGGGCGTGGTCAGCACGAGACCCTTGGGCCCGCGGGTGAACAGGCGCACCTTCAACAGCTCCTCGAGCTCGCGCAGGGTCTTGGAGACCGCGGGCTGCGTGACCGCGAGCTGGTCGGCCGCGCGGCCGACATGCCCGAGCCGGGCGAGTTCCATGAAGCACTGCAGATGGCGGATCTTGATGCGCGGATCGATCATTGGCCCCCCAGACCATTGCAGCGATTACCGCATGGTTATCGCGCCTCGACAAGTTCTCATTTCCGTTGCCGGGCGGAATCGACGACACTGCCCGGGTCGGTGAGATCGACAGGCAGGGGAGGCGAAAGCATGTCGTTCATCCGCGTGGATGACCTGGTGGTTCATTATGCCGATACCGGTCCGGCGGAGGCGCCGGTCCTGGTGCTGGTGAACTCGCTGGGGACGGACCTGCGGGTATGGGACGCGCTGGTGCCCGAGCTTGCCACGCGGTTCCGCCTGGTGCGGTACGACAAGCGCGGCCACGGCCTGACCGACGCCACGCCGGAGCCGTATCGGATGGCGCAGTTGGCGCAGGATCTGGCGGGGCTGCTCGACGCCCTCGAGATCAAGAGCGCCATCGTCTGCGGGCTGTCGATCGGCGGGATGATCGCGCAGAGCTTGGCCGCGACCCGACCGGACCTCGTCCGCGGCCTCGTGCTGATGGACACCGCGCACAAGATCGGCACGCCGGAGATGTGGGCCGAGCGGATCGCGGCGATCCGCGCCGGTGGCATCGCCAGCATCGCCGACAACATCCTGGTCCGCTGGTTCTCGCCCGCCTTCCACGAGGAGCGGCAGGTCGAGCTGGCCGGCTGGCGCAACATGCTCTGCCGCGTGCCGCTCGACGGCTATCTCGGCTGCTGCGCCGCGATCCGCGACGCGGATCTCACCGCCACCACCGCGGCCTTGACCGTGCCGACCTTGTGCATGGTGGGCGACTGCGACGGCTCGACGCCGCCGGCGCTGGTCGCCGAGCTGGCCGCGCTGGTGCCCGGGGCGCGCCTGGTGACGATTTCTGGAGCGGGTCATTTGCCGTGCGTGGAGCGGTCTGAGGCGGTGTTTGGGGCGATGCGGGCGTTTTTGCGGGAGAGCGGTCTTGAGTGAGGATCGGGCGCGGCAGGGGGAGGCGG